>JAJPJE010000057.1 GCA_021324365.1 Terriglobia bacterium | reverse complement strand
GACGCCAGCGGCGTGATCCGCAAGAACAGCGGCGCAGCGGCGGACGCAACCAGCCCATCGATCTAATCAGTTGATTTGGCGAAGTACCTGGGGGAGGGTATGAGCCAGGGGGAGCAAGCTGAAAGCTTGTTCCCCTTTTTCTATTTCCCAGTCGTGATCTCTTCCGTCGTTTTCGTATTCACAAATTTCGATTGCAATGATATCTGCAAGGCAGGAAGTCTCATTGTGCTTATGCTCTTATGACAAAAACTGTTAGTCCAGTGCTAGAGATGCCACTCGGCGTTGTTAATGGATTCCTAATTAGCTGATAATTAAAGACTTATAATAAATGGTAATCCAACCGAGAATGGCAAGAAGCATGCACTTCTTAGGAGTGAAAGACATTCTCTATCACCGATGTTACGGAGCCACCTGTGCGCAAGCAGGACGGATTCTCACTAATCGAGTTGCTGATTGTCGTCGCGATTATCCTGATCATCGCCGCGATAGCCATTCCCAACGTGCTGCGAGCGCGTATCGCTGCGAATGAATCGGCGGCCGTTGCCACGCTCAAGACCATGAACACGGCCGAAACGAGTTACACGGTTGCTTACCCGAATTGTGGCTACGTGGACCTGCCAGCGCTTGGAGGCGATGGCAGCGGTCCCGGCGCCGCGGGTGTTCTAGACAACGTATTCCCTGATCGAGACGGCTATCACTTCGCAATCAATTTGAGCGGGGCAGGTGGCGCTTGTGGCCCTACCTCCGGAGCCACATATGACATTCAAGCCTCGCCTACGGGTACCATCACAAGCGAGCGGTATTTCTACACCGACGTGACCAGCGTAATTCGCTTCAACATTGGCGGTCCCGCGGGTCCTTCTGACTCGGTCATCTGATGATGGCAGGAAGCCGAATGATCACTGTGAGTCAATAGGTATAAACAAAGTTCGTTTCTTATAATTGGTAATAACCTGAATCTTTAGGAACGACCTTTGAACGCAATTGCTACGTTTGCGCTCGAAAAGTTTTACCTGACTGGTTTCTGGCGTAAACATCCAAAACAAGCTCTGAAACCGCTTACGCTCGAGGTCCCCGAAGGTGAGATCTTTGGTTACCTGGGTCCTAACGGGGCCGGCAAAACTACCACCCTTCGGCTCTTGATGGGCTTGGTAAAGCCCACGGCCGGCAGCTCAAAAATTCTGAATGGCACCATCGAAGATCCTGCAATTCGGGCGCAGATCGGCTTTCTGCCCGAGCAGCCTTACTTCTACGACTATCTCACTGCGGTCGAGCTATTGACCTATTACGCGCAACTTTCCGGCGTCCCTGCAGGAGAGCGTCAAAGAAGAGTAGCCTCTACACTGGATCGGGTCGGGCTAGCCAAAGACGCCGTTCATACGCAGCTACGAAAGTTCTCGAAAGGCATGCTGCAGCGGGTTGGCATCGCACAAGCGATTCTGCACCAACCCAAGCTGGTTTTCCTTGATGAGCCCATGTCGGGACTTGACCCGATTGGCCGACGTGAGGTGCGTGACCTGATCGCCTCTTTGAAAGATGAAGGCAAGACGGTCTTCTTCTCGACGCACATCCTCTCTGATGCAGAGGCGCTTTGTGATCGCGTTGCCATCGTCGCCAATGGCGAACTCCGAGGCGTCGGAGCCGTCGCAGAAATGACCTCGAGCTTGGGCGGCAACATGGAAGTGGTCTGGGAAGGAGAAGGAGCTAATGAAGCCATCAAGGCTCTAGGGCGCGAGCTACGCGTGGCCGGTGCAATCACGCGAAGTGTAGTTCCCGAATCAATGTTGAACCAGGTCCTCGACATTCTTCGGGCAAAGAATGCGCGCATCATTTCTGTGACACCGGTCCGAGCGACGTTGGAAGATTACTTCCTGCAAAAGCTGGCGCAAACATCGGGAGGTGCCGACTGATGCGGATCGGCTATATCGCAGCGAATACTTTTCGAGAGGCTGTCCGGGATCGGGTGCTCTACAACCTGATCGTGTTCGCGTTTCTCATGATTGGCGCCTCGCTGGTGCTGGGCCAGATCACCATTGGTGTTGAGCGCGAATTGCTGGTGAACCTCGGGCTAGCTGCCATTGCTTTCTTTGGCGTTCTGATCGCGATTTTCATTGGAATCGGCCTGGTCTCAAAAGAAATCGACAAGCGTACTGTCTACACCGTGCTGACGCGACCTGTACAGCGCTGGCAATTCATCCTTGGTAAATACTTCGGGCTCGTAGGCACGCTTGCAGTAAACACGTTCTTTATGGGATGTGGACTGTTCCTGGCGCTGCTGTACATGACTCACAAATTCGAGCGCGCCGACATTTATGTGCTGATTGCAATATTCTTTGTTTTTCTTCAGATGGTGATAGTTACCTCATTCACCATGTTATTTTCGTCATTCTCTACACCGATTGAGTCTGCGGTGATGGCCTTCTGCTTTTTTGTGATTGGCAGCTTCAGCACCGATCTGCATTCGCTGTCAGCAAGCGCGAAAGGAATTGTGAAGGTTTTCGCAACGATTGCGGCGTACGTCGTGCCGAACATCTCAGCACTGAATGTCTCGACCGCTGTGGCACACGGTGAAGCCGTGGCGGGGGCAACAGTGGCCCTCAACTTGGGATATGCGCTCCTTTATTCTGGGGCGATGGTTGCCGCGGCCGCGTTGATCTTCCAGCGCAGGAACATGAAATGAGTACAGCCAGACCTACGGTCACGTTAACGCTCGCCGTCGGGATCCTCTTCTCCTGCGCTTTAATTCTGTTGCACAACATTGATGCCCGGCGTGGCTCGGCTATCATCCGTGAGAGCCTGTACATCAGTTCCCCTGCGGCACTCAAACGCATGAGCCTTGGATACAACGGGCTGTTAGCAGATATTTACTGGACCCGAGCCGTTCAGTACTTTGGGAGCCACCATGCACGAAGTGCAGAAGAATATGATCTGCTTTACCCGTTGCTGGATATCACAACTCAACTTGATCCAAAGCTGATCGTTGCGTATCGCTTTGGAGCCACGTTCCTGGCAGAACGACCGCCGATGGGTGCCGGCCAGCCCGAAAAAGCCGTACAGCTGGTGAGAAATGGAATACAGCACAATCCCGACGACTGGCACCTCTACTACGATCTAGGTTTTCTGCAGGCATGGAACCTGCACGACTACGTTGGCGCTTCCAGAACTTTTGCCAACGGCGCTGTTCTGCCTCACACCAATCCGGTCATGGGAGTCCTGGCCGCGAGCTATGCAACCAAAGGCGGTGACATTTCCACGGCGATGCTCCTTTGGCAGACAACGTATCAAAACAATCAGAACGAAATGATCCGCCAGAACGCATTGCAACACATCCAGTCCATCCAGTCGGACGAAGCGGTTACGGAGTTGGAAGAAGTCATAAGTCGCTATGAGGAACAAACCGGCCATGCTCCCGAGAGCTTTTTAAATCTTGTTTATGCAGGCATGCTCAAAGGAACTCCCCTCGATCCGACCGGCCAACCGTATGAATTGCTCCCGGGAGGCAAAATTCAAGTGCAAGATCCCGATTCTCTTCCGTTCATCACCAAGGGAGCGCCTCCTGGCTGGAAACGCAAGACGGTTCCCTTGCCTTAGGCAGGGTTCACACCAACTTTCGCCGGAGTGGCAGAATAGATCGGATGACGAAATCTAAATGCGTTCTGATTCTGCTTCTACTTGGTAGCTTGGGTGTATCTGTCTCCGCTCAGACAGGAAGCGTGCAGTCGTTGGCGGAAGCCGTCGACCGACACTACAACGCATTGCAGTCGCTGCAAGCGAAATTTGTCGAGACGTACCGCGGCTCAGGAATCCAGAGGGAAGAATCCGGAACCTTGTGGCTGAAGAAGCCAGGCAAAATGCGCTGGGACTACACGTCACCGCGCCAAAAGCTCTTTGTCAGCGATGGCAAGACCGCGTGGTTTTACGTACCGGGCGAGGCACGGGTGCAACGCGCTCCCGTAAAGAAGATGGACGATTTACGGTCGCCCTTGCGATATCTGCTCGGAAAGACGAAGCTGCAGAAAGAGCTGGCAGGCTTGAGTCTGGCCCCGGATATCACTCCTACTACTCCGGGCGATGTTGTTTTGCGTGGCGTACCGCGGCACTCGCGGGATCAGATTTCGCAGGTGCTGCTGGAGATTACACCGGCGCATCAGATTAGCTCGTTGCGCTTAGATCAGACGGATGGTTCTACGACGGAGTTTCGGTTTACAGAACAGAAGGAAAATGTCGCTGTTGCCGACAGCAGTTTCCAGTTCTCTCCTCCTGCTGGCGCAGAGGTGATAGATGCCGAAGATTTGGGCAATTAAATATCTCGTTTGCAATGGGTTGCGGAAGCGTCTACAGCCGGTTGAGCTACATTGCGGTGATACACTGAACGCACGCAGAAGTGTTTTGAATGGCTGAATTTACCATCAAAATGGCCGATGAACGCGGCCGGATGCTTGAGCAGGTAGAGTCTGGCTTCTCTGCCAACGATATCCGTGATCGCCTCTCCCAACAGGGATATTTGGTCTATTCGATCAAGCCAAGAGGGTTTGCTGCGGGCGGATTTCGCTTCACTCAGCGCAAACGGGTGAAGCTCGATCAGTTCGTCATCTTCAATTCGCAGTTCCTGACGTTGATCCGGGCCGGCTTGCCGATTGTACAAGCGTTGGAACTCCTGCTGAAACGTCAGAAGAATTCCTATTTCCGCAGTGTGCTGGAAAATGTCCGGGAGCGGGTAAAGGGCGGCGAACTGTTGTCTGACGCTTTTGCTGCACAGGGCGCGTTTCCGAAGATTTATCCGACTACCCTGCTGGCAGGTGAAAAGAGCGGCAACATGGAAGAGGTCCTAAGCCGCTATATCAGTTTCCAGCGCATGGCAATGACGTTCCGGAAGAAACTCCAGGCGTCGCTGGTCTACCCTGCACTGCTGTCGGTAATGGTCACAGCCATGCTGATTTTTTTGATGACCTTCGTTGTCCCGCGATTTGGAGAGCTGTATCGGGACATCAGCTCGGAGAAACAGCTACCCGCACTAACGTTGTTCATGCTCGCGGTCGGTGAGAATGCACAGAAGTATGCGCCGTTTGCTGCGGTAGCACTCGCGATTGCGGTGGTTATGTTCTGGCAATGGAAGAACTCAGAAAAGGGTTCCCGCACTGTCGATCGAGTCAGGCTGGGCACTCCATTATTGGGTGGTATTTGGCTCAAGTATCAAATTGCAATTCTTTGTCGCATGCTTGGCACGCTGCTTTCGGGTGGTCTACCGCTGGTTCCATCACTCGAAACGGCCGGATCTTCCATGCAAAGCCGTGCCATCGCGGACGCGATCGCCGAAGCATCTCACAAAGTTCGTGAGGGCCGACCGCTGTCGCGCAGCCTGGAGGAAACGGGACGAATGCCCGAACTCGCCGTGGAGATGATTGAAGTCGGAGAATCCACAGGGGCGTTGCCGGCGATGTTGAATTCTGTAGCCGAGTTTTATGAAGAAGATGTTCAGGCAGCGCTAACGGCAGCGATGTCGCTGATTGAACCAATAATCCTGATCGTTATGGGCGCGATCGTGGCATTCGTACTGCTTTCACTGTATCTGCCGATTTTCACATTGGGCGCGAGCATTCACTAGTTTTGGATTTGGGCTAAACGCCCCTGGAAAGTTAGAAGTCCATGGCATCACCGAACAACAAGCCGCTGTTTGTGAACGGGAACGGGGGAAATCTCCCGAGCGAGGTGTTCTCATCGGTTGGCGCAACTCGCGATGAAGAGCCGCGCGCGCGTGAGCTGGCGCGCCGTTACCGCTGCGAGTTCATCGATCTTCGGGAGGCTCACCTTCAGCCGGAATTGTTCCGTAAAATTCCCGTCGATCTGATGTTTCGCTACAACTTCGTTCCGCTAGAGGAACGCGATGGCCGGCTGTCCATCGCCATTTCCGATCCCAGCCAGCTGATGAGTATCGACGAAATCAGCATCCTGCTCGGAAAAAGAATACATACCTGTGTCGCGACGCTTTCCCAGATCAGCGACATTCTGAAGAAGACCGAGCAGTCACAGCGTGTGTTGGAAGAAGCAACCCAGGCGTTCACGCTCGATTTGGTGCGCGAGGGTGATGAAAATGGTGATGAAACAATTTCCATTGAGCGGCTGACCACCGAAAGCGATATCAGTCCGATCATCCGCCTGGTAGATACCACCATCTTCACGGCGCTTCAGCGGCGAGCCAGCGATATTCACATCGAAACCCGCGATGACTCGGTGATGATCAAGTACCGCATCGACGGCGTGTTACAACCAGCGATGTCGCCGATTGCGAAGGAGCATCACTCCACGATCATCTCGCGTATTAAAGTCATGTCCGAACTGGACATTGCGGAACGCCGTGTACCTCAGGACGGGCGTTTCCGCGTCCGGTACAACGGGCGCTCCATCGACTTCCGCGTTTCCATCATGCCGTCGATCAACGGCGAAGATGCCGTACTCCGCGTCCTCGACAAGGAGTCGATGAGCGAGAAATTCCACAAGCTCACGCTCGACGTGGTTGGCTTTGATGATGAAGACATTCGCAAATTCCGCCGCTACATTGCTGAGCCATACGGCATGGTGCTGGTGACGGGGCCCACCGGCAGCGGCAAGACCACAACTCTGTATGCCGCACTGAATGAGATCAAGACAGACGAAGACAAGATCATCACGATTGAAGACCCGGTTGAATATCAGATCCGTGGCGTAACGCAGATTCCGGTCAATGAGAAGAAAGGCCTGACATTTGCACGCGGGCTGCGTTCGATCCTTCGGCACGATCCTGACAAGATCATGGTGGGCGAAATTCGTGATACCGAAACTGCGCAAATCGCCATTCAGTCAGCGCTGACTGGACATTTGGTGTTCACCACCGTTCACGCGAATAACGTAGTCGATGTAATCGGCCGCTTCCTGAATATGGGTGTGGAGCCGTACAACTTTGTTTCCGCCCTGAATTGCATTCTTGCCCAGCGACTGGTGCGCGTGATTTGCGAGCAATGTAAGAAACGGCAGCGCTATCCTGTCGAAGTACTGGAAGCCAGCGGACTCGATCCGCAGGAATGGGGCAATTTCCTCTTCTCGGAAGGCGAAGGGTGCATCGAATGCGGCGGTACTGGTTTTCGTGGGCGAACCGCAATCCACGAATTACTCGACTTGAGCGACCGTGTGCGCGAGATGATTCTCGCCAAGAAACCCAGTTCTGAAATCCGGCGTGCTGCGAAAGAAGAGGGGATGCACTTCCTACGCGAATCGGCGTTGGCGAAAGTCAGAGCTGGAATCACTACATTAAAGGAAATCAACAAGGTTACATTCATCGAAACCACGCGCTAACGTCTGAGATTTCGAACTGAATGCAGATTTACTGATGGCAAGAAAAAACAATTTGGGACCACGAATCGCCTGCGAACTGACTGCCCAGAGGGTTATTGTCGCCCGCGCTGCGGACAACAGCAGCGCGATCGAAACGTCTACGGTTCGTTCTCTGCCAGCAGGAGCGCTGGTTCCGAGTCTGACAGAAACCAACCTGAAAGATTCGTCGGCCGTGGAGCAAGGGATCAGAGACGCGATCAACATCGTTGGTGCAAAGCATCGGGACGTTGTCGCTATCCTTCCAGACACCGCCGTACGGGTCGCCTTGCTCGATTTCGAGTCGCTGCCAGGAAAGCAGGACGAAGCCGATGCCGTGGTTCGTTTTCGCCTGAAGAAAGCGCTCCCTTTTGATGTCGATCAGGCGGCAATCTCTTACGAAGTCCGCCGAACAAACACGATTCGTGTGATTGTGGCTGCTGTGTCAAAAAGTGTTCTCGGGGAATACGAGGCGGTGTTTCATTCGTGCGGCCTCGCTCCCGGCGTGGTGCTTCCTTCCATTCTTGCCTGCCTGGGAAATGTGACCGCAACGGAACCAACGCTGGTGATCAAGGTTGATGTCACTACGACGACGTTTGCGATTGTCGCGGACAACGATCTGCTGCTCCTGAGAACGCTGGAGAACACAGGTAGCCAGGTGCCTGCCAGCACGCAACTGGTGGAGGACGTATTCCCCTCCCTGATTTTTTTCCAGGACACCTACAATATGAAAGTAGCAAATATTTTAGTCGGAGGGCTTGTGGACGCCGAGCACTGCGGAGAATTGGAATCGCAGACCGACGTCAAGGTCAACGACCTCGTTTCGGCAACACTGGGATCGAACTCCCTCCCAGGATCGATGATGGCAGGTGTTGTGGGAGCGCTTGCCGGCTGACGTTTATCCTCATGCGCCTTAACATCAATCTCGCTAGCCAGCCCTACGAAGATGCGCGGGAGGTGTATCTCCGGTGGGGAACTGCCGTTGTCATTGTCGGGTTGCTAGCCGCGGTTCTATGTTACGCAACTTTCTCGGCCTGGCACCGGTATCATTCCATCAATGGCGATATTGCACGAGAGAAAACAACGCTGCAAAAGCTGAACCAGCAACAAGCGGAAGACCTGGCAATTCTGAACGAGCCGAAGAATAGCGACGTTCGCCAGCAGGCGGCATTCCTCAACGACCTGATCGAGCGAAAAGCCGTCTCGTGGACTCATATATTTAATATTCTTGAGAAGATGATGCCGCCACAGATGCACGTCGTGGCACTGCGGCCCAAACTGGACAACGGCGACATCCTTCTGGAGTTGGATGTAGCCGGCCAGTCGCGCGAACGAGCCTTAGAACTGGTTCGCCGGATGGAGCAATCGCCTTCTTTCCGGGACGCACAAATTCTCGCCGAAAGCACCGAGAACGTGAACGCCAATACCGGACCAGACGTGCTTAAGTTTGTTATCAGCGCTCAGTACGTTCCTCAGAATTCGGAATCTGGTCCGGCGCTCGAAGCCGATGCGCGAGGGGTGAAGTAATGGGCAGCATGAGTCACGTTCGCCGCCGCTTTCAGATCGCTCTGGGAATTTTGGGTGCCATCTGCGTGATCGCGGCTGCGGCAACGATCTTCTTTGTGACGCGCTCTGGCGATACGGAGCATCAGCAGTTTCAGTTGACCCGTTCCCAGGTCCAGACTCAGATGAGGCGCATAATTCCCCCTGCTTCCGTGCAAGGACGCGTTGAGGACGCGCGCAGGCAGATTGACGACTTTTACAAGAATCGTCTTGCCACCGAACCCTCTGCTGTTTACGTCGAACTGGGCAAGATCGCAGCCGCGAGCCAGGTCCGACTGGGTACGGCCAAATATGAATTGGTGGATACCGAGCTTCCCAACGTTCAATCGATGACTGTGGAAGCGACTCTGAACGGCAGCTATGTGGATACGGTAAAGTTCATCAATTCGCTCGAACGCAGCAAGATGTTTTTTATCGTGGATGGAATTGCGCTGGACGAGCGCCAGGGTGGAGGTGTGCACCTCGGCCTGAAATTGGAAGCATACGTAAGAGGAAAAGCGTAATTGAAGCTCGGTACTAACAACCGCCGCGTGACCGTCGGTGTATTCGCATTGTTTGCATTCGCGTTGCTATTGTTCACGCGCACGATCTGGAGCAGCATCGGGTCTTCGGACACCGCTGCTGCGGCACCGGTCACGCCTGTGACGGCCACACGTACGCCTGCTTCGACCAACACCGGACGCAAGAGCCATCTGAAGAGTGCCGACAGAAAAACGGCAAAGAATGCTGAGCCTGTATCGCCCGATCTCGATCCGCGACTGAAGCTGGGATTGCTGGAGTTGGCAGAGAACACGCATTATGCCGGCACTGGTCGCAACATTTTCGAGGACCAGGCGGAACCGATCATTCCGAAACCAGTTGCTCCCGCGAGGAAACAGGCGGCACAAGTACAGCAACAGGGTCCGCCGCCACCTGCACCTCCGCCTCCGATTAACCTGCGCTATTTTGGATTTGCCAGCAACAGTGGCAGCCCGGTTCGCAAAGCATTCTTATCAAATGGAGATGATGTGTTCGTAGCGGCCGAAGGCGATATTGTGAATCGCCGTTACAAGATCATTCGCATCAACCCGACGTCGATCGAAATCCAGGACGTGCTCAGCAACAACACGCAGTCCATTCCACTGTCACAAGGGTAGTTATGCTGTTGGGTTCCATAAGTCGCCGCCACAAGAATTTCGCTGAAGGCGGTTACCTTTATCTCGCGCTGCTTCTCATGGTGGCGTTGCTAACGTTTGCGATGCTGGCGATGGCTCCATCCATGATCCAGCAAATGAAGCGCGATCGTGAAAACGAGATGATCCATCGCGGCGTGCAATACGCTCGCGCGGTGAAGAAGTACTATAAGAAGTTCGGTGCGTACCCGACAACGATCCAGCAACTCGAAAATACCAACAACATCCGTTTCCTACGCCAGCGGTATAAGGATCCGATGAACGCAAAGGGCGAGTGGCGGATCCTGCACTATGGAGACGTACAGCTCGGAGCCTCTCAGTTCGGTACGCCCGGCCCGGGCGGGACCACCGGTGGTGTTGCCGCGAACACGAATTCCAGCTTTGGACAATCCGCCTTCGGACAAAACTCTACGTTTGGTCAATCGTCCAGCTTCGGGCAATCTTCATTTGGACAGTCTGGCTCAACATTTGGATCGCCCTCCTCGGCGAACTCCTCGTCAACCCCAGCAACACCTAACGCCAGCGCCCCCAGCACCGGAACACCCGCCGGAACCGGCACCGGCAACTCAACCAGCACTAGTTCGACCAGCGGAACCGATTCCAGCGATACCAGCAATGTCCAGACAACGGGTTCGTCTTCGTCGGGAGGCAGTTCTTCCTTTGGCTCCAGTTCGTTCGGCAGTTCGACTACGGGGCCAAACGGCGGTGGTACATTCGGCGGAGGCGGTATTCTCGGAGTCGCTAGTCTCAGCCCTAAGGCGTCCATCCACGTCTTCGACGAGAAGAATCACTACAAAGATTGGCGGTTCATCTACGATCCCACGCAGGATCGCGGCGGCCTGATCACCGGGCCCTACAGCACAAAAGCTCCGCTCGGTTTCGCAGGGCAGGGACAAGTTGCGCCGAACGGGCAGCAGCAGCCTTTCCAAGCGCCTGGTGGCTCCGGCATCGGCACCTCCGGCTCCTCGCCGCAGCCCTACAGCGGACCTGGCGGACAGTCTCAACAGAGTTCGCCCAACCAGATGACTCCGTCCATGCCGCCGGAATCAACTCCACAGCAATAGAAAAGCCCCGTCGCAACGGGGCTTCTAGACCTTTTCTTAGTTGCCATCTTATACGCTGAACGAGGAGCCGCAACCGCAAGTGCTCTTTACATTGGGATTTTCGAACTTGAAGCCGGCGCCTTCCAGGGTCTCGACATAATCGATGTTGCAGCCCTGCAGGTACATCATCGAGGTCGCGTCTACATAAACCTTCAGACCGTCGATATCGAAAACCTTGTCCATCATTCCAGCGCCATTCTCAAAGGCCATGGAATAGGAGAATCCGGAGCAGCCGCCACCGACCACGCCCACTCGCAATCCAGCGGGCACGGGGTTCTGCTGCGCCATGATTTCCTTTACCTTGGCCACTGCAGTCGGGGTCAACTGGACTGGGTACTTCTTGGTGGTTTCTACATTGGGCACTGTCGTGGTTGCCATTCTCATCTCCTGACGGATCTTATTGCGGATTATAGCAAAATCCAGCTGCGGGACCCGTTCTCGCTTCAGGTACCCTGGTCTCGTCAACCAATTGGATGAAAATGAGCGGCTTAGGGTCGCACAAAGAGGCACTTTTCAAAGCGGACCCGGGGTTACGAAAAGACGTGCGACTTTGGATCGCATAAGACGCCTCGAGCAACTTTTCACATTGGTGCTCGCATTCTGGAGTTTTTCGAGAGCTCTTAGGGGTGAGCCGCCTCCCTATCCCCAATGGACAACCGAAGCAGAGATTGGGTACCCGTCTGGTCCTAATCCTAAGTGGAACAAAATTCTTGACTCTGGCCTGAACAATTTTTATGTACCTCTTCCGCAACTCGCGATTGGGACTATAATGCCGGCAAGGCCCCCTACCCGGGATCCGCCGCGAATGAGTGGGGTTTTGGCGGATCGCGTGTCAGTGGGACCGGTCCGAACAGAACTAGCGAGGTGGCGCATGTCGTCAACGTTGACGCTGCTGCTTATCGTGTGGGCCGGCCTGACAACACTTCTCGTTGTCCTCCTGATCTACCGCAGCACTCTCAGCATGCACGAAGACGATCAACTCTTCCTGAACGACTCCGAGTCGCATATGCAGGCGGAGCAAACCGATGTTCTCCGGCGATTGAACAAAGTCACGCCGGCGGTACGTCTTCTTGGAGCTGCCTCCGGGTTGCTGATCGTGGTGATCGCGGGGATGTGGATCTGGGAAGGCTTGAGCCGGGTGCAATAGAGCGTCGTTGCACAGTCGACGCGGCAACAATCGGTTTTGTGTCGAGAATCGGCGTCGGCACTTCTGACATTGTTCCCACGAAAGGGTGCATTGTCGCCGGATGCGAGAGATTGGTGTTGTCGGAGTGAGCCCGAATGATTCGCGTGTCCATCAGTAAGCTCAGCAGCTTTGTTCGTCGGCTGCTGCATCGCAATCCCGAGCCAATGGATCCCTATACGTCTGTCCGGCAACCGCTGAAGCGCGGGCCCGCAGGACGCGGTGCAGCCGTCGCGCTGGAAGAACCGAGAGCATAGCCTTTCACACGAAGTCTCCGTGGCTAAGTCGGCATTTCAGAGAAGATGCATAGCGCGTCGGCCGATCCGTAAAGCCGAGCCCAAGAAGGGGACTTTCAGTTACAAATTATAACAGGTAACAACCGATCAATGACCTCACGCATCCAACCTGCACTTGGGGTTCCTCTCTGTGAGTAATAAGCTTAACGACCTCCTACAAGCTCATATGGCTGTGATTGCTCTCCTGGAAAGCTCATTCCTCTCTACGTCCACGCGAGGTCAACTGGAAGTCTTCCGTGAAAGTCTCGAAGCCGACATCGCAGCGTTGCGCGTAAGAGAGCATGACGACGAAGGCGACCAGACATTAAAGACTGCAGCCAGTTAATCCTCGTCCCGCTCGCTCATCGCACACGGTCAGATTTGACTCCTCGCTCCACTTGGCGTCAGCATGGCAGGGTACCAACGCCTCAGTGAAGCGACAGACACCCTTCAGTCTTCTTATGTAGTCTGCCAAAGTTGCACAATCTCTTTAGTATTCCAGGTACAGGGAGCGGCTGGAGTAACGCATCAATAGACAGAATGCGGAAACCCGGGACAATCGAGAGCAGCATGCCTCCGCGTTCCCGCGGCGGCATGAACTGGCGCCTGATGGTGCGCTCGCTACGGCACCGCAACTACCGGCTATTCTTTGGCGGCCAGGGAATCTCGCTAATCGGTACGTGGATGACGCGGATCGCCACCGGATGGCTTGTCTACCGGCTCACCGGATCAGCATTCCTGCTGGGCCTTGTCAGTTTCGCCGGCCAGATTCCAATTCTCGTTCTCGGGCCTTTCGCGGGAGTGTGGGTGGACCGGCTCAACCGGCATCGCGTGCTCGTCATCACGCAAGCACTCTCGATGCTGCAATCATTCGCTTTGGCGGGTCTTGCGCTGGCACACATCATCACCGTGAACGAAATCATCGTGCTCAACCTCTTCCAGGGTGCCATCAATGCATTCGATATGCCGGCACGGCAGGCGTTCGTTATCGAGATGGTGGAAAACCGTGAAGACCTCGGCAACGCGATCGCGCTGAATTCGTCGCTGGTGAATGCTGCGCGGCTGATTGGGCCGTCGGTAGCCGGATTGCTGATCGCTGCCGTGGGTGAAGGCTACTGCTTCCTGATTGACGGAATCAGCTATATGGCCGTCATCGCTTCGCTGCTGGCGATGGTTGTGACCCCACACGTCAGCGAGCGTCTGCAACAAAGCGTGCTCTCGGAATTGCGTGAGGGTTGGGCATACGTGCGTGGTTTTCGCCCAATCTGGTCGATTCTGCTACTGCTTGCCTTGGTTAGCCTGGTAGGCATGCCGTATACGACGCTCATGCCGATTTTCGCAGGCAAGGTATTGCACGGCGGCGCGCATACGCTGGGATTTCTGATGGCCGCCACCGGAGTGGGTGCACTAACTGGTGCGGTGCGCCTGGCTGCCAGAAAGAGCGTGCTCGGACTTGGGCGCACCATCGCCTTTACGGCAGGAGCGTTCGGTACCGGATTAATCGGATTCTCAGCTTCGCACCAGCTGTGGCTCTCTCTGTTGCTGCTGGTCCTGACTGGATTCGGATTCATGCAGCAGATGGCTTCGAGCAACACGATCTTGCAGACAATCACAGAAGATTCGAAACGGGGAAGGGTGATGAGCTTTTACGCGATGGCTTTTCAGGGCGTGGCGCCATTTGGAAGCCTCATCGCCGGTGCAGTCGCCGCACGGATTGGAGCACCGAATACACTGATGATCGGCGGTGCAATATGCATCTGCGGCGCCGGATGGTTTGCTATGCAACTGCCGGAAATACGACGACTCGTAAGGCCGATTTATCAGCAGATCGGAATTATTCCGGAAGTCGCGCAAGGCATACATACAGCATCGGTGTTGCAGGAACCGCCGGAAGAGTGAAGAAATCAGGTGACAGTGTAATCGCGAAATGGGCTGAACGAAGCGTGTGCCCCACACATCCTTGTAATTGGATGTGTGGGGTTAGGAAAAGATCAGGCTGATTTCTTTTGAACCATAGCACCGAAGGCTTCTCTCGCACGACGATCCATTTCAGCGGGAGAGACATCTTCGACATGCGTTCCGATTCCCCATGCGAATCCGAACGGATCAATGAAAGTGCCGTAACGGTCGCCCCAGAACTGATCGGCGACTGGCATACCGGTTTTCGCTCCGGCGGCCAGTGCGCGCTCGAACACCCTGTCAACATCGGGAACGTAGACGTTGAGAACGCCCGTGCATCCACCAAGGCTTTGGGGCGACTTCGCCATTCCCATGCCCGGCATTTCGTCGGAAAGGAAGATGATGGAGTCACCAATCTTCAATTCCGCATGGCCGATCTTGCCATCGGGCGTGGCCATGCGCGTAATTTCCTCGGCGCCCAGAGCCTTCTTGTAGAACTCAATAGCCTGGGTGGCGTTCCTTAGAGTTAGGCTGGGAGTGATGGTATGAAAACCTTCCGGGACCGGCTTAGTAGAGGCTGGCATTGAAGATCCTCCTTTGGCCATTTTGGCCGAGGCGGCCATTTTAGTAGGCACGCGGGCTGTGGAAAGATGAAAGTTTGTAAAAAGTGACGAAGCGAAAAGCTGGGACGAATCAACTCCGATTTTTAGCATCATCGGTGGCAGACGTTCTTCAACCCTTCAGGAAGGACTTGAGTTCGATCACTATGAATTCGGGCCCTTAGCCGACTCGAAGTCTTCTGCATTGTGTTCGTGAAGGATCTGATTCCTGTCGCCGGCAGGAATACGGAAAGGTTTCGCGAGCGCGGAGTGTACACCGTGCATGAGCCCACCTTGATGAATTGGGGCATTCGAGGAGGGAAGCCCGTCAGCGAGATCGACATTGGCTTTGAGCTGAACGTTTACCCCGTCCATCGAGAGCGGCTCCTCGATTCTGTAGCGACAGGATGAGAAGGATGGCGCGCCCGGCAGGACTCGAACCTGCAGCCCCGAGTTCCGAAGACTCGTGCTCCATCCAGTTGAGCTACGGGCGCATAAAGAACATTGTAATCCGAGGACGATGACTCTCACCATTCGGCAGAGAAATGAAGAATCACATGAATTGTGCGTCGATCGGCACCTGATATCCTGCCGATAATCGATTCGTCTCATTCGCCATGCCGACGATGGCCATCAGTTCGTGAAACATGGCATCCGTCATTCCCTTTTTGCGTGCCGAAGCCGTATGTGAGGCGATGCAATACGGGCACTGATTGCTGACGCTCACGGCAATGTAGAGCAGCTCTTTCGTCAGGGGATCCAGGGAGCCCGGCGCCATAATCTGCTTGATGCTCTCCCAAGTGCGTTTGAGCGTGATGGGATCATTTGCCAGTGCCTTCCAGAAATTATTGATCCAGTCAGTCTTCCGAGTCGTCATGATGTCGTCGTAAACGGCGCGGACCTCCGCCGAAGCATGTTCGTACTCAACCATCGATGTGGGCATCATTGCTCTCCTAGATGAAGGTATGAGTGTACAACCGGTGCTGCGTCAATTCGGATCGCTTATCGTCCGGAGCGCTTGACAACGAACCGCGCGATCATGAGCCCCGAACCGACCAGCAGGAAGGTTGCCGGCTCCGGCACCGGGGTAGCGGGGACAATCGGGGTAACTGGCGGAGCAGCCGGTGGCGTGTCGCCGGCACCCGGCGGCACAACTGCGGGAGGGATGACACCCCCGCTGACCGGTGGTACCGGGGCTGGAGGCCCTGTATGGATATCACCCGAGCAGCACCACATTAAGGGTGGAATCAGAGGCGGCCAAAAGGTCGGTGGCGATTCGGTATTAGGTGACGCGGGAAGTGCCGGAAGGGCCGGTGCGTGCTTTTCAGCGAGAAGCGCTTCATTGTGCGGCCCTGTCATAACTGGCGGATAACCGGTCTCGAACACCATATCAGGCGGCCCTGGATCAAGGGTGGTGGTTGCGGGCGCGGGGCGCAGGTATGCGGGCACAATCTGATTTCCGCAGCGGCCGCGAATCATCGTAGTGCCATCGGTCAGTACCAGTTCCCCTTTTCTGATGTGGACAATGTGATGCGTCCAGAAGATCTGGTTCCCGACGCGGTAGGAAACATAGCCCACGGTGTCAGATGCGAGTCGCAGCGGAAACATTGCTGCGGGGCGGAGGTCACGGTAGTAGGCGGCGATCACGGGATCGTGTGCGATGGATTCGCTCAGTTCGTAGGAATTGCGAACACCACCAGGAATCAGTGAGTAAGGATAGATAGCACGACCTGCACGGAAGTCCGGAGCAGGAACGATCGACCTCAACGTAACCTGAATTTTTTCGAGCCGCAGGACCCTGAGCCCGACTCCCAAACTCACTCCGGCAGCTATGGCCGCCAAAAAGAGCAGGAAACTACGCCACCTCATTCGCTCTCCCGGGAGCGAGGGTCCTGGGGATACAAGCCACTCGCAACCCACCACACGTCCACTGAAACCGAGCGGACATTGCACTGCTATGACTGATAAAAGGTAAGTCCATGATAAAGGAACAAAGCTGGAATTCATCCTGAGTTTGCAATTGTTTCTGAGGAAATCTTCCTCCTTTTCCAGTTTGAACAAGTAACTGACTGGAGTAATCGGAAAGAGTGTGCCTTTGCGGCAGAGTAACCGAACTTCGCTAGTGACTGAAGTCAGTGACTGCATCTGCCTCCAAATATTCGCCGTGGCCCCATTCCGAGGCGACAGCCGCCCGCCGGGTACGATATCTTTAGGTATTCAGCTTCAAGTCGGCATCGGCGCTGTGTTTTTGCCGCCTTTCAGCAAAGAATCAGGTCAGGATGAAGGAAGAAACTTACGCCAGCGCAGTAATTCAAGAGCGGATTGCAGCCTGCAAACGCGTGGTCATCAAGGTGGGCACGAATGTCATCATGCGTGATGACGGCTCTGCTGCTATTGGGCTTGTGTATGGATTGGCGGAATCTGCGGTGAACGTCCGCAACTCCGGCCGTGAAGTGCTGTTCGTCTCGTCGGGCGCGATTGGACTAGGTGCAAACCGGCTGCAGATGAATTCTGCCCCCACAGAATTAGCGATGAAACAGGCGTGCGCCGCCGTGGGCCAGAGCCGCCTCATGTCGCTGTACGAAGACGCGTTTGGCAAGCTCGAGGCGCGAACCGCGCAAGTGTTGCTGACGGAAGATGACTTTGTCGATCCGGTCCGTTACGCAAACCTGAAGAACACCTTAACCAAGTTGCTGGAATTGGGCGTAGTCCCAATCATCAACGAAAACGACACGGTTTCTACGATCGAACTGGACCGGCCCGGTCGGATGGCAAGCAAACGGGTGTTTGGCGACAATGACAAACTCTCGGCATTGGTAATGACCAAGGTGGATGCAGACCTGCTGATTCTGCTCTCCGATGTCGACGGCCTTTACAATCGCCCCCCGAGCGAAGATGGTGCCGAGTTCGTGCACGAAGTCAGAGAAATCACAGATCAGATCGTTGGCTATGCTGGCAATGGAAACGAGAGGGGGCGCGGCGGGATGCTGACCAAGATCGAAGCGGCACGGATCGCAACGTCGGCTGGCCGAATCGCGGTGATAGCCAACGGCCGCGTGCCGGGCATCCTCGAACGCATCTGTGCGGGAGAACGAATCGGCACTGTGTTTGTCCCTGAGGATCGAGAATGAGTGCAACGGTTCCAGCATCGGAACTGAAGTGGCACGTGGAGGAACTAGCGCGCGCAGCCAAAGCAGCCAGCCGGACGCTCGCGACGCTCAGCTCTGAGCACAAGAACCAGGTGCTGGAAGCGATTGCTCAGGCGCTGGAGAAAAACGCAAAGCCGATTCTCGCCGCTAATGGCGACGACGTGCTCGACGCAAAAGGATTGGTCGAAAGCGGCGAGTTGTCTCAGGCCTTACTCAAGCGCCTGAAGCTGGACGAAGCGAAACTCGCCGATATGGTGCGCAGCGTTCGCGCCGTGGCGCAATTAGCGGATCCAAGCGGAAGAATCTTAGATCGCACATTGCTCGACGAAGGACTGGAACTGCAAAAAGTCAGTTGCCCACTCGGTGTCCTGGCGGTGATCTTCGAGGCGCGACCCGATGCCGTAACACAGATCAGTGCCCTAGCGCTTAAGTCTGGAAATGCCGTAATCCTGAAGGGCGGCCGCGAAGTGGAGCGCACGACTGAGGTCCTGGTCGACGTCATGCGGGAAGCTCTCGCATCAAATGGCATCCCACAGAATGCGATTTGCGCTGTGTACGGACGAGAAGCGGTAAGCGCACTCCTGAAACTTGAAGAGATGATAGATCTTGTGATCCCGCGTGGCTCAAATGCGTTGGTCCAGCACGTTCAACGGAACACACGAATCCCTGTGCTCGGGCACGCCGATGGCGTCTGCCATGTCTATGTCGATGCAGCCGCGGACGAAGCGATGGCATTGAAGCTGGTCGTGGATAGCAAGGTACAGTATCCGGCGGTGTGTAATGCCTTGGAGACGGTGCTGATAAACCAGAGTATTGCGACTTCGTTTTTGCCAAAATTACTGGAGCGGTTGGGAGAAAAGAATGTCCGCGTGCGGGGCTGTGCTCGCTCGCAGGCGATCGCGCCGGAAATTGAGTCGGTAAACGGCAAGTGGCACATGGAGTATTCCGATTTGATCGCAGCCGTAAGAATTGTGGATAACATAGACGGTGCTATCGATCACATCAACTGCTACGGTTCGCATCACACGGATGCCATCATTACCAACGACACGGCAGCAGCAAAACGCTTTCTCGATGAAGTAGATTCAGCAAACGTATTCCACAACGCTTCTACGCGATTCTCGGACGGCTATCGCTACGGATTCGGCTCAGAGGTAGGCATCAGCACCAGCAAACTCCATGCGCGCGGGCCGGTGGGGCTGGAAGGGCTGGTCACGTATAAATACAAGCTCTACGGAACCGGACAGACGGTTGAGGAATACGCGTCACGTAGAAGGAAGTTCCTCCACGAGAGTGATTAAGCTCCGATCACCACTTTCCGAAAACGATCACTGAATTTCAGCGCACCTCGATGAGTGATGCTTGTCATTGACCCTGCCGCAGGCCTGAGTCATCCTTCTGCTTTCGCATCGCACATTTCGACAATTTTCACCATCTACCCGAATCGTTGATCTTCTGAGTGGAGTAAGCAATGGCGGCCCAATGTGCTAATCCTCATTGTTCTTCTCAATTTGCCTTTCTTCACGAAGGCAGAGTTTTTGTCCTGCGCACCACCGATGACAAGGCCGTAATTTCGAAGCGTGCCAACTTCTTCGGGACCATTCGCCGCGTTCAATACGCCTGGCTGTGCGATGCCTGCGCAAAAAAAATGACTGTGGTACTCGGGTCGGACGACCGCATTCAAGTTGTTCCTGCAAGCAAGTTCGGCAGCGTTGCAGCGTTAATTGCACCCTGCTTGTGGCTCGGTATTGCTGCTACAATCGCCGAGAATTGCGAACCTCTCCTAAGCTGAGTTCCCGGCACACTACGACTTGAATGATAGAAATTCTCTGACGTTTTCCTTCAGCAACTGCGGAAAGGTCTTATCGAGGTAGGAACGGATAGAGACATAACATTCGTCACACGTGTTGGTCGCAGTGAATTCGTCGATCATGCGCTCGTGATCTTCCAGCCGGTACTTCTGAAAAACCATCGAACAGGGTTGCAGCCAGCCGTTGCTGGTTACCACCAGGAACCGATGCCCAGCTTTGCAGCCCGGCATTCTGCCGTCGCGGAAGAACTGACGCGTCGCTTCTAATGTAGTGGGAGCATTCACGATCCAGTTGCTATCATCACGACGCGTTTCGATCTGATCGAGTTGCGCGTTTAATAATGCGAGTTGCTCGGGCGTATTCAGCGAGTAGTCACGGCAACCGGTGCGGCGCGCCGAATAGGAGCTGAAGCAGATATTTACGCCCCATGCCTTCGCTTTGTCGGCAAGGCGGTTAATCTCCGGCAGGTTTTCGCTGGTTATGCACGAGTTCAGAACGATGTCGTCGTGGCCGAGCGCGGCGAGTCTGGGAACGAGAGTTTCCAGCTGCGAATAGAGGCCGGGATATCCGCGGAAATAGTCGTGGCGATCGTCAGGAAAGTCCAGGCTGACGGAAAACTGATCGACTCCGGCCGTGCGCAGATCGAGATACTTTTCCTCCGTCATATGCGACCAGTTGGAGACGAGAATCAGGTATGGAAGGCCATTGGATGATTTGATGTTACGAACAATTTCCCCCACATCTTTGCGAAGCAGGGGCTCGCCGCCGGAAACCTGCACAACACAGGGCCGAAGCACGTCCATGTAACGGCGATAATCGGTGGGTTTCAGGTTGGCCGATTCATCGCGTGGACCGCCATGATCGCAGTGTTTGCAGTAACAAGTACAGGCGTCGGTTACTTCGAACGAAAGCACAATAGGACGCCCTGCGGGCCAGTTCAGCGATCCGCGCGCAATGATACGAAGCGACTCAGCAAAAGGGACCTTACGCATGGGACGATCTTTCACGATACGACGATCGTGGACAAAGCTGTGTGATGGACATCACGCGACGATGGTCAACATTGGCTAAAAAAACTCGGCGTCTGACGACGCCGAGTACAAACCGCTGAAAGAACGCTGGAGCGTATTTAGCCAACATTCCGCGCAGGATAAGCTAATGCATAGCCAACCCTGGTTCCCGGATAGAAGAATCTTGTTAGACGTGCCGGGTTTCCGCCAGTGCCTTCTTTCGTCATTATCTTGACTTTCCTAGTTGTGTGATTCCGTCTGACGGGCGTCACCAGGAAGAAGCCTACTGGATGCTGGCCGTTCTTGGTGGTAATCAGGACGTCTTCATGTTCCTGCAACTGCAGGAATCTCAATTGGTAGCTGCCCGGAGAAAGCACCTTTCCCGGTACTGCGATGGGATTGTTCGTGTGGAATTGAATAGCCTGCCTCTCTACGCCAGCGCTGGCGAACGGCACTGAGATAAAGAGCGCCAGCAGCAAAACACTAAGGACGCTTAGAATCGATTTACCGCTCATCTTTGTTTCCCTTCCGCTCCCGGGGATGGGAGCAACTCTACCTCCTCCCTCCGGGAAGCTGGTAGTGAAATCCAAGCGGGAAACGGCGACTCAAGGCGATTCAGGTATGCCTGCAACCGCATCGGTCCTACAGCCTTAAGATGACTGATGCCTTCCATTTGTCGCAGAAAACTGCGTGACATAGGATCGACTCACGATGCATTGTTGACCAGAACCGCGGCATCCGACCAGCGAGTCAGAGCAGCGGCTTGCGTCGACTTCTTACAAGACCGCTCCTCGATTCAGAGGGCATTTGGCGCTGTCCTACTGATTGGCTCGAGGACTAGAAAGCCCGGCCTATGTGGCCGGGCCTGATGGAATGGCTTGGGTGTTTAGAGTTCCAATTCCGCACGGAACAGATCGCGTCCATCCACCTTCGTGACTTTGAAACCAAGCTTCTCGCAGATCGATTTCATGTCTTCGTTTTCGGAAAGCATGGTCGCGACCACATGATGAATCTTTTCATCACGCGCTACCTGGATGGTGCGTCTCATCAACTCCGTACCAATTCCAAGATGCTGTGCTTCGTCCAGGACGACGACGGTGGCTTCCGCCGTGTTGGTGCCGTGCAGTCTGGTCAGGCGGCTGACCGCCAGAACTTCCGGGGTCGAACCGGTCTTCTTTTCGACAACGAGTGCCATATCGCGGTCGTAGTCGACGAAGCAGATGCGGGTCAAGCGTTCGTGGGCGGTGCGCTGTCCCAGACCGAGCGGAGCGAAATAGCGCATCATGACGGTGCGCTCCGACAGCTTTTCGTGGAACTTGATCAACAGTGGTTCATCTTCCGGGCGGATCGGACGTACTGTAACTGGGGTTCCGTCCTTCATCTTCCAGTTCTGGACATATTGCATCGGATACGGACGAACCGCCGCCCTGGGCAAGTCCTCTTCTTTCGTGTCCAACCCGTAGACGACCACGCGCGCGTCGAGCGCGAGCAATCGGTCTGAGGATGCCAGCAGCGGATTGATGTCAATCTCCTTGATCCAGGGCTGCTCGACCACCAACTGGCTAAAACGAACCATCAGGTCTTCGAGCGCGGCCATATCGACGGGCTTTCGTCCGCGGACACCTTTCAGCGCCGTATAGATCTTCGTCTGCTCCATCATGCGTCGTGCAAGGGTGGTATTCAGCGGAGGCAAGGCAAGGGCGCGATCTTTGAAAACTTCCACGAGTTGCCCGCCCGTGCCGAACAGCAGCACCGGACCAAATTGCGAGTCGATACTGCTCCCGATGATGATTTCGTATCCATCCAGCTTTGCCATGGGCTGTACGGTTACGCCCTGGAAGTGCTGCGCACCAACTTTTTGCCCAACTGAATCGCGAATTCCCGCAAATGCCTTGCGAACGGATTCGGCATCGCGCAGGTTCAACACGACACCGCCAACATCTGTCTTGTGGGTGATGGTCTCGGAATAAAGCTTCAACACCACCGGGAACCCGATCTTCTCCGCCGTCGCAATGGCCTGCTTTTCATCCGAGGCTACGAAGGTTGGGACAGTCGGAATGCCATAGGCAGAAAGCAATTGCTTCGATTCATATTCGGTGAGGATTGTGCGTCCTGATTTGCGCACGCGCTGAATGATATCTTCCGCAGTCTTGCGGTCAGGACCTGCCGTTCCGTCGGTACGCAGCGTTGGTGTTTCGTAGAGGCCGCGCAGGTTGTAGCTGTAGCGCCACATGTAATTAAACATGCGCGCCGCTGTATCGGGAAACGCAAATGTCGGAATGCCGGCTTCGTTCAGCAGTTCTTCGCCGGTCGCAACTTCGGTGCCGCCCATCCAACTTGCCAGCACTGGCTTGCCCAGCGAATGTGCATAGGGCTTCAATTCTTCGGCAATCCGAGTGGGATTGGTCATGCCCTGCGGGGTGAGAATCACCATCATGCCGTCGATATGGGGATCGCGGGCGGCGATCTCCAGAGACTTAGCGTAGCGCTGTGGTTCGGCATCGCCAAGAATGTCGACTGGATTGTTGTGGCTCCAGTGCGGAGGAAGGAGCTCGTCGAAGGCTTTCATGGTGTCTTCGGAGAGCTCGGCAAGAGAGCCGCCGCCTT
>JAJPJE010000056.1 GCA_021324365.1 Terriglobia bacterium | reverse complement strand
GTCTTGTTGCTGCGGTTAACTACCGTTTTACGTTCCGTCTGCCGGGCCCGCTTCAGGGCCGAAAAATGATTCGCCATAACTTGCTACGTTACCCTTCTGTGAAAAATAGTGCCTGAGCAAAAGGGTATTCTATCGGTTACGGGCAGCTTTGGTCAAACTTCTTGCCCAGCTAACTACCTGATTTTCAATCATTCAGCAGATTCTTGTAGCCGAAGCCGGCACCCTTTTCCCATCGTTATCATCTAATCAACTGACAAGAGTCACGGGACCGATTTCCACGTTGACTCCCAGGAAACTACGTCGTACTCTACGCCCAATGGTCGCTGCTTTCCGTCAGTGGCGAACGCTAGCCAGCCTGACGAAGTCCGTTGTTATCCCGATCAAAAACATCCACTTGTCTCAGAGGCGGCAACGCTCGACGTGTTGCTTTCTCGAACCGAGTCATTGGGTCGTAATGGAGGCGAACCCACTCTCTAGATGAAGAAGAATATCGAGATCACGCCCAATATTGAGACTCTCTTCGGCACCCGCGATGAAAATCTCAGGTTGCTGGAAGACGGCCTGAACGTAACCATCGATCTAAAAGCTGAATCCGTCGAAATCGAAGGCGCTGCCCGCGATGTGAGTCGTGCCGAGCAGGTTTTTTGCGACTACGATCACCTGCAACGTGCAGGCTTCAGCTTCGTAAACGGCGATCTGTCGTCGATGCTGCGCGTCCTTGCGTCCGACCCGAGCGTTACGCTGCGCGGTCTGGCCGAGGCGGGTAAGCAGCGTTCCTTTGGCAAACGAACGGTTCAACCCAAGGGAATCAACCAGCGCCGTTATCTCGAATCCATCGAGAAGAACGACATGGTATTTGGCATCGGCCCCGCAGGTACGGGCAAGACCTACCTCGC
This sequence comes from Terriglobia bacterium, assembly GCA_021324365.1. GTDB lineage: Bacteria > Acidobacteriota > Terriglobia > Terriglobales > Acidobacteriaceae > JAJPJE01. The sequence goes on along the minus strand of JAJPJE010000056.1, from coordinate 15,263 downwards.
GGTGGCAATGGCCATCTCGGCGTTGGTGAGCAAACGCGTGAACCGTATTGTGTTGGCGCGTCCCGCAGTAGAAGCCGGAGAGCGATTGGGCTTTCTTCCCGGCACGTTGCAGGAGAAGGTCGATCCCTACCTGCGCCCACTCTATGACGCGCTCTACGACATGCTGGAACCGGAGAAGGTCGACCGCTATCTCGAGAAAAACGTAATCGAGATCGCGCCCATCGCCTTCATGCGTGGCCGCACGTTGAACGACGCCTTCATCATCCTCGACGAGGCGCAGAACACCACGTCGGAGCAGATGAAGATGTTCCTCACGCGTATGGGCTTCAACTCGAAAGCCGTCATCACCGGCGACATCACTCAGATCGACCTCCCGTCAAACAAGAAGAGCGGCTTGGTCGAAGCGATGGAGATACTGAGGGAAGTGAACGGCATCAGCTTTGTGCACTTCGATGAGAGCGATGTTGTTCGCCACCACCTGGTGCAGAGGATCGTACGCGCCTACGACGATCATAAGAATCGTCCGGAAGCGCAGCTTTCCCTGGCACTCAATGGCAATAGCAAAACGGCAATGAACGGCAACCACACTGTCACGCCAGGATTGGCACCCGACGTGCTGCCTTCTGAAAGTGGTTACGACCAGAACACAGAAATTTAATCGTCGCCTGACAAGGGAGGGCCACTCGATTGGCTCTCCCTTTCTTTTTACGAAGTGATCATCGAGCACAAATCGCCCTCACACACCAGCACCCTGGCACTCGCGCGCTTTGCCGCCCGCGTACGCCACAATCTTCGACTCGAGAAAGTGAACGTTTTGCTGACGGATGACGCGGAGATTCGGCAACTCAATCGTAGGTTTCGGAAGAAAGACAAACCCACCGATGTATTGTCATTTCCTGCGATTGCGCAGGCCGGAGGTGGTTTCGCTGGGGATATCGCGATCTCAATCGACTACGCGACCCGTAGCGCCCAGCGTTTTGGGTTGTCACTGCAGGATGAACTGAAAATCTTGATTCTGCACGGCATGATTCATCTTGCCGGGCACGATCACGAGCGCGACCGAGGAGAGATGGCGCAATTGGAAACTCGTTTGCGGCGCAAACTTGGATTGCCCACCGGATTGATCAGCCGTGCCGAATCTGAGGATGGTATCCCGCGCTCGAAACGGAAAGTTGCGTCGCCGAGTTCCCGCCGCAGTACTATGGTGTCGAGGACATCCGCCCAGCCACGGCGTCCCCAAGGTGGAGTCCAGTCATGAACGTCGCCCTCGGATTCGGACTGTTACTTCTGCTCGCGCTGTTGGCCCTCGTCTCGTACGTCGAGCGGATTTACACCGAGGCCGGCAAGTTCCTGTCGCGCGAATTCCAGGAGAACATCGAAGCGTTTCAGCATCGCGTAGAGCCGCGCCTTCACGTCAGCCGGGACCGTTCCGCACTCTCGATGGCTGTACTGGAACAACTTACCACCGCTGCCATCGCGGTCCTCGTGGCGTATGGCGTTTTCAATAGAAGCATCTGGCGCGTCGAGGAGGTTGCTCAAGCTGCGGCTGAGATCATTGTCTTCATTATCGTGTTCAACCGCGTAATTCCGTATGTGCTGTTCTCTCGCACCCGCGGAGATTGGCTCGCACACTTTACAGTTATCGTTCGTACGCTTATCTATCTGGTGTTCCCGCTAACTCTCATCATTGGTTTCTGCCAGTCGGTGGCCTCGATTACGCGCGAACACGCCCAGCCTGAGCCGGAACATCCTTCGGAAGCTGTTGACGCGCTCATCGAAGCCGGTCAGGAAGAAGGCATTCTCGAAGAAGGCGACCGTGATCTGATCCAGTCGGTCGTGGAGTTCGGCGACAAGACTGTGCGTGAGGTGATGAAGCCGCGCCCCGAAGTCTTTGCGGTTTCCGCCGACACCACCATCGAACAATTTACCGAGATGCTGCGCACCCGGCCTTATTCGCGCATTCCGGTGTACGAAGGCTCCATCGACCATATTATCGGTATTGTCCATGCACATGACGTCTTGCAGGTAGCCGATACGGATGCGCGTTTTCGCACTGTCCGCAGCATCATGAAGTCCGACGTGCGCTTCGTCCCGGAGAGTAAACGCGTCAGCGACCTGCTTCGCGAAATGCAGCGCGACAACGTCCGTCTGGAAATTGTGATCGACGAGTACGGCGCTGTGGCAGGCGTCGTTACCATCGAGGACATGGTCGAGGAGATCGTGGGCGAGATTCCCGACGAGCATGAAGCCAAGGCCGATCCGATGAAAGAGCCAAGTGGAGCCTGGGTCGTGCCCGGCAACATGGATGTCGATCGACTCGACGGCATGTTTGGATTCCGCCTGGAGGATCGCGAAGCTACAACGGTCGCGGGCCTCGTCAGCGAGATCGCCGGCCGCATCCCTCGCTCCGGCGAAGTGGTAACCGACGATGGTTTAAAGTTCGAGGTGCTCGATTCTACCGACCGCAAGATTCTCCGGCTGCGCATCACGCAAGCTCAACCTGCGCCCGAGCAGCAGTTGAAGCTGAATATCCAGTAACGTTGGCTCCCAACAAGTAAGTTCCTAATCTCCGAGGGATCTCTATTGAATAACAAATCCTTGGGATACCATGGATCATCATGCGATCCGGCTTTGTCACCATCGTTGGGCGTCCGAATGCGGGAAAATCCACGTTGCTCAACGCACTGGTCGGCGCTAAGTTGGCGATCGTCACGCACAAGCCTCAAACGACGCGCAATCGAGTGCAGGGCATCCTGAATGTACCAGCGAAGAAAGGCCGGCCGGCAACACAGGTCATTCTCATCGATACACCAGGCGTGCACCGCGCCGAGACCAGGCTGAACGAGAAAATGATGCGCGAGGTACACGAGGCGCTGGAAGGCAGTGATCTCATTCTGATGATCACCGATGTGAGCCACAAATCCGATGCCGGTGATCAGTACGTGTTGGATCTGGTGACAAGGGCGAACACTCCCATATTCCTGGTCCTGAATAAAGTCGACAAGATTGAGAAACCAAAGCTGCTACCGGAAATCGAGCGCTGGAGCAGGCTTTACAACTTCAAGGAAGTGATCCCGATTTCGGCGCTGAAGAAAGACGGTCTTGATGATCTCTTGCGCGTCATCGTCAATGCATTGCCGGAAGGTCCGGAGTATTTTCCGAAGAATCAGATTACCGATCAGCCCGAGCGGTTTTTAGCCTCGGAGATCATTCGCGAGCAGGTACTGATCAGTACAGCGCAGGAAGTTCCTTACGCGAGCACTGTTGTCATTGAGCGCTGGGAAGACGAACCCAAGCTGACGCGCATTGCTGCGGCGATCTACTGCGAGCGGGAAGGACAGAAAGCCATCCTCATCGGCAAGCAGGGCATGAAGCTCAAAGAAATTGGAACCGCCGCACGCCTCCAGATCGAAAAAATGCTCAGCAAGAAAGTGTTCCTGGAATTATTCGTCAAAGTTCAGCCGGAATGGCGGAATTCACGACGCTTCGTGGAAGAGATCGATTGGCGCAGACAGTTGGAAAATCTTGTTGGGCCCACCGAGTAACTCATATCGCCGGTGTCCGAGGTTCACGCCGTGTTGTTCGGCGCTAACTTGGGATTAAAACTCGGTCGAGCTTAGCGGACCGCAACTCTTATTCCTTCACCGCAATCTGCAACGCCTTCATCTTCCGATACAAGTGGCTCCGCTCCAAACCCAGCACTTCCGCCGTTCGGCTGACGTTGCCATGGTTTTCGTCCAGCTTCTTCAGGATGTAGTCGCGTTCGTACGCTGCGCGCGCCTGCTGTAGCGTCGAGAATTCGCCGGTCGTACGCCGGCTGCCATCGCGATAAACCAACGGTGGCAGATGCTTACGGTCGAGTCTGCCGACGGTCGGGTTCATGATCACAATGCGCTCGATGACGTTGCGCAACTCGCGCACGTTTCCGGGCCACGAATAGCGCATCAGGGTGTCGATCGCGTCGTCGGTAAGCTCTTTGGTCTGCCGGCTGTACTGCGAAGAAAATTCCTTCAGAAAATGTCTGGCGAGTAGCGGGATGTCCTCGGTTCGCTCGCGTAAAGGTGGAACCGAGAAAGGGATCACGTTCAAACGATAAAAAAGGTCTTCGCGAAAATTACCCTTCGAGATCTCTTCTTCCAAGTCATGATTCGTCGCGGCAATAACGCGGGCGTCCACCGTGATGGTTTCCTCGCTTCCTACGGGAGCAAAACGCCATTCGTCCAGTGTACGAAGCACTTTCGCCTGCGTCTTCAGGCTCATGTCGCCAACTTCATCGAGGAAAAGAGTTCCGTCGTGCGCCTTTTCGAACTTGCCCACCTTTGTGGTTGTTGCGCCGGCAAAAGCGCCTACCCGATGGCCGAAGAGTTCGCTCTCGATCATGTCTTCGGGAATCGCAGCGCAATTTACCTCGACGAACATAGCGTCTTTGCGGAGACTCTGATCATGGATCGCTCGCGCGACCAGTTCTTTACCCGTTCCCGATTCGCCATAAATCAGCACGCGGCCATTGGTGGGCGCCATCAGTGCAATCTGTTGGCGCAACGCTTTCATCGGGATGCTCTCGCCGACGATCACGCTCTTTGGCAACTGCCGCTTCAAGTCGCGATTTTCCGAGCGAAGCCGCTTTGCTTCGAGAGCGTTCTTCAGAACGATCAGCGTCTTCTCAAGCGACAGCGGCTTTTCCAGGAAATCGAAAGCACCAAGCTTGGTTGCACGCACTGCCGTTTCGATCGTCCCGTGCCCGGAGATCATGATGACTTCCGGCGGATCGTCCATCGTGCGTATCTGTTCGAGAGCGTCGAGGCCGTCCATACCTGGCAGCCAGACATCTAGAAGGATCGCATCGAATGACCGCTTGCGAACTATTTCGAGGCAAGCTTCGGCGCTGTCGGCAAGCGCTGGTTTGTATCCCTCGTCTTCGAGTATGCCCTGCAGCGATTCTCGAATCCCGAGTTCATCATCCACGATCAGGATGTTAGGCATGTGCGGTTTTTTCTACGCTGCTCTCCGCAGTCGCCAGCGGCAGCTCTAGGATGAAGCGTGCGCCAGCCGGCTTGTTTTCTTCCGCGCGAATCGAGCCATGATGATCTTCTACGATTCGGCTGACAATTGCTAGTCCCAAGCCCGTACCGCGCCGCTTGGTGGAGAAATAGGGAAGGAAGAGTTTTTCTTTGGTTTCCCGCGTAAGTCCGTGGCCCGTGTCCGCGACCGTGACTTCGACCATGTCTTTGGTGCCGAGCAATGCCGTGGAAATCGCAATCTCGCGAACCATGCTCTCTTCCATCGCCTCGGCCGCGTTATCCACCAGGTTGGCAATGGCGCGTTTCAGAGATTCGGGATCGGCCATCACGCTTGGAAGTTCAGACGAGAGGTCAGTGTGCAGTTTGATCCCATCGAGGCGGCCATCAAACATGGTCAGCGCGCTTTCTACGATCTGATTGATATCAGCAGGCCGTACCTGGGCGGCAGGGAAGCGTGCCAATGTTGAGAATTCGTCAACCAGTGTACGAACCGTCTCCACTGCTCCGGCGATGGTATCGGCACAACCGCCAATGACCGAGAGCGAGGCCTCGTCTGGTGCTGCACCCTTTTCAAGATGACGTTTGATCCGCTGCGCCGAGAGGGCGATCGGAGTCAGCGGATTCTTGATCTCGTGAGCGACTCGCCGCGCCACCTCGCGCCAGGCAGCCTGTTTTTGTGCAGTGAGAAGATCCGACAGATCCTCGAAGACCATTACGTAGCCCTGCCGCTGCACACCAGTTTTTAACGACGCGACAGTCACTGCCATGCTCAGAACGCGCCCGGGCGCCGGGATGTCCATCTGGCTCGTAGTTGTGCCCATGCGATCGGCTTTTCGAACCATCGGGGCCAGGTCGTCCAGCAAATCCTGTGGAAAGACGTCTCGAATATGAGCGCTGCGCAGTACTGCGGCTCCAGCGCCATCGGATTCCGGCCGGAACATGCGGATTATCGCTGGATTTGCGTGTGTGATCTTCAGTCCTGCATCGAGTGAAAGCACACCAGTGGGAATATTATCGAGCGTCGTCTCGATCTGCCGGCGGCGGTGTTCCAGCTCCTGGTTTGCTTCGGCGAGTTCCTGGGTAGAGTCTTCCAACTGCTGCCGACGCATCTGTATCTCAGCCGCCATCACATTGAAGGAATTCACCAGCTTTCCGAGTTCGTCGCTGGCAGGAACATCAACGCGGTAATCCAGGCGTCCTTTCGAGATTTCCTCGGTTGCCTCGGCTAATGCCAATACCGGACGCGTTACGAACTTGGACATGAACACCGCGAACCATGTCGCCGCGAACAGGACGACCATGGTCAACATCATCAAGAGCAGCATGTACGTGCGGCGCACCATCTTGCGCTGTTGGGCAAGTTCCAAGTAACGTCGCTGGCTGTCCTCAATTTGCCGCATAGTTTGAGTAAACGAATCCGGCAGAGGCATGCCGACAAGGATCATCCCGCGAGCCGTCACCGGCGCGACGCCCACCAGGTAGTGTCTTCCATTCAGGTCGAATGATTCAGGAATATGGGGTACCTGCGAGCCTTCCAGCCCGAGGCTTTGCCGCAGCGCTGGCCACGTTACCGGCAGATGGAAACTGGCTTCGACATCGCCGTCCTCGAGCGCTACGGCGAATCCTCCCTGCAGCGGTGATTCACGATGCCGGAATACATCCATCAAAGGACTGAAGTTACCCGACTGAAAACTCCTTAGCGTTGGGGTCGACATTGCGATCGACTGTGCTTCCGCCTGCGCATTCTGTTGCGCATACTGTGTCAGCAGATCGCCTATCGTCCGCGTGTCGCGACGAACCTGCTCCACCGGCATCGAAAACCACTTTTCGATGGACCGGTTCATCAGGCCGTAAGCGAAAATGAAAAGAAAGATTACCGGGCCGAAGGAAAGTCCCAGCGCGCCCAACACCATCTTCGTGCGGAACTTCGAACCCAGTGTACCGACTCGCCTGTCCGCATAGAGCTTCAGCAGAATTCGCGCCAGCATCAGGCTGAGCGCTACCAGCAGTAAAAACGCGAATGCAGAAAGCGCCGCGAAAATTAGTGTTTCACCGCTGGTATCGGGGCGCAAAAACGTAAGGTTGAATGCCTGCTGGGCGAAGAACAGCGTCAGTAAGACGAAAACCAGCGCGGCCATCAAGATGATGACAAGCCGTCGTTTCTGCGGACGATGAGCAGAGCGGATTGTAGTGTCGGACGGCAAAGGCGCAGACTACACGGGCAAGCTATTCAGGACAGCGATCGCCCAAGTGTGCTTATTATATTCAACACTATGGGAGCGCATGAGTCTTGTCCGAGATGCAAAAAAGAAGTCCCGAGATGAGTGGCGGGGCTAAACCGGCAGTTCACGCTGCCACGCCGTTTCGTAGGCCGGCCGGGGCGATGCAAGATCGATGACTAGTTGTTCCAGGATCAGGCGTTTACTGGGAGGATTCGAACGCAGCGCCAGGTCAGCGCGGGCAATCAGACGGAGTGCGCGGGTAAGTTCCCGCTGGGATTGATACCGTCGTGCCTGCCGGATGACATCTTCTGCCGCAAAGGGCGGCAGCCGAAAACCTTGCCACAATGCCTGCCACAAGGCTCGTGAGTCCCGCACCTTGCGTTCGAAAATCACGAGCATCTGCCGGAAGGTCTTGGCCAGCATGTACAGATGACCGATGGATGCTTCCTCGCCGTCGCCGCTTGAAAGAATCGCATCCAGCACCTTCAGTGCACGTTCGCGATCTTTCGCAGAGATAGCGTCCGTCAGTTCGTAAAGCGTCCGCTGCTTGGCAGCCAGGACCATCGTTTCCACATCGCCCAGGGTGATTTTCTTCTTGTCTCCGACGCACAGGATCAGTTTCTCGAGTTCGGAAGCAACCAGCATCATGTCGCCGCCCAGCGCATCGACCATTTCGCGGGCGGCATCCGAATCAACCTTCACGTTTTCAGCCGCGGCCGTATCCGCAATCCACCGGACCGCCTCGTTCTCTTCCACCCGCGCCAATTCGATAATCGTGCAGAATTCGCCAAGTGTCTCCCGGATGCGTTCGTAGCGATCGCGATCGGTCATTTCCATTCTGCGGGGATCCGACGGAATGCTGATGTGATCCGCGACGAAAATCAGAACCGCATCTGGATTCGGATTCTCGACATACTCACGAATCGCATCCAACTCAGCTTCATGCGAACCGCGGCCATAGAGTTCCTTGACGCCGCGAATAAAGAACACTTGGAAAGGCGCCATCAATGACGGCGTGCGCGCGCGGTCGAGGACCTCCGCCAGATGAGTCTCGGCAAGGTCGAAATCGTATAAGCTGAAATCCCGCAGATCAGCAGAGATCAGATGCCGCAGCACGGCATCACGGCAGCGTTTCCGAAAAAAAGCTTCGTCGCCGACAAACACGTATGCCGGTCGAAGCTTGCGCTCCTTCACTTCGGAGACGAAGCGATCGGGTTGGGCGAAGGCTTTAATAAGCCTCCAGTATATTGCTCACGAGCGTGCGCGCGAAGTCACCAGAAAGGCGATCGAGTGCCGGCGATTCCTGATCGAAGAACGCGGAAACCTGCCGTGATATCTGGTACTCACCGCGGAACACATAGCTGGGATCCTGATACAGAATCTTTCCATTACGATCCACCAGCGTGACTTGCGCGGTCACCGACACCAACGCTGAAGAGGCTCGTCCCGTCTGGGAGTCGTAGGTCAAAGGCGCAGTGAGAACTTGCAAAACTGTACCGTGCAACACTGCGTCCGGCGAGGCATTTGGATCACTGATGATCTGAAATTTCGTGCGTGTGTTGAATTCACGCACCACCGAGGCGGTCAGAATCTGTTCCACCCGATACGCCTCAGTTTTGTTGGTGAACGTCGGCACGGCAATCGTATGGACGCTCTGCGGCAGTCGGACCGCGTGCCCAGCCGTGTGATATCCGCAGGATGTGGTCGAAAAAAGGAATAAGGCGATGGCAGCGGCCCATGCAGCCCGCATCGTGCTCACTACTGCACCTTCCCCTTGGGCCGGCTGGCGACCAGTTGCTCTGCGCATCCGATTGCGTTCAGCGCCAGCACACGAAGGTTGTCGGCGGCTGCCCAAATCCACAGGCCATTGGGATTCTCCGCATCGCGCCGCACAGATGCCATGATTTCGTCCTGCCCAGCCGCTTCGACCGCATTAGGTGTTTGTTCGCCGGTTCGCGTGACCTCGACGTGTTCTCCGGCCAATGCCTGTGCGACATCGCCCAGCGAGACCGCTTCGTTCATCTCGATGAAAATCGAAAACATGTAGCCGTGGAAGATGGAAGCTTGCAGCAGCGTCAGCGATGGCGGCAGAACCTGCCCATGCGTCACTTTGCGGAAATGCTCAAGGATCCGGCGCTCGGTCGCAGCCAGCACCGGAGACGCTTTCGCGCCGTAATCGGCCACCATGTTGAAAGCAACCTGGACGTCGTAAACGTCTTTCGGCAGTTGCTGGAACGAAAGCAAATTGACCGTTTGCCCGTGCAATTCGTCCAAGCCGCGCTTACCACGCTCCGATGCGGGCTCGAATACCGTTGCAACAGCGGTGCGAATCCCCCCGGCCCTACGAATCCGGAGCAGCAGAATCGCAAGCGCAACGGCTGCAGGATGCGCGACCACCACCGGGCCGGGCTGGAGTTCAATTACCGGAGACTCGCCCAGTTCGCGTTCGACCCACGAAGACCGAATTACGCTGCCACGTTCACCTTCCAGTCCGTAGGAAAGGTCCACCACCGCGCTACCGACCTGAGCCGCCAATGGATACGCCTTTCGCGCAGAATCCGCTTCCGACGCAAGAAACACCAGATCCGAGTGCTCCAGGTTTTGCTTCTGCACCTGCTGCACGAATGTGACCTCATCGCCGACAGCTTCCAGTTGGCCCAGTGTTTCCTCATCGTCCAGCAGGCGAATGTCGATAGCGGGAAAGGAGGTGTCTGGAAGAACCTCCGCCAGTTCCTTCCCTTTCAAAGTGCCGGCTCCGATTATGGCCACGCGGTACATGGCAGTCGCTGAACCAGGGCGTAGTGGTTTGGGATTCGTGCTCATCGAGCCTCCGGGGCTTCCTTTTGATAGCCCGAAGTGGGCTCACGCTTCTTTTTGAACTCGAAGCTCATGCGCGTGACAATGCCCGAGATCATATAGACGATGGCAATGACGAACAGGACAATCTGCGAGGCATACCAGATCAGCCCAATTACGATCGCGATCAAAATAATCAGGCGAAACGGATGGCGCGAACGAAAATCGATATCCTTAAAGCTGTAATAACGCCACGTGCTGACCATTAACAATCCCGCAGCGAGCACGAATCCACCCCAGGGAATTGCCTCCCACCACGCATTGAGCGGTTGGCCTGAAGTGAAATGAACCACGGCGGCGATGACCCCCGCTCCCGCGGGAATCGGCATTCCAACAAAATAGCGTTTTCCCGGCCTCCCCGGGTTCAGGGGCTCCGGATTTTTGTGAATGTTAAAACGCGCGAGACGGCAGGCGCCGGCAATCAGGAACGCGAAGCTGACCAGCGCGCCAAGTTGCATGGTGCGCGCTGCCAGGTCGGTTCCATAAAGTGACCCTAGCTGCTTGAATCCCCAAATCCACGCGAGCAGCGCCGGCGCAACCCCGAAAGTGATCACATCAGCAAGCGAATCGAACTCCCGCCCAAAGTCGCTTTCGGTGCCTGTCATGCGGGCGATGCGCCCATCGATTCCGTCCGCTACTACCGCGAATCCGATCGCCTTTGCGGCGTTATCAAAATGCCAGGGCTCGGCCGCTGATCCGCTGAAGATATGCCACAACGCGTAGTAGCCAAGGCCAATGTTAAAGGTAGTCGCCAGCGAGGGAAGAATGTAGATGCCCTTACGCATCCGCCGCATGCGAGGCTGATCTGTAGCGCGACGTAAGGGGTGCGGCAATTGTGGCGCCATCAATGGCCTCCGGGAACTGGACCAGCATATTGCGGAGTGTCGGTTCGTGCAGATCGGTCTGACGTTGCAGGGACAACGGCGAGCACACTGGAGCCGCCGTGTACTGTATCTCCGATCTTCACTTGAACCGTTGCTTCTGGTGCGAACAGCACGTCCACTCGAGAACCGAACTTGATCAGACCCACACGCTCACCGCGCGCCACCGTTTCTCCCAATTTTTTGGTGAACACGATCCGCCGGGCAAGCAGTCCGGCTATCTGTTTGAAGATGACGACCTGGCCCTCTCCTTCTACAGTCACAACATTCTGCTCGTTGTGTTCGGCAGACGCCGCGCCCATGGCGTTCGCAAACTTGCCTTTGCGGTATTCGATATTGCGAATCGTACCCGATATTGGCGATCGATTGACGTGTACGTTGAACACGCTAAGAAAGATGCTGATGCGGTTCCACGGCCGCCCCTCGATATTCACCAGACCAACACTGGTCACCTTGCCATCCCCCGGAGAGACAATCGCCCCCGGTGTTGCAGGTATCAGGCGCTCTGGATCGCGGAAGAACCACAGGAAGAAGCAGGCCAGCAGAATTGGGACGACTGCCAGAATCGGCGGCGTGAGCCAACCGAGCAGCACTGCAACCAGCACCATCGCCAAGGCATAGTAGTAGCCGTCACGGACCATGCGTTCTAGGAATTATAGTCCCTGTGTGTTCGGAAAGTGCGGGCAAGTGCAAGCAGTCCCGAGAGTTGAAGCCAAAAAGAAACGCGGCGATCGGCGGGAACAACTCACCGCAGACGCCGCTCAGAAGAGCACGCGGAGAATGTATTTCTTCTTACGCTACCTGGCCGCTATTGCGGCGAAACTGTATCTCAAGGCGCTCCATTTCGTCCTTCAAACGGAGCTTTAGTTTCTTGAGCCGTACTTCCTCTATTTTTTCGTCTTCGGAGAGGTACCGCTTATTGATGAGGGACTCTAGGCGTTGTGAGTATTGTTGATGTTCCTGACAGAGCCGACGGAATTCATCGTTGTTCGCAAAGAGCAGGTCTCGAACCTGGGCTGCCATCCAGAACAACCTCCTGCTTAAGTTAGAGGGATAAACTAGCACCAGTCCAAGTCTGCTTCAATGCTTTTGGTCATAATCCGGTAACAATTTCGTAAGTGATTGCATCTTCAATAGGATGCAAGTAATAAGCGCGTCTCCGGCCGCTCTCGGTGAACCCACATTGTAAGTAGAGGCTGCGGGCTGCTTGGTTGGATTCGCGCACTTCGAGAAAAACGCGGCTCGCCCCTCCCTCGAATGCAAGTTGCAGCATCCTTGACAGCAACTTTCGTCCGAGACCTCTCCTTTGAGCGGAGCGCTCCACTACGATGTTTTCTACTTCCCAGTCCTGCTCAACGCATCGTACTACGATAAATCCTGCAACCTGATCGCCGGCCTCGATCACCACCACTACCCGCGGAACACTGCCAGATTCGAATAGCCGCAAATAGTCTCGTTCCGCCCAATGCGCTGCGGTCGGTGACTGTGATTCGATAGCTCGAATTTGCGGAAGATCTTCGGGTCTCGCTCTACGAATCTCGGGTTCCAGCGTCATTGCCGGAGCTTAGGTAATGAGAACAGTTCTGCATCCGAAGGACGGAGATAATTCGGTTCGAGTGCTTCCGGGGCGACACTCTGGCCGGCACGCAACTGTTCCAATCCAAGCCGCGCGATGGTGTCGGCTTGCGGCGACGCGATCTCCTGGAAAGAGAGACCGCGTCCCTGTGCGGCGTTTGCTACGGATGCATCCGGTGTGGCAAGCACAGCCGAACGTTCCGAAACTGAGTGCAAAAAATCATTCAATGGGAGCAGCAACTCCTGCCTTGACGAAAATTCTCCGTTACCATGAATTTCATAATCGCCTGCGAAAACCTGCTGCCGCCCCGCATCGAGGGCGACAATCACATGCCCGTAACATCCAGCCAAACGCGCCGCTGCTTGCAACACCGACACAGCTGCAATCGGTTTTTGCAGGACTTCTGCCAGCGCTTTTACTGTTGAAAGGCCAACACGCAATCCGGTGAACGATCCCGGGCCGCTCGCGACAGCAAATGCATCAAGCTCCCGTTTTGTTAGTTGATGCCGCTCTAACGCCACTTTAATCTGCGGAATCAATTGCGCCGAATACATGCGGCCGGCAAGCGGCAGCAGTTCAAGAATCTCCAGCGTCTGTGCAGAATCGCCCCGTGCGAGCGCGACACTGCCGTTACGGCCTGAAGTGTCGATTGCCAGCAGCAGCATCAGGACACGCCCTTGGGCTCTTCCTGTACGAGTTCCAGCAGCACTCCCCCGGTACTCGCCGGATGCACGAACACATACATGTGCCCGCCTGCACCAATTTTGATTTCATCAGAGATTAGTCGCACGTGTTGCTTCTTTAATTGCTCCACCGTCGCCGACAGATCATCCACATGAAGTGCAACGTGATGCAATCCCTCACCACGTTTCGCGAGAAACTTGGCGATAGGTGAATCCTCGGACGAGGGTTCCAGCAGCTCGATCCGGCTGTCGCCTGCCCGAAGCATGGCGACATTCACCTTTTCCCCTGCCACGGTTTCTTCACCATGCACCTCCAGCCCAAGGCCCTCATAAAACTTCCGCGCCTGCGCCAGCGACTTAACGGCGATGCCGAGATGATCTATGGAAAAGGACATGCTTACCTCAATGTATCCATTTTCTCTTTCACGCCGCTAACAATCTCTTCCACCAGGGAATAAGGATCGCGCCGGTGTTCGGCGATCTCCGCTGCGTAAGCTGCCAGTGTACCCTCTCCCACCTGTTCCTGCAGAACGCGCTGCATCACGGCGTCGCGGAGCATTTCCAGCAGACGTTCGCGCCAATTTTCGATCCGCTTGCGCCTTGCCAGGCCAGATTTCGCAACGAATTCCTGGTAGCTCGCAATTGTGCCTGCCAGCTCCGCTATGCCTTCTCCGGCTGTCGCGACGGTCTTCACAATCGGGGGCGTCCAATTGTCCTCTCGCGGGTCCAGCGACTGCATCGCGCGAATCTCTCGCTCCACCCGTTCTGCGCCCTCGCGATCGCTCTTATTAATCACGAAAACATCGGCGATCTCCATGATACCGGCCTTGATTGTTTGCACGTCATCGCCCATACCCGGCACAAGAATAACGACCGTGACTTCCGCCAATCGCACAATATCAATTTCGTCCTGACCCACTCCCACCGTTTCGATCAGGATGATGTCACGGCCTGCCGCATCTAGCACCGAGGCAACGTCAGCCGTGGTGCGAGCCAGCCCGCCCAGCGATCCACGCGTGGCCATGCTGCGGATGTAGATCCCCGGATCGGCGAAATGCGACCCCATGCGAATCCGGTCGCCAAGAATCGCGCCTCCGGAATAAGGGCTCGTTGGATCGACAGCGATGATGCCAACTGTCTTCTCTTCTTTGCGGTATTCGCGCGCGAGCTGATCCACGAGCGTGCTTTTTCCGGCTCCGGGTGCTCCGGTCAGACCGATGACATGGGCGCGCCCTGTCCGGGGAAAGAGCGCCTTCAATAGCTCGCTCGATTCTGACACGCGATTCTCGACCAACGTGATGGCGCGAGCAAGCGCGCGCGGATCACCGCACGTCAGACGCTCTGCCAGGCTTTGGATCTCCTGTTTCAAGGACATTCAGTGTAATGCGGTCGCCCCACTCGTGCGAAGCAGCTAACCGGGATCGGCGACACTCGTAACCCGCCGTCGTGATCACAATCCGATGTTCGCTTATCACACGGCATGCCTTCACCTCACGTTTGTCAAGCCACGGCATCCTCAAAATAGCTACAAAGCGATGATTCCGCTGCGAATATAAAATCGGCGAAAGTGTCCGCTTAGCCCCACTCAATTTGTCACAATAGATATAGGAATAAATAAGATCGTTTGCCAAACGCGGAAACCAGGTACTTGCTACAGACTAGTCGGGGTGGCCTGTAACTCCTTTCTTTTGCGGGATTCTGAACTAAGTCTTTTGTTTTGCGGGATGCTGTGCACAGTCCGAGGCTAAGTCCTTTGTTTTGCGGGAAGCCTCAAAAAACTTCTGGGACCCGGGCACGCGCTACCAGCAGATTGCGATGCTGGATGAGGAGACAGGCGAGTTGGTTGAGCGACGCCTGTAAACGGCAGCGGAAACCTGAACATCACCGTGAACGGATATACAGAGCACGTTCCCTTCGGCCTGATTGGATAACCGTGTCGGCTCCAGAGCCTCTGAGTAGACTTGGAACGCTCGAGCACCAAGGCTCGGAGGAAAGGAGCCGAGCACATGAAGATTGTAGGCTGT
>JAJPJE010000083.1 GCA_021324365.1 Terriglobia bacterium | reverse complement strand
CGCGCCCGGCCGTTTTTGTCGGGTTGAAACGCGCGAAGCGAACATCCGCTAACCGCTCGCGCCCAAACGCTTTATTCTGAAGTCGTGACCGCCGGATCGGCACCAACCGCACGTCCCCAAACAGCGGGTGCCCCACCCTATCGCCGTCCTTTGGCGAAGGGTGGGGGAAGAAAACACCCGCTCCGATCGCTGGTTCGCCTGCTTCTCGCCGTTGTCTTCGCGCTCTGGTTCTTCTGCGCGCTGATGCTGGTTGGCCTCCGCTGGATCGATCCACCAACCACAGCTTTGCAGACGCAGCGTCGAGTGCAGTCATGGTTTCACCCAGGGCCGTATCAGAAGCGCTATAAATTCGTGCCGCTCAGCCAGATATCGCCCGATCTCCAGCATGCCGTCATCGCCGCCGAAGATGCGCGCTTCTACCAGCATCACGGCTTCGACTGGCACCAGATCCAGATCGCCGCCGCAGAGGACATGGAAGGCGACCGCCTCCGCGGAGCTTCCACGCTCACACAGCAACTCGTAAAGAACCTGTTCTTCGGGACCAGCCGCTCGATTTTTCGTAAAGCCGCTGAGTTCACCCTGGTGTCGGTCGCCGAATTCGTGCTCGGCAAGCGGCGTATTCTCGAACTCTTTCTCAACGTGGTCGAGTGGGGACCAGGCGTGTACGGCGCCGAATCAGCATGCCGCTACTACGACCGAACCTCAGCGCGCAATATCGGACGCGAACAGTCTGCGCAACTCGCGGCGATTCTGCCTAATCCGCTGAAACGTCGTCCGGAACGCATGACCCGCTACAGCGCGATCATCCTGGGTCGCATGCGCCAGATGGGCTGGTGATGCCCCCGGCGACTATCACAATTTCACTCATCCTCTAACAGAACTTGCAATTGGCAGGCTCTTCGAAGCAGTCCACAGTACGCGGATGAAATTCACCGTCCTTTTCTTACTGGCATGCACCCTTACAGCTTCCGTCGCCGAGGCGCAAGCTCCTGTGTTCCAGATCGACCGCCCGGACAGCTCGATCAAGTTCTCGGTGAAAGCTTCCGTTGCCATCGACGGTTCGTTCGATCAATGGGACGCGAGCCTCACCTTCACTTCGCCCGACGTCACCACAGGCGTTCTAAAGATCACCGTTCAGGCAGCGAGCGTGAACACGGGCAGCGGCATGAAAGACGGCAAGCTGAAGGGCAAAGATTTCTTCGACGCGAAACACGACCCGCTCATCACTTTCGTGTCGAAAAAGGTCGTTCAGACCGGCCCGACAACTTTCGATATTCCCGGTGACTTCACCATTCGCGGCGTCACCAAACCCGAAACGCTCACCCTGACCGTCGAGAGCACGGGCACTGGCACGGGCGCCATTACCGGCACCATGGCTTTCGACCGCAAAGATTACGGCATGAACAGCGGCATTCCATTTATCAAGGTCGCCGATCGTGTCCAGGTGGACGTCGACATTCATGCGAAACGCGTGAGCGGCCCTCCCGTGAAATTCGGGGAGTAGCCGCTGAAAGGTTGTCAATCACCACAACTCACGTGGGGCAGCCGACCTCGACTGCCAAAACGAGCACGGCGCCTCGAGTCGAGAAACCTTAGGGCACCCGAGAACAGCGCGCCACCAGCAACCCAGGGAGGGTACCCCCCGGGGGGGCAACCCCCTGTCTAAGCGGCTTTGATTCAGCAACTTAGCTTTCCCGTTTTTGCAAAATCCTCATTGCAAAGGCCGAGAATCTCAAAATCCTGCACGCTAAGGAGTTAGCGTCCGATTCCCGAATCGGCTCGCGCGTTCTTCGGTTCTTCGGTTGTTCGGTCGCTTTTTGCTGAGGGACTGAGCGACTGAAAGACTGATGGACGACACACGTCCCTATATCCAGCATAGCAGTTTGCGACGGGAAACCTGCCACGCGGAAGTCTCGTGTTGCGAGCGAGTTAGATCGTTTGGGGGCTTGACAAGATGGGGAGGTCGTCACGGTGTGTGACATGGTGAACAGAGGCGTGTGATGCAGGGGTTCCCATTGCGCCGACCGGGCGAAGTGGCAGCGATGTGAGTTACCGATCGAATTCCGGAAAATGAAACAAAAGTACGGTTGCTTATCGCGCGGAGTAGTGAACTGCTAAACTCTGCCTTGTTCATAAAGTCATGTTTCTGACCGCCGATACTTTTGACGACCTGCTTCGTTTGGTCTTGAAGGAAATCTGTTCGCACGGGCGATCAATCGAGCCGAAGAAAGGGAAAGCGTCGGAGGTCTTCGGGGTTTTGTTGGAGCTCAGAAACCCCCGAGCGCGACTAAGTCGAACTGAGTCACGCGGAAAGATTTTTAGCGGTCTCGGGGAGTTGTGCTGGTACTTGGCTGGGACAAACTCCCTAGCGTTCATCGAGTACTACGCGAAGGAATATGCGAAATACGCAGATGGTGATGTGGTTTATGGAGGCTACGGCCCTCGCATATTCGGCGCGGCCCAAAACAACCAAGTGCATCGCGTACTTTCGCTCCTTCGCGAGCATTCTGTTACGCGCCAGGCCGTAATTCAGATATTTGACCGAGTCGACTTACTTGAGGAACACAAGGATGTTCCGTGCACTTGTACTCTGCAGTTCGCCATTCGTGATGAGTGTCTGCATCTCCTGACTAACATGAGGTCGAACGATTGGTTCTTAGGCCTGCCCCATGATGTGTTTGCGTTCACGATGCTACAGGAGATGTTGGCCCGTGCATTGGATATCGAACTTGGCACGTACAAGCACTGTGTCGGTAGTCTGCACCTTTACGAAGTGAACGAACAGGCGGCGCAGGATTTCCTCAGCGAGGGGTGGCAGTCGACGGAATCTCCGATGCCCCCGATGCCCGCAGGAGACCCTTGGAAAGGCATCGACCAACTGCGACGGGCGGAAGAGAAACTTCGTTTGAACAGCGCCCTTACGGAGCTAGACTTCGATGGGGTCGATCCTTACTGGGCTGACTTGATCAGGCTCTTGCTGGTCTTCCACTGCAAGAAGAATTCGGATGTCCATACAATGCGACAAGCAAGGAAAGACATGGTCTCGAAAATTTACGATCCGTTTATTGAAAAAATTGCAGTCGAGATGGGCTCATGAGTCTGACGCGAACTCTATTCGCAAAGGCCAACTCGTATACTTCCAGTTGTTTTGAGTCTCAGACGCTCGCGGCATTGATCAATCGCCTTGACGATCCAGTACTTTGCGAATCAGCAGTAATTCGTTGGGGAGCCCCAATACCGTCGTTCGGTGACCTGTTCTCGGCTCGGGTTGCCACGGTAGGCCTCAATCCGAGCAATCGAGAATTTGTGGACGAGTTGGGGAATGAACTGGAAGGCTCCTCGCGGAGATTTCATACTCTTGCTTCGCTTGGATTAGAAGCATGGGCGGATGCGGATGCACGTCATCTGCAGCTGATGCTTGCTTCCTGTCGTAACTATTTCACCTCCAATCCGTACGACAGATGGTTTAAGCGGCTTGATGAGGCAATTGCAGGTACCGGCTCTTCATATTACGAACCGTTGGGCGGAGCTTGTCATATTGATTTGATTCCATATGCAACCTCGTGTAAGTGGACTGAGTTGTCACACCGACAGCGAACCTCACTATTGATGATTGGCGGCGAACTCTTGGCGTTGCTGTTAAAAGACTCTCCTCTTCAATTACTGGTGCTTAATGGCCAATCAGTGGTCGACCAGTTTCAAAGCGCCACCGGCTTGGCGTTGGAAAAGGAAATTATGCCGAGTTGGAGCCTTCCACGGACGGGCACCTCGGATGTTACCGGCACCGCGTACAAAGGCGAGTTGGCTTCAATCGCCGGAATTCGTTTACGTCGAAAGGTTCTAGTACTCGGCTATAACCATAATCTTCAAAGTAGTTTTGGGGTTACTACTCACGTTCTGAGGCGCATTCGGCAGTGGATCGAAGAGGTCTGCCGCGAGAACTTCAAATGAGGCCCAAAGACCGCGCACGAGCCGACTCAATTGAACGGGCTCTGAAGCATTTTGACGAAACACGGCAACGACTACCCGGAGTTGACGACGCTATCCGGAGGTCGGTCCTAATAGAGCAAATGATCGAGAGTATTCACCGTGTGGAGTATGTAGCTGCAATTCTCGCAAGGAACATCAGTGAGAAGCGTGGCGACCCAAACAGTGAAATATTCGATCCTCTGCGGGCTGCCATTCTCCATAGGAACAGAGGAAATAGGGACGAGGCGTTCTGGCTTACTTTCCTTTTTATTCATTTTGGGAAGAGTTCTCGTTGCGGCTGGAAGCTTATCAGTGCGATTTATGGGCGGTTAGGTGCCGGACAACTCTGGGACTGGAATGCAGTGAGTAACAATCCTGAGCAGTTTCGTGACTGGCTTCGGCAAAACGAAAAGGAATTGAAGGAACTGCAGTGTGGGTTTGGCAATCATCGAAAGCGCGAAAGCTTGAGCGCTGACTCGAAACAGGGCACTGGTGTAGCCATCCAAAGCTATGTGGAATGGGTAGGCCCTCCTAGAACGCACGATGACAAAATCGCAGAAGCGCTTGATCAATCGGCCGGTGATTCTCGAAAGGCGTTTGACTTCCTATACAAATCAATGAGCGCTGTAAGGCGATTCGGGCGGTTGGCGAAGTTCGATTACTTGGCCATGACTGCGAAACTGGGTTTAGCTCCAATCAGTCCTGGAATTCCGTATTTAGAGGGAGCCAGCGGTCCACTCGAGGGAGCACGACTACTCTTCGGAGGCAAGCACGACGCGGCGACTCTGGACGCTTATGTCGCCGATCTTGGAAGTGAACTACACCTCGGGATGCAGGTCATGGAAGACTCACTCTGCAATTGGCAAAAGAGTCCCGATCGCTTCAAGAGTTTCAGGGGCTAAGTAACTACTGCCATGTGTAACGTCTAATTAGCTTGTGGAAGTAGTTCTGAGGAATCCTTCGATGATGCTGTAGTTGTCCGACGACAATTCCCGGAGAAACGCCAACCCGTCGGGAAAACCTAATTATCTCCTCTGCACTGAGCCTCAGGTTTAGCATTTCGTCCCTTCGGTCGTGAGGTACCAGGATTTCTGATGCAAATTCGTTCGCCTGCTTTTCCTCGGGGCTGTTTTTTTCGAAACCCTCGAGGAACAGTTCTTTATCAGCGTGCAGCAGAAGATGTCCAGCTTCATGAA
This sequence comes from Terriglobia bacterium, assembly GCA_021324365.1. Lineage (GTDB taxonomy): Bacteria > Acidobacteriota > Terriglobia > Terriglobales > Acidobacteriaceae > JAJPJE01. The sequence continues at coordinate 1,331 of JAJPJE010000083.1, read as the reverse complement.
AGAAGCTAAACCAAAAGTGGTCTTCTCGAAGGTAGCGAAAGCTCAAGAGCAGAAGCGCTTTTCGGTTCAGAGAGAGTTTGGTAGCACCGCTCGCGCGACATCCTGTAGGTGCTCTGACTATCGCAACCGCAACTCCATGTTCAGCGCATATTCCTTGCAGCCTCGGAAGAAATGATCTGGGATTCTTTTCTCTCGTTAGTTTCCGGATAGAAGCAAGCGATTGACGAAATCCGTCTGGACTCCAATCTGCACAGTCGATCTTGCTAGCCTCGATCTCTCCCTGTCGTAGCCAAGCAGCAACTGCGACCGGGCGAGAATCGAAAGAAGGAGATGTCCTGAAAGCAAATACCCGCTCGACGTCGCCGTACATCTGGTGCCAGTCTGAAGTGTTTCGAACACCGAAGAACTGCAATGCGGTAGAAAGTTCTTCAGTTGGATGTGGGATTTGCTTGACCCAGCCAAAACTGACCATATCCCCAAGGGGAACATCTTGCAGCCACTCACGGTCTTGGGCCTGGAGTTTGGCTGACTGTTCGCGATATTGAAAGTCGCGGGCCATCCAAAACTCAACTGAACCGCCCAGAGCACTGTTAAGCTTCCGAGCAAGGCTGATAGTTATTGTCGAGCGACCTTCCAGCAAATCCGAAACTTGCGAGTCTGATTGTTCTAGTCGCGCCGCCAACTGAGCGATTGATAGGCTGCGCTCTCGAAGGATGTCCTTAATCGTGTCACCCGGAGCAGAAATCCAATTTGGGCAAAACTCGCTAGTTGCCATTGCGTCTCCTTATTTCTAGAATTCGCACTCTGCTAACTTTTGCCCAGTCAACGTGTCCGTCTGTTCTGTTACGACGACGAACATGATTAGACGCAAATACAAGCACGTAGTCGTCTTCGAGTTCAATAATCATCTTAGACGTGTCCGTACCGACGCGAGGACAACCTGCCAGCAAGTCGCCAGGATTCGTGGCGGCCACCATATCTGCCAATCTATGCTTCAGTGCTTCGCTCACAATCGCTCCTAGAGTCTCTGCTGCTTTGCTCTCGTTTTCGCAAATGTCCCGAAGCTCTCTTGTTTCAAATGCAAGTTCCAATGCCCATTGTCCCTGTAACTCGCACGATACATTATTCTTAGATGTTATTATAAGGCGAACAAAATACGAATACAAGGGGCAATAAACCAGGTTCACATCCTTTGTTTTGTCAACCATTCCCCCCAAAGAAAAAGCCTGATTGGATAACCGTGTCGGCTCCAGAGCCTCTGAGTAGACTTGGAACGCTCGAGCACCAAGGCTCGGAGGAAAGGAGCCGAGCACATGAAGATTGTAGGCTGT
>JAJPJE010000017.1 GCA_021324365.1 Terriglobia bacterium | reverse complement strand
TCTCCAATCGTCACTCCACAAAGAATGGTTGCGCTTGTTCCAATGGACGCGCCCTTCTTTACGCGAGTAGGAACCACCTTCCAATCCTGTTCTGACTGGGGTGAACCGTCAGCGTTAGTTGCGCGAGGGTACTTGTCGTTGATGAATGAAACGTTATGACCGATGAAGACGTTATCTTCAATAACTACGCCCTCGCAGATGAAGGTGTGACTCGAGACCTTCACGTTCTTACCGATTTCGGCGTTCTTCTGAATCTCAACGAACGTCCCAATCCGACTGTTGTCGCCGATGGAGCATCCATAAAGATTCACGAACCCGTAGTACTTCACGTTTTCCCCGAGTTTTACGTCCGGCGCAATGCGGCAAAATTCCATTCCATTCTCCAGGTTTAGACAAGTGAGCCCGCGACGGCCGGAACCGAATGCGGGCGCGGCACCATTGGCTGCATCAACACTTCGCGTCCGTTTTGCTGGATCGAATGCTGGGCTGCCTCCAGCATGCGCACAACACGCAGTGCGGAGTAGCCATCGCTCAGAGGTGCGCGTTTCTCCTGAATGGAACTGACAAACTCACGAGCCATCAACCGCATGGCTTCGGTCGTTTCGAGATTCGGTGAAAGTACGTCGCCATTGCGATAACCGGTCAACATGCGCTCACGATTCGCGGGATCGGGATTCCGCGTAATCCCGCGGTCATACACCTTAATCTTCTCGCTGATCACCATGTCGTCGTACACCAGCATTTTCTGGCTGCCGCCGATCAGAGTCGTGCGCACTTTTACCGGAGCGAGCCAATTCAAGTGGAAGTGCGCGATAAAGTCGGAATCAAAACGCGCGGTTACGTAAGCGATGTTTTCGTAGCTGCAATGCAGATGCTTCACGCCCGTAGCGGTGATCGAAACCGGCTCCTGGCCACACAGGTAGTCCATGATCGAGAAGTCATGCGGACCTAGGTCCCAGAGTACATTCGTGTCGCTCTGGACAAGTCCAAGGTTGATACGAACGGAATCAAAGTAGAGGAGTTCGCCAGCCTGGCCTGTCTCGATAATCGACTTCATCTTTCGAACCGCGGCTGTATACAAAAAGGTGTGGTCAACCATCAATACTTTGCCGGCGCGCTCTGCCGTTTCGATCAGATCGATAACGTGCATGCTGCTGGTCGCCATCGGTTTTTCCACCAGCACGTGTTTTCCAGCCTGGAAGGCGCGCTTAGCGAAGTCGTAGTGTGTGGAAACCGGTGTGGCAAGAACCACCGCATCCACATTAGGGTTGGCCAGAACTGCATCATAGCTTGTGACCAGTTCCACCCCGTGGTAACGGCGGCGCATCCGTTCGAGCGCCTTCTCGCTCGGATCGCAAGCGACAACTACTTCAGATCCTTCAACTTCCCAGAAATTTCGAATAAGGTTTTGGCCCCAATACCCGCATCCTATTTGGGCTACTCGCACGGATTCCATAGCAGTGTTATCCTCGGCAAAACTCAACCAGATATGTGCAAGCAAGGTGCCAGAAACCCGAATACGCGAAAATTGACCGATCCCGTTGAAAACAATGAGAATAACTGCTGTTTATCTAAGTCGAATCAATAGTTCAGCTTAAATCATTGTGAACAGAGAACTTTCTCATCTGGCGAAGGGAAAAGATTTTCCCATTCTATGGGAAAATCTTTGGACGTACTCACTTCCTTACGGCTGGGTGACCTTCACATAATCGACAACTAGGTTCGCGGGGAGAGCGCTGTTATTCGGAGTTCCTCCGACGCCGCCAGTCTGAATCTGGATAATCAGGAACATGGGCTGGCTCAGTTGCTGATTGCAGGTGGTCTCCAGCACTCCGTCCATGTACTGCTTGATGCCAGCCGAAGTCCATACTGTAGTAAAGGTGTGGAAGTTAGTGTCAACCGGATAGACGGCATCGCAACCGCCGCCGATGCCGAACCCGGGATTAGCAACGTGGAACTGGCACCAGCCGGAGCCGTAGCATTCGGTCATATCAATTTCGGTATAGCCATTCGATCCAAGATTCGGGCACGTGCCGACACCGGTTTCACCGGTCATCGGATTGGTCGCCTGGCAATTGGAGCTAAGCAGCCATGTGGCAGGCCACAGGCTGGTCGCCTGGCTCGGGAATTTGGCGCGAATCTCAACCGTGCCGTAGGTGAAATTCAAACTCGCCCACTGGATGTCACCGGTGATATAGGGCCATGCCTGCGGGGTATGCCAGACGGTTCCGTCGGGATTGAAATCGCCGCAAGTCCATGTCTGTGCGGCAGCGGTGATGGTCAAACCATTGTCGACGCTGACCTGCTGTGGGATGTTGCACTCCGTTTCGCTCTGCGAATACTCACCATGTCGGGAGATGATTTTCCAATCAGAAGTCAGGGACGATCCAGCAAAATTGTCGAAGAAAATCACTTTTGCATTGGAGGTTGCGGTGAAATTCACACCGGAGACACTGGAACCGCTAACCGTGATCGGCTGAGCGACAGGAGTGTAAGTAACACCGGAGCTGCTGGGAGTGACGGAATACGATCCATTGCTGAGGCCAGTGAAGCTGTAGTTTCCGGCAGAGTCTGCCATGGTAGTAGCCGAGGCAGAGCCGCTGAGTGAGACGAGGGAACCGGCGCCGGCCGAAACTGGGCTGATGGTTCCGGAGATCGAGTAGGTCTGAGGAGTTACTGCTGTGGCAGTAAAGTTCTGGCCGCCAACGTTGGCACCGTTCACCGTCACGTTAAGACTGGCAGGCGAAAAGGTATAGCCAGTGTTGCTGGGCGTAATCGTGTACGAGCCATTGGCGAGTCCGGTAAACGAATAGTTGCCGGATGAATTTGCTGTTACTGTCATGCTGGCTGCACCACTCAGCGTGACAGTCGCACCAGCGCCACCGCTGGTAGGCGTGATCGTTCCAGAGATGCTGTAAGTCGAAGTACCGCGATTCTCGCTAGATGCAGTATTCGGGCCAGTGCTACAAGCCAGGAATCCCAAAAACATGGACGGTAACAGTATCGCTCCCAAATATTGCAGGCAGCGCGGCAAGCGCGTCTGATACAAGTTCATGCTCTCGGATACCTTAGCTATCAGCAGTGCACTTCTGTTGCCAGGTAACATGTCCCCACATTTACCGGCTAACCGTGCGGTTGTTAGTGACATAGCTTAGAAGATCTGACGGCCATCGCGTCAACACGAAGACACTATCCCTAGCGAAAGAGGCTGAAGCCTATGGAATTAACCCTTTTTGTGCTCTCGTTGGCGACGTGCCTTAGTTGCAAGGTGAAAACTTATTTCCCTTACAGTGCAAAATGTTGCACATCCTTACTTTTGTACCCGATGGAACACCTACTAAAGTCGAGCAATCTGTGGCACATTACCTGCGTACAGGAACTCTGGGACAGGGAGGGGATTCCCCATAGTCATCCAGAGGGACTGCTCCCCAGCCGAATCAGGGGTACCAAAAGGGGAATTAATGCGGATTCTGGCCACCGTCTTGTTGTTATTGCCTTTGGCTGCACAATGCCAAGTTGCGCCACCTAACTCTCAGGAATCCTCGAGCAAGCCCGTTCTTCTGGCGCAGGCGTCAGGAGCGCTGGCCGCCGTGCCTATTTCGCAAGCCGTTTCCGTTGCTCCCGGTGGACAGCCGATCATCAAGACAGCCGTCCTTAAGCCAATGAAAGTAAACACTGTGGACGAGCGGCACGCCCGCAATTCACGGATTTGGTACTCCCTTGTTGTGGCGAACCACATCGGCGCGGGGTTTGACGCTTATTCGACCCGTCAAGCTATCGGCCACGGTGCGCAGGAACTCAACCCGTTTCTCAAACCGTTTGCCAGTTCCGCAGCAATCTATCCCGCGTTACAAGTTTGGCCCACCGGCATGGATTTTCTCGGAAATCGCATGATGCATAGTCAAAACCGCGTTCTGCGGAAGGTTTGGTGGGTGCCGCAAGCCGCCTCGACAGTTGCTTTCGTCAGTTTCGGATTTCACAATCTGAAAGTGAGCGGACAGTAAATCCCCCGATTTTCTCCCCAGGAAACTTTGGCAGGTTTATTGGTAAGGGGCGCAGGTAATCACTCGCTCAGGAGGCGTTGGATACAATAGTGAAGCTCCCCGAACCAGGTGGTATTAGCGATAGCTCATGGCAAATCTGCGCATTTTATTGATCGGTAACGTCGGCCAGGTAGGCTGGGAACTGAAGCGGACCCTGTCCACGCTCGGGGATGTGGTGGATATCGATCGGCCAGGAATCGAGTTGACGTCGGCGGATTCGATCCGCAAAGTCATTCGGCAAAACTCTCCTCAGGTGATTGTCAATGCTGCCGCGTATACGGCGGTCGACAAGGCCGAAGATGAGTCCGAGTTGGCAATGGGGATCAACGCAACCGCGCCCGCGATCATGGCGGAAGAAGCGAAGGTTTCCGGTGCTGCCTTCCTCACGTACTCGACAGACTACGTTTTCGACGGCGCCAAGCAAGGCCCGTACACCGAAGAAGATCAGCCCAACCCGCTCTCGGCCTACGGACGAAGCAAACTGGCAGGTGATGAAGCGGTTCGAGATGCTGGGGGTAGTTACATCATCTTTCGCACTTCCTGGGTATATGGTGCGCGTGGCAAGAACTTCCTCCTGACGATGATGAAACTGGTCGCAGAACGAGAAGTGGTAAAAGTGGTCGATGATCAGATCGGTGCACCAACATGGAGCCGATCGTTGGCTGAAGCCACTGCGCAAGTAATTGCTCAACGCGCCAATGGCAGGGCAAATCATTCATCTACGGTTGCCGAGCGCTTTGCCGACGTGAAGGGCGTGTACAACCTGACATCGGACGGGAGGACGTCCTGGTTTGGGTTCACGGAAGCGATTGTGAATGAAATGCGCGCTCTGGGCCGCGAATCTCTCGCGCGAGTGCTTCCGATCACTTCTGCGGAGTATCCGGTTCGCGCCGTACGTCCGAAAAATTCGGTGCTCGACAACTCGAAACTGAAAAACACGTTTGGTCTCACCATGCCGCAGTGGGACGATGCACTCAGCATGGTGGTTGACGAGTTGCAATCGTTGCCTTCAGTCAATTCGAGTCGAGCACTGGCGGGACAGTCATGAGAGTTCTCCATATCGTGGGGGCGCGCCCGAATTTCATGAAGTTGGCGCCGGTTCATAGGGCTTTGCAACAGCGCCCCAATTGCGAGCAGTTAGTCGTGCACACCGGGCAGCATTACGAC
>JAJPJE010000064.1 GCA_021324365.1 Terriglobia bacterium | reverse complement strand
GAACTCCAACGTGTATCGCGCTCGCTTTGAGTTCGTCATTTTCGTCTCCCCTTACTGATGCTCACTCTCTCAGCTATGGGATACGTTTTTCGCAGGCAAGGTCAGGGTGTACAGTCTGTGTGGTGGGTACAAGCCCGTCTGGGAAGCGCATTCCCCAAGGTAACGAAGTTGGAATCCCATAATCCCCATCTCCGGCTAACAAACAGCCGATTCGACCGACTGAATAGCCAATTGCCACGGATGGGGTGAGCAAGTCTAGAATTCCCCCTAGACGCATGCGCAAAATCCGCGCAATGATCGGAGATACCGCTAGAGCACCTAATAAAGCCCCAAACCAAGCAAGACCTCGACCATGCCATACCGATTCGAATGGGTGAGAATAAAGCGCCCTCGGACTGAACTCGATGCAATGATAGATCCTTCCCCCGAGTAGGCCTGCAATACTCAAGATGGCAACAACAAACGCGAGACCTGGATCTGGAACATTTCTTCTGGTCGCATTTCGGTCAAAGAGGAAAGCTCCGAACAATATGCCCAAGCACAAGCATAGGATGTACGTACTAATTTCCCAGTGCCCCAAATGGATGAATGGTTTCATTGTCCTCACCTTCAACGCAAACAAGAGGCGCTGTCCCCCTTCGGTTCAAGCGCCTTCGTGTGAACACGATCGGAGGGAAGGTCTGCGTGAATCGGTCTGCCGAGAGCTGAATCTACTTCACAAAGCAATGTACCTGTTCTCACTTCGCATCTTGCAAGGAGGATGAGAAGTTTTCCAAAAACGTAAAGGACTTCGAATTGTTTCAGGAACCTACCGCTTCTGACCCGAACTCAGAGCGGGGACGATGCGGGAAGGACGACCAATCCATGCAGTGAGTTACACAGATTTTGAAGAAACTAGGGAGCGGAGCGCGAAACCGGCAGAATGCAAAACGACGAAAACGCGAAAGTATAGCCCGGATTTCGTTTCTCCAACGGAGTTCAATCGAAACTTTCAACCCCAGGAATTTCGATGGGAAAATGTTCCACGCGCTCGAGTGAAAATCAAAACGCGTGATTCGTCTAAACTAAGATCCCGGTTTTTACCTACAGTTGTGTTTTCCGTTATTATTTTGGATCATGAAAAGCTGTCCTAGGACCATAGTGAAGCTCGGAGCGCTCGTCGCCATGGGACTGCTCCTCTGGTTGATGAGTGATCGCCGGAAAAAGCGAGAAGGGCGGCAGCTTCAGATTGACGGCACAGTGGTGCACAGATCGCCAGCGTTGAGACGTTTCTACGTAGTTCCTGATAACGAATTGTTGGGTTTTGTTTCCGGCACTGAATACCGCAAAATCCCGGTTATGTGGTCCGGTTCCCTGCCGAACGTCTTTTCCAAGGTTCATGTCGAGGGATACCTGTCTATGTCGAACATTCTCGCCGCAAGAGTCGTAACACACATGACTTAACTCTCAAATCTTCCGATCCAACTACTCGTTTGCGCACATTCCTGTACACCACACCAATACCGAGAGGGTGGCCAGAGCCTACGCGGTGTTTCTCCGATGCCCTCAGCAACGCACCGGCGCAAAGAAATGGGCAGCGATCGCTCGCTGCCCTCAGGTGATGGAACAAGCTTTTACTGGCCCTGTAGGCACAGATGGCTGCGGCGCGCTGCTTTGATCGTTTCTATGGCTGATACGGCTATTTGAACGCAACAGTGCCATCGGACCAGTAAGGCACAGCGATTGGGACCACCCGCAGCGGCGGCAACTCTTTGTTCAGTGGACTATCCGGCTTGTCGGGGTCCGGGAACCATATAGACGTGGAAGAAACAGGCGAGTTCGGATCATTGTCACCCAATTCACCCGGCCCTTTCATCGGCAAGAAAAACATCACGTGGCATAAATTGTGTGTCTGGCCCAAATGGGAGAGGTATGCATTCTTCGACATCATGTAGCTCATTGCCGCCGGCTCCAGCGCCGGAATCTCGTGCTTCGCATACGCTTCTTGAATGCCCGCAATGCGCCCTTCTACATCGACTACTCCAGCCAGCGTCATTTCCGTCAGCTTGTAGTAAATCGGCAGAATGGACCGCACAGCCGCTGGATTAAGGCAAATCGCCCCTTTCTGCTTCGGACTCCAGACGTCATAAAAGTCGATGCTGGCCGTCCATGACGGACCCGACATGCACACAAAACCGTTCGTCCCCTTGACCGCTGTTTCCCAGCCTTTGGGCGTGAGCACCAAAACAGACGCATCCTTTGAAATGCTTTCCGGAGCGGCGCTTCGCGCCAGCGCGATTGCCGCATCTCGGTCCATTAGATACTGCTCAAGCGGAAGCATCTTCGGGTAGGGCCTCTGTTCGTCCTGCGCGCGCGCGCTCGCAGTCATGCTCAGCAAAGTCACCAGCGCAAACGCCCCCACTACGAAAATCCTTGTGGCTCGGGTCGTAATTGTTCTAAGCATCTCGAAGAGCTCCATGGTTCTGAATGAATCGGGCTTGTCCACATCGTCTGAATCGCGGACGCAGACTCTAGTGCTGCTGATGCATTGCAACGGAAGCTCCAAACCCAAGCCGCTGCACTTTGCACTGGATTCGGTAGAGGTTAATTACCGTGAAATAAGAGGTTACGGATAGCTCTCGGGAAGAATTCGCGTGTATCTCCGCTGCGCTGTTACATCCCTGCCATACGGATTCTGCGGCACACCGAGGTTTCCACGAGCGAGTGTAACGCCATCCGCACAAATCAGAGCGCGCAAGATCATTATTCGCGCGGAGCGATCACTGCAACTATGGGATTGCGTATATTCCTCTCGCTTGATGTGAAATTCGGAAATGTGGCCACATGTTCGATTTTTCAATCTTTCGCGGCTGTTAACCAAAGATACTATCGGCGCTATTGCGATTTGAAGGGGCGCGGCTTCAGCCGCGCCGTTCCGGGCACCGCGAAAATCGAGGGCTTTAGCCCCTGAGGTCCGCCGTACTTCTGAGCCGCAGATTTATGAAACCAGTTCTAGTAATCTGTAGCACATGCGAAGCTGTCGATGGCAAGTGATCACCCTCACAGCGGTTTTGCTATCTCTCTTCGTGGTTTTTGCACTTCCGTCATCGTTCGGACTGGCGTTGCAGATTCCTGCAGCTATGGCAGTCAATAAGTTGGAACTCTATCGCGCTGGGGAGACCGCGACGGTCATTGTCAGCGTATTGGTTGCGTGGTTTTCGATCGCGCTGCCCATCGCACTCTTCGCCTATCTCCTCACTAGCGTAAATCGAGTGGCCAGGCTGACTGCGGCGGCGCTTTTGATTGCAGTCGCTGGATGGCTTGTGATCGCAGGACGAAGCCAAAAGCAGCGCGTTTACGTGGGAACCTACGAGCATGGCTTCGAGAGGTCAGATTTCCATCCCAATGGAGATTGCTGGCGACCACCCTATTGGCTGGATGGCTTCGCACCAGCATTGCACGGGTTTGGGGATAACTCGGCTGTTAGAGTGACGTTCGTAGGCGATGCAACATCGGTTGGCGGATATGGACATTTAGGCGCCTACATAAGACAGATACGCGTCAGCAAGGTACTTAGCGTCGAGCCTGCACAACCGTGCCGCTAGACGGCTTGAAACCGCCGTATCACGAAATACCGTCTTCGCCGCTCATGCCTTTTTCAGGAATTGAAAAAATACGCGGAGCGTTTCGCAAAAAAATACGCGGGCCTACGGCGAGCCAAAGCGCCTACGCGGTGTTTCTCCAATGCGCTCAGCAAGGCACCGGCACAAAAAAATGGGCAGCGATGCCTCGCTGCCCTCAGGTGATGGAACAAGCTTGCTTACTCGCCTTGCGGAGCGCTGGATTGCGGAGTGTTGGACTGCGGCGCTGACTGCTGTTGTTGCTGCATCTGTTGGTGGCGTTGCTGCCACTGCGCACGGCGCTGCTCCTGCAATTGCTTTAGTTGCGTCTGCTGTTCGGGGGTGAGAATTTCGTTGAGTTGCGCCATCGTAGTCTGATGAAGATCCTTCATCTTGGCGCGCTTCTGCTCCTGCGTGAGGCTCGTGTCCTGGCGAATGGTCTTCGCCTGGGCATGCGCCTGCTGGAAGATGGGCTTGAGCTTTGCCTGCTGATCGGCGGTCAGGTTCAACTTCTCCGCCATTTTCTTCATGCCGCCGCGATGACGATGCCCGTACGGCTTGCCCTGCGCCGTGCCGGCATCCGGAGCCGCCTGCGTCGTTGCGGAGTTCGCTTGGTCAGCGTTCGCTGCATCTTGCGCGAACAGAGGAATGCCAAGGGCCAAAGCCGCTCCAAGAACACCTGCTGTCAATTTCTTCATATCACCTCTCCAATCCGATGCATGCCTTCTTCCCTGGCACGCTGTTTCTTAAATTAATAGTTGTAACGCCTCCCCGAGGGCGAAGTTGCGACCGGAGGGCCGCCAGACGGTGAAGAAGTGTAAAGTTGAGGCGTCTAGCGGGCGTTTGAGCCCGCTGCCGAAATCCTGAAAACGAAAAGGATCTGGCTACGAGACCGGTTCCAGTCTGAGCGTAGCGAGGACTGCCATCCCGAAATGGCGTGCATTACGAATACGCTCTCTCGTTACAGATTCTGACCATCTTCCACACAAAAAAGGCCCCGGCGCGCAGGGGCCCGCGCAACGCAACAAACCTTTCCCGAGTTCGACTGTTTGCGCCTAGTCGTGATTATGCCGAAGCGCACCGGGAAGCAGCGCAACGAGAAGAAAACCTGCGGCAAATGCGACTGCAACTTCAAACCACCAAAATGGTGATCTTATCTGCAGCCCGAAAAACCGCTGAAGGTCAACTCCTGCGCCGCCACTCCAATGTGAAATTAGCAGCAGTTCCAGGAGCATGATTGCAAAAAGACCTGCGACTGCGCCTCGAAATCAATGCTTTAGTAATTCTTTCGCCATGAGGAACCTCATTGGGGAAGTTTCGTACAGTCTCCGGGAATCTTCCCTATGTAAGGAAGCACGAGAGCTCCCACTCCGGGAATCAGATTGCGACAAGTCCAAGGTCCCGAGTTAGCCCAACGCGTAGCTAGCCAAGTCGCACTGTGAGCAGGGTCGCACTGGCGAAGCATCCTTGATTTGCTTCGGCCCGGTGCATGTTGGTGGCGAAGTTGCAGCTGTACAGCTAGACATGGTATTGCATATCGCGGGGTTCGTACAATCCTCGCCCGGGTAGCAATCTGTTCCCGTACCGGGGTTCTGAGTTGCAGTAGCCAATACAACCGTCGCTATGGCTATGTGCTCGGGCACAGGCGGTGGATTAAATATCGGCCCCACAACCGAACACACCACAGAGGCTTGAGTTGTTGAGGGGACGTCTTGTCCCGGACTGGCGTGGTACACGGTTGTAGTCTGATACGACAACCACGAAAAAGGGCTCACGGCAGGACCCGTTGTTGTTCCCCCGGCGGTTCCTAATTTGTTCGTAATCGTCGGAGTGTGCGTTGCAGTGAGGCAACTCTGGTACGTATATGTGTAAGTACACGTCTGGCCATAGGGGCCGCAGACAACAGTTATGGTCTGGGTACAACTGCCAGTCGTAGTACCCTCTACCACGACGGTTTGATAAATGTTGTTATTTGCGTCTCCTGATAGCGTTGTGTAAGTGTCATAGTTAGGCAGCATTGTCTGGTTCACTTGAGCAAAGCCTATTGGCGACAGAACCAAGATAAGCGTCATTGTTCTAGCGATTCTGCACATTGCGTGAGTCCTTTCGTCGTTAGTGGGCTCGCGTTGTCCTAACCATCTTCATATTGGATTTCTCAGATTGCACAAGTAAATCCAACTTGTGCATGGCGTCTGCCGACACTCTCTGTTTCAGCTTTTCGCGAGTGTACGCTACTAGAGCATCGGCCTGTGAGGAGAACGCAGAATAGTCTGCTGCATCCCCTGCTTGCATGGCTACCTGCGACGAATCATTGAACCTTGAAACCAGGTTGTCATACTGAACTTTGAAATCCTCAAGAACACGCTTAGTGCTTTCCATGTCCTTAGCTGAGAAACCCAACTTCAACAATTGAGCATTCTGTACTGCCTCTTTGTCTGCTGCTGGATTGGGTTCTTGAGCAACTGCTACGAAGAACAGCCTATACGCGACATTGTCTGGCACAAGTTCTGGATGCTGAGAGCCATCGACGTAGGAGGACGCCGTTCGACTCATATCCATCGGCGGATTGTTGGAACTGACTTGCGAAAAGGCCGCGCTCGTCAGAAGAACAGCAACGAACATCAAACGCAAGGGTCTCATTGTTTGGTAGTCTCCCTTTACTGGGGTCCTTCCGCTTCAACCGGAGGGGGGTTCCTTATATGAGACATGAGTACCTCAGCAGAATATTTCGCGATCTTGTTCCAAAAACGAAAAAACACGTTTGCTACTGCAGCCGAAATTCATGTTCCTCTTACGACCGTCGGCACCGAGAAGCAGCCCGCGCACCGGTAAGTGGCGCGGACACTCCTGTTCGCGGCTCGTCCTCGCGGCGGGAACGCCCAACGCGCAAAACAAAACCGCACCCGAAGGTGCGGTTTGAGTTTTTCGAAAAGCTGCGAACCTACTCCTTGGTTTCGCCAGCATCGCCGGCAGCACCTGTATCGCTGGCTCCTGCTTGCGCCTGTGCCTCTTCCATCGCCTTGCGTGCTTCCTCGGCACGCTTGGCGCGGGCTTCGGCGCGTTTCTGGCGCTTCTCATCGATGATCTGCTCGGCGCCAACAAGTTCGATAAACGCCTTCTCGCCGCCATCCCCCTTGCGGAATCCGGTGCGAACGATCCGAAGATAGCCACCCTGACGATCGCCGAGGCGGGGGGCCACGGTGTCGAACAACCGGGTGACAGCGTCCCGGCTGGTGAGATATCCAGCGGCAAGGCGGCGCGCATTGACGTCGCCGCGCTTGCCGAGGGTGATCATCTTCTCCACCTCGGGACGAATGGCCTTGGCCTTCACCACGGTGGTCTCGATGCGCTCCTCGAGAATGAGCGAGGTCACCAGGTTGCGCAGCAGTGCGCGGCGATGACTCGTGTTACGTCCCAGCTTCCATCCTGCTTTGAGATGACGCATGATCTAATCCTTCAAAACTTTCTTCTGGCCGCCATTCGCGGCTCAAAACTCTTTGGGCTTCGGGTGATTGCTCGCATCGCGATCAATCACCCGATTACCCAATCACTCAATTACCCAATCTTCAGTGGGTTCCGTCACCGTAACCACCGAATCCCGAGCTGTAGCTGGGAGCAGCGGGCTGCGCGCCGGGGACGGCGTTGCCGTGCTCGTCGATCTTCATGCCCAGGCTCAATCCCATCGAAGCCAGGATCTCTTTGATTTCGTTCAGCGACTTGCGCCCGAAGTTCTTGGTCTTCAGCATCTCGGCCTCGGTCTTCTGGACAAGTTCGCCGATTGTCTGAATATTCGCGTTCTTCAGGCAGTTATAACTGCGAACCGAAAGCTCCAGCTCTTCGACGGAGCGGTTCAGGTTCTCGTTTTTGATCTGCGGACCACGGCTGCGATCTTCGCTCAAGGTCGCGGTGGCTTCGATCTCTTCCTCGAAGTTGATGAAGATGCTCATGTGATCCTTCACCAGCTTCGCCGCCAGACCAACCGCATCCGCGGGGCTGACCGAACCGTTGGTCCAGACTTCCAGCGTGAGCTTGTCGTAGTCGGTGATCTGACCCAGACGCGCCGCTTCCACCGTGTAGTTTACCTTGCGAACCGGAGAGTGTACGGAGTCAATCGGAATGAAGCCAAGCCCGAGATCCTCGTCGAAGTTCTTGTCGGCCGAGATATATCCGCGACCGCGCTTCAGGCGCATCTCCATGTCGAGTTTGCCGCCTTCGCTGACCGTTGCGATGTAGACATTCTTGTCCAGCACTTCAACATCGGCATCGGCCTCGATCATGCCGGAAGTCACTTCACCGGGCTGATCGGCACGCAGGTAGATCGCCTTTGGACCTTCGCCGTTCAGCTTGAACGGAACCTGCTTCAGGTTGAGGATGATGTCGGTCGCATCTTCCACCACACCCTGAATCGACTGGAACTCGTGCAGCACGCCTTCAATCTTTACCGCCGTAATGGCGGCTCCTTCGATGGAGGACAGCAGCACACGACGCAGCGCATTGCCGATCGTAGTTCCAAAGCCGCGCTCGAAGGGCTGCGCCCAGAAGCGGCCATACTTGTCGGTTTGGGTCTCGGTATCAACTGCGAGACGCTTGGGTTTTTGGAAACCTTTCCAAAGCATTTGTTTCTCTCCTTCCGTCCCTGTGGCTCTAGGCAACACCCCATCGGCCCATGAGGGGTTATGTTGCACAAGGCTGTTCGGGCCCGGATGGTGGGCCGAATTCATTTGGTAATTGGGTGTTTTGGTGATTGAGTCATTTGATTTTCAATCACCCAATGACTCAATTTCGCGATTACCCAATTTCTCGCACCGCAACCGATTTGCAATGAGAGTTGCAGTACAAGCGACCAAGACTTATTTCGAGTACAACTCGACGATCAGCTGTTCGTTGACCGGCAGGTTCAGGTCTTCGCGCTTGGGCAGAGCCGTCACACGTCCCTTTAAACCTTCGCGATCGACTTCCAGCCATGTCGGCGCTGGCTGATGGCTGTTGTATTCCACCGCCGCCTTGATCGTTTCAATATTCTTTGCCTCGTCCCGTACCACGACCTCGTCGCCAGCCTTCACTTCGTAGGAAGGAATTGTGACCTTGCGGCCATTCACGGCGATGTGCCCGTGACGCACCAACTGGCGCGCCTGGCGGCGGGCAACCGCGAATCCCATGCGGTACACGATGTTGTCGAGACGGCGTTCCAACTGCTGCAATAGCAGTTCGCCGGTTACGCCCTGTGAGCGCGATGCGTCTTCGTAGTAATTGCGGAACTGGTTTTCGCCAACGAAGTAGATGCGCTTCGCTTTCTGCTTTTCACGAAGCTGCAGGCCGTAGCCGACCACCTTCGTCTTTTTATCTTTGCCGTGCTGGCCAGGCGCATAATTGCGCTTTTCGATAGGGCACTTATCGCTGAAACACTTTGCGCCCTTCAGAAACAACTTCATGCCTTCGCGACGGCAAAGGCGGCATACAGCATCTTTGTATCTTGCCAAAGTTCTCTCCTTTGATACGAATCGGTTTACGGGAGTGGCATCCTCCGGTCGTCCCGATCACTTCTTGTCGTTCGTCGGTGGTTGTCGGTCGTTAGCCAAGCCACCTGTATGATGATCGTTAGCAAACGACTAACGACCAAAGACTATCGATTGACTAAACCCTACGCCGTTTCGGTGGGCGGCAGCCATTGTGCGGAATCGGCGTGACGTCCTTAATATTTCGCACTTCGATTCCAGCGGCGGCGAGCGCGCGGATAGCTGATTCGCGGCCCGATCCCGGACCGCTCACGCGAACTTCCACGCTGCGGACGCCGTGATCGCGCGCCATATTGGCAGCGTTCATCGCTGCCTGTTGCGCGGCAAACGGCGTACCCTTGCGCGATCCGCGGAAGCCCAGCGAACCCGAACTCTTCCAGGCGAGTGTATTGCCCTCGGAGTCAGTGATTGTGACCACGGTGTTATTGAACGATGCCTGGATGTGGACAACCCCAAACGGAACATTCTTGCGCTCACGACGCTTGAATGTCTTTTTCTTGCCTTTTTTCTCCGGCGCCGCAGCGCCAGCTTGTGCTTTTGCCATTCTCTTTAGCTCTCAGCTGTCAGCCATCGGCTCTCGGCCTGGCTGACTCGAAATTCGTTCTGCGTTGGCTAACGACTGACGACCAACGACAACAGACTATGTCTTTGCCGCTGCTTTCTTTTTGTTCGCGACAGTACCCTTGCGCGGTCCCTTGCGGGTGCGCGCATTGGTGTGCGTGCGCTGACCGCGAACCGGCAGGTTGCGGCGATGACGATATCCGCGATAGGACCCGATTTCGATCAGCCGCTTAATGTGCATCGAGATATCTTTGCGGAGATCGCCTTCGACATCGCCTTCGTTCTCGATTACCTGGCGGATCCGATTGACTTCGTCTTCGCCCAGATCTTGAACTTTCTTGTCGCCGTCCACATTGGCGGCGGCGAGAATGCGCTTCGAGCGCGAATTTCCGATACCGTAAATATAAGTCAGCGCAATCACTGTGTGCTTATTGCGCGGAAGATCAACACCTGCAATGCGTGCCATAAAGCTGTCCTTAGTCCTTCGTCATTTGTCGTTCGCACATTCTGCTTGCCGCTGGCAGCCTCTTGCTGACGGCCAACGACTACCGACTATCGACTTGCTATCCTTGTCTCTGTTTGTGTTTCGGATTCTCGCAAATCACGCGAACCACGCCGTTGCGGTGAATCACCTTGCACTTGTCGCAGATTTTCTTTACCGATGCTCGTACCTTCATAATTCCGTTTCCGATCTCAGTTGTGCGCTATTTATAACGATAAACAATTCGTCCGCGGGTTAGATCGTAAGGAGATAGCTCGACTGCCACTTTGTCTCCCGGCAAGATGCGGATGAAGTTTTTGCGCATCTTCCCCGAAACGTGCGCCAGAACCTGATGCTTGTTTTCCAGTTCGACCCGGAACATCGCATTCGGCAGGGGCTCGATTACCACTGCCATTACCTCTATTGCGTCTTCCTTACTCATGCATTCCTTAGAACTAAGTTTTCACCGGCCGGCTCATTGCGTCAGAATCACCGGGCCATCTTCCAGGACAGCGACGCAGTGTTCAAAATGTGCGCTCAAGCTGCCGTCCTCGGTGACTGCCGTCCACTTATCGGGCAGTAATCTGGCACCCGGCTTGCCGACGTTTACCATCGGCTCAATCGCGATGACCATGCCCTGGCGAAGCTTGGTGCCATGGCCACGCGTTCCGAAGTTCGGCACTTGCGGATCTTCGTGCAGCTTGGTTCCGATCCCGTGTCCAACAAACTCGCGAACGACGCTGAACCCAGCCGCTTCAACGAACTCCTGAACTGCCGCGCCGACATCACCTACCGAATTCCCGATCCGCGCCGCCTGAATTCCGCGATACAGCGAATCCCTGGTCACCTGCAGCAATTTCTTCGTCTGTTCCGGCTGCCCATCTCCAACCGGAACTGTGATCGCCGAATCGCCGTAGTAGCCGTCCAGAACCACACCACAGTCGATCGAGACGATATCTCCCTCTTTAAGCTTGCGCTTCTCCGAAGGGATTCCGTGCACAATCTCCTGGTTAATCGACGTGCACAGCACACACGGATAGTCGTAATACCCTTTGAACGCCGGCTTCGCGCCTGATTCTTTGATTCTGCGCTCGGCCGTGCGCTCGAGATCCATGGTCGTGATGCCGGGAGCAACTTGTTCTGCCAGCTCATCCAGCACTTGCCGGACGATATGCCCGGCCCGTCGCATCTTCTCGATCTCTGCCGGCGACTTACAAACGATCGCCATTCTCGAGTATTCCCATTACTGCCGCGGTTACCTCGTCGGTCGCCTGATCGCCATTCACTTCATGCAGACTGCCCTTGGCACGGTAATACTCCGTCAGGGGAAGCGTTTGCCGTTCATACGCCTTCAGGCGCTCGGAAATCACTTCTTCGCAATCGTCCCGGCGCGTGATCAGCTTCGAACCGTCGTTATCGCAAAGATCGGCTATCCGAGGTGGCTGAAAGTAAATGTTGTAGATCCGCCCGCAGGTGGGACAAGAACGACGCCCGGTGAGCCGCCGCAGTAACTGATTATAGCCGACAGTTATGCTGATCACAACCGGAGCCGCCCAAGCCTGTCCGTGCCTGACCGACCACTTCTTCAAATACTCGTCCAGCCATTTAGCCTGCGCCAACGTTCGCGGAAAACCGTCCAAAATGAAGCCGCGATCCGTGTCGCCGCCGGTTTCAATCCGCCTGGCCAGCATGTCCTCCACCATTTCATCGGGCACCAGTTGGCCCTTTTCCATGATGGATTTCGCCTGGATCCCTATTTGGGTACCCTTGCGGACGTTCTCACGCAACAGGTCCCCGGTCGAAATCTGGGGAATGCCGTACCTGGTCGAAACGAATTTCGACTGGGTACCTTTGCCGGCTCCCGGCGCTCCGAGCAGTATCAGGGCTCCGATCATCAGTGTTTGCGGATCGACTAACGTGGCTACAGCAGCCTCGGCTTGCATCGTCATTTTCCTGGCCCGGTATTACGGCACGATTTTGCGTGCAGTGTGGGTCAGTCGACTTTAGCCCGCCCGATGCTGCTCCCGACATTAACTGCGTCACACCACGTTGTGACGCCTACCCTCTACCCTGTGTACTTACCCGCTTGTGCAAAATTCTTCCCAATTCCTACCACGCCCGGCGCCCGCGAATGCGTCCGCTGCGCGGCGTAAATCCTTCGTAGTGGCGCATGATCAACTGCGCTTCCACCTGCTGCACCGTGTCCATGGCTACGCCAACCACGATCAGCAATGAGGTACCGCCAAAATAGAACGTCACCCCTAAACCATTAGTCACCCAGGTCGGCAGATGCTCGAAGAAATTACCACCGAGCCAGACCGGCAAATGGTTCAGGTGAATACCCGCAATCATCCATTCCGGTATGAGCGAGATTGCCACCAGGTACAGGCCGCCCACCAGGGTGATCCGGGTCAGAACTTCGTTGATGAAGTTAGCAGTCCGTTGCCCTGGGCGAATACCTGGAATAAAGCCTCCGTACTTGCGCATGTTGTCGGCAACGTCGTTCGGGTTGAAGACAATCGACACATAGAAGTACGCGAAAAAGATGATGCCGAACACATACAAAACCGTATAAAGCGGCTCGCCCCAGGACAGGTTCCGAATCAGTGGCCCGAAGAACCGATTGTCTTTCAGGAAGAAGCCGGCAGTCTGTGGCAAGGTCAGCAGTGAGGAAGCAAAGATCACCGGCATCACGCCACCGGAGTTCACACGCAGCGGAAGATGCGTGCTCTGCCCTCCCATGATCTTGCGGCCCACCACACGCTTCGCGTACTGCACGGGTATTCGCCGCTCACTTCGCTCTACATAGACGATAAACGCGACCACTGCAATCATCAGCGCGATCAGGATGATCATCGCCGGAGCGGTAAATGCTCCCCATGCATCAGTCCGAACCTTATCCACCAAGTCGGCAACTCCCCGCGGCAGGCCCACAACAATGCCGGCAAAGATCAGCAGCGACATGCCGTTTCCGATGCCGCGTTCGGTGATCTGCTCGCCGAGCCACATGACGAATCCGCTACCCGTCGTGAGAGTAAGCACGGTCATCAGGATAAAGCCCCAGCCGGGATCGGTGACAAATGGAGAACCCGCACTGGTCTGCTTCTCCAGCGTGATCGCGATTCCAAGCGACTGCATGACGCTTAGGATGATCGTCAGGTAACGCGTCCATTGCGTGATCTTCTTGCGCCCGAGTTCGCCTTCTTTCTGCAGTTTCGCCAAAGGTTCGTAAACGACGGTCAGCAACTGCAGAATGATGGAGGCGGTGATGTAGGGCATAATGCCCAAAGCAAAAATCGTGAGGCGGCGTAACATGCCGCCACTGAACAGATCCACGAAGCCCAGCATGGTTCCCTGGTTCTGCTGAAAGAACTGCTGCAGGAGATCGGCATTAATTCCGGGCGTGGGAATATGACCGCCGAGACGATACACGGCCAGCATGGCCAGCGTGAACAGAATGCGTTTCCGCAGGTCCGGAACTCGGAATATATTTGCCAGCTTTTCCAACATCGATTTGGGAAACCTCAAACCCTTCGGTTGAGGCCCGGAATACCCGGACCCGCCCCGCTATAAAACTTGTGCCGTGCCGCCCGCTTTCGCAATCTTTTCCTGCGCGGACTTCGAAAACTTATGTGCTTGTACCGTAATAGCAGCCGTCAGCTCGCCATTTCCGAGAACTTTGACCAGCGGATTCTTGCCGTTCACCAGTCCGGCCGCTTTCATCGTATCCACGGTGATGTTCTTCTCGCCCAACTTGCCCAGTTGTTCCACGTTCACGATGACATATTCCGTACGGAAGATGTTGGTGAAACCACGCTTAGGCAAGCGGCGATGCAACGGCATCTGTCCGCCTTCAAAACCGCGCATCAGGCGCGAACCGCTGCGCGAACCCTGTCCTTTGTGACCACGGGTGGAGGTCTTGCCCATTCCCGATCCCATACCGCGGCCGATACGCTTGCGGTTGGAGTTTGCCTTCTTTGGTGCTCTCAGTGTTGATAAATTCATTGCCATATCTAGTCTCTCGTACCAGCTGTCAGCCATTGGCTGTCAGCTCTCAGCTACTGCTGTCGTTGGCTTTTCCTGTTCGCAGCCGCTTTAGCTACCAGCTGCCTAGCTGCCAACTCGCCATAAATCACTATTCCGCGCTGCTGCCTACAACAACTACCAGGTGCGGCACCTTGGCGACCATGCCGCGGATTGAGGGCGAATCTTCGCGCTCGATGACCTGATTCAAGCGGGTGAAGCCCAGGCCTTTGATCACTTTTTTGTGTTTCACCGGAGCCTGAATTGCCGAACGCACCCACTTCAGTTTCAATGTATGTTTTGCCGCCATGATTACAGCTCCTCTACCGCTTTGCCGCGAGTGGCCGCCACTTCTTCGCGGTCGCGCAACTTGCCCAGCGCATCGAAGGTGGCCTTGATCACATTATGCGGGTTGGTGGTGCCGATCGACTTCGTCAGCACGTTCTGCACGCCAGCCGCGGTCATGACCGCGCGCACCGCACCGCCCGCGATCACCCCGGTTCCTTCCGGAGCCGGCTTCAGCAGGACTTTACCGGAACCAAAGCGCCCCAGCGTCAGGTGAGGAACCGTGGTGTGCGTGAGGTTCACCTTGATCAGGTTCTTCTTCGCGGCTTCAATTCCCTTGCGGATAGCCTGAGGAACTTCCTTGGCCTTGCCAGAACCATATCCAACCACGGCAGCCGAAGGATCGCCGACCACAACCAGCGCCGCGAACGACAGGTTCTTTCCGCCTTTTACAACCTTGGTGACCCGATTGATGGAAACCACCTGATCTTTCAAGTTGAAGTTTCCCGCATCGATCTTTTTCTTCAGTGTTGGCATTCGTTACTCTCGATTCCTGAACTTACTAGAACTGCAGTCCGGCTTCGCGTGCAGCATCGGCCAGTGCCTTCACGCGCCCGTGATACAGGTATCCGCCTCGGTCGAACACCACCTTGGTGATTCCCTTCTGCTTGGCTTTCTCGGCAATGCGCTTCCCGACTTCCTTTGCCGACGCGACGTTACCACCAGTAGTCTTGTTCGCCTTCTCGCCTTCAACGGTGCTGGCCGCTACCACGGTCACGCCCTTCTGATCATCGATAAGCTGAGCGTAAATGTGATTCACCGAGCGATAGATGCTGAGGCGCGGACGCTCCGGCGTGCCGGTGAGCTTTTTGCGAATGCGATCATGAATCCGCTGCCGAATCTCGTTTTTTGCTGTCTTTGTATACATTATCTTTTCCTATCCCGGGTTTCTGTACCGGGCAGAGCTTCTATCCGGACACGTCCGAATTACTTCGCTCCGGTCTTACCCACCTTCTTCTTCAATTTCTCGCCAAAGTAGCGCACGCCTTTGTTCTTGTACGGATCCGGTGGACGCAAGCTGCGCATTTCAGCGGCAACCTGTCCGACCTTCTGTCGATTGATTCCGCTGATCGTCAGTCGCGTCTGTTTCGCGTCGACAACTGCCTGGATATCGCTGGGCAGCGGATACTCGATAGGGTGCGAATAGCCAAGGCTGAACACGACTACATCTTTGCCCTTCATCTCGGCTTTATAGCCAATACCCACGATTTCCAATTCCTTCGACCAGCCGGCGGTTACGCCGTGCACGGCATTATTCAGCAGCGCGCGCGCCAATCCGTGGACGGCTGCACGCGAATCATCTTCGCGGGTCGCGACCAGGTGGCCATCCTTCTGCTCGAACTTCACGCCCTGGGGGACGGTTGTATCCATTTTCCCCTTCGGACCTTGTACGGTGACAACGTTGCCGTTGATCGCGATCTTCACGTCTTTAGGAACGGCAATCGGCTTTTTTCCAATTCTCGACATTTGTTCTTCTCTCGCTTAAATGGCGGGGAAACCCGCTTTCAGCTTTTTCGTCCATCAGTTCTTCAGTTGTTCAGTCTGTCAGCCACAACTGAGACTGATGGACTGAGAGACTGATCGGCTCGGTTACCAGACTTCGCAGAGGATCTCGCCGCCCACGCCTTCTTTGCGGGCCTGGCGTCCTGTCATGACACCCTTAGGCGTGGTCAGAATGTTGATCCCCAATCCACCGAGCACGCGAGGGATGTCGGTGCGTCCGACATATACGCGGCACCCCGGCTTCGAGACGCGATTCAGGTTGCTGATCGCCGCCTCGTTGTTATTGCCGTACTTGAGATATACGCGCAGCAGTTTATGGCCGTTCTCTTCAGTTGGCTTGAAGTTCGAGATATAGCCTTCTTCTTTCAGAATTCGGGCAATCTCGGCCTTCAGGCGCGAAGCCGGCACATCTACCTTCTGTTGTCTAGCCCCGATCGCGTTACGAACACGCGTCAGGAAATCTGCGACCGGATCGGTCATCTTCACCTTCTCCTTGCATCGCCCGTTCGCTCCCCACGCGGGAGAACCTGACGGCAACGCTCTTATCGGGAACCGGGTAATTTGCAATCTGGCAATCTGAACTCGATTACCCGCTGCCCGATTCCGCAGTTACTAATTACCAAGAGGACTTTGAAACCCCAGGAATCTCGCCCCGCAGCGCCAACAGGCGGAAGCAGAGACGGCAAATTCCAAACTTGCGCAGATATGCGCGAGGGCGTCCACAGATCTTGCAGCGGTTATGTTTCCGCGACGAGAACTTGGGCTTTTTCGCGTCCTTCACTCGTTTTGCTGTAGTTGCCATGAATTCCTTTTTGCCTTCTGTCATCCCGAGAGCGCCTGCTTTTGGCGACTCCCGGAATCAATCTCCCGCGCTCAGCGGTTT
Organism: Terriglobia bacterium; assembly: GCA_021324365.1. Lineage (GTDB taxonomy): Bacteria > Acidobacteriota > Terriglobia > Terriglobales > Acidobacteriaceae > JAJPJE01. The sequence goes on along the minus strand of JAJPJE010000064.1, from coordinate 7,925 downwards.
TTTTGTCATCCCGAGAGCGCCTGCTTTGGGCGACTCCCAGAATCAATCTCCCGCGCTCAGCGGTTTTTTTTTGTCATCCCGAGAGCGCCTGCTTTGGGCGACTCTCGAGGGACCAATGTCGCGCGCGCAGCGCGCTTCCTTAACTACGCCCGGAACGGCATACCCAGATGCGTCAGCAGCGCGCGGGCCTGATCGTCCGATTTTGCCGTCGTCACAATGGTGACGTTCATGCCCTTCAGCTTCTCGACCTTGGCATAGTCAATCTCCGGAAAGATCAGCTGATCGCGCAAGCCGAGCGTGTAATTGCCGCGTCCATCGAACGACTTCGTCGAGACTCCGCGGAAATCGCGCACCCGTGGGAGCGCAACATTGATCAGACGATCGAGAAACTCGTACATCCGATCTCCGCGCAGCGTCACCATCGCGCCGATCGGCATGCCCTCGCGAACCTTAAATGCCGCGATGGACTTCTTCGCCTTGGTCACGACCGGTTTCTGCCCGGTGATCTGGCCGAGTTCGTTCACGGCAGGATCAAGAACCTTGGCGTTCTGCGTCGCCTCTCCCACACCCATGTTAATGACGACCTTTTCAACCTTGGGCACTGCCATTGGATTCGCCCAGCCAAATTCCTTCATCAGGGCTGGAGCAATTTCTTTCTGATACTTGAAGCGCAGTCGCGCCGAGTTGGCATTGTTCGCCTTCGGGCGTCCACCCTTTCCCTGCTGCTCCGGTTCTGCCGCCGCTGCCTTCTGAGGCTTTTGCTGTTTCTGCTGCTTGTTATCTTTCTTGTCCGCCATTGCTCTGCTCTACCTTCTCCCACGGCGCTCGGAGTGGTTACCGTTTCGTGGGGTCATCAGTTTCGGACCGAGTCCGTTTACTTATCGAGCGTGTTACCGCACTTCTTGCAAACCCGCATCTTGCGGTCGCCGCGAACTTCGTAACCGACACGTGTCGGACGGTTGCAGCCGCTGCAAACCAGCATCACGTTAGAAACGGATACCGGGCTCTCCTGCTCGGCTATGCCGCCCTTGATATTTCGCTGCGGATTCGGCCGAACATGCTTCTTCACCATCGAAACGTGCTCGACCAGAACGCGTGCGCTCTTCGGAATGATGCGCAGCACGCGTCCCTGCTTGCCGGCGTCGCGACCGGAGATCACCTGCACGGTATCGTTGCGCCGGATATTGAATGTCTTATGCTTTGTCGTCGTTGCCGTTGCCATCGTTTTCTCTATTGAGTCATTGAGTTATCTGGCCATTGAGTCATTGACCATGTTCCTCAGCGCTCTCTAATTCATTGCGTTCGCATCAGCCACAGGCAATTCATCAATGACTCAATTGCTCAATGGCTCAATCACTCGATTACAAAACTTCCGGGGCGAGCGAAACAATCTTCAAGAACTTCTTTTCGCGAAGCTCGCGGGCGACGGGTCCGAAGACGCGTGTCCCAACCGGCTCGCCGACTTCGTTGATCAGCACTGCTGCATTCTGATCGAAACGGATATAGGTGCCGTCGCGGCGTCGGTGCTCTTTTCGCGTCCGTACGATTACTGCCTTCACCACTTTGCCCTTCTGCACCTGACCATCGGGAGCAGCTTCCTTCACGCTCGCGGTCACCACATCGCCAAGGCCGGCCACCAGCCCCGTATGTCCACCCAGCGGCAGAATCATCTGCAGCTTGCGGGCGCCGGAGTTATCGGCTACTTCGAGCATGGTTCGCATCATCACTGCCATGGTTCCATCTCCTCATGCGCACCGTTTGCGTGCGCATTCGCGGCCACTAGCTCGCGGCCTGATTCTCCTCACCAACTTCCGGAGCCAACGCGGACCGGCGGATGATCTCCACCAGCCGCCACCGCTTCAATTTCGACAGCGGACGCGTTTCTTCTAGCCGGACCACATCGCCGACCCGCGCCGAGTTGTTGTCGTCCTGCGCGTAGAACTTCTTCGTGCTCTTCACCACTCTTTGATAGAGCGGATGCGCCTTTTTGCGGTCGACCTTCACCACGATCGTCTTCTGCATCTTGGTCGAGACGACTTCGCCGACCACCAACTTGCGGACGGAAGCCTGCTTCAGTTGCGCCATTACTTCTTCTCCCCGCTGGCGGCGGACAACTCACGCTGCCGCGCAATTGTTTTGACCCGCGCAATGTCTTTGCGAAGTTCGCGGATTTTCTTCAAACTTTCGGACTGCCCCATGGAGAGCTGAAACTTCAACCGGAACAGCTGGTCGGCGAGTTCCCGTTCCTGTTGTTTCAGTTCGATGTCTGTGGTGTTTCTGAACTTGTCTGCTTCTTTTGGCATATCTCTTCTTCTTTCGCCCTTGTGTGGCGCGGACACCCTTGTCCGCGCGACGGGCTACAGCTCTTGTTACGCGTGTCCTTCGCGTGCGACGAAAGTTGTCTTCAACGGAAGCTTGTGCGACGCCAGGCGCATTGCTTCTTTTGCGTCTGTCACTGTCACACCTTCCATCTCAAACAGGATCTTGCCCGGCCGAACAACCGCCACCCAATGATCGGGTGCGCCCTTGCCTTTTCCCATACGAGTTTCAGCCGGCTTTTTGGTCACCGGCTTATCCGGGAAAAGACGGATCCAGATCTTGCCGCCGCGCTTCACGAAGCGCGTCATCGCGATACGGCTGGCTTCGATCTGACGGTCGGTAATGTAACCGGGCTCCAGCACTTTCAACCCGAAATCTCCAAACGACAGCGACGATCCCCGCCACGCCTTGCCCGCGCGACGTCCGCGCTGTTGTTTGCGATACTTCACTTTCTTTGGCATCAACATAACTTGGCTCTCAGCTATCAGCTCTCGGCAATTAGCCCGGCTGTTTTCAATCTTTCGTGTTCGCCATCTCTTTCGTCAGCCAGTGCCCCTTACGGACAGACGATGGCTGACGGCCGATAGCGTACTTAAAACGCGCCCGTGGCTGCCTTCTGCGGCTCGCGCTTGCGGCTGGGCAGAATCTCCCCCCGGTAAATCCACGTCTTCACGCCGATGACACCGTATGTAGTTTTCGCTTCCGCGAATCCGTAATCGATATCGGCACGAAGCGTGTGCAGCGGAAGACGCCCTTGCAGGTACCACTCGGAGCGGGCGATTTCATTGCCGTTCAGACGGCCGCTCACGCGAACCTTAATTCCCTTGCAGCCGAAGCGCAGCGCCGAATCCACCGACTTGCGCATCGCGCGACGGAATCCCACACGCTTTTCCAACTGCAGCGCAATCGACTCGGCCACAAGTTGGGCGTCAAGCTCAGGCTTGTGCACTTCCTGGATGTCGACGTAGACTTCGCGGTTCGTGCGCTTCTGCAACTCGCCCTTGAGCTTGTCGATTTCCGCGCCCTTGCGGCCGATGATGATGCCCGGCCGCGCGGTGCGGATAATGATGCGGAGCTTGTTGCCCGGACGCTCGATCTCGATCGAGCTGACACCCGCCGACTTGAGCTTGTCTTTCAGCTCTTCCTTCAGCTTCACATCTTCCAGCAACAGCTTGTCGTAATCGCGCTCCACGAACCAGCGCGACTTCCAAGGCTTGTTCACGCCGATCCGGAATCCGTATGGATGGACTTTTTGTCCCATCGTTCCTCTCATCGCTGCCTTTCAGCAGCCTCAAACAAAATCTGGTTACTTCTTCTTGGCGACTTTCTTAGCGGGCGCTTTTTTCTTCGCCGCTTTCTTTGCCGGAGCCTTCTTGCGCGCCGGAGCCGCGGCCTTCTCTTCTTCCTCGCCGACTACGGTAGCCACCGCTTCCTTACCGGAGGTCTTCTCAGCTAGCGTGATCGCCAGATGAGCAATGCGCCGTTGATATCGGTACGCTCGACCCATCGGCGCTGGACGGATACGCTTCATGCGCGGACCGTCGTTGGCAATGGCATCTTTCACGTACAGCCGGTCCAGATCGACGTCGAGACCTTTTTCCGTACTCAGATAATTCGCGTTCTCGACTGCCGATTGCAGCAGCTTCTGGATGTTGGGTGCAATGCCCTTCTTCGTAAACGCCAGCGTGTTCATTGCTTCTTCCACGCGACGTCCCTTGATCAGGTCCAGCACCAGTCGCGCTTTCTGCGGCGAGACTCGTACGTACCGTGCTTCGGCTCTGAATTCCATCGTCTCTTCTCTCAACCCTTCGTGACTAGCGCGCCGGCGGCGGAGCAGCCGGTTTTGCAGCGGTTTCCGTCGCCGCCTTCACCGAGTGTCCCTTGAACTGACGGGTGAAGCTGAACTCGCCCAGCTTGTGTCCCACCATGTTCTCGGTGACGTACACCGGGATAAACTTCTTGCCATTGTGTACGGCGATGGTGTGACCCACCATTTCCGGCACAACTGTCGAACGCCGCGACCAGGTACGAAGGACTTTCTTTTCATTGCGCTCGTTCATCGCGTTGATCTTGGCGATCACATGCGTGTCGATGAACGGCCCTTTTTTGGTTGAACGTGCCATATTCGAAAACTCTCTTCTTCATCCCGGGCTTGCTTTGGCAACTCCGCAGGACCAAATTCTCTTTCCCAGCTTCTGTCATCCCGGGGGCGCCTTCTTCTGGCGACTCCCGAGGGACCAAGGTCGCGCGCGAAGCGCGCTTCCTCTACTTGCTCTTGCGGCCGACAATAAACTTGTCGGTCCGCTTGTTGTTACGCGTCTTGTACCCACGCGTCGGCTGACCCCACGGGGTCACCGGATGACGTCCACCGCTGGTCTTGCCTTCACCGCCGCCATGTGGATGATCCACAGGATTCATCACCACGCCGCGGTTATGCGGACGCTTGCCCAGCCAGCGCGTGCGCCCAGCCTTGCCGATCGAAATGTTTTCATGATCGAGATTGCCAACCTGTCAGATCGTCGCCATGCAATCCACCAGCACGCGACGAGTCTCGCCGGAAGGCAGCTTGAGGAGCGCGTAGTCTTCTTCCTTCGCAACCAACTGCGCCTGAGCACCGGCCGAACGGGCCATCTGCGCGCCTTTGCCGGGACGCAGTTCGATCGCGTGCACCGTGGTACCAGCAGGGATGTTGCGCAGCGGAAGAGCATTGCCAACCAGAATGTCCGCGTCCACGCCGCTGACGATTTTCTGTCCGACCCTTAAGCCGGCTGGCTGCAGAATGTACCGCTTCTCGCCATCGGCATAGCTCACCAGGGCGATATTCGCGGAGCGGTTCGGATCGTATTCCACCGAAACCACGGTCGCTGGAATACCCGCCTTGTCACGCTTGAAATCGATGACGCGGTACTTCTTCTTGTGTCCACCGCCGCGCCACCAGGAGGTGATGTCGCCGCTGTTGCGGCGTCCACCCGTGCGCTGTTTGGATTCAACCAGCGGCTTATGCGGACGATCGGTTGTCAGATCTTCGTTGACCAGCGTCGTCTGGAACCGCAGCGTCGATGTAACCGGTCTGTATGTCTTAATTGCCATAATTCGCTCTCGGCTATCAGCCTCGGCTTTACCGTGGCCGTCTTATCTCCTGTCGCTGCCATTACCGGCCCTTAGCCGGTAACCGACACCGACAGCGCCTTACAAATTCTGCGCGTACTCCGGCATCTTTTCGCCGGTCTTCAAGCGCACATACGCCTTCTTCCAATCCGGACGGAAACCGACAAACTTGCCGCGGCGGCGCTCTTTGCCGGGGAAGTTCGCGGTGCGGACCGAGTCGACCTTCACTTTGAAAATCGCCTGCACAGCCTGCTTAATTTCCGTCTTGGTGGCGCTTGGCGCTACCTGGAATACCAGCGTGCCTTCGCGCTCCTTCACGGCCAAACCCTTTTCGGTGATGACCGGCTTACGAATGATCTGGTAAGGCGATTTCATTACGCCACCTCCGCCTGACGCTTCGGCGCCGACGCCTTCAGCGAGCCCTGTAGTTTTTCCAGCGCCGGGCGGGAGAAGATCGCTACGTCGTAGCGGAGCAGGTGCCAGGGATGCACTTCGTGCCCCTTTACCAGTTCCACACCCTTAAGGTTGCGCGAACTCAGAATCAGGTTCTTGTTTTCGGCTGCGCCATCTACCAGCAGGGCCGTGGACGCAACTTTCAGCGTGTTGAGCGATTCGCGGAATGCCTTCGCCTTGGGCTCTTTCACGTCGAAACTCTCGATCACGGTCAGCTTGCCATCGGCCCACTTTGCCGCAAGCGCCGAACGCAACGCTCCCAGCAGCTTTTTCTTTGGAAAAGCGTAGTCGTACGAGCGTGGTTGCGGTCCGTGAACCGTACCGCCGTGCCGCCATAGTGGACTGCGAATTGAACCCACGCGGGCGCGGCCTGTACCCTTCTGCTTCCAGAGTTTCTTTCCCGAACCAGAGACCAGCTTCTTGTTCTTGGTCGCATGAGTTCCGGCGCGCTGGGCTGCCTGGTAGTGCTTGACGGCTTCCCACAGCAGGTCTTCGTTGACCGCGCCGAAGACTTCTTCGGCGAGGTCCATCGAGCCCACTTTCTTGCCGCTCAGATCTAATACATCAATCGTTGCCATAGTGATCTCACTGTTGTCATCCCGAGAGCGCCTGCTTTTGGCGAATCTCGAGGGATCAATGTCGCGCGCGAAGCGCGCATCATTACTTCTTCTTCGTGGCTCGCTTCGAGGCCTTCAACGGGTCGACCGTGGTCGAACCTGCGAATCCACGCCGTTCTCTTGGCGGTTTCTTCGCCTTGGTAATCAGTACGTAGCCGCCGTTTGGTCCCGGCACCGCGCCGTTCAAAACCAGAAGATTCTCGTCCTTGTCGACGCCGAGCACGCGAAGGTTACGCACGGTTACGTTATCGGTTCCCATGTGGCCCGACATGCGCATTCCCTTGAACACGCGCGACGGAAAAGCCGAAGAGCCGATCGAACCGGGAATCTGGAACATCGATCCGTGTGATTTGGCGCCGCCCGCAAAATGATGGCGGCGGACCACGCCAGCGAATCCGCGGCCCTTGCTTACGCCCTGGATATCCACGAACTTCTCGCCATCGAAGATATCAACCAGCACACGGTCGCCGACCTTGGTGCCATCACCGTCATTCGCCTGTGCCGCCACTTCGACTCCGACTTCGCGGAGAACGCGAACCGGAGGCAGATTGTTCTTCGTCAGATGTCCGAGTTCAGCCTTGTTCAGCTTCGATTCCTTGATCATCTCGACAAGCCCGATCTGTGCGGCATCGTATCCGTCTTTCGCAGATGTCTTACGCTGGGTGATGACGCACGGCCCTGCCTGGATCACGGTTGCGGGACGTACTTCACCATTCGAATCGAACAGCTGCGTCATCCCGACTTTTTTTCCAATAATTCCGATAACTGCCATTTTCTTTTCTCTCCCTCATCATGCCCGCGAGCCCTGCTCGCCGACGGCACTGTAGGTTTCACATCCTGTCATCCAGAGGTCAGCTCCTTTTGCTGACCGAAGGATCCGGGGGGGGAGCGAGCGGCGCCGTCGAGCCTCTTTTGCTCGACGCTAACGCGCCGACGCGACCTTTCCTATTTGCCAAACGCCTTAATCTCTACGTCCACGCCGGCCGGCAGGTCGAGCTTCATCAGCGCGTCCACCGTCTGCTGCGTCGGTTCGAGAATATCGAGCAACCGCTTGTGCGTTCGGATCTCGAACTGCTCGCGGGATTTCTTATCCACGTGAGGCGAACGCAGCACAGTGTATTTGTTCTTCATCGTGGGCAATGGAATCGGACCCGCGATCTGTGCGCCGGTGCGCCGCGCCGTATCAACGATTTCTCCGGTCGACTGATCAAGCACTTTGTAGTCGTAAGCCTTCAACCGGATGCGAATTCTTTCTTTTCCTATCATTCGTTTTGTCTCAAAGAACCTGCGGGTTACTGCATCCCGACCGTTTTATTTTTGTTTACGAGGCGCGGGCGCCCTCGCCCGCGCGATTTCTGCAGCGCATTTCGCGCTCACAGCGCGGACAAGAATGCCCGCGCCACGCAAGCAACTAATCCAGAATCTCCG
>JAJPJE010000030.1 GCA_021324365.1 Terriglobia bacterium | reverse complement strand
CGCACTTGCTCGGTCAAGTTGGCGGCCATGATGTTCACGTTGTCCGTCAAGTCCTTCCAGGTTCCGGCGACGCCCGGCACCTGTGCCTGACCGCCCAGCTTGCCGTCCGTACCCACCTCGCGAGCGACGCGAGTCACCTCGGCGGCAAATGCGTTCAGTTGGTCGACCATCGTGTTGATGGTGTTTTTGAGTTCCAGAATTTCGCCTTTCACATCCACCGTGATCTTGCGCGACAAGTCTCCTCGGGCTACTGCGGTCGTTACCTCGGCAATGTTTCGGACCTGAGCCGTAAGGTTACCGGCCATGGCGTTTACCGAGTCCGTCAAGTCCTTCCAGGTTCCGGCGACGCCCGGCACGTTGGCCTGACCGCCAAGGCGGCCATCCGATCCCACTTCGCGAGCCACGCGCGTCACTTCGGCGGCGAACGATCGCAACTGCTCGACCATCGTGTTCAGCGTTTCTTTCAGCTGCAAGATCTCGCCGCGCACGTCCACCGTAATCTTTTTTGACAAGTCGCCGCTGGCGATAGCCGTTGCCACCTCGGCGATGTTGCGCACCTGGCCAGTCAGGTTGCTGGCCATGGAGTTAACGGAGTCGGTCAAGTCCTTCCAGGTGCCACCGACACCCGGCACTTGCGCTTGGCCTCCGAGCTTTCCGTCCGTACCGACTTCACGAGCCACGCGTGTCACTTCACCGGCGAACGCGTTGAGCTGGTCCACCATCGTGTTCATGGTGTTCTTGAGCTCGAGAATTTCGCCTTTCACGTCCACAGTGATCTTGCGTGACAAGTCGCCGCGAGCCACGGCGGTCGTCACTTCGGCGATATTGCGGACCTGGGCCGTGAGGTTGCCGGCCATCGAGTTCACCGAGTCCGTCAAGTCCTTCCAGGTTCCGGCGACGCCGGGCACATTCGCCTGACCGCCCAACCGGCCTTCCGTACCCACTTCGCGAGCGACGCGCGTCACTTCACCAGCGAACGCATTCAACTGGTCCACCATCGTGTTGATGGTCTCTTTCAGCAGCAGAATTTCGCCGCTGACGTTCACGGTGATCTTTTTGGAAAGATCACCGTTCGCGATAGCAGTCGAAACTTCCGCGATATTACGTACCTGGCCAGTCAGGTTGCTGGCCATGAAGTTGACGTTGTCGGTAAGATCCTTCCAAGTTCCACCGACGCCGATCACCTGCGCCTGGCCGCCCAGTTTGCCGTCCGTGCCGACTTCGCGAGCCACGCGCGTCACTTCCGACGCGAACGACCGGAGCTGCTCCACCATCGTGTTGAGGGTTTCTTTCAGCTCCAGAATTTCGCCCTTCACGTCCACCGTGATCTTGCGGGACAAGTCGCCTCGGGCCACAGCCGTTGCCACTTCTGCGATGTTTCGAACCTGCGCCGTGAGATTGCTGGCCATGAAGTTGACGTTGTCGGTCAGGTCCTTCCACGTTCCGGCAACGCCCGGCACTTGTGCCTGTCCGCCAAGTTTGCCTTCCGTACCCACTTCGCGGGCCACGCGCGTTACCTCGCCAGCGAACGCGTTGAGTTGGTCCACCATCGTGTTGATGGTGTTCTTCAGTTCGAGGATTTCGCCCTTCACGTCCACCGTGATCTTGCGCGACAAATCGCCGCGAGCCACTGCGGTCGTTACCTCGGCAATGTTTCGGACCTGGGCCGTGAGGTTGCCGGCCATCGAGTTCACTGAGTCGGTCAAGTCCTTCCACGTTCCCGCCACGCCGGGCACGTTCGCCTGACCGCCTAACCGTCCTTCGGTTCCGACTTCGCGAGCCACGCGGGTAACTTCGCCGGCGAACCTGTTCAGCTGGTCCACCATCGTGTTCAGGGTTTCTTTCAACTGCAGGATTTCGCCGCGGACGTCGACCGTGATCTTGCGGGACAAGTCGCCGTTGGCGATGGCCGTTGCCACCTCGGCTATGTTTCGGACCTGGCCGGTGAGGTTGCTGGCCATGAAGTTCACGTTATCGGTGAGATCCTTCCAGGTGCCGCCAACGCCAGGCACCTGGGCCTGGCCGCCGAGCTTACCTTCCGTACCGACTTCGCGGGCGACGCGCGTTACTTCACCGGCGAATGCGTTAAGCTGGTCCACCATCGTGTTAATGGTGTCTTTGAGTTCGAGAATTTCGCCCTTCACGTCGACGGTGATCTTGCGGGACAGGTCGCCGCGGGCCACGGCGGTCGTCACTTCCGCGATGTTTCGGACCTGGGCCGTGAGGTTGCCAGCCATGGCGTTCACAGAATCCGTGAGATCTTTCCAAGTTCCGGCGACGCCGGGTACTACGGCCTGGCCTCCAAGTTTGCCGTCCGTACCTACTTCGCGCGCGACGCGGGTCACTTCCGATGCGAACGATCGCAGCTGATCCACCATGGTGTTGATGGCCTCTTTCAGCTGCAAAATTTCGCCTCGGACGTCGACCGTGATCTTGCGCGACAAATCGCCGCTGGCCACGGCCGTCGCCACCTCGGCAATGTTTCTCACCTGGCCGGTTAGGTTGCTGGCCATCAAGTTCACGGAATCGGTCAGATCCTTCCAGGTTCCGGCGACGCCCGGCACCATGGCCTGACCACCTAGTTTTCCGTCCGTACCCACTTCGCGGGCCACTCGGGTCACTTCCTGGGTGAAGACGCCCAGCTGTTGAATCATCGTGTTCACGATGTTCGCGGAACGAAGGAACTCGCCTTCCAGTGGACGCCCGTCCACTTCCAGCAATACCGTTTGTGTCAGATTCCCCTGCGCCACAGCGCCGATGGCGCGGGTCACTTCGGTGGTCGGACGGAGGAGGTCTTCCACCAGGGTGTTGACTGACGTCTCCATGTCGCCCCACGCGCCACGCGGTTGGTGAAGACGAATTCGCTCGCGGGTTTTACCTTCCTTGCCGACGGTCTGACCAACGCGGCGCAACTCCTGCGCCATTTGTTGATTCGCAGCGACAATCTCATTGAACGTGTCCGCGATCTTGCCACCCAGTCCAGTCCACGAACCAGGAAGGCGCACCGAAAAGTCGCCGTTACGCATGGTTTGCAGTCCAGCGAGGATAGCGGCCAGATCCACGGATTCGTGCGCGGAAGCTACTGCCGCAGCGGTGCCATTGCCGCCCAGAGCGGCACCTCCACCCATGGCTTCTGCCGCCATGCTGTTGCGCATTGATTTCTTCATGCTGATCTCCCGAGTCGACGGCGCAACTGCTGTGCTCTCATCTCGCCAGTATTCTTGTTGTTTACGGGTCTAGCGGTACGGATTGTCTCGATCGGAATCCCCACATTTTTCCAGGAAGACGAATACCCTACAGTCCGAAGTACGACAAAGTGCGCACCTGTACCCCGACCGTGCGGGTGGTCATTAACCGCAGCTTTGATGCAAAGTGTTCACCCCGGGTTGTACTCCGGATTTTGCATCGTTCTTTAAGTTCTGTCGGGTTGGACCGAGGATTTGAATTACCGCTACCATAGCCCATTTTTGAGAGCTGGTCCAGACCCTCTGCCTCTTAATCTGCCCTTAACCCCGAAGATGGCCAGTGATCGCTATTTTGTGCCGTAGTTCTTATTGAGGATGACGGCCAGAATGATCAGGAAAGCAAAAAGGCGTACTCCATACGTCCAAGGGCTACCTTCGTTCGGATTAGCCAGGTTAAGAGTCGCGATCCGGTTTCCGCCTTCGATGAGAAAAGCGATGGCAAATCCCAGGAATAAGGAATCGCGCGTGCGCCTCCAAAATTTCAGAAAAAACACGCCTGCAATCACAGAGGCAGTGGCGATCACGCCGATGAGGAACGCATCGATTCTCATCTCAGTCTCCCTCCCAGATCAAGCCGTAAAGCAACAAGATCATGGCGATGGCGGCGGTCGCGAGCCGGGCCGGATATAGATCTACCTCAGGTAAGATTCTGAGATCTACGAAGATCAGTAGGTTCGAACCCGAAAGCCCGAAGAAGCACAATGCGCTCCAGAGCAACAAACGGTGCCTGCCCCGGAAATAACCGCGCAACAAAAGGATCCCGCAAAGGAACATGACCAGAGCCCCGATGATGTACACGATTTCTGCAATCATTGGTCTCGGTCCTTGGTGAAACGGAATGCGCGTGCAAAGTCCCTGATAGCGGGAGATGCTTTCGCGTGAATCATCGTAGAAATGCGAACGATTTCCTGGCGGTAGATCCGGTCCACGGAGCTCAGCAGCTCATCTCGCTCTGCCGATCGCGACTCATAATAGAAGGCTGCAGACTGCTGCTCCACAGACACGAAGGACCGGTTTGCCAGGTCCTGCAAGATCCTTTCCGCCGCGTCAGGTTTGACGTAAAGAGAACGGCCCATCTCTTCAATAGACCATCTTTTGGGCCGTGTATTCCAGATGAGCAACAACGCCTCGAGCTGAGGTACGCTATCGATCTCATCAAGAATGAACTGATCGACCTGTTTTCGGAGTTCTTGTTCCGTCCCCATTAGCCTCTAGGTTCTGCGGTGACTCGGGTCGCACAGTCCTCGGTAAGACCCCGCTCACTTTGAAAATTATGGATGACAGACTCGCGAAAACTATCGCCTGCCGAGAGATAAGAAGCTTTGATGCGAGCTGCTGGTTCCGGGTTTGCATTTCTGGTGAAGGTTTGTAACTGATCACAGAATTGCCTGGCCACCTGGCCCCAGAAATCCACAAATGCAATTTCTTGACGAGACTTCCGTCAGCTATGTACGTTAGCTCCTTCAATCTGCTCTGTAGATTGGAGATGGCTTGCTGCGCGCACGCTTCGGCATCATTCTATTCGCGCTCCTCTGGTCGGGAGTAAGTCGAGCCGAGAAAATCGCCGACATACATCCGCGAGGTTATGTTACCGATCTCGCGGGCATCATCGATCCCGATAGTAAACAGAAGCTGGAAGCACTCGCGTACGAAGTGGAACAGAAGACCGGCGCACAAATCGGGGTTGTGACGGTCAAGTCGCTCGAAGGCGAATCGATCGAGGAGTACGCCGTCGATCTTTACAAGCATCTCGGCATCGGCAGCAAGAAAAATGATCGTGGTGTACTGCTCTTAATCGCCCCGCCGGAGAGGCGCTACCGCGTTGAAGTCGGCTATGGTCTCGAAGGCGTCATCACTGACGCGCGCGCTGGTGATGTGGGCCGGTCGATGGTTCCCTTCCTGCGCCAGAACAACTATAGCGCAGCCGTAACCACTGCCGTAGACCAGTTGGCGCAATTGATCGCGGCCGATAAGGGCGTGAGTCTAAACGGCGTGGTCACAGAAAGAGCGCCACCTGCTCAAGATTCCGGCATGCCTTTCTGGGTGATCCTGCTGATCATCTTTGGAATTTTCATCGTTCTTAAGATCTTTGCTCACAGTGGACGAAACAGTTTCCGCGGCGGCCGTCGCGGACCGGGCTTCTTCTGGTTCCCTCCCATGGGTGGCGGATGGGGTGGCGGTGGGTTTGGTGGTAGCTCCGGAGGCTTCTCCGGAGGGGGCGGCTTCGGTGGATTTGGCGGCGGCATGAGTGGAGGCGGGGGCGCTAGCGGGGGCTGGTAGCCGGGAGCAAATCATGAAGACACGTCGAGAGCTTTTGGAGGAATTTGTCGAGCGCTTACGTTTTGCAGCGGGAGCGGATCTGGAGTCCGTGATCCTGTACGGCTCCGCCGCGCGAAATGCTTTTCGCGACGAAATTTCCGATATCAATCTGCTGTGCACGCTGAAGGCACTCAGCCGTGAGACCATGGCAAAGCTCGCAAGCCCTATTCAGTGGTGGTCCGTCGAGCATGGCGAGCGCGCGCCCTTGATCTTTACCTCCACCGAGTTGCAAACCTCTTCCGATGTGTTTTCCATCGAGTTAATGGACATCAAGAGCAGCCACCGCGTTCTCTTCGGCGAAGATGCAGTGCGCGAGCTTGAGGTTCCTCTCAATCTCCACCGCATTGAACTCGAGCATGAGCTGCGCACCTTGCTGCTGAAACTACGCCACCACTACCTGCTTTCATATGGAAATGACGTGGAACTGCGTGCCATCATGGCGAAGTCCATTTCCGGTGCGCTTACTTTGCTGAGACATGCTGTGTTTGCTGTCGAGGGTACGATGCCGGGATCGAACCCGGATGCAATTTCCCAGGCGTCCCGCCTTCTGGGTTTCGACGAATCGGCGCTGCACAACGTAGTCAGCCTGCGTGACAATGAAAATGAGAAACTAAATCTCGCGCGCTTGATAGACATATATCAGGTTTACGTGAACGCCATCGTCAAAGCCATCGACAAGGTGGATCAGCTCGCGCCTACTGAGCAGTGGCAAAGGGTGCGCTGATCCGAAGAAAGGTACTGGAAGAAAGGTAATTACAAGATGCAAAGAGCAATTGTCGTCATCATCGTGCTGGTACTGATTGGATTGCTGTTCGTAGGCATGTACGTTGGCCGCCGCAATGAAATGGTTCGTAAACGCGAAACGGTGAACGCAGCTTGGTCGCAAGTGGATGTCGTGCTGCAGCGCCGCGCCGACCTGATCCCCAACCTGGTGGAAACCGTGAAAGGATACGCAGCGCAGGAGCAGAAGGTGTTTGGTGACATCGCCGCGGCACGCTCGCAGTTGCTGAACTCCAGGACTCCGAGCGACAAAATTGCTGCGAACGGCCAACTCGACTCTGCACTGGGGCGACTTTTGGCAATTGTGGAGAATTATCCGCAGTTGAAATCCAACGAAAATTTCATGCGCCTCCAGGATGAGCTCGCGGGAACCGAGAACCGCATTGCGGTAGAACGTCGCCGCTACAACCAGGCGGTTCAGGATTACAACACGTATATTTCTCTGTTTCCCAACAATGTTGTGGCTGGCATGAGCGGCTTCACGCGTAATGACGCCTACTTCAAGGCCGATGAAGGTTCGCGGCAGGCGCCACGCGTGAACTTCGGAACTACACCAACGCCACAACCGGCGCCGGCGCAGTAGCGGTCGGTCATTTGAAATATTCTTATCCCCGCCCTGCTCAAAGCTTGGGAGAGGACCGATTCGCAGTACAGCAGTCTGTGACATCTATGCGCAACCGCGCCGTTGTGTAGGACGGTTGTTAGCGCATTATGCCGTTGAGTAAATCCTACTGCCTTACGATTTGATTCGATAATAGCTGCAGCGACAGTGCCAACCCGTCAGAAATGTCATTCATCCTGATCGCGCTGCAATTCGGCAGGATCCAGTCGGCGCCAGCCGACAGCAACTCGCGCTCAGGAAATGTCGTGGTGAAGGCAATCACCCTTGCTCCGGCGCCTTTGCCGGAACGAATCCCTGCGGGAACATCTTCGACTACGACGCAATTGGTCGCCGATAATCCGAGTAGAGCAGCTCCCTTGATGTACGGCTCAGGGTCGGGCTTCCCTTTCACAATGTCGTTCGAGGTAAGAAAAAACTTTGGGATTGGCAATCCCGCTGCACCCAGCCTCGCCTCCGCCAGGGGACGCGTCGCAGAAGTAACCAGCGCCCATCGATTCTCGGGCAGGTCTGACAAAAGCTCACGCGATCCCGGCAGTGCGACCACGCCTTCGATATCTTCAATCTCGCGGCGCTCTATCTCCCGATTCAGCGCTTCGTGGTCGGCATTCGGCAGCAGATCGCGTAATGTAGCAATGCTGGGACGCCCATGCGCCATGCGGATCGTGGATTCGGGCTCGAATCCATGTTCGATGGCCCAGTTGCGCCAGACGCGCGCCACCGCGGGGGTTGAGTCAATCAGGACTCCGTCCATGTCGAAGAGTAGTGCTTTGCAGGTGATTGAAGTCAGGGGTGTGATTCCTTTTGGGCTCGTGGCTCTCGGCATTCTGTCATGAACCCACCTTAGCCCCAACACCTGGCGGCGAATGTGGGACACCAAACTGACAGCCGACCACTTACTGGTGCTGCGTCTTCGAGGGTGCAAACTTGATGCAGTACAACAATCCAAAGATGGTGAGCACCGCCCCCCACCAAATTCCGGAATGCAGTTGAAACAGTACGGTTGGGTGTACCGGAGGCACCACAAACTGGTAGATGCCCGCACCGAGGATCAACACTCCATTCACGAGCAGCGAAATGCCGATAAAGAACCAGATTGAAATATGACCGCCGTGCATTCTCCACCTACCAGAAGATCAGGTTCAAAATCACAAAAATCACTGCGGCGAGACCGGCCCAGAAAGCAGGCCGCTGTAGCAGAGGCAGATGCCCTTCAGACGGAATTTCCGTCGCGCCGTAGACCAGACCCTTCAACTCCGCTTCGGGTCGCGGCTTTGTAAGCAAACTTACAACCACGGTTACGACGACGCAGATCAGGCACGACCAGAGCGCACGATACATGTCCTCGGCCATGGGTTTCGCTGCGGGTGACATAGCGATGTAGCGCAGCGCGCTCGGATCTCTATATACCCAGGCCCACATACCCAAAGACGAAGCAGTCCCCGCGAACAGCCCCCAGAAGCCTGCGGCATTGGTCGCTCGCTGCCACAGCATGCCCAGAAGCACCGTGCCAAACAGCGGCGCTATGAAGAAGCTGAACAGTGCCTGAACATAATCCATAATGCTGGCTGAGCGCATCACCAGGTAAGCGGTGCCGATACTCACGATCACGCCGACAATGGTGCTCCAGCGTCCCATGTTCAGATAATGCCGGTCGTCAGCTTCTTTCTTGATCAGCGCTCGGTAAATGTCGTAGGTCCACACGGTGGAGAACGCGGTGACATTGCCTGCCATACCCGACATGAAACCGGCAATCAGCGCCGTCATTCCCAATCCCAGCAGACCGGGACCGCAATAGCGCGCGAGCATGAGCGGAAGCACGTCGTTGTAGCTGTGCAAACCTTGCGCAATGCCGGACGGAGTAGTAGCAACGCTCTCCGGTACCAGTTTGATCAGGGCGCCGGTATTCGGATCCTTCAATACTGCAAGGCCAAGTAAGCCGGGCAGGATCACGATGAAGGGTACCGCCATCTTGAAAAAAGATCCGATGATGGGTGCCATCTTCGCTGAGCGCAGGTCTTTGGCTGAGAGCACGCGTTGAACGACCAGAAAGTCGGTGGTCCAATAGCCGGCCGAAATCACGCAGCAGAGACCGAACACGATCCCTACCCAATTGATGCCCATCGGGTTGTCGTTAAAATTGCCCAGTGTGCTCCAGAGGTGTGTGTACTCCGCACCGAAGTTGGTAACGATGCGAGCCTTCAGCCCGGAAAAACCGCCGGCTTCCACCAGTCCCAGGATAGGCACAAGCAACGCGCCAGCCCAGATCAGAATGAACTGCAGCACCTCGTTGAATATGGCCGAGCGTAATCCGCCGAGAGCAACATAGATGGCGACGGTGATCGATGCGATCCAGATGCTGAAGTGAATGTTCCACCCGAGCACGATCTGCAACACCTTGGCCATCGCGTACATGTTGACGCCGCTCATCAGCACCGTCATGAACGCAAACGAAATCGCCGACAGGGCACGGCTCGGCTCTCCGAAACGCAGCTTCAGATATCCCGGCACCGAATGTGTCTTGCTGATGTAGTAGAACGGCATCATTACCAGCGCGAGGAACAGCATCGCGGGAATGGCCCCGATCCAGTACCAGTGTGTTGCGAGAATTCCATACTGATAGGCCGAACCGGCCCAACCCATCAGCTCAAGCGCGCCAAGATTCGCGGAAAGGAATGCCAACCCGGCGATCCAGGCCGTCATTTCCCGGCCTGCCATGAAGAAATCTTCGCCGGTGTTGGCCTGGCGTTTCAAATAGAAGCCGATGCCGAGCACCAGCGCGAAATAAAAAGCAATTATGATGACGTCCACCGTGCCCAAGCGGACCATGCGAGACGGCGCAAGCAGCAGAAGGGCAAGGTTCATCGGCTATCAGCGAGATCTGATACCAGCATCCAGTTCGCTCCTCGGCAATAAGAAAACGTTTGCTTTTGCTGATCGTGAACGTTAACGGAGCCAGAGCTGCAATGTCAATGACTTACTGGTGGCGACGGTGAGGCAGCACTTGTTGATTGGGAAATTGAATCATTGAGTCGTAGCCGTTGAGGCGCTCAATTTACAAATTACGAAATTGCCGGATTGCTCAATAACCAAATCACCCGACGACTCCATCACACAATGGCTAGGCCCACCGGAACCACTTCAACGCAAGGATGAAAGAGACTCCGCCCCAAAGACACATGATCAGCAATCGGCTTCCTTGCGCGCGCAGTGAGCCGCCTTCGAGAATCGTCGACCGCAATGCGTCGTTGAGCGCGGTCAGCGGAAGCGCTTTTATGAAAGGCTGCATGATCGCCGGAAACCGCTCGTAAGAGAAGAAGCATCCCGAGAAGACCCACATTGGCAACATCACGACATTGATGATGCCGTTTGCGGTTTCGATTTTGGACGCACGGGAGGCGGAGAGTAGACCTAAACCGGCAAAGGTGAGCGCGCCAACCGTGCTGACCAGCAGAATCGTCAGCAAGGCCCCCCTTACCGGAAGTTTGAATACCAGCGCACCGAACCCCAGCAACAGTACCAACTCGACGATCATCAGCACCAGGCGGCTGCTGCCGATGGCCATCAGGAAATCTGATCGCCGCATCGGTGTTGCGAGAAAGCGCTTCAACAGTTTGCGCTGGCGCATCTCGACCAGCGCAAATCCGATGCCCCACATTCCCGAGCCCATCAGGTTCATACCAAGCAGTCCCGGAATCAGGAAATCGATATAGCGTGCACCAGGTTCGCTCGAAATATGCGCCGACGTGGGTACGACATCTTTACGCCCACTGCCCGCCTGGATTGCATCATTGACAGACGCTTTCGCCAATACACTTTCCGGGCGCGACGGATCGTATTCATATTCCAAAGAACCGTCGCTTCGCGGGATTACAACCAAGTCTACCTTTCCCAACCGGAACGCCTGTAGCGCCGCCGCGCGTGGCAGAACTTCAGCATGGAAACCGTTTGTCAGCAACCCGGCAGTGTTTTCCGCGTCCGTCCCGGCGACAACAGCCACGCGGCTCACGTCGGCGGGCTTGTTGCGGAATGCAATCCCTAAGCCAAGCGCCAACAGGATAGGAAATGCAAAGATCCAGAAAACGACCTCCGGTTCTCGCCGCAGTTCCTTTAAGCGCGCGCCCAGCAGATGCCAGTATCCAGCCCAATGGCTATTGCGACGCCCCTTCGCCGGAATTCCCGGTTTCTTGTCAGCAGGCTTCGATTCCAGTTGGGCGGTGCTATGGGCGGTCATGATTACTCCTCGCGAAGATGGCGCCCGGTCAACTGCACAAACACATCTTCCAGGCTTGCTTGCCGAGTGGTTAGATGATCGAGTCTCAGGCCGCGCTCTTCCACGGCCGCCAGCAGTGCGGGAATCGTGGCATGAGGCTCGCGGGCATTCAGCACGGTGAGTCCATCATCCTGATGGACGGCTTCTACTCCCGGCAGTTTTCGCCACTCTTCCCTGCTGATTGTCGCGTCGCCATTGCTTGTTGCAAATTCGATCATCTGCGCCCCGCAAGTGCGTTCAATCAATTCGCCCGGAGTGCCGGAAGCGATGATCTTGCCATGATCCACGATGGAAAGGCGGTCACAAAGTTTCTCAGCTTCGTCCATGTAATGCGTAGTCAAAAGGACCGTGCCGCCACGCTGCTGGAAGGTACGGATGATGTCCCACAACTGGCGCCGGCTCTGCGGATCGAGGCCGGTGGTTGGCTCGTCTAGGAACAGCAGCTTCGGATTTCCAACCAGCGCCGTGGCTACCGCTAATCGTTGCTTCTGACCGCCAGAAAGTTTGCCGACCCAGGCATCAGCCTTCTCCGTCAGTGCCATGTCTTCCATCACTTCTTGTGGCTGCCGCGGATTCTGGTAGAAGCTGGCGAAGAGGTTGATCGTTTCCCGCACGCTGAGTTTTTCGCCCAGGCGCGTTTCCTGCAGCGAGATGCCGATCAATTCCCGCAACTCTTGCGCATGTGTACTCCATTTCTTTTCAAAAATCTCGACTTCCCCTGAAGTCGGTAGTAACAATCCCTCTAGGATCTCAATGGTCGTGGTCTTACCGGCGCCATTCGGCCCGAGCAGACCAAAGCACTCGCCCACCTGGATTTCCAGATCCAGCCCGGCAACTGCTTCCACTTTCCCGTCGTAAGTTTTCTTGAGGTTACGACAACGTACGGCGACGCTCATGATCCTGTCCTGACTTGCATTTCATCATGGATTGGAAGCACAGTCCACGGGCGATCGTGGGACGCCCGCTCATAGCCAACTGTTAGAGCGCTAAAAAGAAGCTTCTACGATCGAAACTTTATAGTTGTGTTCCCAAGCGCAGCGAGCGAGACCTACTCTGCCTGCACGATAGAGCAGACAGATCGCGCACGGGCTACAACCATCCCTTCGCCCGAGCAATACGCGCCGCCTCTACGCGATTCGATGCACCCAATTTGCTGATCGCTTCCGAAAGGTAATTGCGAACCGTGCCTTCGGACAGGTTCAAATGCGATGCGATGTCGTTGCTTGCCAATCCATCTCCCGCCATGCGCAGCACCTGCCGCTCGCGATCGGTCAGCGGATCCATCTCTCCCCACGCCTCCGCCGCGAGTTCCGGATCGATAACCCGCAGCCCTCTATGTACACGGCGCACGGCTTCCGCCAACTCTTCCGCGGGCATGTCCTTGAGGAGATATCCGGACGCACCCGCATCCAGCGCGCGGCGTAAGTATCCGGACCGTGCGAACGTGGTCAGAATAATCACGCGTGTGGGAAGATGCCGCCGTTTCAGTTCCCCCGCCACTTCCAAGCCGGTCATTTCCGGCATCTCGATGTCGGTGATCAACACATCGGGACGATTGGCGATCACGCAATCCAGTGCTTCGCGTCCATTCTTCGCGCGTGCCACTACGGCCATGTCGCCTTCAATTTCCAACAGCGCGGCCAGCGCTCCCAGTACCATGCCCTGGTCTTCTGCGATCAGCACTCGAATTGTCTTGCGCGCGTCTTTTACTGCTGCATTCATCAGGCGTGACTCTCCGTTTTCAGGGGCAAGGTGATCTTGATACGTGTTCCCTTCTCGGTCCAGCGCTCGATGCGGCCGCCGAGTGCTTCGATACGCTCGCGCATTCCCAGAATGCCGCTACCTTCGATTTGCGAACCGCCACGGCCATCATCTTCAATCTGCAGCAAGCAATCGCCGTTAACGCGGTCCAGTTGGAGTTTGCAGTTCTTGGCCTCTGCGTGTCGCACCACGTTGGTCACAGCTTCGCGCACCACCAGGGCCAGAACACTCTCCTGCGCAGGACTCAGTCCCACGGTCGACGTGTCGCAATCGAACCTTACACCGGCGGTTTCGAGAGTCGCGCGCGCACGCGCCATCTCCTCCGACAAGCCCTGCGAGCGATACCCGCGAATTGCCTGTCGTACTTCACTCAGTGCATCCCGCGAAATCTTTTCTACATCGCGAATCTCATTCTTCGCCCTCTCAGAATCCCGCTCGATCAGCTTCGATGCCAGCTCTGACTTCAGCACGATTACCGAGAGCGTGTGACCGAGCACGTCGTGCAGGTCACGCGCGATGCGTTCCCGCTCCGCGACCTTGGCCAGGTGCTCGATCTCCTCGTGAGCGACCTTCAACCGCTCCGCCTGGCGCTTCGCCTGGGCGAAATGCAGATTCACTCCACCAACTAGGGCCGAGAAAACCAGCGCGGTGAGCCAGGTACCGAGTGACAGATGGGCGAAATATGATTCAAAGCAAATGATCGCCAGCAACGCGCATAGCAGCTTAAGTCCGGTTTGGGTCTCCCCGACGAACGCAAGGAATGCTGAGGCATAGATAAAGAACGCAACTGCCCCCGGGTTGTGAGGACTTAGCACGACTCCGAGCAGCACGATGCCGGATGTGTTGAGAATCAATTGCCAACCGCAGAGCCAGTAGCCTCTGAGATAAAGTGCGACAAAAATGATGGTGGCGCCTATGGTCAGCGCCCACTCTTTTACCCCTGCATGCGCCAAGATGGGCTGCATGTAGAAGAAGCACAGGTACACCAACCAGGCGTAAGGAGTCCATCCCAAATAATGATCTTTGGGCAGCAGCCGCATGGCCTCAGTTTACCCTGCCTTTGCTCTTCAGATTCAAGCCGTGTGCCTCTTCCAGAAATGGCGTGATCACGCCGTACCAGGCCACCGCCCCCAGTGCGATCAGCATGCCCGCCGTGCGCAAGTTTCCGAAGAAAGCGGCAAGAAGCAACACGATCAGCGCGAATGTCCAGAACAGCTTCTCTGTACAGGTCATCTTAGCCCTCCAGGCTCATCCGTAAAGCTTTCCCTGATCGCGTGAATACCCGATCCGCGCAATTCCCAGGAACAGCAGAGTCGCTCCGATCAGCGCCCGTACATGCCACCATTGCGACCCACCTTGCCCGATGCCGACCACGTTCAGCGCTAACTGGCTCAGGTGATACGGCGGTAAGTACGTCGCGAAGTGCTGTAACGTCTTTGGCAGAAACTGCACAGGAACCCACAAGCCCGAACAGAACGACAAGGGCAGGTAGATCAGGTTCACCATGGCCGGCGCCGAGTTCGGTTTTGCAAAATACCCGATCGCCAGTCCCAGGGCGCAGAATGGAACGCAGCCAAATACCAGCACCGACACCATCTTCACCATCTGCCACGCCGCAAGGTGAACCCCGCCGAAGACAATGCCAATCAGCAGCAATGACAGGGAGATGATCGCGCCAAAGATCATGCTCGTACTGACCTTCGCGGCGAAATACGCGTACGGTGGCATGGGACTTGCGCGCTTCAGTTCGAGCCATCCCTGTCCACGCTCAACCGTCATGCCCACGCCGAAGCCGAACAAGGCCGCGCCCATCACCCCGAAAGTGCCGTAAGTAGCAATCAGAAATGTTGTGATTGGAAAATCGCCCGACTTGTTATTCAGTAGCAGTCCAAACAACACATAGAACATTATGGGCAGCAAGATGGTGGAGACGGCAAACACTGGCAGGCGAATCGATTTCAGAAACTCGTACTTCGCCTCCTTCGCGAAGATCCTGACTAGGTTGGGTTGACCGCCACGGCTTACTAAATTCGTCAGTACGGGAGCAGTTGCACTCATCGCCTCACCTCGACTCCACTGAATTGCCATTGTTGTTCTGTGTCAGTGCCAGGAATGCCTCTTCCAGACCTGCGCTCGTCACTTCCAGATCGCGCACAGTCATGTCTCGCGCCAGCAACTCCCGCAAGACTGGCTCGGCTTGCGACACGTGGATCTCTAGCGCATCGCGATCCTGCTTCACTTCCATCACACCCTCCAGGGCGCGAACCTCTTCGACTGGAACCCTGCTCACACAGCGAATCTTTCGGCCGGCGGTCTGCGCCTTGATGTCGGCAGGCGAACCCTGTGCAACGATCTCGCCCCGATTGATCACCACAATGCGATTGGCTAACGCATCCGCTTCCTGAAGGTAATGCGTCGTCAGCAATACGGTTTTTCCGCGAGCGACGAGTTTGCGAATCTCATCCCACAGCAACCGCCTCGCCTCCACATCCAATCCAACCGTAGGCTCGTCGAGAAAAAGCAAGTCCGGATCGCCGCAGATCGCCAGCGCAAATAAGGCGCGCTGCCGCTGGCCGCCTGACAACTCGCCGAAAGGTTTGTTCTCTAATCCCTTCAGCCCTGCAGCCTCGATGACTTCCGCCAACGGCATCGGATTGGCGTAATAGCTGGAAAACAGATCGATGTGTTCGCGCACTTTAAGCGTCTCCGGGACACGCCCAACCTGTAACATCGCTCCGGTCTGCAAACGATTAACAGGATTCCGTGGATCTCCCCCGAACACGTTGACCATTCCTTCGGTCGGAGGCGTGAGTCCCAGCAGCAGCCGCACTGCTGTTGTCTTCCCTGCGCCATTGGGTCCGAGCAGCGAAACGATTTCTCCTCGCCTTACGACAAAATCGACTTTGTTCAGCGCGCACGTGGTCCCATAACGCTTCGTTGCGCCGCGCAGTTCCGCAATAATCGAATCAGAATGCCGAAGCGGCCTTCTAATCGGTTGCTGTATTGTTACTGTCATGGCCCCTCCACCAGCGAACGCCAACATCATGCTTTCGGGCGCTTTGGGGCACTAGTGCAGATCATCACCAGGCGGAAATGACAAATGTCAGATGTGATTTGGCGGCCCTTTGTTCTTTGGGCGAGGCCGCATCCCGCACGGCCCCTCGATCCTGGATTCATTAAAATAGGCGCATGCGTCGTTCCGGCACCGCCGATCTCCCCCTGCATGG
The DNA here is from genome assembly GCA_021324365.1 of Terriglobia bacterium. Classification (GTDB taxonomy): domain Bacteria; phylum Acidobacteriota; class Terriglobia; order Terriglobales; family Acidobacteriaceae; genus JAJPJE01. Next base: position 47,943 of record JAJPJE010000030.1, on the reverse strand, counting down.
AGGGCGCGTCCCTGCCTGGCTTGCCGAGCGCATGACCAAGCTGGGCACAGCAATCTCCGAGATGGTGGTGCGTGAATATGGCCGTCCGGAACTGCTCTCTCGACTCAGTGATCCCTTCTGGTTTCAGTCGCTCGGGTGCGTCATGGGCATGGACTGGCACTCTTCGGGAATCACGACTTCCGTCCTGGGTGCCCTGAAGCGTGGCTTGAATCCTCGTGCGGAGGAACTCGGAATCTACGTTTGTGGAGGACGTGGACGTCATTCGCGTCGCACGCCCGAGGAACTCCGGACACTTGCCGACAAGCTTAGCCTCGACGGCGATTCCCTCGTCCGTAGCAGTCGCCTCACCGCGCGTGTCGACAACAATGCGATCGCCGACGGCTTTCAGCTCTACCTGCACGGATTCATTCTGAGCCGCGAAGGCGAGTGGACTGTCGTCCAACAAGGCATGAACGACAACACCGGCCGTGCGCGGCGCTATCACTGGCATTCGGCCTCAGTTCGGGATTTCACTCTCGCACCGCACACTGCCATCGTTGGCGAACCCCAGGGCACAATCATGAACCTGGTGGATGCGCAGGCCCGCCCCGCACAAGACGCACTGCTCTCCATTGCGCACGACCATCCCGACAAAACACTGGCCGAAGCCCGCAAACTCACGCTTCCGGCACACCACGACGTTCGCGCCGAAAACATCGATCTGAAGCGGCTCGGTGCCATATTAGCGCTCGCCCATGAACAGGATTTTCGTGACTTCGCGTCTCTTCTTCTGCTGGAAACTCTCGGCCCACGCACGCTACAGTCCCTCGCCCTTGTCGCGGAGGTGGTTCACGGCACACCCAGCCGCTTCACCGATCCTGCTCGCTTTTCATTCGCGCAAGGCGGAAAAGACGGACATCCCTTCCCGGTGCCGCTGAAGACCTACGACGAGTCTCTAGCCGTCCTCAGGCGCGCGTTGGACCGGGCGAAGCTAGGGAACACGGAAAAGATCGACGGGTTCAAGCGACTCGACCGCTTCACCCGGAATATCGAGCAACGGTTCCTGCCACAAGCAAATTTCGACCGAGCCATCGCCCACGAACGCGCGATTTCAAAGTCAATCGGCGGCCGCACAGTGATGGACGACAAGACGGTAATGCGACGCGAGACGCGGAAGCAGCTTTCGCTCTTCTGAGCGATACCTGGATCAGCCTTTCTTCTCGCCTGCATCGTGCGCGAATTGAGGCGCCAGTTTCAGGTACATCTGCTCGGTCATACGCACGGGACTATTGACTCGCAGTGAATGAGGCTGCAATCCGAACGGTGCGTACTGTCCGCGGGAGCGATCGTCTCCCGCGATCACCACCTGTGGTGTACACAACTGTTCACATTCGCGCTTCTCCGGCCAACGCGAGCACGCTGATACTTGCAATTCTTCGTGACCCGCAAACCGAGTCTTTGCCGCATGGTGGCCGTCGACTTTGACATCGGCCGGCCGGAGGGTTTCCGGACAGATGAGGTTGACCGGTTCCCGGTATTCCCAAACCGCCATGTAGTACCAGATCACTGCCGACCCGATGAATAGGGATGCTCCGAACAGGAAGAGAACCAACCAGAAGAATATGACCATGGCACACCTCGCCAACTGCGCCTATTCCTATCCCAGCACATCATGCGAATGATGTGACGCCAAATACCACGTGACGTGAGTTTGCCCGCCAGTCCGTCATCTGTATCCGCCCATCTCAAAGTGGTAGACAATCCCGGCTCTCGCCCTCCGCATCTCACAATCCTATGACTTTGTCTCGAACCGTTCTGGCTGCCATTTTGATTGGCGCATTATTTTTGCCTGTGGCCTGCAGCCGCCCATCGCAGAATCCTGAAGAGATCCGTCAAAAGACGGCGCAAGCAACTGCGGACATCAAAGCTGACGCCACCGCGGTTGCGCAAGGTGTGAAGGAAGGTCTGACGCGCGGCAACAAGGTCGACATTAATAAAGCCACTAAGAATCAACTCATGGCCCTGCCCGGAATCGGCGAGCCCGCAGCCGACCGCATCATTGCCAACCGCCCCTATGCCACGCCCGACGATCTGGTAAGGAAAAGGGCCCTCAGTTCTCGCGAATACGATCGTATCGCCGGACAGGTTGCAGTGAAATAGCCCACAGCAAACAGTGCCTCTACCCCACCATCCCCAGATCCTTTTCTCGCGAGACTGGCTCTCGCACCAGCATCGGTAACTCCGCGGTAGCAAGTTCCCCAATCCGTAACACGCTCACGTCGGCTGGCGGGTATTTGCTGACCTCTGCCGTGTCGTTTGCATAATGTCCCTGGGCAACGAACACCGTAGTCAACCTCTTCCCCCAGATTTTCTTCATCGCTGTCAGGATCCGAATCTTGTCATCCACCATGACGTAATGCCGCGCCGGATAGCGCTGCTCCACGTCTTCCAGCATCTGCTCCTTATGGATATAGATCAGCACGCGCCCGTCGACCGCATCCCATAGTCCCGAACGCTCCACTTTCCTTGGCTGAAATACCGCGTCACCGTCGCTGAGAATCACCGTCGCCCCCCACTGCTTCAGCCGTTCAATTGCGTCGAGCGACCCCGGATATAACCTGTTAGCAAAGTGATAGTCGATCAGGAACTCGGAAACCTTGAGCATGTGCGGATCGCGCGGGAACTCAACTCTGTAACGCTGCAAAGCTCCCAGGTAATCCGCATAGCCTAGTTCGTTCCGGAGTTGCTCAAAGTGCTGCCAGTAGCAGTTTTGGCGTTCCACTCCAAAGTTCTGGATCAAAAAGTGACGCAAATCGTGCGCGACGCGATCATTGTCCAGCAAGGTGTTGTCTACATCGAACAAAAAGACGAGGTTTTCCGTGTCAGTCATCGTGCCTCACTCGCGAATCCTCTCCGCCATCGGGATAATCTAACTGATTAGTACCCAGGCGCGGCAAAACGGGCGAAAATGGCCGTAACGCGCTGTTTGGGCGAAGGTACCCGGGCTCCTCTGGCTGACCACTGTACTGAAGTGCTCTACCCCGACCTCGCCTTCTTTCGTACGCTTCGTCGTATTCCCGTTTGTAGGGGTTATTGTGCTTCGCAAAGCCGCTCTGCTGTTGGTTTTACTGACCTTATCTGAATTTGGTAATGCGCAGACTGCGCAGGTTCTGGATGCCAGTGTCGCGAGCGCATCAAATGCTGCGGCCGCAGACCAGTTGGCCACGTTCCACGCCCGAACGGAAGAGGTCAACCTTATTTTTACGGCCACGAAGCATGGAAAATATCTGCGCGATTTGCACCCCTCCGACTTCATCGTGCTGGATGACGGAAAACCGCCCGAAGCTTTAAGGAATTTTCAGAGCGAAACCAACCTGCCGCTCCGTGTGGCCCTGGTCCTCGATGCCAGCGCGTCCATCACATCCCGTTTCAATTTCGAGCAGCAGGCCGCAATTGAGTTCTTTCAACAGGTGCTTCGCGCCGGAGTGGACAGAGGAATTGTCGTCACCTTCAAGTCTTCTCCCACACTCGCACAGGGGTTCACCGACAGCGCCGCCAAGCTCGGCAATGCCGTCGAAACCGTCTCGGCTGGCGGAGGCTCCGCGGTTTATGACGCGGTCAATCTTGCAACGAAAGAGCTGATGGATTCAGGAGATCAGGCGCCGGTTCGCCGCGTCATTATCCTGATTACCGATGGCGAGGATAACCAGAGCGAGATCACGCGCCGCCAGCTCATCGACGCGGCCAATCACGCCGAGGTCACCATCTACGCCATCAGTTCGAACTACAGCAACATTCAAACACGCGGCGATAACATTCTGCGCCAATTGGCTGACGAAACCGGCGGGCGCGTCTTCTTCCCCGGCAAGATCGAAAATGTGAGCCATGATTTCAAGCAGATCGAGGCGGAACTCCGCGCTCAGTACGTTCTCTCTTACAAGCCGGCGGACTTCGTCGCTGACGGCCGGTATCGCCGCATTCAAATTACCGCACATAACGACAAGGGCATCATCGTCCGCGCTCGCAAAGGCTACTTCGTCCCAGCCAACTAGGACTCGAAGGCACCGCTGTTTCGCTCGGGATTGCGAAAAATCGGAACTTGCGATCCCCACGAACTCTCGTTCGATCGGAACGACAACAGCTCTATCGGGTTGTAACCTGTGGTTGTGGCGCGACCTGCGCCCAAGGCTCGCTGGAATTCAACAGCGGCATGACTGTCGCCACGATTCGCGCTGCATATTCCAGCTGATGAAGTTCTTCCGGGGTAAAGTCTGCACCTGCCGCATTCGGCGTAATCCCCTTACGCGAGATCTGTACCACGCCCAGAATTTCGCCGTGGCGGTCAACGATCGGAGCAGTCATGAGCTTCTGAATGATCTGTGTGTCCTGGCGGTTCTTTTCAGCTTCCTGCTCCAGGCTGACGAGCTCAAATAGACGGCTGTGGCGCCGCATCGTAAAGTTGTTGAACAGATCGGCACGCTTGGTCTTCGCCGTCTGCGCCGCTACCGCATGGCTCGATAACGGAATCGCACCTGCGGACTTCAATTCAGCCGGATACAGGAACCTGAGAATCTGCCCATGCAGACTGAGAATAGCCACTTCATGCCTGCGTACGCCGAAGATTCTTGCAAGATCCGCTGCAACTTTCTCGACCGTACAGGCTTCGCCTTCTGGGAGCTCAAACTTCTCGAAAATCATTGCTTTGCAGTCTTTAGAAACTCGCCCGGCCACTGGTTACTACACAAGTAGTTAACCGAGTCTGCCCATATATTGCAGTCTGGGCAGCCCCCACGGCCAGATTACTAAGGTGCCTCCGGTTGGGCACTCCCGGCTAAAGTGGGCACGTGCAATGCGCCGAGTGTTTGTATCGCGGATATTCCTGTCCGCAAAATTTCTTCCTTAGCTCTTTCGGCTTTCGGTCCCACACAGAACAGGGATTTTTACCCAATTATTAATTGGCTTCAGTACGCTACGTAGGCGTTTTACCGACCCAGGTCGGATCGTTCAGCTGTTTCAGCATAAACGCCGCCAGGTCCGCGCGGGATAGTGTGGACCCGCCCCGCGGAAGTCCATCGACCTCGATGCGATATTGGCCCTTGGCCGGACCATTCGTCAGACGCGGCGGAGCACCACCGTGAAGTCGAGTCCGCTTGACTCAACCTGCTGTTGCTGAATTGCAGAACTGATGAAAGGATGCTTTAGGAGAGTGTGCTTCAGCACTTGCAAGAAAAACCGTTGCAGTGAGGATCCGTTCTTTGCTGCATCCCGATACGCGCCCGCAGCTCCAAGCACGATCAATCGCTTGACCCCATGCCGCTTCATGCCGGCAATGATGTTCGCGCTTGCTTTCTGCAGCAGATCGCTTCGACCTAGGGTTCTTGCCCCCAATGCGGTCAACACTGCGTTCTGCCCCTCAATGGCAGCCGCAACCTGCACCGTGGCGTAGACATCGCCCTGCACTACTCGCAAGCCCGGAGCCTCGGCCAGACTGTCAGGATTACGCACGAACGCTGTCACCTGGTGTCCAGCCGCAAGTCCCTGACGAACCAGTTCACGTCCAGTCCCGCCGCTGGCCCCAAAGATCAGGATCTTCATATTGTAACTAGTCCCGGCTGCGTGCCTTGGCCAGTAGCCGGAGGATTTCGAAGTAGAGGCCAGATCAGCGTCACCATCAGGCCGAACGTGCCGTACCACTCCATATACTTCGGAGCACCCATACGCGCGCCGGTCTCGATGAAGTCGAAGTCGAGCACGAGATTAAGCGCCGCGATGATCACCACTACGACGCTGAATCCGATACCGATCGCACCCGATCCGAATGCCGACCGGAACAGCGGAACGTGAAAGAAGCTCAGGATGAAGCTGGCGAAATAGAACAGCGCAATCGCGCCGGTTGCGGCGATCACGCCCAGGCGGAACTTCTCTGTCACGCGAATCAGGCCGGAGCGGTACGCAAGAAGCAGTACCACGAGGACACCAAACGTCAGGCTGACGGCTTCAATCGCAATGCCCGGAAAACGCACTTCGAGGATCGCCGAGACAGCGCCAAGTACGAGACCTTCGAGCAGCGCATAAATCGGCGCGGTGACCATCGCCCATTCTTTCTTGAACACCGTGACCAGCGCGACGATGAATCCGCCAATCGCACCGATCGCAGCCATTGGCATTACCGAGGCGGGATCGCGCGAATTCAGGAACGTATTCCACGTCCATGCCGCGGTTGCCACCGTGCATATCAGCAGAATGCCTGTCTTGTTGACCGTGCCAGACACAGTCATCGCTTCGCCAGTTGCGGCATAGCCCTGGCTGCGGAACGCGTCATTACTCAACGCCGGATTGGAAGTACGAAAAAGCGCCATAACTGTCTTCAACTCCTCGACAAACCGCTAACGCAAGTTGTCTAGCTGACCGGTCCTACCATTTGCGAATGATCGGAATCAGACCTTCTCTCGATTATACCGATTGTGTGCCAGGACTCTTCGACCCCCTGCGCTCCGCCTCGACGTAGATTTCAACCCTCCTTACACTCTGATCGACGCCACGCTGTCTCACTCCCACTCAATCGTTCCCGGCGGCTTGGAGGTCACGTCATACACCACGCGGTTGATCCCCCGCACCTCGTTCACCATGCGGTTCGAGATCGTCTTCAGCACCTCATGCGGCAACGGCACCCAGTCTGCTGTCATGCCGTCCTCCGAGTGCACCGCACGGATCGCGCAGGTGTATGCATATGTGCGCTGATCCCCCATCACTCCGACTGACATGACCGGCAACAGCACGGCGAAAGACTGCCAGATCTGGTTGTAGAGCCCAGCTTTCTTGATCTCCGTGACAACGATGTCATCAGCTTCCTGGAGAATCGCAATCCGCTCCGGCGTCACTTCGCCGAGGATGCGTACGGCCAATCCCGGCCCCGGGAACGGCTGTCGCTGCAAAATATCTTCGGGCATTCCCAAATCTTTGCCGATGCGCCGCACCTCATCCTTAAACAGATCCTTGAGGGGTTCGATCAGCTTCAGTTTCATCTTTTCGGGCAAGCCACCGACATTGTGGTGCGACTTGATCGTCTGCGATGGACCGCGCACCGAGACGGACTCAATCACATCCGGATAAAGCGTGCCCTGCACCAGCCACTCGACTTTTCCCTGCTCGCGCTCGATCGAGTGAGCTTCGTCATCAAATACTTCGATGAACTCTCGCCCGATGATCTTGCGTTTCTTCTCCGGTTCGATCACGCCCTTCAATTTGCTGAGGAACCGATCGGTCGCATCGACCGCGCGTAGATTCAATCCGAGTTTGTCGCGCAGATTCTGCTGGACTTTCATGAACTCGTTTTTGCGCAATACTCCGTTGTTGACGAAAACGCAGGTCAGCCGATTCCCCATTGCGCGATCGACCAGCGTTGCCGCTACGCTCGAGTCCACGCCGCCCGAAAGCGCACAGATGGCTCGTCCATGCTCGCCCACCTGCTTGCGAATGTTCTCAACCGTTTCCAGGATGAACTGCGCTGGAGTCCAGTTAGGCAGCGCACCGCAGATATCGAACACGAAGTTCTTCAAAATCTGCTTGCCCAATGGTGTGTGATGAACTTCGGGATGGAACTGCACAGCCCACATGTGGCGCTCGGGGTTTTCCATCGCGGCCAGCGCATTGCTGCTGCGGGCAACTTCCTTGAACCCAGCCGGCAGTCTCTCGGCTTCGTCGCCATGCGACATCCATACGGAAATCTCGCTCGGCAGGTCCTTGAACAGCCGCGATGAGTCGGCGATCTGAACTTGCGCGTGTCCGTACTCACGCTTCGCGGCCGGCCGCACCTTCCCGCCGAGCTTGTAGGTCATCACCTGAAGGCCGTAGCACACGCCAAGCAGTGGCTTTGCTGCCACCGCCAGCACACGATCATCCATCGCGGGAGCGTCAGCGTCGTAAACGGAACTTGGGCCGCCGGACAAGATGATACCCACCGGCGAATAGCTCATTACTTCTTCGAGCTTGGCGGTGCAAGGCAGGACGACAGAAAAAACGTTGAACTCGCGGATTCGGCGGGCAATCAACTGCGTGTACTGTGAACCGAAATCCAGGACAACAATGGATTGTGGTGCTTGCACGCCTTAGATTAGCAAAGCTGCTGTCTTGACGCTATCCAGGCGTCAACTGCTCTGGTGCCCCAGATCTGCCTGTTTTTGGCAGATGTAGGAGCGAACCCCGCATCCAACTCCATGAATCATGCAGAGAAAGAAACCGCTCACCCGCCAAGGCAAACACTGGATTGCAATCATACTCACCTGGGTGGGTGGGTTCGTGGACGTGGTCGCCTACATCGCACTGGCCCAGATTTTCACCGCCAACATGACCGGCAACAGCGTTCACATCGGCCAGTTTGCTGTCGATGTCAATCGCCATGAATTCATTGCTCCTGCAATCGCTGTCCTGGCATACGTCAGCGGTCTCATCATTGCCCGCATCCTGATTGAAATCGGCGCAAGGCACCACGTCGCCTCCGTCGCGACCTGGACGTTATTGATCGAGTTCCTTCTGCTGCTGATTGCCGTTCCCGTGGGCACTCCCTTTCTTCGCGACGGCCACGTTCCTTCGCACAGCGAAATACGTTATCTGCTGACCGCAGTGCTGGCTTTCGCCATGGGAACACAAACCGTGACCTTGACCAAGGTCGGCCCCTTAACCGTCTACACAACCTTTGTTACCGGCACTCTGACGAAGTTCGCGCAGCGTTTCTCAGTCTGGATTTTTCGGGTCTATGACGAACGTGAGGTCTCGGCGCGCGGGCTGGTTCGTGACAAAGACTTCCGCGATTCCGCCTTCCTCGCTTTCATCTGGATTTCGTACGTTGGCGGAGCAGCAGCAGGAGCCATCCTCAAAAAGCGTCTGGAACTGAGTGCTCTCCTGATTCCCTGTTTTTTGCTTCTGCCCATCATGCTGCTGGATCAAGTCCGGCCCATGTCCCTGGAAGAAGAACGCGAATAGTCGATTTGAGGCAGACATGTTGCCCGACCGATTCTTTAGAAAGAAGTTCCCGGATTCTGTGGCGATTCCGCTGCGTTCACATCTGGACCGGGCACGACCGGATCGAGCACTGGACGCTCCATTACTGGTGGCTCCGGTTCATACTGCGCCAGTGAAACGTATGCTGCGATACGCCAGATTTGCACCGCATCCATCAGTACCCAGTAGACTAGCGCCAGCACCACGCTCACCGCGATGATTCCGCGTGCTGGGAAATTCCCAATCATGCCCAATGGAATGATGGACGCGACGCTCACGATCACAATCAGTGCCAGCCGCACCAGTCCAAGGAGAACGGCCACTCCCATGTAAGGCCCAGAGCGCTCATGGAACAAACCGAGCGACGCGCTAAACGCGTCAAATATCCCCACTCCATCGCGGACGATAAAAATCGGCGCCAGGGTCAGGAACCAGTTCAGCATCGACCACACACATCCAATCAGCAGATCGATGCCAAGGCTTAGCAGGATCGCCACCCCAATCAAGTCGGGCTGGCCGCGAAAAAGTCTTCCCACGAGAACCGATGATCCCACGAATGCAAGAGCCGCCAAAAGCAGTGCCAACACGCGCAGAACATTAACGCCGGCAAGCGCGTTCCAACGAATTGCTGTACCGTCCCCGAGCAGCGCCTTCAACGTTGCCCCTCGCCCAACAGTGGCAGCCGCAATCCAAAGCAGGATCATCGGAAATAATGCATAGGCGGACACGCGCAGCACCACTGGCACGATGGCATTCACGATTCGCAACAGGACGTACGCAGTGGAGTATGGATCGAAAGCGCGAATCACCCTGATCTCCGCATCGGTGATCCTCACGTGCCCCAGCGAACGGAGCAGAATGTAGAGAATCACCGCCCACATAGCGATACCGAAGGTCCAGCGCCAAGCGATCTCGCACAAGATCAGCGAGGGAGTGCGTGTAATCGTCCTCCAGCCATCCCCTGTTGGAGTTGGGCTTACCACCCCCCGAGCATACAGAGCACCTCTGGCGGGAGCAAGTTGCTGAAGGTCAACGGAGATTATCGGTCTGCGGTTCGGGATGGATCAGAACCCGGAACAATTCGGGATCGATCTGCTTGAAGCGCGTCTCCACCGACGTCATCACATCGTGCACCTGCGAGAGCGGCAGGGTATCTGACATGGTGCAGTGACACGAGACATAGAGTTTTCCGGCCACACGTTTGAATTCGAAGTCGTGCAAGTCGATCACTTCACAAAACTCTCGCGCCACGCCCTTCAACCGTCCCTCCAGGGTGGGCTCCTGTACAAGATGGTGGGCCGTCTCGATTGTCGCGAGCTCGCTCTCGATGTGCGTGAGGATCGTCGATACTTCCGGTACCTTTTCGCGAATCTCCGATTCCAGCACCGTTACAAAGTCGTGCGCCTCCTTCAGCGATAGCCGCTCATTCAATTCCAGGTGCTGCTCAACATGCAATCGGCCATCCACGTCTTGAATACTGATGTCGTGCACCGTCAGGTTATTCGAAGAGGCTACCGCGCGTATGCGGTCGAAAAAGTTCTCTTCGCCTTGCGGAATGGCTGTCGAATGGACCACCACGTCCGCATTCGGCAGGATGCGCTTAACCGTCGCCACCACTTCAGATGCCAGTTGTTCCGACCTTTGAAAGGTCAGATTTCGTCCGAACCCAACCGTCAAATCGGCGAAATAGTGATTCCCCGCTCGCCGAATGCGCACCCGATCTACCTCGATCACGCCGGGTTGGCGAAGCACTTCGCTGATAACCTGGCTCCGTATACCGCTCGGGGAAGCATCCAGCAGCGCATCCAGCGTTTGGCGTGCGAGACGCCAACTCACCGTGATGACCACACCTGCGACAGCCAGCGCCGCAATCGGGTCGGCCACGCGTAGCCAGCCGATGTTCAGATCCTCGCCGATCCACACCAGCACCAACCCAATAATCACCACCGTGCTGGACCAGATATCCGTTCGAAAGTGCAACGCGTCTGCGTGTAGAGCCTGGCTATCGTACTTATCCGCAATGCGTTGCAGCTTCCTCGAGCGCCACGCATCTATGGCGATCGAGATGAACATGACAACAAAGGCCCATACGCTTGGTTCGATTTCTACAGCCTTGAAGAACAGCCGCTTAAAGGCCTCCCATATAATCCACGCACAGGTAATCAGCAGGAGGGCGGTTTCCAGGAAGGCAGAGAAATTTTCGAATTTTGCGTGCCCGTACTGATGTTCGGCATCGGCAGGTTTGTCCGAAACTCGCACCGAAAACAGCGTGATTACTGCGGCCACCAAGTCGAGTCCAGAATGCAACGCTTCCGACAGAATACCCAGGCTCCCGGTACTCAGTCCCACTACAATCTTCAGCCCGGTTATCCCCACCGCAGCCCAGACGGAGTTCTGCGCCACCGCACGTTTTTCGGTGTGCATCGACTCAGCTTTCAGAGTTGCAGTTTGTGACATGTACTTCGATTATCTACTGCGCCCTTCTTTACTGCCAACCGCGGCATCACCAAACGCTTGTGATTTCAAGCGAAAGCCGCCGACATGCTACGATTCTTGAACTGATGAATTTCGGATGTTGACCTGTTCGGAGACTCGAATGTATCGGTTCTTTGTACCTTTTTTGCTCCTCTCATCCCTTTCCGTTGCTCAAACCGCGCCGTCACAGAATCCCGCTCCTGAGTCGAGCGCGCCCAGCACCATAACCCTGCAGACTCCACAGCAGACCAAACCGGCCGAGGTGCCGGAGTCAGCAGCGGTAATTACCCTGAAAGGTCTCTGCCCTGGTAATTCCGGACCAGCGACAGGTCCGAACTGCCAGACCACCATCAGCCGTGAGCAATTCGACAAGATTGTAAACACCCTGAACCCTGAATTGCCGCCGGACAGGCGCCAGACCCTGGCGGAACAGTATGCGCGGGCTCTCATTCTTCAGAACATCGCCGAGCGGCAGGGCATTGCGGATACACCTCACTTCAAGGAAATGATGGAGTTGACCAGGACGCAGGTTCTGGCACAGGAACTCATCACGCAAACGCGAGAGAAGTCAAAACCCACTCCCGCTGAAATTGACGACTACTACAAAAAGCACGAAGCCGATTACCAGGAAGCCTCGTTCAAACGTCTCTACATTCCAAAAGCAAACCCATCATTGAAAGAAAGCGTACAGGGTCAGAGCGTGGAAGAGCTGAAGGCGGAGGCTGAAAAGATTCGTACTCGCCTCGTGGCAGGAGAGGACGTCGACAAGATTGAAAAAGAAGTCTATGCGAATGCGGGAATCAAAACACCACCTCCTCCAACCTCGATTCCGAATTGGCGGCGCAGCATGGTTTCTCCTGCTCAGGCCTCGATTTTTGATCTGAAGCCCGGGGAAGTGAGCCAGCCGATCGTTCAGGCTGAGGGCGTTTACATTTACAAAATGGAATCAAAGAAACCGGTTCCGCTCAACGATGTTCGCACCGAGATCGAAAGCACGCTGCTGACCGAGAAAATGCGTACAAGCCTGAATTCCATTCTCGAGCAGGTTAAAACCGATCTCAACCAGAACTATTTTGGCCCGGTCACAAGTTCGCAGATTCCTTTGGGTTCTCCCTCGGCTGCGAGGCAGAGCACCCCAGCGCCGCCGCAGACCAAGAAGTGAGCAGCATTTCCAAACCGACAGTCATCATCACCGGTGTGTCTGGCAATCTCGGTCAACGATTGTTGCCGCAACTCCAGGATTTCCGGGTGGTCGGCGTCGACTTGCAGTCGCCCCCGGCCGGTCATCTCGCCCAGTTTGAACGCATGGACCTTGGCCGCGAGGACACCTGTGATGCGCTGGTCCAGCTGTTGAAGAAGACGGAAGCACGTGCTGTCGTCCACCTTGCGTTCATTGTTGATCCCCTTCAGAGCGGTGTGCTGGATCTGGAACGCATGTGGCAGATCAACGTCTCGGGCACGGCCCGCGTGATGGAAGCCATTACTGAAGTCAATCGACACGGTGGCCTGGTCGACACATTTATCTTCCCTTCTTCCGTGTTGGCCTATGGGAACGAGACCGCAGGTCCGGTTCGCGAAGAAAATCCCCTCGGCGCTCACTCGCTTCCCTATGCGATCCATACCCAGGAAGCCGATGACGTTGTCCGTTTTCGCGCCGGAAACTTAGGAGCATGCACCACCTACCTTTTGCGTCCGCACATTTTCACCGGAGCTTCCATGCAGAATTTTCTGGTAAATGCGCTGCGCGGTACCGCGTACGGCGATGGCTACTGGGGACGGAAACGTGAGGCTGCAGGGGTACGCTTTCCGATGCTCCTGCCGTACGGCGAAAAATATCTCTACAAGCGTCTTCAATTTGTTCACGTCGATGACATGGCGCGGCTCGTCGCTCACGTTCTTCATAGGCCTGTCGCCACGAACAACCTTGTGGTTCTCAACGTCGCCTGCCGCGGCGACGCCATCACCTACCAGACCTGCGCGCACCTGTCCGGACGGAAGATAATTCGTTTGCCTGGACGCTGGGCCTGCCGCCTTGCTCTATCGTGGTGGTGGAAGACAAAGACATCGGCCGTTCCTCCCGAAGCGCTGCCCTATCTCACCGGGTCTTACATCATGAATACCAATAAGCTGAAGAGCTTTCTCGGAACTCATTACGAGCAAGTCATCCGGTACACCAACGAGCAGGCCTTTAAGGATTGCTTCGCCGAACAACCGCGCACCACAGCCACCCTCGCTGGCGTTTAGTTTTCACAGAGTATCTGGCGCGATGCCTCTCGCCGCCTGCCCCATGTTGGTGTGGCGCGGGCGGCGCCGCCAGCGTGATTTTAACGATGTGGTCCCCGCTCGAGGCTGGTTTTTCTGTGCCATCGCGACAAACAGAGTCCGCAAGGGATCTTCTGACTTTTGACTTCTGACTTTTGACTTATCCCTTCTTCCCCCAATACAGTCCCGCAATCCCCAGCGTATGTGGAGACCACGACACCTCACTGAATCCTGCTGCCCGCATTCTCTTTAGCATCTCCTCGGGCGCAGGAAACCGCGCCACCGAAGCCGGTAGATATTTGTAAGGGCCCTTGATACCAGAGATCATCGTTCCAACGGCAGGCAGCACAAACCGGAAATACGTTCGGTACACGGCTCCGACAACTCCCTTCGGCTCGCCGAAATCGAGAATGCCAAGTTCTCCGCCGTTCTTCAGCACCCGATAGATTTCTCGCAAGCCCGCATCGTAGTCCGCCAGATTGCGAAACCCAAACGCCGTGGTCACCAGATCGAAAGTGCCATCTGGCAGCGGAAGATTCAGCGCATCCGCTTCCATCCACCGAAGCGGCTTCCCTATCGACTTGATCGTTGCACGCTGCAGCATGGCGTGCGAAAAGTCTGCGCCCACGATCCTCGGGGTCGCCCCGCTCTTTTGTGCCCTTGCGAGTAGGGCCGCCGTCATGTCGCCGGTTCCGCAACATAGGTCGAGCACCATCGCATCATTCCGGCGCAGGACGTGGCCAAATGTACGCGCAGTCCGCCTCCACCAGAGCCGGTCCACCTGCATCGAGAGCACGTGGTTCAGGAGATCGTATCGGGGCGCGATCGACGTGAACATCTCTCGGACCTTGGCCGCGGCCTGCTGACGGTCTACGGCGCCTTCCGGAGCCGCACCAATTACCGGCACAGATTGTTTCGGATTTTCAGCAGAACTCGCCATTACACGGATTGCGATAGATATCGCAGCTCTTCCACCGCCTGCACTACTGCGCGCTCGGGAACGTCTGGAGTCACTTCCACGCGCCCCAGTTCCGTTGGAAGAATGAAGTGAACGACGCCATTAACTGTCTTCTTGTCTGTTGTCAGCCGCCGTGCGATTCGCTTTCCCCTGGTTTGCACCTTCGGAAGCGGGGCGTATGCCAGCACCGATGAAATGATCCGCCGCGCTGTCTCTGAATCGGTCTTCTGCAGAGCCGCAGCGATCATCGCTGCCGCTACCATGCCCCATGCCACCGCTTCCCCGTGCAGAAACTGCTTGTACCCGGTTTCTGCTTCCAGCGCATGGCCGATGGTATGACCAAAATTCAGAATGCGCCGCAAATCTCCCTCGCGCTCGTCAGCGGAAACCACATCGGCTTTCACCTGAACTGCGGCACGGATTACCCATTCCAGCGGCTCCTGTTCGCGCTGCAGGATGCGGTCGCGATTGCGTTCCATGTAGTCGAAAATGTCTTTGTTGCGGATGAATCCGCACTTCAGCGCTTCGTACAATCCCGCCCGGTACTCACGATCTGGTAACGTCGACAGCACCGCCGGATCGATGATCACCGCCCGCGGGTGATGAAAGGTGCCCAGCAGGTTCTTCCCTTCTTTCATGTCGACGCCGGTTTTGCCGCCGATCGACGCATCGACCTGCGCCAGCAGAGTAGTTGGAATCTGCACCACGTCCACTCCGCGCATGAAAACGGAAGCGAGGAATCCGGCGACATCGCCGGTCACGCCGCCACCAAAGGCCAGAACCACGGTTTTGCGATCGGCGCCAGCCTTGAGCATCCGTCCAGCCAGATCCTCGAGAACATCCAACCGCTTGTTCTTCTCACCATCTGGCATCTCTAGCCAAACGTGTTGAAGTTCTGCCTTGTTCAGTGATGCGCCCAGCGCCTCTCCCCAGTGCTTGCGGACCGGAGCCACCGTGACCACCACAAACCGCGTGCGATTCGGCACAATTTCGCGCAAAAGCTCCCCCGCGCGATGTAACAAGCCACTTTCGATAATCGCCGGATACGGATGACCCGGCACGCTGATTTGAATTCTTTCCACTGATTCCATGATAGCGCACACGGAATCAAACACCCCGTGGTGGTAACATCGTGCCGTAATGAAGGCTGAGCAAAAAGCCGCAATCACGGACACCGATTTCGTCGTCGTAGGAGCGGGTGTCGCCGGCCTGCGCGCCGCGATCGAGTTGGCAGCCGCCGGACGCGTGCTCGTTCTTGCAAAACTTGAAGTGAAGGAATCGGCAACCCAATATGCGCAGGGGGGTATCGCAGCGGCGCTCAGTGATGAAGACGAAATCAGCCTTCACCTTCAGGACACGCTCGTTGCCGGTGATGGCTTATGTAATCCCCAAGCTGCTCGCGTACTCGTAGAAGAGGGTCCTGAAAGGATCGAAGAGCTGATCGCGTGGGGAACTCACTTTGATCGCAATGGAACCAAGCTGGCCTTTACCCGCGAAGGCGCTCACAGTCGCGATCGCATTTTGCATGCGCATGGCGACTCCACGGGCCAGGAAATCGGACGCGCTCTCTACTTCAAAGCAAAATCCATCAAGAATATCGTCATCTCCGAATTCGAGTTTGCTCTCGACCTGCTGGTTGAAAACGGCCGCGTCTCCGGCGTAAAGCTGCTCGGAGAAGACGGCCACCCGCATACCGTTCGTGCTTCCGCGGTTCTACTTGCAACCGGCGGCCTGGGCCATGTCTACAAGGAAACGACGAACCCGGCCGTGGCCACTGGCGACGGTGTCGCAATGGCATTTCGCGCAGGCGCCGAAATCAGCGACATGGAGTTTGTCCAGTTCCATCCCACAGCGCTTTATGTGAAGGGCGCTCCTCGTTTCTTACTGTCCGAAGCCCTCCGCGGGGAAGGCGCGATTCTGCGCAACGATCAACTCGCGCGATTCATGCCGAAGTATCAT
This sequence comes from Terriglobia bacterium, assembly GCA_021324365.1. Taxonomy (GTDB): domain Bacteria; phylum Acidobacteriota; class Terriglobia; order Terriglobales; family Acidobacteriaceae; genus JAJPJE01. Next base: position 31,310 of record JAJPJE010000030.1, on the reverse strand, counting down.
CCCCTCGCGGAACTCGCTCCTCGCGACGTCGTCGCCCGCGCCATTGCTCACGAACTGGAACTCAGCCGTAGTAAAGATCCGGTCGTTTACCTCGACCTGACTGACAAAAATCCGGAGAAAATTCGCCAACGTTTTCCTCGCATCTACGACACTTGCCTGAAATACAACGTCGACATCACCACCGACATGATTCCCGTCCGCCCTGCTGCTCACTATGCCATGGGGGGCGTTAAAACAGATCTCGACGGTTGCACCAGCCTTGCAGGCCTGTACGCGGCTGGCGAGGTAGCCTGCACCGGCGTGCATGGCGCGAATCGACTGGCGAGTAACTCTCTGCTGGAAGGTTTGGTATTCGGGGAACGCGCCGCGCGCAGCATGCGCTCCGAACTAAATCACAGGCAACCGGCCATTCATCAAAACGATCTCGCTTCAACTCAAGAACCGGCAAGCTCTGATACCAGAAGTGCTGACGACCTCATTCGCGAAGTTCAGAACATACTCTGGCGTGATGTTGGAATTGTGCGCAGCGGCCATACTCTGATGAACGCCATTCATCAACTCGAAGCGCTGAAACCCTCGCTGCCGACGAGCAATTGCCGTCGTTGCCAGGAAGCCCGCAACGTGTGGCAAACTGGCATCCTGATCGCGAAATCCGCGCTCGCCCGCGAAGAAAGCCGCGGCGCCCATTACCGCACCGACTTCCCTGCGCACGACGACAAAAAGTTCCTGAAGCACTCGGTTATCGCTGGCGACAAGATCAGGTTTGAGTTACTCAGTTGTGAGTAACTACCAGAGGCGTTTTCATAAGTTTGATTTGAAGGGGGCGGCTTCAGGCCCGCCGAAGCAAGTTCCCTCTTTTTATTGCCCGAGCCGACTTTAGTCGGTGAGGCACTTTGACAGGCTTCTCTCTTCGTATTTCTGTCTTCTGATTTCTTACTTCTTCCTGGGCCACATAATCGACGCCGCTACCGCCACCACGAGCACTCCTCCCACCGCCGCCAGCGCGGTTCCTGTCGGAATGTGATAGAAGTTCGACAGCATCATCTTCACTCCGATAAACAGCAGGATCACCGCCAGCCCGTATTGCAAATAGTGGAACGCTGTCATCATCCTTGCGAGTGCAAAGTACAACGATCGCAACCCAAGAATCGCAAACACATTCGACGTATACACGATGAACGAATCGCGCGAGATCGCCAGCACCGCCGGAATAGAATCCGCCGCGAACAACACGTCGGTAGTTTCGATCATGACCAAAACTAGCAGCAGAGGTGTCGCGTAAAGGCCGTTATCTTTAACGAAAAATCGGCCCTCGACGTAGTCCTTGGTCACCGGAAGCCAGCGCCGTACGTGCTTCAGCACCGGATTATGCTCTGGATGAACCTTGGTCTCTCCTCCGCGCAAAAACTTGATCCCGCTCCAGATCAGCACCGCGCCAAAAATGTAGACGATCCACTCGAAGCGCTTCATCAGTGCTACCCCCACCAGGATGAACACCGCACGCATGACCAGCGCGCCAATGATCCCCCAGAACAGGACCTTATGCTGGTAGCGTTCCGGAACTTTGAAGTAATTGAAGATCAGCAGGAAGACGAACAGATTGTCGACGCTCAACGACTCTTCCACGACGTAACCGGTTACGAACTCCAGCGCTTTCGTCTTCCCATACCAGAAGTGCACACCGACGGCGAACGCGGCTGCCAGAGCAATCCAGAAGGCGGTCCATGCCAAAGCTTCGCGAAAATGAATTTTATGGGCCTTGCGGTGAAAGATCACCAGGTCCAGGAACAGCATGATCAGGACAAATAGATTGAACGCTATCCAGAAGAGCAGTTTATGCAAAGTCCACCTTTGGACCAGCTATTTCCCGCGACCGCTATTCACCATTTTGCCATGCAATTCATACCGAAGTTTTTCACCAGCTTCAGGGAACCAGCCATCCTAATGCTCACGAACCACACTCCCACTGTGCTGAGGCGCTGCGTTTGCACGCGCCCATACTCTCAACTGGCCGGAGCGGTCGTATGCGATCCAAGGCTCATATCAGCTCGCATCCCATTCACCCGATGCTGGTGGCATTTCCGATCGGGCTCTTCATCACCAGTCTCGCTTTCGACGCGATCGGTGTCAGCCAGGGGATTCCGTCTCTCTGGTCTGCCGGATGGTATTGCATTCTCGCCGGCGACATCATGGCTGTACTCGCCGCAATCCCCGGCGCTGTCGATCTCTTCACGACTGTGCCGCCGCAATCGAGCGCGCGCAGCCGCGGCTATCGCCACGCGCTACTGAACGTCCTGGTGCTGTTCCTCTTCATCGCCGTAGCGGCGTATCGCGGAGGACCAGCCGCGGCTCCCGACCAGACCTCTTTTACTTTGTCCGCCATCGGCGTGTTCTGCCTGTTTATCTCCGGATGGCTTGGCGCGACTCTCGTCTATCGCAATCAGATCGGCGTGGACCACCGCTTCGCGGGCGCCTCGAAGTCGCGCACCGTCACCGTCAATGATTGGAATCTTCCTGTGTGCAAAGACGAAGACCTCGCTCCCGGACAACTCCTGCTCGCCGTGATCCAGGGAGCACGCGTTGTCGTGGGCCGGTGCCCCGATGGACTGATGGCTTTCGACGACCATTGCACGCATAAAGGCGGACCTCTCTCCGACGGCGCTCTCGTCGGATGCACCGTGCAGTGTCCGTGGCACGGTTCGCAATTCGACGTGCACAGCGGAACCGTTGTCGCCGGCCCTGCGAAGGATAGTCTCAAGACTTACGATGTTCAGGCGCGCGATGGGCAGATCTACGTCTTCCCTAAGCGCACCGAAACCGAAAAAGCTGCGTAAAACGTTCTACAGCCGGAGTTTTTGCGGGTTTGTAGCGCCGGCTTGTTGCAGCGCCCCGCTGTTGTTGCGCCGGCGTCCTCGCCGGCTATTCCGGGGGGCGTCTCGCCCCCTCTCTTACAATGAGTACTAACCCTCACCGCTGATCCAGCAACCGCACCGTTTCCACCACCGTCGTACCGACAATCTCCAGGCTCTCGGCACTCAGTTTATCCATGGTGTCCTGCGACGTGTGCCAGAAAACATTGTTGTAACCGTAATCAAGGTCGATTAGATCGGCTACCGGCACGCCGATGTTCTTGAATGGAATGTGATCGTCTTCGTCGGCCGTTTTCCGTGTGAATATATGCGACTGGTATCCGAAGCGACTCGCCGCCCGGTACACCAGATCCTCCAGCCATGGCGTGGAATTCATGTCGCGATCGATTCCAAGGTCCGCATCGCCAATCATGTCGAGCAACATGAAACCCTTAATCTTCTTCGCCGTGCCGTCCTGCTGCCACTTAGCCGCCAGATGCCGGCTGCCATAGGTGCTGTCCGTCGCCGACCACTGCTTTACCGCTTCCTCCGCATCAAACCACACCAGCCACACCGAGTATCCATCGCGCGGCTTCTTTTCTTTGGCAAAGTGATCGGCCAGTTCGAGTAGCAGCCCTGCGCTAGCTCCGCCGTCGTTCGCGCCCACAAAGTTCGGCAGCATCTTCGTATCGTAGTGCCCCGAAATCACGATGATCCCGTCCTTCTTCCCCGGAAACTTCGCGATGAAGTTTCGGCACTGGAACTTGCCCGCAGGCGTATCGGCCGTGAACTGGTCTTCTTCCAGATTATTGCCCTCTACGCCGTCCTTTCGAAGATGTTCGCGGATGTAGTTCTCCATCTTCGTGTGTGCCGCACTGCCAATCGGGCGCGGTCCCATTGCCACCATGTCGGCTGTGTATTTCAGCGCGCGCTTTCCGCTCACGTGGACGTCGGGCGTATCCGGCGGAGGCGCGGGCGTGTTCGCCGTCTGCGACGTTGCACTGCTCTCCGATACAGCGTCGGCCGTCGTTGTACGATTCGGTTCAGACGTGGACGTGGCCGTATTGGCGGGCGCGGTGTTCCCGTGCGAGCAAGCCAGCAGGATGACAGACAGAAGTGTCAGCGCAAAGATTCGCACAAAGGCAGTCTATCAGGCACCGTGGCGAAGGGTAGCGCGAGCGGTACGCCGCCAGTCTCAAGCGCGAACTTTCCCCGCATACCCTTTTGGGGAACCAACGGCAATGCCTGTCATTTCGAGCGAGGACGCGGCGAATCGTCCCGCGTCCGAGTCGAGAGACCTTGTGCCGTGCAGGACTGGTGCTTCCACTCTGTTGGCGGCCGATCGTCCGGTCTTTCGATTTCCAGATTACCTATTACCCGATTAACAATCCCTCCGGGTGCCTCACCTCTAGTCCTCGTTTGGCGTAATGGTGGGGTCAGAAGTTGTCGATGTTTCCCTTGATCTCTTTTAAATACGCAAGGTGACCGATTCACTTCAAAGCACTTAGGCCCTCCTCTTCCCATTCTTGTACTCCATTTCTCTTTCACGGCATTTTGTTGTTATCTAATTGCTATTTCAATATAACATTATAGATTCTTATAGATATAATACGCATGAACAGGGGATTTTCCCGCCAATCCGCAACGACAATCCGGCCAACCGCAGGACATAACTCCTTTATTTTGCGATATAGAGGCCTTAAACCCTTTCTCATGCGATATGTAAAGACGCACTGCCTCATAAACCTTTTGTTTTCCGATAGCGAAGAGGGAGGGGAGGAGTAACTAACTCGTAATTCGATGGAATATGACTGCTGTTTGCACAGGCATTTCAGTACCCTGCACTGATCGATACGGCATAAAAGCTCATTTGTCCTCACGAGTGAGCGAAGCGAACGAGGGATCTGCCGTTGAGAAAACAACACAAGTACTGGGTCTACATTGTGTCCAGCCGCTCGCGAGCGCTTTACACCGGCGTCACTGACGACATTGATCGACGTGTTTTGGAACACAAGCGTGGAACGATAGACGGCTTCACCAAGCAATATCGTATTCACCGGCTCGTGTACTTCGAAGTGTTGTGAACAATGCCATCAGGCGTGAAAAGCAGATCAAAGGATGGGATCGTGCAAAGCGGATTGCCCTGATCGAGTCGACGAATTCAACCTGGGCGGATCTGGCCGCTGGCTGGGGTGAGCCGATCCAGCAACTAACCGCATAGCCCTCGCGCCAAAAGCGCGCTCGTGATGACAAGCGGGAAGTCCACAGGTAAATAGAAATCTGCAAGATGGCCCCGCGGCGCCGAAACCGCATGGCATCAAAACGCTTGTGGAATGGATCTATCACACGGTTCGTCACTTCCTGATTGCCTGGGGCTACTGGGCCATTCTGATTGGACTACTGGGAGAGAGTTCCGGCATCCCGCTGCCCGGCGAAACCGTGCTGATGTTTGCGGCTTTCCTGGCACACAAGAAAACCGGGCTGCACATAGAATGGGTAATTCTCACCGGAATTTGTGCAGCTGTAATGGGCGACAACATTGGATTCCTGCTGGGTCGGCACTTTGGCAAGACGCTGATCCGCTGGGCACGGAAGCTTCTCCGCCTCGACGATACAGATTTGAAAGCCGCCAAGACACTAATCCGGCGGCGAGGCGGGCGAACCATCTTCTTCTCCCGATTCATCTTCGGCCTGCGCACGATTGCCGGTCCACTGGCAGGAAGCCTCGGCATGGAATGGAGAGATTTCTTCCTCTACAACCTTATGGGCGGCGCAACCTGGGTGGTGGCAATCTCACTCAGCGGATTCGCGTTTGCGAACGAGTTCAACACGCTGCTGGGGTATATCGAAAAAGCAAGTTGGGGAATTGCCGGTGGGCTGCTGCTGTTCGGCTATCTCATGTGGCGCCGGCAGAAGAAACGCTACAAGCAAAGACACGCAAGACAAAGGAGCGAAAATGCAGCGTAACACTGGCCGGAGTCTTACCCAGCTTGCGAAAGAGGACAAATATAGTGCACCAGCGCGACGAGTCCTTGCGCTCCGCTCGGAAACGCGGACGAGGGCGGCCGGCCACGCAGCCTAGGCTACGACTCCGATTCCGCTTTCTTCCGGTTACGGCGAGTCGGGTGTACAAGCCAGGCGATGAAGATACTCACGATGTAGAGCAGAACCATCGGCGCCGCGAAGATGCACATGTTCATGATGTCAGTTGTTGGCGTGATAATCGCGGCAATGATGAAGATGACCAGAATCGAATAGCGCAGGTTGCGCCACAGGAATCCGGCATTCACGATGCCCATGAGCGCGAGGAAGAATGCCAGGATCGGCATCTCGAAGACAATGCCCAGGCCGATGATGATGGTCAGAAACAGATCGGTGTACTCGCCGATGGTGATCATCGGCTGGAACTGCGCTCCGTATCCGATCAGAAAATCCAGGGCCGCCGGATACACCATTTTGTAACCGAAGATGCCGCCCGCGATGAAAAGCCCGACAGATGAAACCATGAAAGGAACGACATAGCGGCGCTCGTGGCGATAAAGTCCGGGCGAGATGAAGAGCCAAAGCTGATACAGCACGAATGGCGATGCGACGAAAAGTCCACCAATGAAACCGACCTTCAGGTACATATTGAAGGGCTCCGTCGGACTCAGGTAAACGAGTTTCTCCGCCATGTGATGATTGCGGAGCGCTTCCATGATCGGCTTCTGCATCCAGCCGTAAATCTTCTCGGCCTTCCACCAGCAGAGCATGAATCCGGCGCCGACGTACACAAACGACCAGATGATGCGACGGCGAAGTTCCTCCAGATGCTCCAGGAAGCTCATGCTTCCCATGTGTTCGGAGAGGACCTGTTTGGCGGCGGCGTAAGCGGGACTAGGCATCGGCTGATTGGGATGAAGCTGCGCTTTCAGGTGCGGCAGGCTGATTGCCGTTCGGAGGCAGGATGGAAGGCTCGGTGCTCAACACCGTTCCCGCGGGAGCCTGCAAAACAGGAGCCGCGTTCTTCTTGTCCTTCTCGCGTTCGGCTTCCAGTTCGAGTTGGCGCATTTCCGCTTCCAACTGCCACTTGAATTCATTACTGGCACGCTTGAATTCGCCCAGGGCTTTCCCGATCTGGCGTCCGATCTCCGGCAACTTCTTGGGCCCGAAGATGATAAGGGCCAACAAAAAGATGAAGATCATCTCCGGCATGCCGAGATTCATAGAGCCATCATACTGCCTCTTCTTCGGGAGCGGCAAACAGAGTGATCTATGGAGTAGCTGGTGACTGGTAGCAACGGCTTTTTTGCGATGACTGCCAGCCACAAGCCACCGGTACAGACGCAATTGCAACAGGCATTTCCCGGGCAAGTCTGGTCCGCCTGTCCTTTAGGACGGGTAACCCGATGACCAATAGATAGGCCGGGTTGGCCCGTTTTACCGTGCTATACTGCTTTTACTTTGCGGGTGTGGGCTTCGCACCCCAACAAGGAAATCAAAAGATGGTCCGTGGTACTCGCCGTGCTCTCTTCCTGGTAGTTCTTGTCATTGTTACCTGCGGTTTTCTGGGAGCGCTTTTCGGCCAACGGGTCAGCGGAAGCACGCCTTCGGGCGACGGGGAGATCCGCGACAGCCTGCGTACCTTCTCGCAAGTGTATGATCTGGTTGAGCAAAACTACGCCGAGCCGGTAAGCGCTGATAAAGCCATCTACAACGGAGCCATTCCGGGCATGCTGCGCGTGCTCGATCCGCACTCGAACTTCTTCGATCCGAAAGCATACTCACTGTTGCGCGAAGAGCAGCGCGGCAAGTATTACGGCGTGGGTATGCAGGTAGGTCCGCGGAACAATAAGGTGATCGTGATTGCCCCCTTCGTCGGGACCCCTGCGTACCGGGCGGGTATCCATCCGGGCGACGTGATTGTGGCAGTAGACGGCAAGCCGACCGATAACATGAGCACGTCCGATGTGGCTGACCTGCTCAAGGGTCCCAAGGGAACAAACGTTACGATCACCATCGTCCGTGAGGGCACGCCGAAGCCTCTGGAGTTCAATGTCACCCGCGACGAGATCCCTCGCTACAGCGTCGATCTCCACTTCCTGATTCGCCCCGGAATTGGCTACATGCATATTTCCGGATTCCAGGAAACCACCGAGCACGAAGTCCAGGAAGCACTGGACGAGATGGGTGACCTGAAAGGATTGGTGCTGGACCTGCGCCAAAACCCTGGCGGACTGCTCAGCGAAGGTGTTGGAGTCGCAGATAAGTTCCTGAAACGCGGCCAGGTAATCGTCTCACACCACGGGCGGTCCTCACCGGAGAAGGTTTACCGCGCCAGCCATGGCAATGGTGGCAAGGACTATCCAATCGTTGTACTCGTGAACCGCGGAACGGCGTCGGCCGCTGAGATTCTGGCGGGAGCCATCCAGGACCACGATCGCGGGTTGATCGTCGGCGAAACCACTTTTGGCAAAGGCCTGGTCCAGACGGTGTTTCCTCTCTCCGAAAACACCGGATTGGCGCTGACCACGGCGAAGTACTACACCCCCAGCGGCCGGCTCATCCAGCGCGACTACAGCGGTATATCGCTCTACGACTATTACTACAATCACGACCATAACGGTACACCGAACAACGCGAATCGCGAAGTGAAGATGACCGACAGCGGACGTCCTGTGTATGGTGGTGGCGGAATTACCCCAGATGTCAGGTTCGACACGCCAAAGCAAAATCATTTCCAGGACGAGTTGCTACAGCACTACGCGTTCTTCAATTTCGCCAAGCACTACACGCTCAATCATCAGGTGAGCAAGAACTTCACCGTGGACGAGGCCGTCATGCAGGAGTTCCGCAAATTCCTCGACGATCAGAAGATCGGATACACGGAGTCGGATATTGCGGGCGTGAATGACTGGCTGCGTAACAACATCAAGAGCGAGATCTTCATCGATGCGTTCGGCCAGGAAGAAGGATTGAAGATTCGCGCTGATGGCGATCCGTTGGTCCTGAGAGCGCTGGACCTTATGGGACAAGCCAAAACCCTGGCGGACAATGCCAAGAAAATTATCGCCGAGCGTAACAGCGCTCGCGCCTCCGCCATGGCAAGCCAGAACCGGTAATTCGGAGGATTGACTCAGGCCCGCTGGAACTCCGGCGGGCCTTTTGCTTTTGGGGTGAAACTTTTAGCGGCCATCGGAGTCTGATCTGAGCGTGGGGAACCTTTTACGGAACAGGACCGGCGATGCTGATAAAGAAGAAGAGTGACATTCCATCATCTGAGATCACGCCACAGGAAACGTATTTCAACCGTCGGGAATTCATGATCGGGGCAGCGGCAGCGGCCGCGATCGCCACCGGGGCTCGCTACGTTGGTGAAATGGCATCGCCATCCCAAGTGGTGCATGCGGAGAATAAGTTGAACGTCGCGTCGAAGAGTCCGTTCAGTACGACAGAGGCACAAACGCCATATAACGACATCACCAATTACAACAACTATTACGAGTTCGGCACGGATAAGTACAGCCCGGCAAAACTCGCGCAGACGCTGCAGACACGGCCGTGGACGGTAGAGGTCGATGGCTTGGTGAAAAAGAAAAAAACATACGACATCGACTACTTCCTGAAGACATTTTCCATCGAGGAGCGCATTTATCGGCTCCGGTGTGTGGAAGGCTGGTCGATGGTGATCCCATGGGACGGCTTTCCGCTCAGCTCGTTTCTGAAGCAAGTCGAGCCGGCCAGCAAAGCGAAATTCGTGAAGTTCACGACCAAATACGATCCGCGCGAAATGCCCGGACAGCGGTATGGGGTGCTCGATTGGCCCTACGTGGAAGGTCTGCGCCTAGATGAAGCGATGAATCCGCTGGCGATCCTTGCGGTCGGCCTCTACGGCGGCGAACTGCCGAAACAGGACGGTGCGCCGATCCGGCTTGTTGTCCCCTGGAAATATGGGTTCAAGAGCATCAAATCGATCGTGAAGATATCTCTCGTTGACAAACAGCCGCCCACCACGTGGAACATGGCCGCACCAAATGAGTACGGTTTCTACTCGAATGTAAATCCCAACGTAGATCATCCGCGCTGGAGCCAGAAGAAAGAGCGACGCATCGGCGAATTCTTCAAGCGCGATACGCTGATGTTCAATGGATATGGCGATCAGGTTGCAAGCCTGTACAACGGCATGGATCTGAAAAAATATTTCTAATGGCAGAGGACATAAAGGGGCACAGAACTTGAAGACTTTCTACATCAAATGCATGAAGATCTTCGCCTTCGTGCTGTGTCTGGCGCCGCTGTTCATGCTGGCGTGGAAGGGCTTCAACTCTGCGCTGGGGGCGAATCCGATCGAGGTGATAACGCACTCGACAGGCAAGTGGACGCTGATCTTCCTGCTGATCACGCTCTCCATCACGCCGCTGCGGCAAATGCTTCGACTGCCCTGGCTGATTCGCTTTCGCCGGATGGCTGGCCTGTACGCGTTCTTCTACGGCTGTCTTCATCTGATGACATGGGTCTGGCTCGACAAGTTCTTCGACCTCCACGACATGTGGGCCGACATTCTGAAGAGGCGCTTCATCACCGTGGGCATGGCAGCTCTACTGCTGATGTTGCCACTGGCGATTACGTCCACAAAAGGATGGATTGGACGCCTTGGCGGCAAGCGATGGTCGACGCTGCACAAATTGATCTATGCGAGTGCAGCGCTTGGCGTGATTCATTTCTACTGGCTGGTAAAGGCCGATATTCGTGAACCGGTGCGCTACGGAATCATTCTCGGCTGTTTGCTGTTGTGGCGACTGGGTGCCTGGGCGATACCGAGATTGCAGATGACCGCGTGGTTGCGGGGATTTCAGAATGCGGATTCGTCGCCGACTAAAGTCGGCTCGGAATGACAAACGTAAGGATTTGGTTCGGCGCATCTGAAGGTGCGCCCCTTCAAAACAAAATCCTGAGCGCATTTCCCGGAGCCGCAGAACGAGGCGCTCGCTCTTAATTTGAACTCTGCTGCATATTCTGGTCGATGGACATTTGCGCAGGGAGGCCGGGATCGGCGCCGGGCGCGCGCGTAGCAGTTACCACAAATCCATCGCCACTGACTTGCACATCGTAGCTATACGGCCCCCGCAGGCGGGCATCGGTGATGTACTGGCCTGAAATCAGCTCGTCGAGCGAGGCGTACTTCCCTTCTGTCGCCAGGTAGCGTCGTTCGGCATTGGCAATATTGTTCAGATCCATGCGCACGCCGACGAGGTTCACCGTGGACTTCGGATTGTTCGCAACCGTGGGCGAAATGGCCTTTACCTGCCTGGAATAGATATACATCCCCCCAGCCAACACCAGAAGAATCGACAGAAAACTGAAAGCTCGCCCCATGATCACTCCTCAGAGGCTTTATTCCAGCCCGAATCGGCAATGGCGGCAAGTGACCAGAGGATGCGCACTAGCGGGTAGCTCTCCATGGGCAAAAGCACCGCAGCCACTCTTGCCGGCTAGCTGATGAACTGCTGGAATGCTTTGAGGACTTCTCGCGCCAAGTCGCGCAACTGTGCTCCTTTTCCGAGGTCGTGTCCGGCTCCTTCGCAGATCAGCAACTCAGTCCGGGCACCGATCAAGGCAACGGCTTGCCTCATCTCTTCCGGGGACCCGAATGGATCGCGGCTGCCATGAACGAAAAATGCCGGTCTCTGCAGCTTGGGAAAGTGGGCATCGCGCTTCTGCTCCGGCTTTCGCGGCGGATGCAACGGATAGGAAAGCAACAACAGCCCAGAAGCAAGCTGGGGCTCGTCGGCCACCAGCATCGTTGTCTGCCTTCCGCCATACGAGTGTCCACCCAGGAACAGCTGCCGAGTTGTCAGCGGACGGATGAATTCTGAAGCCCGGCGAATTCCCTGGCGGTCGCGAGCGGCCATGGCCGGAAACGGCGGTCCGTGGGGACGCGATTGCCGGAATGGTAAATCGATACGTAACACGATAACTCCAGCCTCGGCAAAGGCTTCGGCAACGGCAATCAGCACCGGAGACTGGGCGTTCGAGCCCGCTCCATGCGCCAGCACCAGCGCATCGCCATCTGGCACCTCAGGCCGGTGCAGGAATCCGCGAACCGCGGGTTCGGCACTCGTGTCCAGCACAGGTTCGATGTGCGCCTTCATGCCTTCCGCTCTTCGCTGAGTTTCTCGGCGACCCTGCGCTGGTTGATGATGACCCGCGATTTGATTTCGTCGATAGTCACCATGACTGCTTCGCCTTCCCACGAACTTCGGAGACTGCCTGAGACATCGGCACGAAAAACCGAGATTTGCGTTGGGTACATCTGTTGGTCGCGGTATGCAAACCATGGTTCCAGTTTCTGAACAGCCAGGCCAGTTTCTTCTTTTACTTCACGGCACAATGCACCTTCGGGCGATTCCCAGGGATGCACCAGCCCGCCGGGAAATCCCAATCCGAGGCCGTCGGCGCGCTCCACCATGAGGTATCGATCGCCATGGGGCACCACGGCAATAGCGCCCCGTAGCGCTCCAAAAACGGGGAACTTCGCGTAGAACGCTATGAAGGTTCGCGAAACGACTCGAAACAGGCGCATTCGCCAGGACATCTCAGGATTGTAGCCTGCGCAACTGAATCGGGTCGCCAGGGTTAGCTTAAGAGGTAAGATGATGGCGTAGTCGAGTACGCGAGGAAACATGTTGAGGACAGTTGCGATGCGTTGGGTCACGCTTGCGCTGTGGTTCTCGAGCGTCGCAGTCGCTTCCGACATCCCAAAAGGAACCAAAGTTGTCGTCAAGCTTGATGAGACGCTTAGCAGTGATACCGCTGTTATCGGGCAGCCTTTCACCGGACATGTCGACCGGGACATTCGCTTCGGAACTGAGCGCGTGTTTATCCGCAAAGGATCTCTGGTGAATGGCGTAGTGAAATACGCCCGCTCGACCTGGAATTACAGCCAAGCTGGCGAACTCGAGCTTGAGGTCACGTCCATCGTCGCCGACGGGGTGAATTATTCGGTGATGTCGAACACGCTAGTTCGCGCCGGGCAGGATCGGCCGGTGAACCCCAATACCGGGCGCGAAGACGATACGGGCGCACGCCGCGCCGATATCACGCGCGCAGGTGTCGACGTCCTTACTGGCGGTGGAGGCAATGCCCCCAGCGCAACCATTCCCGACACAGACGTCAGCGTCAGTGGGGACAACATACACTCCGGAATGCAAGTGATCATGCCAACCGGGATGAAGCTGACCTTCACCATCGTCGAGGCAAAAGGAACGGTACAGAAGCAGCAGTGATGGCATATCTCGTCAGGCGAATACTTCTTTCTGTCATTCCCGAGTGAACTTCAATCCACCAGGAATCTCTATTCGAGCCAACGGATTTCCTTTTCTCCGCAGCTTCTGAAGGCGCGTCCCTTCCAATCGGATTTATGAAACACCTCTACTATCTTCCGAACCAGCGCGCGAGAATGCCTTCCGATCTCTGCCGCTTGATGACGGTGGCTTTGATTACCTTGCCGTCGGAAGTCCGAAGGAACAGGTGCTCGCCTTCCACGGCAACGCGAACCGGATCGCCGACGATCAATCCATGGGCTGGATCGTGATTGCCGTGCAGCTTGCCGCTTTCCGCTGAATACGTCAGGTCGCCCACGGGCGCACCTGATGCGAGATCAGCCGCTGAGAGATCGGCGGTTCCCATATTTTCGCTCTGCGCATCGCGAATTATGCAGCGCAGGCGTGCAGTTTTGGCGGGCACATCGGCATCGACCGTAAACACGAGCGGAACATCGCGCAGTGCCGCTGCCCTTCCCTTCTCCACGATCGACTCGAATTCCCGCACCTTGAATTTCAGTACGCGGTTGTCGTCGCGAAGGCTTGCGGTGACCAGGGTAATTTCGGACCGCAAGTCGCCATTCGGCAGTTTCGACCACTGGAGCGAATTGCGATCTATCTTTACGGTCAATTGCGAGCTGTGCGGAGCGTCCGGCAGGCGCCTGGCGGAGACGGTAATCGGAATGAGCGTGTACGGGACCGGGTTGCGAACGGCAATCGATAGCGCCAGATCGATGCGCTGGTCGGGCGTTTCGTTTGAGTCCGAAAGCGCATAGTAGCCGGTACGGGTGCGTACCTCGAGACCAGGCCGGATCACCTTCACGCTGATATTTCGGAATTTTCCATTCCAGTCTTTGTTAGTAGGATAGTAGGCGAGCGTGTAATAGCTGGAGCCATCGCGCACGCTTTTGTCGACGAGAAAACCTACATCATTGATGTTGCGAAAGATCTTGCCGCCGGTTTCCGGAGCGATGTTTTCGAATATCAGATCACCGTTGGTGGTCAGTATTCTCGGATCATGAATGTCACCGGCATAAAGAAGCCCAGTGGGATCGACGGTGTACACGCTGATACGGGCTGCCAATAATGCGTTGGCCAGCTTCTGAACCATTCCGCGTGCCTTCTCCTGAGTGGCTAAATCAACTCCATGCAAACCAAGCGCAGGCTGTGCCGCCGCCGAGACAGCATAATTGATTACCGGAAAACCTTCACCGATCCAGACCAGGTTCTTGCGGCTGGCGCGATCGGTACTGGCTTGGGCGATCTGATACATCGCTGTGAGGGCAATGCCAAGGCGATCGAAACCTCCCTGCACGCCCTCGGCATTTATGATGTGGTAAGGCAATGCAGTCTTGTGGCGGGCTAGAGCCATGGTTAGCGCTCTAGCGTCCTGGCTGTAGTTGCAGAGCATTTCGAGGCCGTCGTTGGTGAGCGCCAGCAGTGCCGTCGGTTGCTCCAGACGCGGGCCGTGAGTTGCGAAATACTTGTTCAGGTAAACACGAGCCTGCGCGGTGAGAATCCACTCGGTATCGAGTTCGTCTAGAACAAGAATCGTTCGCGGGCTGCCGCTGGATGATTGCGGTTCAGCTGCCGGCTCCAATTTTTCGTTGCGAGTCTGAGGCGTCGATGTCTTCCGCACTCCCGACTTTTCAAAAGAAACAATGTTCTGGGAAACACCGTCCTCAAGAACGGTGAAGTCGCCCTGCTGCAGGTCCTTTGCATGTTTGCCGGATGAGTTCGTGACCACCACGTCGAGCACGACCATATGCGTAGTCGCTCGCACAGTCATATCACTGCTGGACGGCTTGTCTGGAGCGCTCTGTTCCTGCGCAAATACCGCGGACAGGGCGACTGCTGCAACGAACGCTACCAATCTCCGCAACATCACGAACCTATTTTGCCGCAATCTGCTCGGAAATTTCCAAAGGCAAGTCGACTGTTCCGATTTGTTGCGTAGCGCGATCCATCACGCCAAGTCGCAGGTTGTATGTGCCAGGCTTGAGTTCGATCTCCCATTAAGGATCGTCTCCGGTTCTCAATAGTGTAGGCACGAAACTCGTGGTATCGATGGCGGCTTCTCTGAAATCCTTGAACTGTGGACTGATTTGGGAATCCGGCAGACAAGCCATCACCCGGGGATCGGCGCTCCCTGGCGCACTATGCGAATATCGTGATCGGTGAATTTGTGGTGGACATCCGGAAACTCATATTTCGGCATATGGCAGGAGGCGCAATCCTTTGTTGCTACCGAGCACGCGCGGCCCGGGTGCACGGCATCGGGCTTCACGCCTGGACCGGACACATGACAGGCAAGGCATTTCTCGTCGTAGGCAGCGGTGCCGCGCACTAGGGGCTTGTGCGGATCATGACAAGCGGTGCATTGGATACGTGCATCATTTCGCCAGCATGCACTGTTCTGCAAACGGTAAGCCGGAAAGCGTATGCTGGGGAGGCCGAAACTGCCGGCCATCTGCACGTCCATCGAGGTGGCGTGACACGATCCGCAGAAGTCGACCTGATCCACCGGACGAAGGTTTGCCGGGTTCATGATTAATGCGATTCCTTGCGGCAGATTTGCTCGCATCGCCGCCGTATGGTTCGCTCCCGGACCGTGGCAGGTTTCGCAAGTCACCCCTGCGATGATGTTGTTGATCGGCCCCTGTGCCGGAACGTTGGCGGCGTGGCAGGCAAAGCAACGACGGACTTCGTGCATTTCAACGCGGCGACCAATTGCCTTTCTGAGTTCGCTTTCGTGACTCTCATCCTGGCCTGCAACGCGTAAGACCGGCTGTGCTGGCGTGCCGTCGAATCCGTGAATGCTGTCGAAGTAACTGAAATGGCTCTCGTTGTAGATATCGTTTTCAGGGGTCATGTAGACCTGGCTGATCTTGCCGGACCCGAATGCCCAGGCCAAAGTCTTTGAAACTGGGGATGATCCCGCTTCCAAGGTGAATTTCGGGCCCTGAACCGTTTTTTCAATGTGGTAATTGAAGCCATCGACGGTAAGGGTCTTGCCGTATTCAGCCGTGAGATATTCAGACTGCGAGGCTGGCATCAATGACTGTGCCATTTCCGACTGTGCCTGCGACTTTGCAATATCAGAGTGGCATTCAGCGCACGCTGCACTACCGACGTACTTGTCCGCTGAACTCGAAAGCTTGGTCGGCCACCAGGGATTTTTGTCAATTCGCTCCTGGGTCGTCATCTCGTCGACGAGCGTGTCGCTGGACGATCCAAGCAGGACGGCAGCCGCGACTAGAAGGACAAGGAAGCGAATAATTCTGTGATGGAGCTGCATGCGCATCGAGATTGCTTTTTCTGTGGCGTCTGATTGCACCGATCCCGCGCCTGTGGCAGTTGCTACGGTGTTGGATGAGCGGGTCCAGGTTTTGTGAAGCGAGTAACTTCGATGGGCACGTTCACGCTGATTCGATCAAGCACCACGCTATAGCGGCCTTGCGGTTGCGCCACGGTCCACTGGAACGGCATCTTGACGCCGCTAACATCGCGGTAGTCGGAATAGTCGATCTGGGTAGGATTGCGACCGAGCGGCGAGTCAACGTACCGAACCATGCGAACCAGCAGCCCTGATTGCTGATCGAAGTACAAACGCACCGGCGGTTCATTGCCAGCGCTCGCTCGAACCATGCTGACAGGGCGGCCATCGATCGACCTGTCATCTCGAACCTTGAAGTCAGTGAAAAATTGCCGGAGATCGGCAGCAAAGTGGGGGTCCGCATCGAGGGCAGCCGCCTGTTGCTCTCCACTGTTCATGCGGCGTACAGGATGTCCCGGGATTGCAGTCCAGCCCGAGTGGCCGTTCACAACTTCCATGCTATTTCCGTTCGGATGATGAGTAACGATGCTCCGCATTCCGGGCACCTTCACAAAAATCTCAAGCGGAAATTGCACTCCATCGGCAAGGTTGATCTTGCCCTGTTGAACTTCGCTGTTAATCGCTCGTATGGCTGCGGAGCCGCCAATAGCCTGCAGATATTTGTTGAGAATCTCATCCGCGGAATGCGAGGGCGGTGATGACGAATTTTTCGGTGGACTCAACTCACTTACCACTCGAGGCGTTCGCGATGGGCGAAGCGCGCCGCGGTGACACGAAAAGCATGTAACCTGACGCTGTCCAGAAAAACTGTTCTGGTTCAGCGCGAACATCATCTGCATCATCTGACGTGCCTTCTGTTTCGGCTTCTTGTCATCAATTTCGAAGGCTCCCTCGACGTGGCAGTGATCGCAACGAACTCCGAGCGACGACGACATGAATTGCATAGAGGGAATCAGTTCGTCGGCTGGAATTGCCTTCAGCACCTGTATGTTCTTGAAGACCTGTTCCGCAGTGCGCGGGCTGTTGGGACCAGACTGCGCGTACGCGGCGACCGAGAGTACGACGAGGATCACTACGATTAAAAAGATTGAATCTGCCCTCAAGCGATACATCTTTTCTCCAACAATTAAAAAGGTTTAGAGGTTGCTGTTCAGGCGCGGAGGAGACCGGACCCAGATCGATCGTGCGGAGAGAGACACGTCGGCACCAACGCTTCTGTAGGGGACAGACGGAATCCTCAGCGACTCGGTTCAGCAAAGAATGTAAAGATTTGTAACCGAGCTATATCACAGTGTGGTCATGCGGCTGCAAAAATGAGGCACAACACTATCGTGGAAAGAAACCTTTAAGGTATTGGTGGAGCTAGCCAGGATCGAACTGGCGACCTCTGCAGTGCGATTGCAGCGCTCTCCCAGCTGAGCTATAGCCCCACGAAGAGGACAATGCGGGACACTCACCCGCAACCGGGCCGGCGCAGACAACGCCGGAGTTACGCACATATTTTAGCAGCCGCGGATAGAAACAGCCAAGCCAATCAGCTGCACACCAGGAACTGATTGGGTATGGTCCTTTCGGTGGTCATACGAACCATCCCTGAGGCTTGCGCATTTAGGTACGAGAATCTACTCTGACCGCAACCAAGAATAGTTTTGGGTCGGTTCATTGCAAATAATCGGTTCATTGCAAATAAGTGGATGACCGATCGCGGGCTCGCATGTATGCCACTGGAAGCGTTAGTAGTCTGTAGCGACGAACAGCTGATTCGGATTCTCCGCCACGGAATGAACGACCTTGGCATTCGTGCGGAATTCTCTTCCTCGGTGGAGAAATCGCTGGATATGGTCCGCGCTCGCCGTTTCGATGGTGTCTTCATCGACTGCGACATGGATAATTCCGTGTCGCTCTTCCAGACTATCCGCTCAAGCGACGCTTTCAAAAAATCGTTGTGCGTCGCCCTCGCTACCCACCGGACAACGGTCAAAGACGCCTTCGACATGGGAGCACAGTTCGTGATGTACCGCCCTCTCTCGATGGAGCGTGCAGCACGAGTTTTACGCACCGCACAGGCGCTGATGAATCGGGAACGCCGCAGGTCCTTCCGCAAAGCGGTACAAATGAAGGTCGCCGTTCGATTTGGACGTAGCGCCGAATTCGAGGCCGTCACATTCGATTTGAGCGCCGGAGGCATGGGCCTGAAACTCAAGTCTGCGCCGCAGGATTCGGGGCAGGTTCATCTGAGCTTCCACCTGCCGGGTTCTCCTGCGACCCTGTCCGCTACCGGGGAGATCGTCTGGGCGGACAACAAGAACCGAATTGGTGTCCAATTCGCTCACGTGCCCGCGTCCGACCGGATACATTTGGAGCAATGGCTCGAAGGCAAGCTCGAGGAAGTAAATGGAACCCGACAAGCCATAACGCCAAGGGCAGTGGTTCGAGGCACAATCGATATCGCGGTGACCGCGACGGTGGTGCGGAATGGAAGATCGAAGATCATACGCGGCCGCGGCAGCGACCTCACGGAAAATGGTTTGGGCGCCAACATGAGCGACGAACTTTCCCCCGGCGAAGTGGTCAACCTGGAATTCACGGTGCCCAATGCGAAAGCAGTGAAGACGCGCGCTTACGTGCGGAATGCTCAGGGCCAGCATTACGGATTCGAGTTTCTGACGATGGCGGAGAGCTCACGCTCTGTAATTCGCGACTTCTGCCTGCAGCTCCCCGTCAAGCCGTAGCCCTGACTTCCTGAGCGGTGCAGCCCGCTATAATCAGAGTGTGAGTTCTTCCATAACCATCAAGAGAATCGCGGACGCCGATTTCCCCACCATCTGGGGAAAATTCCGTATCTATGGATTCGAAGGACACCTAGAAGGCGCGGGAGAACGGCGCAAGGAAACTGCCGTTGCGCTGGTGATGGGCGATATCCTGAGCAGCCCGCCTCTGGTTCGCATCCACTCGCAGTGTCTCACCGGCGATGTGTTCGGATCCCTGCGCTGCGATTGTCGCCAGCAGTTGGAAATGGCACTGGCGTTGATTGCAGAGGCCGGAAACGGCGTGCTGGTGTACGAAGAACAGGAAGGCCGAGGTATTGGCCTAATGGCAAAGCTTCAGGCGTATGAGTTACAGGATCAGGGACTGGATACGGTCGAAGCCAACGAGAAATTGGGCTTCAAGGTCGATTATCGCGAATACGCGCTACCTGCAGAGGTTCTGAAGGCACTCGGGTTGAAGCGTATCCGCCTGCTATCGAACAATCCGGAGAAAGTGGAAGCCGTGGAGAATGCGGGAATTGAAGTGGTCGAACGCGTTCCCTGCGAAGTGGAACCCGGATCGTCATACTCGGAGGCTTATCTGAAGACCAAGAAAGAAAAGATGGGCCACCTGTTTACCCGCTGAACCTACGTCCCAAGTAGCTTCGCCAGTTCTTTCTTGTGCACCACTGGAAGAGTTCGCAGCGCCGAGCGGGCCAGAGCTCGATAGACAGCCCGTGCCTCGGGCATGCGCTTGAGCGCCTGTAGATTCTTGCGGACGGTATCCACATCCCCGCGCGCCAGCGGCCCGCTGAACGCTGCATCTTTGCCCAGTGTGATGTAGTTGAAAATTGTGGTCGCGAGAATGGGAGCAATTGCCTGCCTGATTTTCGCGCGCGGAATGCCCGCTCTTTCACCCACACGTTCCGCTAAGGCAAGATTCGCAACAATTAGAGGGGAGAGAAACGCGCCGAAAGTGTGATAGAGGGGCTTTTTCGCCGCGGAAATTTTCAGGCTCTCGCCGCCGAGGTCCCGCACTATTTTCCGCGCAACCCGGAGTGCTGTTTCCTGTCCCTCCAGGGCAAAGACCACTTCAAAAGTGGCTTCGGCGCCTTCGTGCACAAACGACATCATCGGATGGACAGAGGCTACGGCCGCTCCTGCACGACGTAGCGGCGAAAGAGCAGCGCCGGTGAGTGCGCCGCTGGAATGAAACACCACAGTTCCCCTCCACTCGCGCATGTTGCTGAGACTCTTTGCAAGGCTTGTGATTGCGCTGTCCCCAACGCAAAGCCAGACTACGTCGGCTTTCAACTCTGCGGATTCGAACTCTACCGCACGAGCGCCATGCCGCCGGGCCAATTTATGGGTGCTCATTCGTGACCTGTGGGCTGCTGTTTTGCCGCGCCGATAGACAATTTCGTCCAACGGGTATCCGGCCCCTGCAAGTGCGTCGGCCAGCGCGGATCCGAGGCGGCCTGGACCCACGATGGTGATGGTTGGTTTTGCCATTGTCTGCCCGGCAGAATAGCAGGCGCACTCGAAACGGTGCAAAACGCAAAAATAGAGACGGGAGAGCACCTGACCCGCTATATTGCTTCGTCATGCCGGCGAAGAAGAAAACTGCAAAGAAGCCAGTCAAGATACTTTCATCACGTGTGGTATTCCGCGGACCTCTGTTTCAGATCACGTCTGACCAGGTGAAGGAACCCAGCGGGGTTACCGCGAGACGCGACATTGTGCGTCATCCGGGATCGGTGGTGATAATCGCTGTGCAGGATGGGCCGAAGATCCACGTTCGCGGTGCGAAATCTCGCAACTTCGAGCCGCACGTACTTCTCGAGTGGCAATACCGGTACGCGGCAAATCAATTTATGTGGGAAGTACCTGCCGGGCGGATCGATGAAGGCGAAGAAGAACTACCCGCCGCGAAGCGCGAACTGCTCGAGGAAACCGGCTACTCCGCAAAGAAATGGAAACGCGTGCTCTTTTACTACCCAAGTCCCGGGTTTATGGACGAAACGATGGCGGTTTACCTGGCCACCGGACTGACCGCTGGCCAGGCGACCCCGGAAGAAGATGAGTCTATCGCACACCGATTCTTCCCAGTTTCCAAAGTTGCGAGTATGATCCTTCGGGGCATTATTCGTGACGGGAAAACGATCGGGGCTGTTCTCTGGCTCGAAAAGGCTCTCGAAGCGAACATCCTCTCCCGCAAAGGGTTTTTGCAGTAGTTACTCTGTTGACAATAGCAAACGAATACAGCGAGAATGGCATCAACACGTCTTCAAGCAGGTCCAATCCAGCCAAGCTGCCAGGCTCCGACTGCAAGTTAGCTCGCCCCCCGTTGCATTGGCTCCACTAACCTGGTTGAGGCAGTCCCAAAGCACGTTTCAATACGTGCGATGCACGGAGGAAGACAACAAAGTGGCAAGGATCAGAGGAAAAGTTAAGTGGTTCAACAATGCCAAGGGCTACGGCTTTATCGGTCGAGAGGAAGGTCCCGACGTTTTTGTTCATTATTCGGGCATCACGTCCGAGGGCTACAAGAGCCTGCAGGAAGGTGATGATGTCGAGTTCGAAATTGTGGACGGGCAAAAAGGTCCGCAAGCTGCCAACGTAACTAAGTTGGCAGAGGCAGTTTAGCCTTTTTTTTGAACCCTAAGTTCCCCAGACCCAGCCACCCAGCTGGGTCTTTTTGTTTCTTTTCTACCCAAGCTTCGATCAGCAGCTAAAATCGTTGCACAGGCGCAGGAGGTTTGGGTTACTTGCGTTTGGTGACCGCTCGTGGATAACAAAAATATTGCGACATTGCTGTATGAGACTGCCGACTTGATGGAAATCAATGGAGACGACTCATTCCGCATTCGCTCGTATCGCCGCGCTGGCGAGGCAATTGAGTCACTAGGCGATCAAGTTGAAAAACTGATTTGCGAGCCAAAGAAGCTGCTCGAAGTGCCTGGAATCGGCAAGGGCATGCTCGCGAACTTGAAAGAAATCTGCGAGCAGGGCGATCTGACGGTTCGACGCGAACTGCTGACGAAATACCGACCTTCGATGCTCGAACTGCTGAAAATCTCGGGATTAGGTCCGAAAACGATTGCACTGCTGTGGAGCGCGTTCCAGGTTGCCGACGTGGATGGCGTAGAGAAACTGGCGAGAGAAGGCAAAATCCGGACTTTGCCGCGGATGGGAGAGAAGCAGGAACAGAAGATCCTCAAATCTATCGCCGATTACAAGCGGATCGCAGGGCGATTCCTGCTCGACGAAGCGGACCGCACCGCGCAGAAGTTAACCGACCATCTGAAAGGCCTGGCTGGAGTGGAGAAGATCACGCCCGCGGGCAGCCTGCGCCGGGGGCGCGAAACCGTGGGCGATCTTGACGTACTCATTACCGGCGAAATCTGTGAGAACGAGGTCGAGCGGCAAACGGCCATCGAGCACATCCTGAAATTTCCGGGCATTCTCGACATTCTCGCGAAAGGCGATAACAAGGTCAGCTTCCGTCTGCGCAGCGGAATGCAAGTGGATGTGCGCTTGCTCCCGTCGGATTCGTTCGGCGCAGCAATGCAGTACTTCACGGGATCGAAGGCGCACAATGTCACGCTGCGCCAGCGTGCTCTGAAAATGGGGCTCACTTTGAACGAATACGGACTGGCAAAACTGGAAGGCGGAGAACGAGTCGCCGGGAAAACGGAAGCGGAGATTTACCGCAAGCTGGGATTGGAGTTCATCCCACCAGAGTTGCGCGAAAACTGTGGAGAGATCGAGGCGGCTGAGAAGGGCAAACTCCCGGAACTGATTACGACGCGGGATCTCCAGGGCGACGTGCATATGCATACCGTCGAAACTGACGGCCGGAATACGATCGAAGAGATGGCCGAAGCTGCACGCGCACGCGGCTACCAATATATGGCCATCACCGATCATTCCAAGAATCTGGCTATGGCGAATGGCCTGGATGACGAGCGGGCCCTGGCACACATCATGCACATCCGCGAAACTAATAAGAAGATTCCGGGCATCCGTATTTTTGCCGGCATCGAGGTGGACATTCTCGCGGACGGCAGCCTGGATCTTTCCGATTCCGTGCTCGCCGAAATGGATATCGTGATTGCGAGTGTGCACTCCTACTTCAACCAGGAGCCTCAGCAAATGACCGATCGTCTGCTGAAGGCGGTGAGCAATCCAAACGTTTCCATCATGGGACACCCTACAGGGCGTTTGCTGTTGCGGCGCGATGCCTATCAATACGACATTGAGGCCATACTCCGGGAAGCCGCTACGAACAAAGTTGCAATGGAGTTGAACGCGTATCCCGACCGGCTCGATCTGAACGACGTTCATTTGCGAATGGCCAAGGAACGCGGGGTCAAGATTGTGATTAACACCGATTCGCATCACACGTCGCACATGGAAAAGATTCGATATGGAGTGTTGCAGGCCCGGCGCGCGTGGTTGACGAAATCCGATGTTTTGAACACGCTACCGGAAACCGAATTTGCCAGAGCCATGAAGCATGCGTAGGCTTGCGTGTCGCGCTGGTTGTGCATCTCACCTTCTGCCGCGGGAGGTTTCCATGCCTGACGAAAATCCCAATCCACCTCAGCCTTCACCACCGTCCAAGGTGGAAACCCCTTCAACGCCGTCCGCGCCGCCACAGAGTTCGGCAGCCGTTCCCAAGCCCGCGCCTCCCCGCCCGCGGCCGGCAGTTCGCAGCAAATTGCTCCGCCGTCCCAAACCTGTCCAGCCATCAGGACAGATCACGACAGAGGCAGGTCACACCCCGCTGACAGAGGAGTTCGATCGCGCAAAATGGACTCTCCCGCCTTTAGGAATTGTGGCCATTGCGCTTGGAATCGTTGCCGTGGTTCTGATTGCGTTGAGTTGGTTCGATCGCGCGAAACCCGTCGCGTCAGGCAGCATCAACGATGTCGGCGCGGTTCAAGTTGCCGATAATAGCGTGCTGGTCGCGATTCAGTTCACGATGTACAACACTACGGAAAAGCCAATTTGGATCAAAGACCTCGGAGCCAGGATACAAACCGATCAAGGTGAATTTTCGGATACAGCCGCTTCCGCGTCGGACTTCAACCGCTATTTCCAGGGCTTTCCTGACCTGAAAATTCACGCAGGCGAACCGATGCTCGTCGAAACCAAAATTCCCCCCGGCGGACGGCAGACTGGAACAATTATCGTGAGCTTCCCGATCAGCAAAGAAGCTTTCGATAGGCGCCATTCACTGTCAGTGGTAGTCACGCCTTATGATCAGAGGAACGTGGTGCTAACTAAGACGGGAGTCTAGGTTTCCGGTCTGGAAAAACAAATTACCTTCGGTGTTGAGCACGGAGTAGAACGGCTTCAGTCAGCGCGAACTTCAGGTTCCGCTTGCACCGAGCCATGCTCGAAATCACGTACAACGTGGTGAACAGACGCGCCGTGCCATTGCGTGAATGAGTCTTTCACGATACGCCAAACCGAAGCACGATTTTGCGCGATCAATTTCAACCATGGCCAGATTCCCTTCTGTGGGAAGTAAATTCCGCGAAAAAAGAACCGGGACGTGAGGTGGCTGATCTTATAGGGCGCAGGTTCGTTTGCGATTGAGTCCAAAGCAAGGCTGTTGGCAGCGGGACTATACGAGTTGGTCCAGGCGTATCGCACCTCCTGCTGCACCTCGGTAATGGAGATGTGCATTGGTGTATGAGCCATCCGAAACGGCGCAAAGTCCAGCCAGTGTTTTGGCCGGGTGAGCCGTCCTTCCCTTTGCAGGCGGTCGTACAGGGGAGTCGCCGGGAATGGAGTGATCTGCCCGAAGACGGGCAGCACGGGCGGCCATCGGCGGATCTGCGCCAGAGTGCGCTCGGCAACGCCGGGTGTGTCGTGATCGAGTCCGAAAATGAATGACGTGATCGCGTAGACGTTGCGCTGCGCCAACCCACGCAGCACACCCGCATATTCCGCCGGCTTATTGAAACCCTTCTTGACGCTGGCCAGATTGGCTGGATCGAGCGATTCCATGCCAATGAATATCCATTTCCCTCCAGAAGCTGCGATCAGGTCGAGCAATTCCTCGTCGCGCAGCAGATTTGCGCTGATTTGCGCCACCCAGGAGAGTTCCGCTCCTGCACCAATGATGTCCCGCAGAAGTGATTTTGTGCGCTTCACATTGATTGCGAAATTATCGTCTACGAAAAAGACCGCAATTTTCCCGCTGCTACCGCGGGCGCGTTGCTTGAGCCTCAGCATCTCGCTGACGACGCTGTGGTTCGATCGGAACCGAATGGAGTCGCCAAAGAAACCGGTGACGGTGCAGAACTCGCACCCATAAGGACAGCCTCGCCCGGATTCGATCGGAACGATGTGAAAGGTTTCCCACTCAAGTCCGTAATGCCGGATGAGAGGGCGAAAGATCGACGGGATGCGATTGAACTGCTTCAGGTCGAGAGATTCCCATGGAATCTCCGGATAATCTCTCAAAGATGGCTTGCGCTCCTTACCGGAGCTATCCGTCGGCGTGTATATCTCTTTCAGTTCGCCGCGAGCCGCATCTTCGACGATAAGCGGCCAAGTTTCATCCGCCTCACCCAGAGCTAATGCGTCCGCATGACGCGGCCCTCCATTGCGTCCCAACGCTTCGTCCGGAATCTCAGTTACGTGCGGTCCGCCCATCACTACAGGAATGCCGGCCGCACGAAGCGCGTCGGCAACCCGATAGGCCTTGGCAATCATGCGCGTCATGGCTCCGATTCCGACAAGTTCGATTCCATGTTCGACAGCGAATTGAACCAGCTGGGCGTCGCTCATCGACTGGGTGTTGCCGTCGACCAGGATGGTTTCGTGTCCAGCGGGGGTTAGCGCCTGCAAGAGAAACATCCAGAGGTGAGGCATGAAATTTTTAGTGACGCCGTTATCGGGGTTATAGAGAAGAATTTTCGTTTGGCAGCCCCCCACCCATAAGCCAGCGTGGCGCTGGCTCTGTCCCGGCAAACATTCGCGGGCTCAGCGGCATTGAGGTGGTTCGCCGTGCAAGCGAAGATCGGTGGTCGGTAATCGTAGCACGTTATGCCTTCACTTCGATTATTGTTTCGGACTCCGCGCAGGTTTGTGATCAACTAACAGTTTTCATTACCACAAATACTCGATTCAGGCATCTGCCGTTGAAATCACTGAATGCAATGTGCGGGGCGGTTTAGTCCAAACACGAAGTGCGCTCCCAGGCAGGTGCCGGGTGTCGCCCCAACGTGGCCTGGGAGCACAGACCCAACTCTTAGGAACGCACTGTTATTGGCTTGAGCTCCTCGCTCCCGCACTTCGGCTCAAGTACAGACCAGCGCCGGGCCTGAGCGACGCAGATGATGTGGAGGATCAAGAACAAGGGGACACCGAAGGTGGGAATCAGGCTAAGCGGCAGCACCGTCATCGGACCGGTGTTGACGACGCTTGACCCAGCCAAGGCCGCGGGATGAAAGATGCGTTGAAATGCTCCCGAACTCACGGCGACCACGAGATCGGTTACGCCAAGCAGTTGCCAAGTGATGAAGGTCTTGCGGCAATTTGGATTCGCAACCTTCCCTGCCACAATCAGCGCTGTAGCTCCAATGAACATGTCTCCCCAGCCTGCCGGTAGCGCAAAGCTGCCGGGCAAAATGCCATAGGTATACAGAACCAGGAAAACGTAGCCTGCGATTCTCCAGGACTGGACCATGGTGAGGGTACGCGGGCTCAACGAAAGCACGAAATCGCGAAAGCCACGAGAGCTCGAATACCACAGTGAGAACAGAACGATCGGCACACCGACCGCAAGCAGCAACGGTAATGGCGGCCGGTCCGGAGAGGTTTCAAAAATGTGCAGCGCTGACGCCACAATAGCAAAGGCGAACCAGGCAGCAATCAGCCCGGCAGTAAGCGTTCGATACGAACTATTCGTCACGACGATCCTCCTTCACGGTGATCGCATTAGTGAGATCGTTGGCTAGTTTCATGAGCTGTTCCGAACCACCATCCATCTGCTCTTTCACCAACTGTTGTGCGTTCGCCCACGCGGGCAAAGCGCGCTCGAGTTGAAGCGCTCCGGTCCGAGATAGTTGCAATTGCCACTCCCGTTTGTCACGTCCCCGCCGCCTAGTGATCCATCGCCGACGAGTCATGA
Organism: Terriglobia bacterium; assembly: GCA_021324365.1. Taxonomy (GTDB): domain Bacteria; phylum Acidobacteriota; class Terriglobia; order Terriglobales; family Acidobacteriaceae; genus JAJPJE01. The sequence goes on along the minus strand of JAJPJE010000030.1, from coordinate 3,924 downwards.
TGGCGAGAGTGCGTGTGAGGGTGGTGCTATCCATGACTAGTATGTGTCCCAATTGACCCTGGGTCACTTCTCCAGCCAGCGACAAGACCTGAAGAATCGTGAATTGCGTTGCTCGCAGGCCGTACGGACGCACTGCATCCTCATACAACTGAGTAAGCGCCCGCGCAGTCCTGCGAAGCGTGGCGCATGTGCAAGGCAGCGGCGGCAGTGAAGACTGGCTCATCGGCAAATTAGATGTATATACATGTAATTGGCGATTCATTGTTTTGCCGCGAGATTCCGGGATGGAATATGGCCCCGTTCTTATGCGCAACAGTTTGCGCGGTATGCTGCGTTTACTGCTTTCTGTTAAGGAATCGTACCCGCCGGCGGGGGAGAGCTTCCGGCTTGACGTCGTCGTATTTCAAAAAGCTCATGGAGCCATCGACTTCCAGCACTCCGATTGCGACCTCCTTCGGGCTGGCGATGCTGTGCTCCCGCAGGGCGCGCTCCAGTTCGTCCATGCTGACATGCTCTTTAGCCATGTGCGATTCGATCACGGTTCCATCGTGAATCAGCATGGCCGGTTGGCCTTGAATGAATTTACGGAAATTGCGGTTCATGCCGGAAAGGTTCGCCACGAAATGATTCATAACGAACAGGGTGATTGCTGCAACGGCTCCGCCGGCGAGCGAGGTGTCGGGTCCGGTCATCGCATTCTGCACGGAGTTGCTCAGAAGGAGGAGAAGAGTCAGGTCAAATGGTGTCATCTGTCCGACCTCCCGCTTGCCCGCCAGCCTGACGCCGAGGAGCACGAGTGCATAGATGAGGCCGGTGCGGATCACGATTTGTCCAAGCATGATCACCGGATGAGGCAAGAACATAGTTTCTTCTTACCTCAGCAACCAAGGCATGACTATTGGCAGGGTGGGTGCCGCTGTCCAGAAAAGAAAAAGGGCCTACCAGCGGCAGGCCTCTGATCCAGGAAGGAAGTTAGCTAGTTGTTAGCAGTCGCCTGTACCGGCGCGGGAGCATTCTTTGGCGTGCTCAGGTAGCCGGTGATCTCATTCTTCTTGGCGGTGAACACCACGATCTCGTACAGATTGCGATCGCGTCCTGTGTAGAACTGCATCGGCTCAGCTACGGTGCGATCCTTCTTCTCGATAGTGCGATCATCAGCGAGGACATTCAAGCTGAAGCGGCCATGTTTGGCATCCACTTTCTTGAGCTGCAGGCTCACGGTGGATACCGGCGTCGGCTTCTTACCCTTGTAGAGGGTGAACTCGTAGTAATTGCGATCGCCTTTGTGCTTCAAGTACTCGAGATCCTGCTGAGTATGAGCTATCAGGCCGCTTTGTACGCCTAGGTCGCCCATGGCACGATCCAGCTTGCTCTTGGTCGCCTCAAGATCAGTACGCGTCGAGGCGATGTCGGTCTTGGCTCCAGTGAGATCCGTCTTCACTCCACCAACCTCGGTCGCTACCGATGAGATGTTTGAGCTGAGCAGCTTCTCGGAAGCTTCCTGCTGCTTGCGAAGCTCCGCAGTGCGGCTGGCGACATCTTTCTGCGTCTGTCCCAGCTTCATAGCCAGCTCGCGGGATGCTTCCTGCACGCTTGCCTCGGTCATGCCAAGCTTCTTCATAATGGCAGCATTGTGAGCGGCGGCGTCGTCGGCTGCCGCCTTCTGTGCCGCTTCCAGCGCACCAATGTGCTGGTAGAGCGTGTACATGAATATGGTCGATCCGAGTACAAACAACACAGCGAAGGCCAAGGCGACATTTCGCAGCGTGTGGCTCTCTTCGACTGGAATGTATTCCTGCTCTTGCCCTTGATCTTGATATTGATCTTGCATCGCGTCACCTTCTTCCAAGGGTATCTGGTTCATTGTTCAGCAGCATCCAACTCCGCGTCAACAGAGCGGTCATCACCAGTGCAAAACTGTTATCCAGCGCTGGGTCGAGGCGTTCGGCACGATACTTGCACAGGAGTTCTGGTAGATCTTCCCAATTGTATACCGCGCCTGAGAGGACCGCGGCATAAGCAACTCACGTTCAGCGACTTAGGACACAGGATCAGGGCCAAAGCGCTGCTGGTGAGCTTAAGCCTGATCAACTTACGGTGCTAACGGTGAGAACACAGATTCCAAGAGAAAGTCGCAAAGTCGTAACGCAGGTCTTTATGAAAGCCCCGGCAATTATCGCTACTATCGTCCTAGGTGCAACTTCGTTCTTATGGGCCCAAGCTCCCAAGAAGAGCCCTCAACCGGATTTGCAGCATGAAAAGAAGGCAGCACGCGTTCAGATTTTGTCCCCGGCGCCCGGTACGACGATCACTGGATCGTCGCTTATGGTTCAATTAGAAACATCTTCGTTGCCTCCACGGCACGAGCCGGCAACCTTCCAAATTCAACTGGATTCCGCCTCGCCGGTCTTGACCTCGAATACGCACTACACGTTTGATCAACTGGCGCCCGGACGACACACTCTGACCGTCTCTCTACTGACCCCAAAAGGATCCGTCGTCAAGGGTCCCCACGCTGTGGCCGAATTCTCGTCGGCTTTGCCCGAACTATCTCCGGCTGCGGACGTCGCGGTAAAGTCGATGATGCCGCCGACGTTACAAAAAGTGGCGATGTTCCTGCCAAAACCGACTGCTCCCCTGGAACCTCCTGATGGAAGTGGTGAGATGCCGCTTCTCAGCGTGATCGGACTCGGAGTGCTGGTGGGCGGAATGGTGTCCGCCATGAAAACGCGCGGCTAAACGGGCATGCGGCGGGGGTCTACTCTCAATCCTGCGCATTGAGCATCCAACCGAGATGTGTTGAAACAGCAGAGAACATTGCGCGCGCAAGCTCGTTCGAGCTTGCGGTGGCTTATCGCGCGATGGGTGCCGCTGCTTTCGATAACAGCAGGACTGGTTCTGCTTACTTATGTGGCAACACAATACGCGCAGATGTATCGCAGCCAGAAAGAAATGGCTACGAGGTGGTCCGCTCAGCAGCAAGCACCGCATGAGAGACGCGTGATCGATCCGACGTTGACGCGAATCATAATCCCCAAGATTGGTATGGAAGACTTTGTTGTCGAGGGTACGTCACACAAAGCGTTGCTGCTCGGGCCAGGACACCTGGAAGGTTCCGCAGAGCCGGGTGATCCCGGAAACGTTGTCATCAGCGGCCATCGCGACACATTCTTCCGCCATGTGTATGAGCTCACGAAGGGCGACCGCGTGCAAATCGAACGCGCAGGGAAGACCGCAATTTATGAAGTGATTGGAAAGAAGGTAGTGGATCCAGATGATGTGGAAGTTCTCCGGCCTACGAAGGATTCACGGCTGACTTTGATCACCTGTTATCCCACCTACTACGTTGGGCCGGCACCGCAAAGGACAATCGTCACGGCCAAGCTGGTCTCGGTTGAAGATGCCGCATCGGACAAGGCATCGCCTTCCGATGCACCTCCCTCCCAAGTCTCGGTCAGGCGCACGACCGAATAAGCAGTTGTTCGTTTATTAAAACGTGGTCCACTAAAATGATGTTGTGAGAGTCTGGGACGCAGTGATTGTCGGCGGTGGCATCATTGGGCTGTCGCTGGCACTGGAGTTGCGGCGCCACGGCCTGCATGTGGTCGTGCTCGATTCCGCTCAGCCGGGACGCGAATCTTCGTGGGCAGCGGGAGGGATGCTGGCTGCACAGGATCCGGAAACCAGGCCCGAACTGCGTGAACTGGCCAAAGCCAGCGCGAGACTCTATCCCGAGTTCGTCTACCGGGTGCAGGACGAGGCCGGCATGTCGGTGGATTTTCACCAGGAGGGAACGATCCGTTTCCTCGGCCCAAATGAGTGCACCGATTGCGTTCATCCGCTGCTGACTGCGCCCGAGTTGCGCGAATTGGAACCCGAGCTCTCCTATGCTGGGGACGCAGTGCTACTCGACGAAACCTGGGT
>JAJPJE010000085.1 GCA_021324365.1 Terriglobia bacterium | reverse complement strand
TTCTTAGAAAACACCGCGCGGATTGAAGGCAGCGTGCGCTTCCCTCCGGTGAACGGCGGCAACGGCCAGGGCATGCAGGGGGTGAACGTGGTGGCGCGGATGATTGACCCCGCCACTGGATTGATCTCCACCAAGTACAGCGCGTCCTGCGTCTCAGGCTTTCTGTTTCGCGGAAATGCCGGCAATCCGATCACCGGTTACACCGACAATGAAGGCATCTCATTCGATCAGTTCGGGTCGAATGACGCCTCGCTCGAAGGTTTCTTCGATCTCGCCGGGCTCGAATTCCCGGCCGGCTACAGCACGGTGCGTTACCAACTCAGCCTCGAATCTGTGAACCGCCTGTATGTTGACGGACTTTCGGTGGGGCCGTACAAGGAAGTGTCTATTCCAATGCCTGGCACCTTCACGCCGATTACCGTCACCGTAAGCAAAGGTCTGGATTTACATCAGGATCTGGTGGTGCAGGGGGCTCCCGCTGAACCGGGAGACAAATGGGAGCCGAACGACTTCGCGCATCCGGTCGACGTTCCATCATCAGGCGATTGGATCGCGTCGCTCAGCCCATATGGTGATCGCGATTACTATCGCCTGCATGCGCGCGCGAACCGCACCTTCAGCTTCCGCGTTACCGCGCTCAAAGAAAATGGCTTGCCGACCACCTCCAAGGCAGCTCCGGCAATCGGAATCTGGCAGTCAGCGGAAGCAGAAAACGCGCCTTCTCTTGCACAGCCTGCCTTTGGCAGCATGCAAACCGGCGTCACGCAAGTTTCTGCCGATATCAATGTCGAGGACGATTACAAACTGGGTGTAGTCGATACGCGCGGCGATGGTCGTCCGGACTTCGCGTACGAAGCGCACGTGATGTATGCGGACGTCATCTCGCCCACACGCGCCGGTGTACACGGGAACACGCAAATTGCCATTACCGGCTACGGATTCACGCCGACGACAACCGTGAAAGTGGGGGATGCGACGGCGCAGGTGATCAGTCAACAGTCTGGACAATTGATCATCTCCGCCCCGGCTCTCTCAGACAGCACTCAAACAATCTACCTACAGGATCCAGCTACGGGTCTGATGGCTCAGATGACGGACGTGCTTAACTACGGTGCGGCTAATGCGCGAATCACGCTCCTGCAAGGCTCAAACCCCCAAGTGCCTGTCGGAACCCAAGCGCCCAACCCGGTACGCGTTCGAGTTACAGAAACGGATGGGGTCACTCCGGTTGCCGATGCTGCGGTGCAATTTGTTGCGAGCGCAGGAGTGGTGTTTCCCGCATGCGGCAACTCGAACTGCACCTTATTCACGGATGCTTCGGGAGAAGCTGATGCCTATATGCTCGTGACTGCGGCAGGAGCATTTACCATCACCGCTTCCATCAGCACTGGAGTATTGGTGCAGGCGACGGTGAGCGGAGTCGAATATTCGCTTGACATCAGCCTTCCTAAGCCGAACGCGTGGGTAGCCTCGAGCATAACGGGATCGGTACCGCTTTCCGCAATTGTCGTCGGGAATGGGCAAGCGCTGGCTGGACAAACCGTAAATTTCAAGGTGATGTCGGGCACGGCAACGGTTATCCCGTCCAGCGCAGTCACGGACGCAACCGGAACCGCGAGCGCCGCGGTGAACGTTAACCACATTACCTCCGACGTGATCGTCAGCGCCTGTGTCGAACCGGGTGATGCTCCGTGCCGGAATTTCACCATCCATTCTGTTGCCGCCGCTAACGTCCAAGCGACGAAGACCTCCGGCGACAATCAGATCATTACCGTTGGCCAGGCGTTCGCGGATATACGGTTGCGCGTCACAGATTCTTCTTCCATACCGAACCCGGTATCGGGCATGCCGGTGCAGTTCCTGGTCACGGCTTTTGCGGCGAACAAGTCCCATAACACTGAGTGGAACGGCGAGGCAGGAACAACGGTGCCGTATGACCCGGTCGTATTGTCGTCCTTGGTGGCAACGAGGTCGAGTGACGCGAACGGATATGTATCCCTGCCGGTCTCATTTTCGGCGAATTGGGGTCCACTAGTGATCACGGTGCAGGCAAGCGCAGGGATCTCGACCCAGACGTTTACGTTGAAGTCGGTCTCGTGACGATTTGGACGTTCCCGGGAGAATACCGGGGTCAGCCGATCGTTTTTTCCAGTGAGCGCGCGCGTTCTCTGACTTCTTTGCTTTCTTCTTCCACCAACCAACGGCGCAGTTGCAGGATATCGTTTGCTCGAACAATACCGATTGGCTTCGGGCTCTGATGCGATTCGACCACAACCACATTCTCTACGTTCTTCAGCAGCATTTCGCGATTCACGCGGTCGACAAGTTCGCCCGGATATGCACGAACGTAGTCCTGCCGCGCCAGCTCCTGCATGGTGCAGTGATGGTCCTGGGTGTCAGCTTTCAGCAGGTCGTGGGGTTCGACTACACCTAAAAGCAAGCCATCTTTTTGGACAACGGGCAATAGCTCGACGTTTTCTGGAGCTGCTTTCTTGAGGAAATCACGTAACTCCATGTCAGCCTGGACGATGGAGAATTGCTTACGCATAACATCATCGATACGCGCGCGCATCAAGACCGGCACGGAGTAATCCTGAAGGATGATCAACCCGCGCTTCACAAGTTTTCCGGTCATAATGGAATCGCGGCTGAAGAGCCGCACAAATCCGTCCGACACCATGACGCACACAATCAGAGGCAACAACGAATTGGGATTGTGGCTCAGCTCAAAAAGGAAAACGATACTCGTAAACGGTGCTCGTGCAATACCGGCAAAGACCGCTGCCATCGCGACCAGAGCGTAAAATGCAGGATTGCTCACCAAATGCGGGAACAAATGCTGGCAGGCCACTGCATAAGCACCCCCAATACCACCGCCTACAATCAGTGAAGGCGCAAACACGCCACCAGTCGTGCCGGAACCGAGCGAGATAACCAGCGCCCAGAATTTCGCGATCGACACACCGACCATGCTGCCTGTGGTCAGGCGATTGTTGAGCATGTCACGAATGGTGTCGTAACCAGTGCCGAACACCCGAGGATAGAAATACCCGATGACCCCAAGCATGGCGGCACCGATGGCTGGTGACCAGATTAATGCGCGCTTGATCGGAAGATGATCGAAGAAGTCCTCCGTCCAGAACAGCGCCCGAATCATCCCAATCCCGACACCCCCCATGAGAATGCCCATGGCGCCAAACAGCCATAGCTCACTCATGCCGGTCATCTTGTAGGCTTCCATCGGAAACAATGGGGTCCAGCCTGCGAAGTGAATACGGACTCCGGTAGCTACGGCAGAGGCGAGAGCGACGGGGATGAAGGAACGGGCGCGAAACTCAAAGAGCAGCAATTCAACGGCAACCAGGATTCCAGCCAGCGGGGCGGTGAATGTCGCTGCCATGCCGGCTGCGGCACCAGCCGCGAGGAGTACACGTCGGTAGTATGGCGTCAGGCCTACAGCCTGCCCGAAGAGCGATCCAAAAGCCGCGCCGGTCTGAATGATCGGGCCTTCTGCACCGAAGGGGCCGCCGGTTCCGATAGCAAGCGCTGTCGCCAGTGGTTTCAGGAATGCAACGCGCAGTCGCATGCGGCTGTGGCTGAAGAGCACGGCTTCCATGGCTTCCGGGATACCGTGTCCTTTCAGCGTCGGCTCCCAGAAATAGACCATTAATCCGACCAGGAACCCGCCGATGGTTGGGATCAGGATCACCCACAGCCCAAGATGGTTGTACGCAGGGCTGGTAATCGCAAAAGAGAATTTCCCGTAGAAGAATATGTTGGTGAACAGGTAAATAAGTTCGAGTAGGCCTTCGGCTACCAGGCCGCCGATCAGGCCCACCAGCAGCGCGTATCCAGAGATCTTCACGACTTCCGGTTCCAGCGCGACTCCAAAGTTCCCCTTCTTGGGAAGATCGGTCCTCGGTGCTGTTTCAACGTCCGGAAGTGTAGAATCCATCATTTCACCTGGTAGTGCGGCTCATCTGATTGGAAGCACAAGACGAGGGTGGCGTTGGCACAGAACGCTTCCGCTGCAGCTTTTGGACATCTCCCTTCGAATCAGGCCATTTCCGGTGCCGGTTCCAGTACGTCTTCCCCGCGAGCCTTGAATGCTTCCAAAATATCCGTTTTCGTGACAATGCCTTCCAACTTGCCGCTGACGGAGGTCACCAGGAGCACCGAGTGGGTGCGCTCGCTCAACAACAGTCGCAACGCTTCCATGGCGTCGCAGTCTGGCAGCACGCGCATGACCTTATGTTCGGCAACATCCCCCACAGTGGTACGGCTCCATTTCTCCGGCGCGATGCGGGTCAAAGACCACGATGCTACCGTACCCACGATCCGGTGATCCTTGAGCACCGGAAAGCAACCATGACGGTAATGCGGTGAAATAGCATCTGCAAAATCACGGAGAGTCATGGAAGCCTGCACCGAAATTACATGCCGCTGCATGAATTCGCTCACCGAAATTCCTCTAAGCTCGTGAACGCGGACGCCTTCATGCAGGCGTTGATCTCCAGAAACCGATGCGTCGCCGGAAACTGCATACGCAACTGCAGATCCGATGAGCGCTGGAATAATGAATGCGTGACCGCCAGTGGCCTCGGCAACAAACACAACCGCGGCCAGCGGTGTTTTATATCCTGCCGCAATGAATGCGGCCATACCTACGGCGGCATACAACCCGAGCGCTGGACTGTGCACGAGCGTTTGCGCAAAAGCCGTACCAAAAGCGCCCCCAGTGAGAAACAGCGGAACGAACATCGCGCTCACGCCACCGGAAGCGAGCGAGAAAATCGTTGCGCCAAGCTTCGTGAAACCGAAGCTGATCAGTTCCAAGGAAGCATGATGCGCTCCGAGAATAGTTGGAACTGCTTCGTAGTTGGGACCGATCGGAACCAGCGAATCCTTGAAAATCAGAACGAACGCATAGCCGCACACACCCGTCAGCAGGCCACCAACGGCGAGTTTCACCCAGTGAGGGAGGGCCCACTTGACCACAAAGCTCCGTGCTCGCCGGAAAGTGATGGCAAAAGTCATCGCAATCAGCCCAATAAAGAGACCGAGCAGTGCGCACCAGATCAGATCGCGGCCAGTAAACGAACTGACAGTCTCGAAATCGAATATCGGCGTCGCACCGAGAAAAAATGCAAGGGTCACGTAAGAAACCACTGAAGCAATCAGCGAAGGCAATAACGCTTCGTGAGCAATGTCGTCCTTGTATGGCATCTCCAGCGCGAAGACCAAACCGGTCAGGGGTGCTCGGAATACGGCTGCCATCCCGGCGGCCGCGCCGCTGATCAGCATGATTCGACGGTCACGCGCTTCGAGATTGAACCGCCCCAACTTCGCCCAAAGCCAGGAACCCATCGCACCGCCGCCATAGATGCTGGGACCTTCTAGCGCCGCGCTTCCGCCGAAACCAACCGTCGTTACTGCCGCCAGCAACTTGGGGAAGAATGGGCGCATATCGATATCGCCCTGATGATTGTGATAGGAACGAACAATCTCCTCGGTCGAATGCTCATCAGGATCGGGAGTCAGATACTGCATGATCAGTCCAGTAATGATGAAGCCCGCCGTCACACCGGGCACCATGATCCAGGTATGGCGCAGGTAATAGCCGAACACCGCCGGCCACAGTTCACGGAGAATAATGACAGCAACGGCGGTAACCGTAAGGCCCGTGGTGACTCCAATGATGGGGGCAATGATCAGCCACTTATGCAAATTGCGCGTGTACGTCGCCCCAAGGTCCTCATGAACCAGCGGAAGGTATTTGCGCAGCAGTGGGTATTTCGATGCCCATTGCGTTCTTTTCGGCATTCTTGTTCTGTTTCTCCCTGCAAACTAAAAAAGGGCCGCCGACGGAAGCACTCCGACGCGAGCAAAAGGATCCGCGTGCACTGCAGGAGACACACTTCCCCCCGAGGCTAGAGCTTGCCAGGATCCCCACGTATTCAGTATATCGTAATGCGAGTTGCGGAAGGCGGGAGAATAGGTTACGCCGGTTCCAGCACTTGAAACCGGCGTGAAGCCGGGAGGCCAAGCCTTTCCATGCAGGCCGCGCGACGACGGTGAGAACACCGCGCGGTCATCAGGGCTACTTATCGGCGTGCCCGCTTGATACTGGAAAGCACGTTCTTCAGCGCGCTAACGAGTTCCGGACCGTTGGACCGCAGCTCTTCCCGGTGATGAATGGCCAATTCCTTAATGGTCTTGTCGCCCTTCGCCGTCAGTTCCAATAGTACTTGGCGACGATCCTCGCTATCCCGCTTGCGCCGGATAAGTCCTTTAGCGGCAAGCCGGTCTGCCAATTCTACGGTGCTGTGGTGCTGGATCTGCAACCGTTCTGCTATTTCTCCGACCGTGGCAACCCGGTCTTCCGGAAGGCCCTTGAGGGCAAGCATAAGTTGGTATTGCTGGGGATTCATACCAAATGAACGTGCAATTTGTTCACTGGCACGGAGGAACCGCCGTATCTGGTAGCGAAACTCGGCGGTTGCCCGGTAGTCTTGAGCACTAATGTTGTCTTTCGAAGCCATGCGTTATTTCCCACCCTTTTCGGTTTGCGAGCTTTCTTGCGCACCCTTAATCCCGGCTAAACAACGCCAGAGAGCGTGATCGGGAGGGATCGCGCGGTACTGCCCCAAGCTTAATTGTGCGCCGACAGCTAGCGAAGGCTACCGTGACAGACGCGTCCAGTCAATCTTTGTGACGTTTCCGCTTTCGGTTGCCGTTCTTACGTTTAGAATAGTTGGTTTTTAACAGGATTCATATCACTTTCCCGGTCTGTTCTGTCGTATTGCGACGCCCGGGTTCCGAGGAGATACGCACGTGATTCCCCGATATACCCGTCCTGAAATGGGAAAAATCTGGACCGATGAGTACAGATTCCGCAAATGGCTCGAGGTCGAGCTCGCTGCGACAGAAACCCTCGCCGATGCCGGGCTGGTTCCGAAGAAGGCTGCCCAAGCCATCTGTAAGAATGCAGATTTCGACCTGCAGCGCATTTACGAAATTGAGGCTGAGGTCCGGCACGATGTAATTGCATTCACCACGGCAGTCGCCGAAAAGGTCGGACCAGAGGCTCGATGGCTGCATTATGGTCTCACCTCCAATGATGTCGTCGATACTGCCCAGGCCCTTCAAATCAAAGAAGCTTCCGCGATTCTCAGCGACGATCTCCACCGCTTGCACGAAGTACTCCGCCGCCGTTCTCTGGAATTCCAGCACACCCCGATGATCGGACGTACCCATGGCGTGCACGCTGAACCCATCACCTTCGGGCTGGTCCTGGCAAACTTTTATGACGAGATGGACCGCAACCTGAAACGCTTTGCCGCAGCCGCCGAAGAGATGCGCGTTGGCAAGTTCTCTGGCGCCGTCGGCAATGGGGCTCATCTTGACCCTGATTTGGAAGAAATGATTTGTGAGCGTTTAGGTTTACATGTCGCGCCCATAACTTCGCAGGTTATCCAGCGCGACCGTCACGCGAACTACATCGGAACGCTGGCTGTCATCGCCTGCACCCTGGATCGCATCGCCACTGAAGTCCGCCACCTGCAGCGGACCGAAGTCCGGGAAGCCGAAGAGTACTTCAGCGAAAAGCAAAAGGGCTCATCCGCCATGCCTCATAAGCGCAACCCGGTGACCTGCGAGCAGATCAGCGGATTGGCCCGCGTCATGCGATCGAATGTACAAGCCGCCTATGAAAACGTAGCTTTATGGCACGAGCGCGACATCTCGCATTCCTCTGTGGAGCGCGTTATCCTTCCGGACTGCACCATTCTTCTTGACTACCTGCTCTACAAGACAACGAACCTGATCGACACCCTGCTTGTTTATCCCGCGCGTATGCAGGTAAATCTCGATAGCACAGGCGGGTTGGTGTTCAGTGGACAACTTCTACTCGATTTGGTCGAAGCCGGAGTAGTTCGTGAAGACGCGTACCGGATCGTGCAGCGCAATGCCATGCGGGCATGGAAAGAAGGACAGAATTTTCGCGAACTCGTGCTGAACGATCCCGACATTACCGGTAAGGTTCCGCGCAAACAGATCGACAAAGCGTTCGATCAAAACCGGCAATTGCGGAATGTGGACAAAATCTTTGCCCGGGTTTTTGGCAAAGATTCACGGAAAGCACGCAAGGGCAAGCTGCAGAAGGCCCGGGGTTGAAGTCGGGGGCTTGCAGCCGAGCCGCACGCTGAGCGTAAAACCCGCTTCAGAACTCTGCCTTCGCAGTTCTCACTGCGATCGGGCCGTTCTCGGTAGAGATCTTGAGTAGCGGCGAGCCGCTGCCATATTCCATTCGACGGGCGCCGGTGTCCCATGTTTTGCGGACTTGATCGCACATGCTTCCCAAGCAGCTCATAGGGGCGTGCTCACTCGCTTCGAGAAGAAATGGAGAATGGAATCCTTCCGGCAGGGCGAGCACGATAGGACCATTCTCGGAGCGTGCTTCCACCTGACCACCAGTCCACTCAGTACCTCGAACCTTCACTGCTACAGGCCCATTGGTTGCGGTCAAAGAGACGGTTCCTTGCGTACCTACAAATTCGATGGGACCGTTCTTAGCGGTCGCGGTGACCTGGCCAGAACAGTTGCGTAGTGCCAGCGGACCGTTCTTGGCATCGACGGCCAACGTACCAGAGACATCTCGCACTTCAACTGGACCATTCAGCGCATGCATATCCATGTTCGCGTTTCTCGGTGCATGAATCAGAAGGAATGCAGACCAATGCTCGTCCGAGGGACCTTCGATCGCAACATCACTACCATTTATGACTAGCTTTATCTGTGCAAGCAGCCGCCCGGCAGCAGCCTCATCGTCACCAGCAGCCGTCTTGCATGCCAGAACCTCGTAGTGATCGCCATCCCCAACCGCTTACCTGGATGCCGCCATTCCTCGCCGCCGTGACATGCAACGGAGAACTCGTGGCCGCCACGGTTCCAGACTCTTGTGCCCTCGCAGTCGGCTCACCCCACCAGCTCGTGTTCATACTACGGCAGGTCAGATCACTGGCTCTGGCCGTTGTGGTCAACAGCAGTACGGCGGCTGCAAAGGTTGTTAGGATCAAGGGCAGGATTCGATTCCGCATGGCGTGCCTCCATCGGCATGCTGCGGATTAGACGGGCCGCTTCAGAAACGTTAGCAGGCTTTGTCTAGAGTTAAACGGCTTTTCCTACCTGCCACAACATGAAGGCGTATTCAAAGGCTGTTTCGCGCAGCAGGTCGTAGCGCCCGGAAGCTCCGCCGTGTCCCGCCGCCATGTTCGTCTTCAGCAGAAGCGGATTTGAATCGGTCTTTAATGTCCTAAGTTTGGCCACGTATTTTGCCGGCTCCCAGTACATGACCTGGCTGTCATTGAACGAGGTTTTGACCAGCATTGCCGGATAGCTCTTAGTCTGCAGCTGATCGTAAGGCGAGTAAGAGAGCATGTAATCGTAAGCCGCTCTTTGGTTTGGATTGCCCCACTCTTCATACTCGGGGACCGTAAGCGGCAAGGATTCGTCCAGCATGGTATTGATCACGTCTAGAAATGGCACTCGTGCGATGACTGCTTTGAACAGATCGGGGCGCATGTTCGCCACCGCGCCCATCAACAGTCCTCCCGCGCTGGTTCCGGTGATAATCAGGCGATCTCTGGACGTGTACTTCTCGGTAATCAGGTGCTCAGCTGCCACGATGAAATCGGTGAACGTGTTCTTCTTGTTCATCATGCGGCCCTGATCGTGCCAGGGCTTGCCAAGATCGCCTCCGCCGCGAATGTGCGCAATCGAAAAAACAAAGCCGCGGTCTAGCAAGCTCAAAACATTTGAGCTGAAATTCACCGGGTAGGTGTAGCCGTACGCTCCATATCCGGTGAGGAGCATCGGATGCGAGCCATCCTGCCGGAAATCTTTTCGATAGACGAGCGAGATCGGGATCCTTACCCCATCATCGGCCTTGGCGTAGATTCGCTCCGACTGATATTGCGACTGATCGTAACCAGGCACCTCGGTTTGCTTCAGCAGGGTGGCTGTGTGCGTTTGGACATCGTAGTCGTAGACCGAATTCGGCGTCACCATGGACTGATAGCTGTATCGAAACTTTTCTGTTTGCCACTCGCGGTTCTGCGCCGGAGAGGCCGAGTATGCGGGTTCCGGAAAACTCATGCGGTGCGACTCGCCGGTGACAAAGTCTGTAATCCGAAAATGCGGGAGTCCGTCTTCGCGCTCCAGCAGAACATGGAAACCGGCAAAAAATTCCATTCCGGCGAGCATGACCTCCGGCCGATGCGGAACAACTTCTGTCCAGTTCTCCCGCGCCGGATTCGCGATCGGCGCCTTCACCAGACGAAAATTTCTGCCCGTGTCATTCACGCGAATATAGAAGTGATCGCCATGATGATCGACCTGGTATTCCTGATCCTGGACGCGGGGCACAATTACTTTCCACTCGCCGATTGGCTCGTCAGCACGCAGGTAGCGCCACTCCGTAGTTGTATGACTGCCGCTTTCGATCAGCAGATAGCGCCGGCTACGCGTGAGTTCCACACCCACGTTGAAGCGCTCATCCGGGTCTTCGTAGACCAGCACATCTTGCACTGGATCAGTACCAAGTGTATGCCGGTAGACGCGGTAATGCCTTTTTGTGCTCTCTTCCTCCACGGTGTAGAAGAGCGTGCGGTTGTCCGCGGCCCAGGCAAACGAACCCGTCTTCTCCATGCGCTCGGAAAAGAGTTCCCCGCTCTGCAGGTTTTTCAGATACAGCGTGTATTGCCGGAAGCCAGTGTTATCGGTTGAATATGCCAGCAGATTGCCGTCTCCGCTGAGGCTCATACCGCCAAGCGACATGAATTTCTGTCCCTCAGCAAGCTGGTTCTGATCAAGGATGACTTCTTCAGCCGGGTCAGGTTCCAAGGCTTGCTTGCGGCAGAAGATCGGATACTGTTTGCCGGCTTCCGTCCGAGTGTAGTAGAGATACTCGCCCTCGCGAAACGGAACGCCAATGTCGGTCTCCTTAATATGGCTCACCATCTCCATGTAAAGCTGCTCCTGAAGTTCGGTGGTGTGCGCCATCAGTGAATCTGCATAGGCGTTTTCCGCTTCGAGATAACGCGCAACTTCCGGATTCGATTTGTCGCGAAGCCAGAAGTAGTCGTCAGTCCGACTCTCGCCATGGACAATGTCCGTTTTCGGTACCTTCCGGGCGGTGGGAGGTTCTACCGGGTGACTCTGGATCGAATTCTCGACTGAACTGGTTGGGCTGGTCATTTCTCTGGCTCGACTTACTCAGCTGGAAAGGTATACGCAACAGCTTCGATGTATCAACCTGTCTCGGAGATTAGAAAAAGGACGAAACGTCTTCAGCGGGCAATGCTTTGGAACAATAAGCGCGACTGCTCAGTGTGCTGCATCAGGCTGGTGGTGCGACGATCGACGGAGCTTCTTATGTTCTGGACAATGCCGGGAACCGTACGTCGAAGCAGAATCTGATGAACGGAGCAACCGAGGGCTACACCTACGACTCGATCTATCAGCTCACGGGAGTGCAGCAGGGCGGCAACACGACCAAGAGCTATACGTACGACAAGGTCGGTAACCGGCTCTCGTCGATTACTTCGGCCGTAGATCAGTACAACAGCTCGAATGAACTAACGTCAGATGCGACCTACACCTACCAATATGACAATAACGGCAACATGAGCAGCAAGACGGACGCAAATGCAGCGACGACCGGATATACGTGGGATTTCGAAAACCGGTTGAGCTCGGTTGCACTGCCAGGAACAGGCGGTACAGTGAGCTTCCGGTATGATCCATTCGGACGACGCATCCAGAAGAGTAGCGGGTCAGGCACCACGCTCTACGCTTACGATGGTGCAAGTATTGCAGCCGAATACGATGGTACAGGAAGCGTGGCGGCTGAGTATGTTCAGGGGGCCGGGATTGATGAACCGTTGGCGATGAGCCGCGCGGGCACGATTGCGTACTATCATGCCGATGGCCTCGGTTCTATTACTTCCCTGACGGACGGCGCTGGACTGGTGGCCCAGGTTCGCCCCTCTTTTGGGCTAACCTGGGGCTGTGTGTCACTGACGATCGATCGCAACGTTCGCGATGCAGAAGAGTTCAGCGAGAAGCTACGCTATATACATCGCAACCCTGTGAAACGCGGATTGGTGGAGCGGCCCGATGAGTGGCCGTGGAGCAGCTTCCGGCATTATGCGTATCGGGAAGTTGGTGTCGTAGAAATAGAGTTGGAATGGACGGCGCGCGATCGTGAAAGAAGAACACACGCCGGACGCGAGAGAATCTTCGAACAGGTACTCGAGCGGGTCCGAAGAAGCTACGGGCTATACGTCTACGGCTGCGTATGATGCCCGAGCACATGCACCTGCTGATAAGTGGAACTGCTCCACTCAAACCAAAAGAGGGCTTGAATGGGGCACCAACCGCGGTAAGCCGAGTTATGTGTCGCCCTACTCCGATGACTAAAAGGTCTACAAATTTACTTGACTATGTGCTGCGCAACGGTCATGTTCTATGCATTCGCCTGGGAAGCAAACGCTTTGCGCCGTTCGGCCAGTTCATTCGCGATCTTCTGGTTCGTTTCCCGACTGATCGGATAAAACAACAAGCAAAACGCGACGGCGAAGAAGGCCAGTCCAGCCCAGAGGCTCCCAGTCAGGACGATGCCGGCCTGTGCGTGCGCTGATTGCGCACTTGCCTCCGAGACAAAGCCGTAGAAAGAAAAGAGCCAACCGGCAACCGCTCCGCCGAGGGCGAGTCCAGCCCAGAGCGCAAATACCACTGCAGCCGTTACCGTGCCGCTGGCGCGGCGACCCGTTTTCCACTCGCCGTAATCTGCGACATCGCCCATCATGGCCCACAGGATCGGGCCCGATAATCCATAAGAGAATTGACGAAGTACTTCGACGCCGATGATGGCGACAGTTCCGCTCGGCGGAAGCACGAATAACAACATGCTGAAGATGCCGGAAAGCGCCATGCTGGCGACGAACAGCGTGCGTTTGCCAACGCGCACCGAAACGGCGGTGGAACATGCAACACCGAGCAGCAGAGCGGCAAGCCCGAATCCGTTGAACCAGGCGAAGATGTTTACGTTCCCCGCCACAAATCGGAAATACGGCAGCATTACATTCCCGCGTATCAGGATGGCCATAAAATAAAACAGCGTCGCGAGGAACAGCACAATCCACGGGCGATTGCTCAACAGGTCCGAGAGGTCCTGGCCCAGTGATGTCTTTTGCTGCGGGTCTGGCTGTATGCGCTCTTTTGTTGTCGCAAAAGCGATGATGAAGAAGATGACACTCACGACCGACAACATGCCCATGGTGAGCTGATATCCGCGCGCGTCATTGCCATGTCCGAAGAACCGGACCATCGGAATCGCCAGGCTCGCGACGATGAAGCCTGCGGAGTTAGCCGCGATCTGCCGGTACGAAGAAATGCTGGTTCGTTCGTCGGGATCGGAAGTCATGACTGCCGTCAGTGACGCATACGGCACATTGTTGATGGTATAAATCACCCGAAGTAGTATGTACGTGGTCCAGGCATAGATGAGCTTGCCCGTCGGACTGATATTTGGCGTCGTAAAGGTGAGGACACCGATGATGCCAAAGGGTACGGCGGTCCACAGCAGCCATGGCCTGAACTTGCCCCACTTCGTGCTCGTGCGATCGGCGATAAATCCCATCACCGGATTCAGGCAAGCGACCGCCAGTCCGACAACAAGAAATAGCGTTCCTGCCTGAGCCGCGCTTAGGCCGAAGGTGTGGGTGTAGAAATCGAGTTGCAAAGCCAGCATGGCCTGAAATACGAAGTTCGCAGCCATGTCGCCAAGAGCATATCCGGTCTTCTCGCCAATCGAGAGTTTCTGGATCATAGGAGCCTCGCTGCACGCATTTCGCTTCCTTGACACGGTGTTGTCCGCCAGCGTACAAGGGGCGAGTCGCCCTATTGTACTGAAACGTTTCTTTTCGAGGAATCACTGTGACTAAAGGCCATGCCCTTCCCTACCACCTTAGCTTCAACGCCCAGCACTCGCCCATGGGTGCCTTCATGAGCTTTACCTGCGGAAACTTCGGAACTCGCGGCGGCATCGGCCTGCAGATCGGCCAGCCCGGCGACCAGGAGGTCTTCATTGGATTCAAAGAAGGCGACCGCCATTCCAGCGCCACGCTGAAATGCCTGCCATTTTATGTCGGCGCTGTGAACCGTGCCGCAGATGCTTTCCTTGTGGAGCAGGCTGGCCCTTCGGAACAGAACGTGAAGCCGGACGCCGAGCCCTTAAAGGCCGGCGAGTTCGAGCGCTCGTACGGCTGGGCCACCGACGAGTGGCGCGCCGATGGATTGACCTTCACAGTGTATTCGCCGTTTGGACCGATTCCCGATCCGGCGAAAGACAGCAAGCAGAAGATGCGCGAGGGCCTCTTGCCCGCTGTGGTGGCGAAACTCATTTTCGACAATACCAAGGGCAAAGCAACGAAGACCGCGATGTTCGCGCTGAACCATGCTCGCCCCGGTTCGCGGATTCTGGAAGACAATCTGGGGCCGCGGCGGCTGGGCTTCGCGTTTCGTCGTGAAGCAGGTGGTGCCGCGGAATTGTTGGACTTCACCTCGTCAGAAAAAGGGGCGAAGACAAAGGCAGAGCCGTTTGTCTTCATGCGGTGGTCGCCAAGTGATGGCGTGCGCGAACGATACAATCCCGTGCACCTCCTCGGGTCGTGTCCCGGCTTTGGATTCGAAGTGCCGGGAGGAAAGAAGTACGGACTAGTGATCGCGCTGGGATCGTATCTGGAGGGATTCCAGACGAACGGCCTCGATGGCCGCTATCTCTATGCTCGCTACTTCACCGGTTTGCCCGACGTGCTCAAGACCGCGCTCGATCGCGCTCCCCAGTTGATCGCCAAAGCCGAGGCGCTCGACAAGAAACTTAATAGCGCGAAACTTTCCGAGGATCAGCGGTTCATCATCTCGCACGCCACGCACAGCTATTACGGCAGCACGCAACTGCTCGATGTGAACCGGCAGCCGTTATGGGTGGTGAATGAAGGCGAGTACTGCATGATGAACACTCTCGACCTCGCGGTCGATCACGTTTTCTGGGAACTCGAGCACAATTCGTGGCTGGTGCGTAACTTGCTCGATACTTTCGTGAAGCGTTACAGCTATACCGACGAGGTAAAGGTCTACAAAGCTGAGATTGCCATGGCAGCGCATGTCGGGCAGATCGATCCCTCGCAGGCGCCGCCTCCGCCCGATGAAGCGCAACTGAATCGCCCTTACGACAAGAAGCCGGGCGGCTTGAGCTTCTGCCACGACATGGGCGCGCACAATAATTTCTCCCCCGACGGCCGCAGCAGTTACGAACTGGCGAACCTGACAGGCTGCTTCAGTTACATGACGCAGGAGCAATTGTGCAACTGGATCCTGACGGCTGCGTGCTATGTCGCGAAGACGCGCGATCTGGCCTGGCTGAAGCGTAATAAGAATGTGGTGAAAGCGTGTTTACAGAGCATGATCAACCGCGGCGGTGATGTCGGCTTTGCGCAGTACGACAGCACGAAGACGGCTGGCGGGCAGGAGATCACGACCTACGACTCGCTCGATCATTCGCTCGCGCAGACGCGCAACAATGTCTATATCGCCGTGAAGAGTTGGGGCAGCTATCGGGCGCTCGCTCTTCTCTTCCGCGATCTTGGAGCTTCGGCGGAGCAGAAACGCTGCGAGGAACTGGCGGTGAAAGTGGCGGGAACGGTCGCCGACCAGGCCGTCGATGGCGTGCTTCCCGCCATCTTCGAGAAAGGGAACCCTGGCTACAATTCGCGCATTCTCCCGGCAATCGAGGGATGCGCTTATCCACTGTACTTCGTGAAGACGAAGTGGGCAAAGAAGACGCTCGACCAGGTATTTGGTACGCCATCTGAAAAGCGTATGTACGACGTGCTCAAGGAGCACACGCGCAAGCTACTTCTCGATCCGCAACGCCGGAATCTCTTCGCGGATGGGGGCATCAAGCTCTCGTCGACAAGCAACAACTCGTGGATGAGCAAGATCTCCATCTTCATGCACGTGACGCGCAAGGTATTCCATCTCGATCAGGATCCGGGAGTCTCCGAAGTGTTCAAGAAAGCGGATGCGGCGCACGTGAAGTGGCAAACCGAGGGAAGCTCCTACTGGGCTTGCTGCGATCAGATCGTGTCCGGAGAAGGGAAGGCGAGCCGCTACTATCCGCGAATCATCACCAGCGCGTTGTGGATGGACTAAACCGATCCACTGCTTCCAGTGTCAGGACTGCCGCGTGCTCAGCATACGCGGCATTTTTTTCTCTGGCTTCGCCCCGGAGCCCGACAAGACCGCGCGAAAAAATAGCCTCTTGACAACCATCGCAATGCCCCCTAATATTTAACCAATAGGTTATATAACCTATTGGTTTATTGCAGATGGAAGATCAACTCAGCGCTACTTTTGCAGCACTTGCCGACCCGACGCGCCGCGCGATCCTGGCCCGTCTGGCCATGGGCGAGACGTCGGTCACCGAACTCGCCGAACCTTTTCAGATGTCGATGCCCGCTGTTTCCAAGCACCTGAAAGTGCTGGAGCGCGCCGGACTGGTCGCGCGCGGCCGTGAAGCGCAATGGCGTCCCTGCCGGCTGGACGCGGCGCCGCTAAAAGAAGCCGCCGGCTGGCTCGAAGCCTATCGCCGCTTCTGGTCCGCGCACGTTGACGCCCTTGAACGCTACCTCGATCGCATGGAGCATGCAAAACCTGCGAAAAAGAACACTAACAACAAACGACGCGGTTCAGACCGCAAGAAGGAGAAGTGAAATGAAAATTAAGGTCACCAGCATTTACGTTGACGATCAGGAAAAAGCGTTACGCTTCTATACCGATGTACTCGGATTGAAAAAGAAGACCGACTTCAGCAACGGGCCATATCGCTGGCTGACAGTAACCTCACCAGAGGAACCAAGCGGCACCGAATTGCAGTTGGCGCTCAATAGCAATCCCGCCGCGAAGGCGTATCAGCAGGCGATTTTCGAACAGGGTCAGCCCGCAGTGATGTTCTTCACCGAAGACATCAAGGATGACTATGAGCGCATTAAAGCCCGTGGTGCAGAGTTCACGATGCCGCCCACTGACGTGACTGGCTCGACGATTGCAATGCTGAAAGACACCTGCGGCAATCTCATCCAGATGACGCAGTTGGCACGCTGGTAGTGCGGGTGGGTATCTGTTCTTGCAAGCAGGAGATAAGCGTGTTTGATCGCGAGCAGTACACACCGGGTCCGGCGAGCGGGGCACGGGTCGAGAAGAGAGATGGAGATAAGTGGACGCTGATTCTCGTCCGGCAGTTGCGCCATTCTCCCGAGAGAGTCTGGCAGGCGCTGACTGATCCGGTGCAACTGCGCGAGTGGGCTCCGTTCGACGTTGACGGAAGCCTGGCAACCGCAGGTAAGAATGTGAAACTCACCTGGGTGGGCAATCCCATGCCGATCGATACGAAGATCACCCGGGCCGAAGCCCCGAATTTTCTCGAGTACGGTGACATCCGCTGGGAACTGGAACCATTTGCCGGGGGAACGCGGCTGACCCTCTGGGCCAACATCGATCGCCGCTTTGTCTCGTGGGGAGCCGCGGGCTGGCATATTGCGTTCGACGTCCTGGATCATCTGCTCAGCGGTGCTCCCATCGGTCGCTTAACAGACGCCATGAAGTCGGAAGCATGGCAGAGATTGAAAGCCGAATACGCGGCGCAATTCGGAGCAGAAGAGCCCCGCTCGTAGCGAAAGAAAGGAACGGACGAAATTCATGAAAACAAAGACGGAGCTGTCGTCGAAACAGCGCGAAGAACTGCTTGGGACGCTGAAGGCGCGTTTCGAGAAGAACATGAACCGGCACAAAGGCCTTTCTTGGGCGGATGTGCAAGCGAGGCTGGAAGCAAAGCCGGCAATGCTCTGGTCGCTGAATGAGATGGAACGCTCCGGCGGTGAACCGGATGTAGTCGGTCGCGATAACAAAACGAGCGAATACATTTTCTATGACTGCTCGGCGGAAAGCCCGAAGGGCCGCAGGAGTCTTTGCTACGACGGCGAAGCGCTGCAATCGCGAAAAGAAAATAAACCCGCAGGAAGCGCTACGGATATGGCTGCCGCAATCGGTATCCAACTCTTAACCGAAGAACAATATCGAGAATTACAGAGATTCGGACAATTTGATACCAAAACCTCGAGTTGGGTGAAAACACCGTCGCGAATCAGAGAACTCGGGGGCGCGCTCTTTTGCGATCGCCGCTTCGACACTGTGTTCACGTATCACAACGGCGCGGAGTCGTACTATGCCGCCAGGGGATTCCGGGGCGCGCTACGCGTCTGAGATTGTCGGGTCCGGTACCCCACCCTCTGCCGTTTCGGGCCGAGGGTAGGAGGTGAACCGGGAATAACGCGACTGCCGTTTATTTCGGAAGCACCGTCTGTCCGATGACGATGAACTTGGCATTTTGAACGGACGGCGTTTCTCCCGGCTGTGAACCTCCGACCGAAATGACGTACTCACCGGGAACGATCACGCGATTGCCTTTTTCGTCGACCTGGCCGATAGAACGCGGGTCCACTTTCAAGCTTATGTGTCCTGTCTCGCCTGGCTTCAGGTGGATTCTCTTGAAGGCAGCGAGCACGCGCAATGGCGTTTCAAACAATTTCGGTTGCGTCACATAAACTTCCACAACTTCATCGCCAGCCCGCGATCCGGTGTTCTTCACATCGGCTGTCACGTTGAGAGGCTCGCCAGCCTTAATCTGTTGCGAAACCTTCACGTTGCTGTAGGCAAACGTGGTGTAGCTAAGTCCGTAACCGAAACCATACAGCGGCTTGCCGTCGAAATAGCGGTAGGTGCGGCCTTGCATCGCGTAGTTCTCAAACGGCGGCACCTCGCCGAGCGATGAATAGAAGGTCAGGGGCAGGCGACCAGCGGGATTGTTATCCCCCGCTAGCGTTTCTGCGATTGCAGTTCCACCTTCCTCTCCCGGATACCAGGCTTCGAGAATCGCATTCGCGTGCTCCTGGGCCCAGTTCACGGCCAGCGCGCTGCCGTTGTGCAGAACGACGATCAGAGGTTTGCCGGTTGCGCCCAGTGCTTTCAAAAGATCTTCCTGCGCCTTCGGCAGATCGATGCTCGTGCGGTCGCCGCCGCTGAAGCCCTCGAGTTTCACCGGCATCTCTTCGCCTTCGAGCGAAGGCGACAGACCGACGGTCGCGACGATGACATCCGACTGTTGTGCCGCTTTTATCGCTTCGTCGCGAAGCACGTCCGCAGGCGCCTGCCAGGTCAGGTCGATACCTGCGCTGCCGGTGCCGTGGAGATATTCGAGGCGAATCGCGTGTGGTTGCGTGTTGTCGAAATGAACGGCAGCGTCGATCACCGTGCCGCGTTCGGGGGTCTTTTCGTTATTGCTGCTGGAAACGATAAGCTTGTCGCCGAGAAACAGACGGAATCCTTCTGCGTTTTCGCAGGCGTAGCAGTAGTTCACGCGCACGCCAAGCTTGTAGTCGCCGGGAGCCGGCGGCGTGAATGTACCGCTCCAGCGCACCGAGTAGTTATTGCGCTGGAGGCCCGGCACGGGCACAACCTTATCCCAGTTGAAGTTGACGTTGCGGTCGGTGCGCGTGAGCACAGGCGTGCCGCTCAAATCTGCAGTTTTGAAGTATTCGCCGGTAAGTCCGTAGCCCGAACCCTTTGCCGGATGCAGCGCGGTGTGCTCGATCGGCATGGCAAGCCCTTCCACAAGAGTCGAGCCTTGCGCATAGCTGACTTTCGCCGACAAAAATCGCTTTTCGATGCCAGTCAGCGGGTACACGGGCGATGGCGGCGGTCCGTTGTAGTTGCCTTGCAGAGACTGCACCAGTTCGGCCGTCGGTCCGATCACGGCGATGCTCGCGACATTCGATTTCAGCGGGAGAGCGCCATCATTCTTCAGCAGGACCATCGATTCGCGTGCTGCCTTGATCGAGAGCTTCCGATGCTCCGGCGAATTCACCTCACTGAAAGGAATACGACCGTAGGCGTAGCTCGATGGTGGATCGAACATGCCCAGTTCGAATCGGGCGCGAAACAAGCGGGTAAGAGCGGTGTCGAGGTCAGCCTCTGTGATCAGATTCTCATGAACTGCCTGAACGAGTGCTGGAAATGCCTTGCCTTCCCCGTAGCCGCACTCGAGATCAGTACCAGCCTTCACGGCATCTGCCGCCGCGTGCGCCATGTCCTTCGCGTAGTGATGTCCGGTGTTGACATCGGCAACCGCAGCGCAATCGCTAACTACGTATCCGCTGAAGTGCCAGGCATTGCGCAGGTAATCGCGCAACAGCATCGTATTCGCGCATGCCGGCGCACCATCAATGGCGTTGTAAGCGCACATCACCGACTGAGCGTTCGCTTCCGTTACCGCAGCGCGAAACGCCGGAAGGTACGTGTCCTCAAGATCGTGTGGCGATACGTCGACATTGAACTGGTGGCGTAGAGGCTCGGGCCCGCTATGCACAGCATAATGTTTCGGAGTCGAAACCACCTTCAAGTACTTGGGATCGGTACCCTGCATCCCGGAAACGAATGCCACAGCCATGCGGCCAGTCAGGAAAGGATCTTCGCCGTAAGTTTCCTGCCCGCGTCCCCAGCGTGGGTCTCGAAAAATGTTGATGTTGGGAGCCCAGAAGGTGAGCCCAAAGAACATCTCATGCTGGTTGTTACGCATGGCCTCGTCGTACTTGGCCCGCGCCTCCGTCGAGATCGTCTGCGCCATGGTGTGCACGAGATCGGTATCCCATGTCGCCGCCATTCCGATTACCTGCGGAAAGTTGGTCGCGTAACCGGCAAAGGCCACGCCATGCAGACCCTCGTTCCACCAGTCATACTTTGGGACATCCAGCCTCGGAATGGCCGGCGAGTGGTCCTGCATCTGGCCCACTTTCTCTTCCAGCGTCATGCGCCCGATCAGATCCTTCACGCGCTCATTAATCGGAAGCGACGGATTCTTATAGGCCGGCTGCGTAGTGGATTGTTGCTGGGCATATGCCCCAATGACCGCGAAACCAACGCACAAGACAGTGCTCAACAGCACACGAATACGCGCAAATGACATGAGGTGCAGCTCCTATAGGTAGACTTGCATGAAAACGCGCCATTATATGGGGTCACGCTGCGGATTGCATATGGAAACAACCGAGCAATAGTAGCGGGTCTTTCAAGAAAGCGAGGCCGCCGAGATGGCGGCTTCGCGCGAAGATATCAGTTCGCACTCTGACAGAACGCGATTATCCCCAGCGCGGCTGATCATCAAGGCTGATTCCCAATGCTGTCTTGGCAACTACCTCGTGCGTGAGAAACGAATTGGCCGGATGAATGCGACCGAGGCGTGCATCACGCACCAAGCGTTCGTATCCGGCTGAGCGGAAAATGCCAAACCCGCCAAAGACATCGAGCCCTCGATCCACAACCCGCCAGGCTCCTTCCACGGCTCGGTATTTCGCGGCGAATATTTTCGAGGGCCACTGCGCGCCATGGTCAACTCCGTTCGACCAATCCTCAGCGATGCGATCGAGATGAGGTCCAATGGATTCAAGCTCGATTACCATTTCGGCAATCGTGTGCTGGATTTCGGGGTGATGCGCCATTGGACGAGTGAGTGCCAACGAACGTTTGTCCTTTACGGAAGTAATGGCGATGTCAAGCGCGCGCTGGGCTAAACCGTAATACACATTACCGAAGCCCAGAAGGCCCCATGCAAAAATCGAAAGCACAAAGGGATCAATCCCTGCGCCTCCCGCCGGGACGACTCGAGCCACATAATGGTCTGGAATGAAGGCATTTTCCAGGATCGTGTCATCGCTGCGAGTTGCTCGCATTCCCAGAACATCCCAAGTTTCCTTGATGATATATCCCGCGCTATCCCGCGGCAGAAAGGCATGCACGATTTTCGGATGATGTGGGTCGCCGACATCCATTCCATGGATTCCCAATCGACTCCAGACTGGTGTCAAACTGCCGAACTGTTTTCGTCCGGAGAAACGGTAGCCGCCATCAACGCGCTCTGCTTTCGTGGTGGAGAGCAAAATTGGTATATCGTTGCCGCTTTCCGCATGTCCGGCAGCAAAGACCTCCCCAGCCACCGCTTCGCGCAGCATCCACTCCAGAGATCTGTCCCCTCGTCTCCAGAGATCCGCGGCAACACCGAGCCAATAGATGTGCATATTAACCGCGAGGGCAGTCGCGGGTGCGTAGTAGGCCAAGTGCCGCTGTTCGCGACATGACTCAGCAAGCGAAAAACCCAGGCCGCCTAGCTCCTTCGGCACGGGTAATAGCAGGTACTGTGCAGCACGCAGTTCTTCGAAGTCCTCCTCGAAGAAACGGTTCTCGCGGTCGTAGGTTGAAGCGCGTGCGTGAAACCGCTCTAACATACTGCTGTCCAGAACGTTCTCCACCGATCTTTTTGTAATCGTTACCATTCGCCGTTCGTCATTGGAATTGCTCCGAGACCTTTGCGAAAGGCTCTCTTTTGTTGCTGATCTCATCTGTTCCCCCATCCCCACCAGATTCCGCAATGCGAATCGTGCAAGATATTCTGCCTAACTGAGTTGCGCCTGCAAGCTTTTTCGGCGGGCAGGCGCCGCCCAGTTCCCTGTTTCTACGGTCGAGCTTCGTAAACGATGTTGAAAGGTGTTTCGGTGGCGCGGCGGAAACGACCGAATCCCGCGGCCGTGACGACGTCTCGAATGCGTTTCTCACCAGCCTGCGCTCCCAGGCACATGGCAACCTCCTGGGATCGCGAGCAAGGCGTACACAGCAGCGTGGAGAAGGAGTAGTAAACGCGCCCTACAGGGTTGAGGTTCTCGCTTAACTTGTCGTTGGCGTACGGTTCGACAATCATCCACGTTCCGTCATTGGCCAGCGATTCCCGCACGTGAGCAGCTGCGCCTACCGGGTCACCCATGTCATGCAGGCAATCGAAAACGGCAACGAAGTCATAGCCTTCACCGGGGTACTCCTTTGCCTTGGAAACCTCGAACGTGACCCGATCGGAAACGCCTTCCCGGCGGGCAGATTCACGCGCTGCCTCGATCGACTTGCTGTGATAATCGAATCCATAGAACCGTGACTTCGGAAACGCTTTCGCCATAAGCAAAGTCGAGGCCCCTTTGCCGCAGCCGACATCTGCCACCCGCGCCCCCGCCGTAAGCTTCTGCGTCACATCCTGCAATGATGGAATCCAGGAACTCACCAGGTTCGCCGCATAGCCGGGACGGAAGAACTTTTCGCATCCGTGAAAGACGCCGTCTTCGTGCTCATGCCAGCCCATCCCAGCGCCGGTACGGAACGAGTCCACGATGCGCGGCACCGCGGCAAGGGAGCCCAACGCCAACTCGAAAGCCCCGGGCAGGTACGCCGGGCTGTCTTCATTCGCAAGCGTGAACGCCTGTTCCTCGCTGAGGGAAAATCTGTCCGTACTTTCGTCATAGGTGATGTACCCTCCTGCTGCCTGCGAAGCCAGCCATTCTCGAAGATAGCGCTCGTCCGTTCCTGTCTTTGCCGCCAGTTCCGTCGACTTCATCGGTCCGGTTGCGAGAGCCTTATAGAGGCCCAACTTCTCACCGATCACGACCATGCCTGCGTGCACCGATGCACCCAGGTCAGTCACGAACTGGCCGATAAATGCGTTCAATCTGTTCATGTCGATTGCGGGAGCATGCGCTGTACTCATGATTTTTTCTCCTTTGCCAATTGGCTTCTTTCCATGCCGCCCTCGAACTGCTTCTTTCGAGACGGCTGCTTTGCTAGAATCCGCACTAACTCTGCGTCCCTGAGCTGCGGAAGGCCTCGAGGTGCTGGACCTCGGACACAGGTCAAAGTAGCAATCTCGAGGATTGGCGTAACGAAACAGCGCCAAAGAAAAGCCAAAAAATTGGCGATGGCAGCTATTTAGCTGGTGGGAGATCTAGCCCTTGCATTCGCGTTCCCTGATTTATCACTTCGGCGACTTCGTGCTCGACGTGTCCATGGGAGCTGTGCTCCGGGCCGGAGAAGAGATCAAGCTGCGTCCGAAGGTTTATGAGGCGCTGAGGTACCTGGTGGAAAACCCAGGTCGCCTCATCAGCAAGCAAGAACTGATTCAAGCAGTCTGGCCCGACAGCTTTGTTACAGACGATTCTCTAGTGCAGTGCACGGTAGAACTGCGCCGCGCTCTCGATGATCGCGACCAGCAATTGCTGAAGACGGTGCCTCGTCGGGGTTATATCTTCACGGCCCAGGTCAAGCAATCCTCTTCGGCAATGGATGACTCGTCGCGTGCGGGTCCACTTGGATTGTCGGACGAGGCTGATAGCACTGACTTTGCGAATCTCGTCAGGAAACAAGTAGATCTGCCGACTCCGCGAACGTCGCTGATCGGCCGAGCACAGGAGGTTGCGGATGGAGCTGAGTTGCTGCTGCGCACCGACGTCCGGCTCTTGACGCTGACTGGCGCCGGAGGCGCAGGGAAAACGCGCCTGGCAATTGCTATTGCGCAGACGGTTGCCGAACGCTTTCAGGCAGGTGCGCAATTTGTTGGCCTGGCTTCGTTGAATTGCCCCGACATGGTTGCGGCCGCCATTGCGAAATCGCTTGGCACTCAGCAAACCGGAAATCGCACGATATCGGAACTTATCAGCGATCGACTGCGTGACTTGGGCTCCTTCCTGCTTGTACTCGATAATTTCGAGCAGGTGTTGCCGGCTGCGACTGTGCTGTCTGAAATATTGGCTGCATGTCCATCTTTGAAAATTCTTGTGACGAGCCGCTCTGGTCTTCGCATTTATGGCGAGCAGGAATATCCGGTCGCACCGCTGCAGCAGAACGCAGCCGTTGAGTTGTTCGTGCAACGAGCAGCAGCCGTTCGCCCTAACTTCTCGTTAACAGAACAGAACATGGAGGCAATTCGCGCGATCTGCGCCAGGCTCGACGGCCTGCCGCTGGCCATTGAATTGGCGGCTGCGCGAACCAAGGTGCTGTCGCCCGGTGCCATCCTTGATCGTTTACAGAACCGCCTCCACTTGCTGACGGGGGGTGCGCTCGATCTGCCCGCGAGACAGCAGACACTTCGCAACACGATAGATTGGAGCCACAGCCTGCTGAATGAACCGGAACAGAAGCTATTCCGCAGACTCTCGGCCTTTGTTGGCAGCTGCACCATGGAGGCAGCCGAAGCCGTCTGCAATACAGCTTCCGATCTCGGGATCGATTTATTTGAAGGCCTCTCGTCCCTCCTCGATAAGAATTTAATCCAGAGGGTCGACTGGCTGACTCCAGAGCCCCATTTCACGATGCTCGAAACGATTCGCGAATATGCGCTGGAGCGTCTGATCGTCAGCGGCGAGGAGCCCGCAACACGTCGAGCGCACGCCGCATATTGTCTCGTCCTTGCAGAAGAAGGAAACCCGGAGCTGACTCCGGAGGAGCGCGTTGCTTGGCTCACAAGGTGCGACATCGAGATCGACAACTTCCGTTGCGCTCTGGATTGGCTCTTTGAGAAGCGTGAACTCAACTGGGGGCTCCGTCTCTGTACCGCTCTATTTCGATTCTGGGATATGCGAGAACATTTGATCGAGGGGCGTGCGCGTCTGGAAACTGTCGTGCGCCTAGCAGGAGCCGGTCACCTGAAGGAACGCGCCAAGATTTCCATTTTTCTCGGAGCCTTGGCCACCGCTGAGGGCGATTTCCCTGCAGCGCGGCGCGCCCTTGAACAGAGCCTTCTTCTTTACGAAGAACTACAGGACGACTGGGGCATCGCTGCTTCCCTCAATGCGCTAGGAATTTCAAGCCGAGACAGTGGAGACTACGAGTCGGCACAGAAACACCTCGAGCGCAGCCTCGCTTGTTGGCGCGCTTTGGCGGACGATTTGTCCATCGCACGTTGCCTTCACAATCTTGCCAATGTGGTACGAGTGCGCGGCAATTTTGCGAGCGCTCAGGTCGCGCTTCGTGAAGCCGCGGGTCTCTTCGAACGGCTCGGCGACCGTAGCGGAGCTGCCTGGTCTGTTAATCAGCGGGGAGATGTAGCTCGGGAACAAGGAGATCTTGTTGCCGCACGTGAGTTCTACCAGAATGCGCTCTCGGCATTCCGTGGTATCGGCGACCGATGGGGCGCAGCAAGGTCGCTGGCTGATCTCGGTTTCGTTTATTGCGAGCAAGGTGAGCACGAACCCGCGCACACGGCTTATAAAGAGGCTTTGGAGATCTTTGCTGAGCTCGGGCACCGCCGTGGAATCGCTCGTGCATTTGAGGGTTCTGCGTGCCTTGCCGCTACACAGGGCCATGCGAAACGAGCCTTGAGGCTCGCTGCGGCAGCAGCGCATTTGCGGCGATTGATCTGTGCTCCGCTCACCCAGGCAGAGCAGTCAAAACTCGACCAGAAACTCACAACGGCCTGGGGTCAAGTCAACAAAAAGGAAGGGGAGCAGGCATGGTCCGAAGGCCTCTCCATGAGCATCGAAAAGGCTATTCAATACTCCCTGGAAGATCCGCTGTCAGCTACTTCAACTTGGCAGGGTCAATAAGGCGACGGACAGCGGACACTCGATCCGCGGGGAGACCCACTCGTCGGGCGTGCTCTCGGATCGTGTTCTCATCAGGAGCCAGGTAGACGCAGTAGACCTTATCTTCAGTGACATAACTGTGGAGCCACTGGATCTTCGGCCCCATCTCTCTCAGCGCTTCGAGAGAGCGCATCGAGAGGTCCTGAATTTCGGACTCCGACAGCTTTCCAGCCCCGGGAACTTCGCGCTCAATGACAAATTGCTGCATGGGGTGCCTAGTTTAGCATGAACCGAAATCAGGAGTAGCGGGCCGATCTGCCCAGATAAACTCCCCAGGGATAAGTTAACCCACTACCGGTAAGTACTGATTCCCGGCCGGACTCTGCAGATTCGAAGAAAGGATTTCATCGCAAAGTAACGGCAAGGGTTGCTGAATGCTGCAGAGAGCCTGATAGGGCATTGACCGTCAAGGTGTTGACAGACGGGTGTAGAGGGGGGAGCCGGGCATTGATGATGAAGCGGTATTAGATGATCCGCCCACCGCACGATAACATGAGGAGCAGCGCCATCGAGAGCACCTCCGTCGGTTGTCACGAATACGCCGACATCCGTGGCCACGTAGAGAGTATTCGGCAGGCCGGGGCCCACGACGATGTCGTTTGCCGGCACATCGGGTAATCCGTTATCAATGGAAACCCATGATGTTCCATATTGATCGAACCTGATCACATGTCCGTCGGTATCGCCCGAGAAGGCTTCGTATCCTGATACGCTGGCATATCCAATGCTGGTATCGAGAGGATCAGGTGCGGTGCGACTCACAATGCGTTGGAATGATACCGGCGCCATCGGTGAAGACGAGTCGGCAGGTAATGCTGACGCGACCTGCCACTCGCCGCTGGTCTGGGCAAAGAGTGCCGGAACTGGTGATCGGGAGTGCCCGCGGGCGGGTCGGATTCGGAGTAATCAGATCGCTCTATTCATGATGTTGATTCTCGCCGCCAACTCCGCCTCGCGACAGCAATGGAACTTTGGCGTTATCAGATCTCGAAACCTAGGGCGTTCGAATGAATCCGGACAATTGCTGCAGATAAGCACAAGAAGTAGTTCTAAGTTCCTGGGTAACCGGCAGTTCTTCGACAATCTTTCCAGCAACGAGCACCGCGATTCGGTCGCAGATTGCTCCTACGGAGAGCAGATCATGAGAGATGTAAAGAATGGCAATTCCAAGCTTTTGGTTCAACTTACGAAAAAGGTCAAGGATCTCGGTTTGCGTTACAACATCCAGAGCACTTGTCGGCTCATCAGCTATGAGAAGTGAAGGATGATGCAACACAGCCATCGCAATGAGTACACGCTGCGCTTGACCTACGCTGATTTGAGAAACTCGACGCCGGAGGAAATCTTTATCATGGGGCAACGCGACACTCGAGAGTGTCTGAGCGATCACATCCGAACATAGTTTCGAATCTCCCTCAGCGTGAATTCGCCAGGCTTCTCGCAATTGTTTTCCAATGCTTAGGACAGGGTTCAAGGAAGACAGTGGGCTCTGTAATACAAGCCCAATCTCTTTGCCGCGCAGCGAGCGCATCTCACGTTCGGAGAGATCCAGAAGGTTCCGTCCACTGAAATTGATGAGACCTCGAGCTACACCTTTCTTCATATGCAACAACCGGAGGATCGACAGTGCGATGGTGCTTTTACCGGAGCCACTCTGACCAACCAGGCCGAGGATTTCTCCTCGCTTGAGTTCCAGACACACGTCTTGTAACACGCCCTGCTGGTTGGCGTAGTCCACCGATACCCGAAGGCTCAGCAAAGATGTATGTTCGGCATTCATCGCTTGGCGATAGTCTCAATGTTCCAATATGTCTGCGGCCGCAAGACGGACGGCTGCATCCCGGTGAGCGACGTCGAGTACGCCGATAATGCGTTCTTATTTACCAGATAGATGAACGGCGCATGATCGTACACGATCTCTTGCACTTGATCGAAGTATTGCTTCCTCTTTTTGGGGTCCATCGATTGCGCCTGAGCACGAACGAGGCGATCGAGTTGCGCCTCCCATGGAGTCTCTGGAGCCGCTTCCTTAGGGTTCCATTGATGATTTTCGGAAGAACTCAGCCAGACGTTCATCTGCCCGTTCGGATCCCAATCGACATTGGTAAGACCTAGCAATACTGCCTCGTAGTTGAACGTCTGCGTGATACGCTCGATGAGGGATGGGAAGTCCAGCGGGACGACATTGACCTTCATTCCGAGCTTTGCGAGGTCCTGCTGAATCATCGTCGCCATACGCTCGCGATACTTATTCCCGGCGTTGGTGACGATCGAAAACTCGACCGGATTGCCGGCGCGATCCTCAAGAGTTCCCCCTTCCTTCCGAAAGCCATCTCCTTGTAATTGCGTTAATGCAGCGGCAGGATCGTAAGATATCGGAACGAGTTTGGCATTAAACCAAAAGTGGTTTGCGGGTGAAACAGGACCAATCGCAGGAGTGGCTCTTCCTAAGAAGGCAATTCGACACAGGTCGGAACGATTGATTGCCTCTGAAACAGCTCGTCGAAACGCTGTGGAACGAAACCAGGCTTTTTTGTAGTCGGGGACTGGAGCTTTCGCGACCTGGTTGAACCACATCTGCTCTGTGTCAAAGGACTGGCCCGAATCGTGCGTAAGCTGCGGAGCCGCCGCGTTGAGTTTGTCGTAAGACTCGGCGTCTATGGAGTTTATGAGATCGATGTCGCCGCGGCGCAGCTCCAAGGTTTCGATATCGCGATTCGGCTGAACCTCCAAACGAATGGAATTCAAATACGGCAGCTGCCTTCCGGAGGCGTCTTTCTTCCAATAATTCGGATTTCGGTTGAGCAGCACGTAAGCACCCGGTTTGTAATCTGCCAGGTAAAACGGCCCGAGGACCGCCAACTCCTTCTTCGGCGAATGAGCCGACATGATCGCCACCTGATCGAACTGGCGATCAAGACTGGCGACGGGCGCAGGAAATGTGATCGAAATCTCCGTTGGCGAAATGACATTTGTGATGACGTCTCCCGGGCCTGATCGGAAGGCGTCTCCGGTTGGGGAATGCGCAGCCGGATCCATCATCTGCTTTACGGTGTACTCGACGTCAGCGGAGCTGAACGGTGTCCCATCGGAGAAATAGATGTGGTCGCGCAACCTGAAGGTGATGGTTCGTCCATCTTTGGAGACTCGCCACGAGGTCGCCAACTCAGGTTGCAGCTGCTGCGTCGTCCGATTAACACGCAGAAGTACACCGCCGGTCAAATAACGAATTGTTTCTGAAGGCTCATCGACGACCTGTATCGGATTGAAGGTCTTCGGTTCTGCGTGTAGACAAAGGCGCAACTCACCTGCCTGCGCCCAGGCGTTCGCAATGAACACGAGAAGAAGTACTATGATTGCACTTGCCCTTCTCACAGCGATATTTCCTCTCGACTAAGCAACACTTGGAAACTGACTACAACCAGGACGAGTAACGTAAAAGGAACAAGCTTCCACCACTCTCCACTGAAACTTGAGAACGATTCCAACTCGCGCAACGAGCTACCCCATGAAGGGAGCGGCTCCGCGACTCCCATTCCAAGAATGCCCAGGTTGGCTTCGCTCAGGATGAAAACCGGAATGGAAATCAGAAACTGTGCAAAAAGAACCGGGCGCAGTCTCGGAACGAACTGCATCGTCAAGAGGCGCCAACCATGCTGACCCGTTGCTCGAGCTTGCAGCAGAATGTCACTAGTGCGGAATTCACGAGCTTCCGTGCAGATGACTCGTGCTGCTGCCGCCCATCCCAGGAGCCCGAGAGTCAAAAAGGTGATCAGGACGGAGGTTAATGGGGCGGCGTTTAGCGGCAATAGCGAACGAGCTATCAACAATAAAAAGAGCCACGGCAAGCAAAGAAACAGGTCTGTGACAGCCATCGTGATTCGTTCTGGCCACCCTCCGAGAAAGCCTGCCAGGCCACCTATCAAACTGGCCAGGGAAATTGATATGAGTGCTGCGATAGGCGCAAGAGAAAGCGAAATACGTGTCCCGTAGAGAGTCCGTGAAAGCCGATCGCGGCCCAGATCATCAGTCCCCAGCAGATGTGCACTGGAAGGGGCTGCATCCGGAACCTCACGATACTGGAAAGCGTAATCTGGCGATGAAAGCTTGCCCGCGAAAAGAGCACACAGGCTCACCACGAGGAGTACCGCTACAGCGATTGCTCGCGCCACTTTCATGAGCCCTGGCTCCGCACGGTCGGAGGTACCAGATCGGAAAGCGAATTGGCGAGAATAGTGACGACGGCGATGAGGGCGGTCAGGGTCACCAAAACTGGAAGATCCCGCGCGAGGGCCGATTGCCAGGCCAGTTGGCCAAGTCCAGGAATTCCACAGAGAGATTCGATCGCGATCGAAGCACTAAGCGCGAGGCTAACGCTAATGCCCGCGATGGCAAGAAACTGTCCGGCACATACGGGGATAATGTGACAAATCAGAATGCGGATAGGTCCGGAGCCTTTTGCCAGCGCCGTAATGACGTGCGGCATTGAGAGCGTACGCACCAGAATGTTGCGCGCATAACGATAAACAACCGGATAGATCACGGTTGCAATCGCCAGGCCTGCAGGCACCCGCAACAAAACGAAGATCAATGCGAGGGCGGCAATCGGAATGCACAGGGACAGTGTCGCTATCGATCCAAACAGCAAGTCCAATCCGGACGCGCGGGCTATTCCGGTAGCAAAAGCGAATAGAAAACCTATCCCGCATCCGAGAGCAAGCCCGGAGCCGCATGTCCTAAACGTCTGCCCGGCTCTCTGCCGGATGAGTTCACTGACTGGTGTGCCAAGGGCGCTTGACCGGCCCAAATCACCATGAAGTGCATGCGCAATGTAGGTTGCATAGAAAGAAAGGAGATTCCGATTGGCTAATTTATCTGCCTTCAATGCGGCTATGGTGTCTGCGCTGAGGCGGCTGTCAAGTTGGTGCTCGTCGGAGTCAAAACCAGGCGCCATCCGCACGAGAGTCGCTGAGACAAGCAATCCGATCAGTATCGTGACTACGATTGCGGCCATCCGGATTGCAATTCGCTTCAGCATAGTGGCCTAGTTCACAGTGAGTGAACTCTCGGGTGTGAGGGAGATTTGGCCCAGTTTCTTACTCCGCTCGCGTTGCTCATGTTTCAGCATGTACATGCGCTGATCTGCTGTAGCGAGTAACTTTTCGGCATCAGAGCCGTCGCTGCCGAAAAACGCGGTTCCAACGCTCGCGGAAATGAGATCGACTCCCGTGATCTCGCGCCCCGCCTCGGTAGCAAGTCGGCTGATCAAGGCAGCCTTCTGTTTTACGTGCGACTCAGTGAGGGACGGAACAATCATCACGAATTCGTCTCCGCCCATTCTGGCAACGTAGTCGTACTCTCGAAAGTTCAGCATCAACTTTCCAGCAAACTGCCGCAGGACCTTGTCACCATGTTGATGACCGAAGCGGTCGTTCACCTGCTTGAATCCATCGAGATCGCAGACCATCAGTGCCAGCGACAACCCATCTCGAGAACAGCGAGCAAGCTCACGATTGAGGTGCAAATACAAAGAGCGCGCATTCGGAAGGCCGGTAAGGAAATCTGTAACGGCTGAGTCCTTCGCCTGCTGGTATCGCTGTGCATTCTCGATCGAAAGTGCAACTTTGGCACTGATTGCGAGCAAGATGCGCAGGTGGTCGCGCGTGAATGCTTCTTGCTCCGATCGGTAGAGTGTGAGGACGCCAAAGATCTTCTGGTCCAAACCGCAGAGTGGCACTGAGAGAGCAGAACGCAATGCACCGAGACGAATGTCGTCACCCACGGTTCCTGGTTCGCGCGTGGGATCGCCATTGATGAGCGGCTTGCGATTCTGCGCTACCCATCCGGACACGCCGTTGCCCAGTGGGATTTCCATGGCCGATAAGACGCGCGCGTTGTCGCCGGTTGCGTACATCGGAATAAGACGATCCTCACGGCAGATGTAAATGACTGCGGAGTCGTACGGCACAAGCTTCTTCAAACGAACAGAAAACACGGAAAGGGTTTCGTCGAGACTGAGCGAATTCCCCAAATCATGACTCAACTCATACAGCATCTGTGCTTCCTGGCGAGCAGCAGCAATGGAAGAGAGGAAGCCAGCGTCGCCGGACAGCGTGTCTTCTCCGGCGGTCGACTGATCCAATCCTGCCGCTGGGGCGCTTCCGCGGGGGACCATGATGTTGGTGGACAGCCGTTGTAGCGACTGCTTCTCCTGGCTTTGCGTCAGCGCTTCCAAGTCGAGATAGCGTCTCGAAAGCACGTCTACGACGTCAGGATCGAACTGAGACCCGGCATGGAAGCGAATGATCTGCATCGCGTCCGTAAGTGGCAGTGCTTTCCGGTACTGCCGATCGGAGGCAAGCGCGTCGAAGCAATCGACCGCGGAAAGAATACGGGCGCCTATCGGTATTTCTTTTCCCCGGAGACCGTTTGGATATCCCGAGCCATCCCATTTTTCATGATGTGCCAGCACGATTGGCACCACTGGGTAAGGAAAACTAACACGCTCGAGAATTTCGGCCCCGACGAGCGGATGTATCTTCATCTTCTCGAATTCTTCCGCAGTCAGTTTTCCAGGTTTATTGATGATGTGTTCTGGAACGGCTAGTTTACCGATATCGTGCAGTAGTGCCGCAGCTCGCAATGCCTCGATCTCGTCTGATGAGAGTCCCATCTCCTTACCGATTTCAAGGGCGTATACCGTAACGCGCTGGAGATGGTCGTGGGTTGTATGGTCTTTTGCTTCGATTGCCAGCGCCAATGCTTCAATGGTCCTTAAGTGAAGGGCTGCCATTTGTTCAACGTGGCGCCGCTCATCCTCAAGCCGGCCCAGATAAACGCGGTACGAGCGGTAGATCCAGTAGACGATAGGTAGAACCAGAAGCGCAGTCTGCCAGCCAACATAGCGGCTGGAGAAACTGATTGCACCCGCGATGCCCGCTCCTACCAGGTAGTAAGGAAAAGACCAGAAGTAGCACTCCAACCAAAGTTGCTTGAACGACTTTTCCTCTGTCAGAGAGATGATCGCCGTGACTGGAATCGTGTTTGCTAAGAAGTAAGCAGTAGCCGCGCTGATTAACATCAGCTGAGTGCTGCCGTGAAAGATGATGGCCGCTTTCGTGTATACGAAATGCGAGACCGCGATCGCCGTGCACATCATACTAAAGACATTGAAGATGACGTGAACAGGTTTCACCCTTTTCCAGGAACCATAA
The DNA here is from genome assembly GCA_021324365.1 of Terriglobia bacterium. GTDB lineage: Bacteria > Acidobacteriota > Terriglobia > Terriglobales > Acidobacteriaceae > JAJPJE01. Next base: position 107,564 of record JAJPJE010000085.1, on the reverse strand, counting down.
AACGACTGCACGAGCGTAGCTGCACAGCCCAAAGCCATGGTCTCGGGATAGCTCATATCGAGCAGCCCGATGAGGATGAAAAGGAAATTCACCGACATCGTGCCATTGATACCAGGAAGAGTGACTTTCATTCCTGACGCGAGCATGGCGATCAGGAAATAGAAGAAAAATCGGACTGGGTCGCTGGACTGCCAATGCGAAAAGGTCGAGGCGGCGATAACGAAGCCTGCCGTCGCGGTAACTGCCACGAAAATACGGGCTTTCCAGTTCATGCTCGCTTTAGACCAGTCCTTGCTCCGCTGCACGTTGGTGGGAGGTCTTTCGCGCGCACAGCTCGCCAATGATGAGTTATCAACTACTTGAGCAGGACGGGAAAGATTACCGAGGTCACAATCGCCAGAATGCGAATTGAGATTGTTGAATCTATCGTCCCGCAGTCGTGAGCGACCTATATGGCTTCTACTACCCCGGGCAAGAGGTGCACACGTTTCACTCTCCGAAATGAGACAGAATGGCGCAACCGATGGGACAAGCGCACACTCTGGCGCAACCGGCAACCCGAGAAATCACTTGTTTTCAATGAAATGCACTCTGGAAGTGGCGGTGCAATCAGACTTGCGAAAGTAAATCGTGAGCCGAAGCACGGTTAACGGAGCAAGGAAAATGGAAATCAGAGATGGCGCTGCTGAAAAGAAAGAAATGAGCCCCAAAAAGCTGGCGGACAGCGCTGCCTGGGGCGGAAACGCCGTCCGTGTACTTCTCGTCATGGTATGTCTCTCTACTCTCGCATTTGCGGGCAGGAAATCGAGGGATTTGCAGAATCTTCCGACGGGCAAGACCGTCAGAGTCATCGTCCAGTACGCACACGCTCCTAGCAGCAGTAACGACGACAAAGCCGTGAGAAGGGGCGCAAAATTCCACGGTCGCCTGGCTCTCATCAATAGCACGGTTTTGACGATGCCGGCCGACAAGATCGATGACTTAATGGCGAACGACCCGAATATCAAGTTTGTCTCCCCCGACCGGCCGGTTCAGGGCGCGCTGGATTATGCGCAGGTGGCGATCGGTGCTGACGTTGCCCAAAGCTACGGTTGGAACGGCGCGGGAGTTGGAGTAGCAGTTATCGATAGCGGGCTCGCGACCGTACCCGACTTGCAAGGCGGTCCCGGCAATCAGCGCATTGTCTACAGCCAAAACTTCACCACCGATGTTAGTGGTGACCTCTACGGACACGGGACACACGTCGCCGGCATAATCGGCGGCGGCGGAAATTCGTCATCTTGCCCGAACTGCACTCCAGTTCACGGCGTAGCGCCTGGGGTAAACCTGATTGATCTGAAGGTTCTTGATCGAAATGGGTCAGGTTCGGATAGCCAAGTCATCGCAGCTATTCAACGCGCAATCCAACTGAAGAACACCTACAACATTCGAGTGATCAATCTCTCGCTTGGTCGTGGTGTATTTGAAAGTTACACGCAAGATCCGCTGGATCAGGCAGTCGAGAACGCGTGGAAGGCCGGCATCGTTGTAGTCGTAGCCGCCGGCAACTACGGTCGTGATAATTCAAACAACAACAACGGATACGGCACAATTACGGTGCCCGGCAACGATCCGTATGTGATTACTGTCGGTGCCATGAATACGCAGCAGACATACACGACGGCGGACGACGTGATGGCCACCTACAGTTCAAAAGGACCGACTCTGGTGGACCATGTCGTCAAGCCTGATCTGGTTGCCCCAGGAAATCGCATTGTTTCGGACCTTGCTTCGACAAGCGCTACTCTCTACACCCCTAGCCTCGATGGCGTACCGGTGGCCTACTACCAGCCAGGCGCTTTTGGCTTTTCCAACAAGTACTACAGCCTGAGTGGAACGAGCATGGCGGCGCCCATGGTCAGCGGCTCGGTTGCTCTTCTTCTACAGCAAAACCCGAACCTGACACCGGACCAGGTGAAGGCGCGCTTGATGAAGACAGCCAACAAGAATCTGCCCACGTCTAGCGCAGTTACCGACTTGACGAGTGGCATTACCTACTACATTCAGGACGACATATTCACGGTAGGTGCCGGATATCTCAATATCAATGCAGCGCTTAACAACTCGGATACCGCTCCTGCCGCGGTCGGCTCAGCTAAGTCCCCGACCGCAGCCGTTGACGGTCAGGGGAATGTCTATATCGTTCAGGACCCCTCGCTGGTCTGGGGCAACTCAGTGATTTGGGGAACATCGGTCATCTGGGGAACATCGGTAATATGGGGAACCAATGCGTCTGGTCAGTCGGTGCTCGCGGGAAGTTCGGTGATCTGGGGGACTGCTTCCGCTAGCGCGTACAGCGTGATCTGGGGCACCTCCGCCGACGCGTACAGCGTGATTTGGGGTACATCCGGACAGGCTGACAGCGTGATTTGGGGCACGTCCGTTGCCGAAGCGGGTGACCAATAGGACAGTTGCTGACTCGAACGTCTGATCGTACTGACTGAGGACGATGAGAGATATGTCAAAATCGGCAGCAGCATTCGTCATCATGATCGTGATGTGCGGGTTCGTGACGTTCGCCTACGCCACAATCCATTTCGAGAGCAGCGACACATCACGCTTTCTCGTTCTGCTGGGCGTTGCGCTTCTGGCAGGTTGGTTGAAACTGAAATTGCCTGGAATCACCGGGAACATGTCAATCAATCTGCCGTTCATCCTCCTCGGCGTCAGTGAACTCGGTCTCTTACAGACGCTCTTTGTGGCATGTGGTTCAACGATGGTGCAATCGTTGAAGAAGCCCCGCAGGGAGATTGAATGGGTGCAAGTAGCGTTCAATTTTTTCAATATGGCGCTATCGGTTGGTTTGGCAAACTACGTCGTTCACCATGCCATTCACCAATCAAGTTTCCTGGCGGCTGCTCTTCGGGTGTCCGTTGCATCCGGAATCTTGTTCCTGGCGAATACAATCCCCGTCTCGGCGATCATTTCATTAACTGAAGCCGGAGCACTGACCAAGATCTGGTACCGGATCTTCTTGTGGTCCTTTCCTTATTACCTGTTGAGCGCCGGAGTGGCATCCATATTTGATTCGCTCAATCATCACTTCGAGTGGCAGGCGCCTTTGCTCGTTCTGCCTCTCATGATCGCTGTTTACCACTGTTACAAGGGCTACTTTGCATTCAGTCCGCGTCGAATGGCCTCCGTCGCAGCCGATTAGGACGCTCTCAAACCTGGTTTCGTCAGCCATACTGATGACTTTGGTCACCTCGGCTCTCTTCCGTCCATTGCTTCCCGCCAACCCCTTTAGTACCGTCTAGCAAGCAAGCTATACCTCCCAAGCGGACCTTTGCGTCCAGAGTGGCCTCGGCGCCCAACTATGGATGGGCAGAGGAGCTGACCATGAGCACTTTAGTAGCGCCAGCGAAAACGGACGCGAACGACTGGGGAATGATCGTCGCCAGCGAGGGTATGCGCTCCGTGATGCTCTTAGTCGAGCGCGTCGCCAACAGCCGCGGTTCTGTTCTGATAACCGGCGAATCCGGGACGGGCAAGGAGTTGGTTGCTCGATCGATTCACCAACGGTCCTCGCGCCGCGATGGTCCGTTTATCGATCTGAACTGTGCTGCTCTTCCCGAACATTTAATCGAAAGCGAACTGTTTGGTTACGAACGAGGGGCGTTTAGCGGAGCCGATCAGTCAAAACCTGGCATGTTCGAATTGGCAAACCACGGTACGCTGTTTCTCGACGAAGTCGGTGAAATCGACGGCAAGATTCAGGCGAAATTGCTGCGGGTTCTGGATGGGAGCCCGTATTATCGTCTCGGTGGCAAGCAGAAAATCGTAACTGATGTTCGCGTGATTTCCGCGACGAACCGGGCACTGGATGGCAGTGACTCGAACGGAAAGTTTCGTTTGGACCTCTATCATCGTCTTGCCCAATTCAAGTTGCAGATTCCGCCTCTTCGCGAACGCGTCGCAGACATCCTTCCAATCGCCGAGAACTATCTGCAGCAGATTGCTCCAGGCGCAACTTTTTCCGAGGACGCCAAGGAGGCCTTGTTGTCGTACCGCTGGCCCGGCAACATTCGCGAACTGCGAAACTTTGTCTTTCAGGCCACCACCGTCGCAGGCCCCGAGGTGATTCGAAAAGAGCATCTGCCTGCCAGCATTGTGAATGACAATGGCATTCTCCCCCTGACCGGAAGAAACGATCGCGGTACCGGTTTCGACCTCGCCCGGCTGGAGCGGGACGCAATTCAGCAGGCGCTCGATAGCACGGGCGGCCATCAAGGCCGTGCCGCGGAGCGTCTCGGCATTTCGCGACGTACGTTGAGCAGGCGCTTACGCGAATACAAGAAAAAGAGCGAGCCGCTGAGTGGAAATACTCTAGGAACTCTTAACAGTGAACAAAAACAGTGTTTCCGGGCCGATGCTGAGTTTCCCGTATTTGTGCGTTCGGCCAACGGAGAAACGTCCTGTGTCGCATCGAATTTGAGCAAGACGGGCGTGGGTCTACAGAAATTAAACCCGCGACTCTACGGACGAGATCGCGCTATCGAATTGGTTATCTGCCTGCCAAATGGATTCACCATTGAGGCGAAGGGGACCGTGATGTGGTCGCGCGCCGACGGCAAAGCCGGTGTCAAGTTCACCAGCCTGGATTCGACGAGCGAGAGCCATTTGGACGACTGGATCACTGGCAAAATTGCCGAGGAAGGTTGGTCTGCACAAGACTAGCCGGGATACGATTCAGCCGTTTCTGTGTTCAGACCGAATTTGTGTTTCCCAGGAGAGATGGGGTGCCTGGTGGGATTCGAACCCACGTCATCCGGAGCCACAGTCCGGCGTTCCACCGCTGAACTACAGGCACCATCGGGGAAGAAATGGACCTGACCCAGGCCCATCCGTGTGCGGCAATGATTTCGGCTGGCATGCCGTAGGAGCATCGTCACGGTTGCCGCATTAGGATTATAGCAATCCCTACACAGCCATGTCAGTCGGCGTCACTTGCCTGTCCGCATCACGAGTCTCGGAAGCAAAAACATCAGAAAAAAAGATCCGCCGTTGCCGGCGGATCAAGTTCTACACATGCGTTGTGAAAATCTAAGCTCGCCCCACCCCGACGTACTGGTATCCCATCGACCGAAGCCTTCCAGAGTCGAGCAAGTTTTTGGTGTCGATGATGATGGGCCGTTTCAGCAGTTTCTTGATCTTCTCGAAATCAAGCGCGCGGAACTCCGGCCAGCCGGTGCCGACCACAAGAGCGTCGGAGCCTTCTGCGGCGGCGTACGGCGAAACGCAGCAGTGAATACCTGACAGCTCGGTGTTCCCTTCCGACACGGCAACCGGATCGTACGCGCGAACGTGTGCACCTTGCGTAATGAGATTACGCGCCAGCAGCAGCGAAGTAGAACCGGCGATGTAATTCGTATTCGGCTTAAACGCCAGGCCCAGGATTCCAAGTTCTTTGCCCTTTATGTTGTCGACCAGCGAGGTGATCTTGTCGACGATACGGTCAGGCAGTGAACGATTCACTTCGCGCGCTGCGCTGAGGATTCGCAGCGAAACGCCATTCCCACTGGCCAGAGTAGCGAGCGAGTCCATCTCCGTTTCAGCAAATGGTCCAGCGAATACCGATCCCGGCTGCAAGCATCGCGGGCCGATCTTCTTGTCCAAGCCGAGCGCCAACGCCAAATCCATGGCATCAGCCTTCACGCGTTCGCTGAGGCTGGCGATTTCGTTGATGAACGCAATCTTCGTTGCGACAAAGGCTGTCGACGCTTCGCGTACCAATTCAGCGGTTTCGTGATTCGTTACGATGACCGGCACCCCGCGCATCACCAGAGGCCGATACGTCTGCTTTAATGTCATGACAGCCTCGCTGGAACTGGTTCCCAGCAGAATGCGGTCGGGCCAGTTGAAGTCTTCCACCGCGCAGCCGTTGGTTAGGAACATGGGCTGAGAAACAATCGTGATCGCCAGCCCGGCGTCCTTGATGCGGCGCTCGATGCGAGCACAGGTACCTACCGGAACCGGACTACTCACCACAAGGACGGTTCGGGGACGTGTCATTTGCGCCAGCCGTAATGCAAGATCTTCAACCTGGGTGTGCGTGTCTTCGGCAAGAAAGATCACATTGGATTTTGCTGCCGTGGCGGCCACTTCGGTCGAGTACATCAATCGGCCAGCACGCACATTGCGTCGCAGAACTTCTTCCAAATTCTTTTCGTAGAATCCGAGGTTTCCCTGCGCGACTTCTTTTAAACGTGCACTGTCTTCATCGAAGCACGTTACGGGCAATCCGAAATCCGCCAGACAGGCGGAGATGATCGTGCCCAGATAGCCGGAACCATACACGGCGGTATGCATACGGAATTTCCTTTCGGCCGAAGTGAAACTGCCGGCAAAGCCTCTTGGGGGAGGGCTTTAGCCTTTATCGGAGACTAAGTTGTAGCGTTTTCAACAGTTCATTCGCAATTCGAATTCAGGCCATGTACAGTCGTGCAGCAGTTTGCCGCAAGTAACTGAATAGCTATTTGTCGGTGGAAATTAGTTACTCGAGGGTAAACAATCGCCTACTTATCGGCGATAGGGGCAACGCGCTTGCCTAACGGGACGGGCGCCAGGTCGGTCCAGCGTTCTTCGGACGCCTCGCGGACGAATGTCAGTTCCTCGATACAAACCAGGCGCGACCCGCGAAATGTGCTCCAGCGCTCGCGTGCTGTGTTTTCCGCTTCCTGGGCTGCCTCGATCGTCTCCAGTTTCGCGATCGTCAAATGTGGCATATAGGGCCAGTTCTCTTCAGCCCAAAGCGAAGCACGGTTCATCTGGTCGTGCAATTCGCGCATCCGGTAGGCCGCATGCGCCACCCGGATGAATACGGTGGGCGTAACCGGCATGAAGGTTTCCACTTCCCCCAACTCGACGATGAATGGATTGGCGCCCTGACAGACCGCTTCGACCTGTTCCAGCGCCTCCTGTTCCGTTCCGCGCAGGCATCGGGGCGGAAGGATAGTGATATGGGCGGGGAGGTGTGCATGAGGTGGGTGCAGCTCACTACGCAGGTTCTCCACAAACTCGCCTAGCGCATTCCGGATATATGCCACTAATGCGTAGCGTACCGTCTCCATGCCATTCGTCATTATAGACGGGCCGGCGTTGCCAGGAGTACCGGCCACATGTTCGAGCCGGCGCGGGAAAGTCTAGCCTCCTGACGCCTGAAACCGCTGGCCTATGTGATGCCAAACATTGACTCCGCTTTCTATTCGCAATACCATGCGCGCGAATGGAGGACCTGCGATGCGTATCTTGCTGCATTTCCGTCGGGTTCTTTGTGTGGTGTCAGTTTCCTTGCTGCTCGCCGGAGCAGCTTTCGCGCAGGCCGCCGCAACCCCGAAGTATGACGTGAGTACAGAGACAAAACTCAAAGGCGTTGTGGAAGACTTTCAATTGCTGCCGCCTTCCGGCCCAAAACCGCAAGCGCGTTTGGTTTTGAAGTCGGGCACAGAGGATGTCCAGGTATATCTCTGTCCAAAATCTTTCCTCGACGACATGGGCGTGACCTTCAAGAAGGGGGATGAGATCCAAGTGACCGGGTCCAGAGTCAAGGTGGACGGCTCAGATTTGACGCTCGCCCGTGAAGTCACCAAGGGCGAAGATAAACTGATCTTACGCTTTGATAACGGCAAACCTGCGTGGTGACGCAAGCTGAATGATGCTCGTCTCCACTAGCAGCACGGACTCCAAATATCTCTCTGCGCTCTGGCATTGAAATTCCATCTGTAGCGGGGCATGGATCCGCTCACCCCCATTAGTTGCCCACGCTGGGGTTCCAGGCATTACTATGGCGTTTTCACCGGGGCATAAAGTCGATCAGATTCCCATCTGGGTCACGAAAATAGAACGAGCGCGAGCCCCACGGCTGATTCGTGGGAGGTTTGGCGCGATCGCACGGGATAAGAACTATGTCTTCGGGATGAATTCGATCGCCCGCATTCGACGGACGTTGCCTGAGGCTTCCCGCGGGAAACGCCCTGCCAGAAACGGACACCACAGATGTGTACATGTTAAGATTTTTGTGACTCCTCAGCGGCTCCATCCACACAGTCGGGGCGTAGCGCAGCCTGGTAGCGCACCTGCCTTGGGCGCAGGGGGTCGGAGGTTCGAATCCTCTCGCCCCGACCAACTCTGAAGATCAATGCTCGTATAGTTAGAATAGTTAGAATGAATTGGAAGCTAGGAGACAAGACAGATGGCAAGAAAAACAAATAGCTCAAAGCCGAAGCGCCGGGCCAAGTCCGGCAAGCGCGCCGATTATGTCGCGTCCACGATGAAGAAGCTAAAGGAACTTGCGAAGGCATGATTCACGGCGTAGCGATCAACTCCAGCGCTGATGGACACGCTCAAGTCTTGGGAATTCTTCCGCTAAATCGCCGCTAGACAACATCCTTAGTTGGGTCTACCACCTCCGCAAAGTGGGAGCGATGGAAAACCCTCAAGTTGTTTCATGCGCGGAGAGGCGGGACCTCGCCCCGCCTGCACCACGTCCTCGAATCTGGTTATCTCGAAAGAGGGGCGAGCCTGCGGCTCTGGCCGAGTAATCTCAGGAGAAGGGCGAAGTCTGTCGTTTATGCCGCCGGTTTGTCTCGCTCCGGGACGGGTTGCTGATAGATCTCGTCGTCTCGCTTGAGTTGCTCGTCGATTTTTTTGCCGCGATCTTCCACTTCGCGCAGTCCTTCTTCGACATTGCGGACGCGTTCATCTTCCGGATCGGGAACGATGTCTTTGAATGTGCTCACGTCTCCTCCTGCTGCGATCTGAATTAGATGCGGTGGATAGAAAAAAGACCTCCGCGTACTGAACCCGACTCAGGAATTACGCGGAGGTTGGAGGTGGCAATCGACTTGCCAAAGCAGCAACTTCGTTCGGACTTCAACAGCTTTCAGCGAAATTCGTTACTCACCGCTTTTCGGGCTGCTCCGAAAATCCACAGTGACATCCTTCAGCCGTAAACCGTTCAAGACTTTTGTTGAGCCTTCGGAAGTGGTCATCACGCTCTCCCGAGAATTTCCTTCAGCAACAACAGCAGCTGGAACAACCGCCACACTCTTCTTTCCTTGTAAGAACGTGACTTTCGAATCTTTCCCAGGTTCTGTCCATGTGACCTTGTACTCTCCTGCCGGGATTGTGGTGGAGCCGACGGTTACCGCATTGGCAAGGACAACCTTGGCGGAATTTTTGGACGCAGCAGAAAGGCCGCTGACAAAGAAAATTAGCAAAGCGAGCATGAGTGCGAAACGTTTCATTCGATCTCCTTGTTGGCGTCGTAGGGATGGCGCCCGCTTTCCTATTTCAGCATCAGCAAGGCTGAACGAAACTTAAGAATTGTTAATCGCTACACCGGATTGGGCAGGCGATCGGCGGTTTCATTTTGGGCAACGATAACCGCAGGCAGCTTGATCTCAACCCGCAAACCCGGATGCGCATTGCGTGCTGCGATCGATCCGCCGTGTAACTGAACAGATCGCCTGGCGATAGATAGTCCCAGCCCAACCCCGCCCGTGCCAGAATCGCGTGCTTCTTCGACGCGGAAAAACGGATCGAAGATTCTGTCCATGAACTCTTCCGGAATTCCGGTTCCATAATCGCGGATTGCGATAAGGACGGCGCGATCCGACTGGCTCAGTTCCACATCAATATTCGCGTTCGGCGGCGAGTAGCGGATGGCATTGCGGAGAACATTTTCCACTGCCCGCCGCAGCAACTCCGCATCGCCAGGTACCTTGGCAGCAAGCCGTCCCGTTACGCGAATGTTGCACCCGCGCGCCTCGACTTCCACCACGCTGTCGCGCACGGTTTCGGCGACAACATCGTTCAAGCAAACCATCTCCGATTTGCGCAAAGTTGGATCGCCTTCCGCGCGGGTCATTTCCACCAGGCCGGAAACAAGGGTCGAAAGGCGATCGATGTCACGCTTTACGCGATCAAGGGCAGCATCGCGGTCCGGTGCGGTGCGCGCGAGTTTAACGGAGAATTTCAGGCGCGCAAGCGGCGATCTCAGTTCATGAGAGACATCGCCCAGAAGACGTTGTTCGCTCAGCAACAGCTTCTGCATTCGCTCCGCCATGCTGTTGAACGACTGCCCGAGTGACCCAATCTCATCTCCACGCTGCATTATCACACGGGCCGACAGATCTCCTTCGCCAAAGCGCTTAATAGTAGCGGCGATCTGCCTGATAGGAGAGACGACGTACACAGCTGCCAGCCAGCACAAAATTCCGCTGGCACCCACGACCAGCAGGTAATAGTGATAAAACGGCGCGTTGCGGGGCTGTGCGGGAGAAATGGCTAAAAACCAGTAGCGACCATCATCCGAGCGGCGAGTCACGAGCGCCTTCCCGAACTTATGCCCGCGCCATTTCGTAAGCGGCGCCTTTGGCAGATAGCGGGACAGGTCTTCGCCGGTAAGCACATCCCGGCCATTGCCATCGAGCAGGTAATGCACTCCGCCAAATGCCTTATTCAGGCGGCGCATGTACTCGACCAAGCCATCGGGGCCGCGCGTCTCCAGCATCTCGCGCGCGTCCTGCACCTCCACGGAGTCCATGGCGTCGAATACGGGCACGAAATATCTCTGCTCCATGCCGCGCGAGATGGCAAAGAACACCACCACGGAAAACGACAGGATCCCAGCCATTGCCAGCAAAATCGCGAGATAGAGAGATTTCATGCGCATGGGCTATTGGCTCTTGGTGAACAGATATCCAACCCCCCGGATGGTCTGGATACAGTCGCCGGCCTGCTCCAGTTTCTTCCGCAAATGACTGATGTGAACGTCGAGCGAGCGATCATACGGCGAGGGTTGGCGTTCCAGGATGGCCAGCGAAATTTCGTCGCGCGCAAGCACACGGCCCGCCGACCGCACCAGAAGATCCAGGATGTCGAATTCCACGGCGGTCAAGTCGACCAGTTCCTTACCCATCCACACTTCACGGGTTCGCGGATGGATGCGCAATTCCCCAATGATGTGCGGAGAATCTTCGGTCAAATGCTTGCCGGACCGTCGCAACACGGCACGGATGCGCGCGAGCAGTTCATCGGGATCAAATGGCTTAGGAAGATAATCGTCGGCCCCGGTTTCCAGCCCCATGATGCGATCCTGCGGAGCGGTTCGCGCGGTGAGTAGGATGACAGGCACATCCCTGCGGCGTCGTAACTGATGGAGCAGCGTAAAGCCGCTAATCGCCGGCAACATCACGTCGAGGATTACCAGGTCGTATTCGCGCTCCACAGCACGGGCCAGGCCGTCGCGTCCGTTGTGCTCGCAGTCGAGGCGATGTCCGTTTTCGACGAAGAACTCCCGCATCATCTCGCAGAGTTCGGCATCATCGTCGACCAGCAGGAGCGCCAAACTTTCAGAGTTCTTGGGAGCGGCCATGGAAGAGCCTCAAACAAGAATATTCCCGCAGTTGGCAGCCCCGGGTCAAAGGCGTAGAAGGTGCTTAATAAAAGTTAACGGAAGGGCCAGTTTGCGTTTGAAATCCGCCGGTCTATGCTGCTCGTCTGCAGCGTACGAAATTCTTCCAATTACAACAATCAGTGACTTCTCCGCATCACTACTTGGGTGTCCAACTCAGACCTGACCACAATCTTATTCTTACTGTTGCTCCTCGTCGGCCTTGCGCAATTGTTGGGTTACTTCTTCGTCAAATTGCGCCAGCCAAGAGTGATTGGCGAGATTCTGGCCGGGATTGTTCTCGGACCCAGCATTTTAGGACGGCTGCAGATGGGCAGCTGGTCACTTCCTGAACTATCGAAGCATCATGCTCCCATTCTTAGCTTCGTGTACTGGATGGGACTGTTGCTCCTGATGTTCATGTCGGGAGCAGAAACCAAGCATTTGTTCACTCGCGAAGAGCGCAAAGAAGTCAGTTGGCTGGTGGCAGTGGGAACCGGAATTCCCTTTCTTATTGGTTTGATCTTGGGACCGATGTTTGCGGGACCAGTCTTGGCTGGTCCAAGAGGAAACAAGCTGTCGCTGGTCATCATCATCGGAGTAGGTGTGGCCGTAACTTCGGTGCCGGTCATCTCGAAGATCTTCGCTGACCTGAAGATTCTTCATACGCGCTTCGCACGATTGGTACTTGGAGTTGCAGTACTCGAGGACATCGTGCTCTGGGCGGCTTTGGCCGTCGCTACGGCTGTTGCCGGTACCACGGTGCTCCACGTCCGCCAAATGGCGAACCACCTCTTCCTGACCGTGGCGTTCTTCGTACTTGGACTGACGCTCCTGCCGCGAGCCGTAAAAAAGCTGAACAAGTGGAAGTACAACGTGCTGGCGAAGAATTCTCCGGTCGCGTATGCGCTGACGGTCTTGCTTGCATACTGCGTGCTCGCTGGTGCACTCGATGTGAATCTGGTGTTTGCGGCATTTCTCGCCGGTTTCGCGGTTGTGCATAAGAAACGCCGCTTGTTTGCCGACGCACTGGATGCAATCGGCAAAGTGTCATTTGCATTCTTCATCCCAGTGTACTTCGCGATCGTAGGGATCAAACTCGATTTTGCGAAGGCGTTCTCGTGGGAGATGCTGCTGGTATTCCTCGTAGGAACCTGCGTAATCAAATTGCTTTCTGTCGGGCTCGCGGGATGGCTCGCCGGCTTCCGCAGCCTTGACCTATTCAACCTGGCTATCACAACCAATGCGCGTGGCGGACCCGGTATCGTTCTCGCCAGCGTCGCTTTCGATGCGGGGATTATCAACGCCACCTTCTACACCACGCTGGTGCTCGCGGCGGTGCTCACCTCGCAGTTTGCTGGTGCATGGCTGGAACATGTCCTTCGCAAGGGCTGGCCATTGCTGAGCACCGATAGAGCGGAATTGGCTGGGGCCGTAAAGGATCAACTGCCGATTGCGGCGGCATAGTAAAGGTGTGATACGCGACAGAAAGGTTCGGGTGGGAAGGCATCTCCCGGGAAGATGAAGCAGGCGCGAGAACAAACGGTAGTTGGTAGCGCTACCGGGAATCGAACCCGGGTTTGAAGATTGAGAATCTTCCGTCCTAACCCCTAGACGATAGCGCCGCCTGAGGACTTCTCGATTATAACAAAGCAGTTGCGGGACACTTCATCGCCTCTGACGGCTGAATTCAACTTCCCGCGCTCAGCCCAAGGCTAAGGTCCGGGTTCGCAAAACCAGCTCTGCAAACAATCTTTTTACAACTCGCGGCCGTCTTCGGCGCTAGAATCTTGGGCGGGCGGATGGCACCTTCCGATCAGCTTCACTACGTGTAAATCAACCTAAGCAACAACACGATGCATCCCCAGGAGGTTCCTCGATGCATTCCACCGGCTCTGGGTCCCTTCGAGTTTCGGCCCTGATCATGCTTCTGCTGGCAGCGGCTGTGCCGGTTGCCGCTCAGCAGTTTGCCGGCGCCCCGGCCATCACCGCGCGATTAGCCACTCCCGCGACCCAAGGTTTGCTCACCGTTTCCGCACGGGTAGACGAAGTCAACCTGCTGTTCACTGTCACCGATCGCAAAGGGCATTTCGTTACCGACCTGGCGGAATCCGATTTCCAGGTGCTGGACGATCACAAACCGCCCGACAGCATCCGCTTGTTCCAGCAGCAAAGCGATCTGCCGCTGCGCGTCGGATTGCTGATTGACTTAAGCACTTCCATCACCGACCGGTTTGATTTCGAGAAGAAGGCTGCCGCAACGTTTCTCAAAAAGACGGTGCGCGCGCAGACCGACCAGGCATTCGTGCTCGGCTTCAACCAGAAGCTTCACCTGGTCCAGGATGCAACAGGCAATCCCAAGGAACTGACCTCAGCCGTTCAGAAGCTGAAAGCGGGAGGCTCTACATCGCTGTACGATGCGATCGTATATGCCTGCCGAAAACTGCAGAGTGGGCCCCACGATCAACTGGTGCGCAAGGTGCTGATCGTAATCACTGATGGCGCGGACACGACCAGCCGCAGCAGCCTCGGGGACGCGGAGCAGGCCGCGGCCAAAGCCGAGACCGCAATTTTTGCGCTCAGCACGAATGAGTTGCACGATGGAGAATATCCAAAAGGAGAGGCTGTGTTGGATCTGCTGACGCGCTACGCGGGAGGCCAGATTCTGCGCGCACGCGAGGCGCACCAGCTTGCGAAGGCGTTCGCCCAGGTAGAGAACGCGCTTCGCAGCCAGTACGTGATTGCTTACAAGCCAGCCGATTTTCGCCCGGACGGTAACTTCCGGCCGATCGAGTTGAAACCGGTCAGAGAGAAACTTCACATCCAGTGTCGGCGCGGTTACTTTGCTCCGCGTGAAAATCCAGACTAGCTAGACGGGCTGCAATTCCGGAGCTCGTGGCAGTTCCTTCGCCGGTTCCGCCTCTGGAACGTGCGGTTTCTTGTCGCCCTTGTGATCCGACGACTTCTGCATGTCGATTGTGCCGTGGAAGTAGGCGCCTTCTTCAATGCTCAGCCGGCGGGTAACGATATCGCCATTAACGGAGCCTCCACTGCGGATTTCCAGGCGCTCGCTCACGTTCAAATTCCCATTGATGGTGCCGCGCACAACGACTTCGGCCGCATTCACGTTGGCCTTGATCCTGCCGCTCGGTCCAATCCCAAGGTAGCAGCCGTGCACGTTGACCGTGCCCTCGACCTGTCCTTCGATCAGAAGCGGTTCGGTTCCTGAAATCTCGCCCTTAATAATAAGGTTCTTGCCGATAACGGCGTTGGGTGTGTTGACCGAGGCTTTCGGCCCATCTTCCGGCCGGAACGTTTGCGGCTTATTGCTGGCAGCGGCAGAGCCATCGAGTGGCTCAGGTTTCCACATGAGCTTTTCCTCCCGTTGGGGTTGATGCCCTTTGTACAGGGACTGCCGCGTGCTGGCGAGGTAACGGAAAACCATGGCCGGGTAGACGATGCAACCTCAGTTATTAACTTGAGGCTGCATCTTCTACTTCGGCAGAGGGTTCTGGAAGCTTGAGCTCCGCCGCTCTATTTCGTAGGCAAGGGCTGTGGGGTATCGAGTGGGTGCTCCGCCTGCTCGAAGAACTCGTTTTGCAGCTTCAGGCTGGTCTGGTCGGCCTTGATACCTTTCACGCTATCGGCAATGGCTGCAATCCACTGCTTCATATCGAATTCGCCAAGCGCTCTATTGCCGAGTGAGCCATCTCCCGAGTAATGATTCGGGAATCGGGCATACCACCAAATTCCGGTATATAGATTTTCCGGCAATGCGCTCAGGCGGGCCTGGTCGGCGCCCGACTGATCCTTCGCACGATCCATATGAACGAGGTTGGGAGCGGCTATCAACATGGTTGAGGTCTCGGATTCGCCGGCATGCATGTCGAGCTTGTCCCGCACTGCCGGTCCACCTTCGCGACGACGACCGCCAATACCGAGCACATACACGACGTAGTCGCGCTTTGAGGCCAGTTGCGATTGTGCGAACAGGGGCAGCAGACTCTCGTTCCCGCCGTGGCCATTCACGATCAGGATTTTCTTGCAGCCATTTCGTGACATCTCATTCGTCGTTTCCTGCAGTAATTGCAACTGCAGTTGCAGGCTGTAGGCGACGGTGCCCGGTTGATGACGAGCTTCAAAAATCTGGCCGAAATAGTAAGGCGGGAAGATGACGGCATATTCCTGCTTGGCAGCCTGGTCGGTGGCATAGCGGACATCGATGAGGTCGGTGCCCAGCGGGAGATGTGGCCCGTGCTTCTCGATGATTCCGAAAGGCAGCATGCAAGTACCCTGTGCCTTCTGAATCGCTTTCACGAAATCCGGTCCGGTGAGTTCTTCCCACCGGGCAGGCAACTCGTTTTGAGCAAACAATGAAGCACTCACAAGGACGGCGAAAAACAGGGTTAAAACGTTTTTTGCGCGACTCATAGGCCTCCTGGTCTCGCACAGATTCTCTCGGCTCGGAATTGTAAATGACTGGCGGCTTACGAGCATGTTCCGTTGTGAAACCCAGGTACCTTTGGGAGACGGAATGAAAGGATCAGCGCCGATTTTTCTTCAGATCATCCTCCAGCATGGCACGCATCACGACCAACCCGAGAGTGGCGGTCGGCACAGGCTTGCAACACAAGTCGCCATGGTGGCATCCGCGACAAATGGCTGAGTCTTCCCTTCACCGGTTGTGATGGTATGCCCGACACCGGGCAGCTCTGGGTATAACAGGGACTGCCCGGCCGCAACGGTGCTCGTACCCGAAAACGCAGGTCAGGTCATCGAGATGCTGGCGCAAGCACTCTCACAGCCAGTGGGCCGGAATGTACTTTAACAGTACCACGCTCGTATCCAGCCGTGGACGCGCTGCCGCGAAAAGCTGTCAAAGTCTAGCGGAAGTTCTTTACAAGTAAGGCGCGTCGCCGCAGTGAGCGACGGCTGACGCGATCGCAGCGCGCTGTGTGGCGCTCAAGGTAACGAACTCGAAGCCGTATTCCGAACCGTGTGAACGGCGGACCTTGGCTGCGACCCGCAGAGCCGGTGCATCGGACTCGAGCGGCAGATCCAGATCTACCAGTTCACCTTCGCGCAATTCGACGGGAACGTAGGCTCCCATGCCGCTCTCGCTCAGGTCGCGCGACCAGCCACGAAAGACACTTTCTTTCCCAAACCGCCGGACGGTTCCAGTGAATTCAAAGCGAAGTTCGTAACGCCCCGAGATTCGTTTTGGAGTTACCATGCGCAGCACTTCCATACGCCAGCACCTGGGGGGTAAGCAAAAAGCTTCTGCCGGCCGCAGTTTTCGAGTTTCGTGCCTAATGTTATACCATCACATTCGAGCACAACTCCCGTTGATTCTTCTGATACGATTACCCTTACAATCGGTGCCTGCTTCCCATTTCTGGAATATCTCAATTGGAAACTAACCCTGGTTGTATTTGCGATTCGAAACTGCATGCCGAACTCAGACAAATTACGATGAGGACTTCGCGTAATGGAGGCTTCCATTAATGGACAGAAAGTATAGCCAGCACGGCTACATGGACAAAGACAGAGAAAAGGCAGCGCCTTCCAAAGGCCAATCTCGCCCGAAAGCAGAGACGTTCGGGCCGCGCGTGCTCAACATGCCAGGTGCCCGGTCGGTTTCACGCTGCGCCGAATGCGGAACTGTATTACAGGATTTAGGCGGCATGGCGGCGAAATGTCCGAAGTGCGGCTTTGCCCTTCATTCCTGCAAACAGTGCACCCACTTCGATCCGAGCAGCCGGTTCGAATGCCGTCAGCCCATACCGGCGCGCATCTCTCCCAAAGACACCGCGAACACCTGCACGTCTTACGCTATTCGCGTCATGGTCGAACGCGAAACCGGTAGCGGTGGAAGCGCCACTGGCAGTGGACACAGCAATGGCCCGAGCAGCCGGGTAGAAGACGCTCGCAAAGCTTTCGACAATCTCTTCAAGAAATAGCGGCGCTGCGGCATCCGCGGTAGTATCGCCTTCGATTGCGCTCGGTACCTATTTGCGAAACGGCCGATGCTGCTGTGTTGTTGCTATGCCCCGAGCCTCTCCCTCTTTACTAACTGCGAAGTGCAAAACAAATGTCTACTGACACGAAGAAAAGTCCATGCTCTGTGCCGTTTCATTCGCTCCAGGGTTCAGAGGAAGATTATAAGTTTCCAACTCGTTTGGATTGCAATCCGTAGTCTGGCTATTCGGCACAAACGCCGCTCCCCGGATATTCAGCCCGTATCCGGGATAAGTCTGAAACTTCATACCGCTCGGATTGAAGCCTGCATACTCGGTGGGGTATCAATCGTTCCGATATCGGTTCCGGGAGCGATGGGGGCCGAAGCATACCATGGCGCCGAGTTGGGAGAGCCGTTGCCTCCCCCGACTACCAGTTTCGAGATGTAGTAGTTACTGCCACTCACCGCCGAAATCGCGACTGCATAAGCGTGGTTCGGAGCGGGACTTCTAAATACGAAATTGCCGCCTGCGTCGGCAGTGCTTTCTCCGAACGTGAAGTAATCTCCGGGAGCGGGCGCTTCCAGATCGAGAATGACCGTTCCCTGAATCGGATTCCCTGTCGCGCTGTCGACGACTCTGCCGGTGATATCAGTGCTGCCACCTCCGCCGCTACCACTGGACCCGCCGCTTCCGCCGATCCGCTGCCACCAGATCCAGTTCCGCCAGATCCAGTGCCAGTACCTGACCCGCCACTACCTCCGGAACTACTCCCGCCTGAGCTACTGCCACTTGATCCGCTTCCACTCGACCCAACATTATTAGCTGATCCGGATCCGCTGTTGCCGGAACCAGTCGTTCCGGAACCACTGGAGCCCCCGCTGCTTCCAGTTGTACCAGTGGTGCCGCTAGTCGATCCGCTGCCGTTCCCGGTCATACCGGAGACCCTCCCGAGCCTCCACTGTTGGGACCAGACGTTTTGGAACCGGACGCTGGCGGATTCCCGGGCGCGGTCGGACTACTGTTGCTTGAAGTCGAAGTGGTGCTTCCTCCGCATCCCGACAGAAACAGAGAAACTCCGAGCGAGAGAAACAGAACTACAGCCGACACAAGTTTCGAGCAGCGTTCCAGGAGAAACTGCATAGAACACACCAATGTGACATTCGGGACTTCAGAACGACAGATGCCGCAAACTCCGCGCCAGTGGCCATAACCCATAGTGGCTAAGTGATTCGAATTAGCAATGTCGAGGTTTGTACACGGATTGCACGCCTTCGGAGCGGGCACAATGGTTTTAAGCTGACGTTGACGCACCTCGGGAAGCGGCCTACCATGCCCGGAACACACGAACAACGCATGCCTTTGAGGCAAGCTGCTGGGCGCTGATGAGCGAAGCTTCCGACGGGACCTCTTCTTTAGTGCAGCGACTCGAGGAACGTATACGCGAGTTGGAACGCCGAGTCTCTGCCTTAGAAGTACAGTTCCCAACAGGTTCTCCGCAGCCGAAGCCAAGAGCCGGCCTCGCACAGACTCCCCACGCGGAGCGCGAGCCTTCAACCGAACTACCTACGCGCGTAGTACCGGTGCTGGGCAAAGCGGTTCTCGCGATTGCCGGTGCCTATTTGCTTCGTGCGATCGCCGAATCGGCGGTTGTGCCGAAGCGGCCTGTCCTGATGGTCGCCATCGTCTACGCCGCCGTGTGGATTGTCTGGGCAGCTCGAATTCATGTCATCAATCGCTTCGCCAGCGCGACCTTTGCTGTCACTTCCGCGATCATCATGGCGCCATTGCTTTGGGAGTCGACTGTACGCTTTCAAATCCTGTCTCCCGGTTTCAGCGCGGTAGTGTTGACCTCATTTGTTCTGCTAGGTTTTGCATTGGCATGGCGCGATCAGTTGCAGACAATTCCATGGATAGTGGCAGCTACAACTGTGATTGCGGCATTCGCGTTGATCATTGCAACGCACGAAGTCGTTCCACTTGTAGCGGCAGTCTTATTCGTGGCATTCGCGACGGAGGTAAGCGTGTCCTTCGGACATCGCGTCAGCCTTCGAGCAGTTCCCGCACTTGCAGCCGATATTGCGATCCTCATACTCGTCGATCTACTGACCTCTCCCGGAGGAGTCCCGGAGGGCTATCATCCTTCTAGTTCTCTTATCATCGCCGGCCTGTGCGTATCGCTGCTCGCGATATACGCTGCGAGCATAGGAATTCGGGTGTTCTGGCAACGGCGGCGAATCACGCTTTTCGAAATTGGCCAGGCAATTCTTGCATTTGTCATCGCGACGTATGGTGCCAATCGTGCCACTCACCAGTCGACTGCGGCGGCATCTGGCATGTTCTTTCTCGTGCTCTCAATCGTCTGCTACTGGGGAGCACTCGCGCGATTTCGTGAAGACACAGACAAACGCAATCACTGGGTTTTCGCCATATGGGCGGCGACATTTTTCGTTGCAGGAGTGGCCTTTCTTTTTCCCGCGAGTCTGCAGGCTCCTTGTTTGTGTGCTGCAGCGTCGACTGCTGCGTTTGCATATCGCCGCAGCACCACGTTCAGCATGGGCGTGCAGATCTCACTATTCCTGCTGGCTGCTGCGTTGGTTTCGTCTCTGCCAGCATTTGTTGCCGGTGCTCTCACCGGCGGCATATCGCACTCACCAGACTGGCAGGTTTGGATCGTCACTCTTTCAGCTGCACTGTGTTACGGAATCGGTGGAAGGGTAGCGCCCGTGGAGCGTTCACGCCGGATGCTCTGGTTTGTACCCGCACTTCTCACGGCAGTAGCTGCGGGTTCGCTTACGGTGACCGCGGTGGTGAGTGCTGCATCAGGACGCATCGAGCTGACAGCCTCCCGGTTGTCAGTCATCCGCACGTTGGTTAATTGTGCGCTGGCCCTGGTTTTGGGACTGCTCGGATCGCGATGGAAACGTCCTGAACTGCTCTGGGTGGCCTACACGGCCGTGGTGTTTGGAAGCTTGAAACTCCTCTTTGAAGATCTACGATTCGGCAGTACAGCATCGCTCGTGTTGTCTCTCCTGTTCTACGGACTTGTCCTGATCATTCTTCCTCGATTCACTCAACGCAAGCGCAACCAGGCTTCTGCGGCTGCAGCACACTGATCCAGAGTTGAAGTCGTAGACTGTTGACGTGAGCCGCAAGAAGGAAATCACTATCGGGGTGATCGCTGACACGCACGGGTTGCTTCGGCCCGAAGCAATCGCAGCTCTGCAAGGTTCTAACCTCATTCTGCACGCAGGCGACATAGGATCGACAGAGATTCTCGAACGACTTCGGCTCATCGCCCCGGTAAAGGCGGTGCTCGGGAATGTCGATACATTACCTTGGGCTAAATCACTGCCTCTGATCGAAGTCGTGGATGTTGGCGGGCTCTCGCTTTACATGCTTCACGATCTCAATAGATTTGACCTGAACCCGGCAGCCGCAGGGTTTTCTGCAGTGATCTCAGGCCATTCCCATTCACCGATGAACGAGTTCCGCAACGGGGTACTCTACTTCAACCCGGCCAGTGCGGGACCACGCCGCTTCAATCTTCCTATCTGTGTTGGAAAGATTCGCATTCTGGATAAAAACATCTCGGGCGAGATCATCGAGTTGCGAATCGCCCAACGCTGATGAAGCGCTGCACTAGCGGCGAAGAGCCCCGTGGGGTTTTATTATCCGCGCCAACCCACCTCGAATGTGATCGCGGTCTTGATCCCACTCACCGGCGCAGTTCTTGTGCTGCTGCTGACTGGCAACCATTACTATGCACAGCTGAAAGCCACTTTGGGAGGCGTCATAGTGGCCCAAAAGGCGCAACTGCCTCTGGGGATGAGCTATTCCGGTGCGCTAAGATGAATTCTGCTTATGTTCTCCTCGGTTGCACCCGTCTGAATACAGAAGTACTCTTCTTGCATTCAAGACGTCTCATATTGAGTATGGCGGGTCGGAGCTAAATACCTTGAAAACAGGCCTACATTCATTAGTTCTTATCAGCTTCATGGTTCTCTCGTTAACAGCTTGCGGTAACAAGCAAGCAGCTCAGGCGGCGGCCCCCGGTAGCGGACGGCCGCCGGCTCCGGTGGTCGTTTCTACGGTCGAGCAGCGCGATGTTCCGGTTCAGATCACCGCCATTGGCAATGTCGAGGCTTATCAGACGGTTCAGGTTCGCACGCAGGTAAACGGTCAGATCGAGAAGATCTACTTCAAAGAAGGCGACGACGTTCGCAAAGGCCAGCTTCTTTATAGTCTGGACAAACGCCCATTCCAGGCAGCACTCGAGCAGGCGGAGGGAAGCCTGAAGCGCGATGAAGCGCAGGCAGCCAACGCCAAACTGGAAGCTGATCGCTACACGGATCTGGAAGGCCAAGGCGTAATCTCGCGCGAGCAGGCGGATCAGCAGCGGACGCAGGCGAGTTCAAATGCCGCCGCCGTCTATGCCGACAAAGCTGCCGTGGACGCAGCCAAGGTGCAGTTGCAGTACACCGACATCTACGCTCCCATCGACGCCCGCACGGGAGCGCTGATGATCAACGTAGGTAATGTCGTCAAAGCAAACGACACGCCGTACCTGGTGCAACTGAACCAGATCACGCCGATTTTTGTAACGTTCACCGTTCCCGAAGCTCGGCTTGCGGAAGTCCGGCAGTTTGCCGCAAAGGGATTAAAAGTCCTGGCGTTTCCGAAAGGTCAAACGGGCAAGGCGCCAGAGGGGATGCTCACGTTCATTGATAACGGCGTCGATCCGCAGACAGGCACCGTTAAGCTGAAGGCCACCTTTCAGAATAAGGACAAGCGCCTGTGGCCCGGCGAATTCGTAACTGTGGTGCTGAACCTGTCCACGATGAAGAACGCCATTGCCGTACCCACCAAGGCAGTTCAAACCGGACAGCAGGGCGATTACGTCTATGTAGTGAATAAGGATGGGACTGCCGACCCGCATCCGGTAGCCACCGCGGGCACCTATCAGAATCTGACACTGGTGAAGAGTGGCCTGACTCCGGGAGACATAGTGATCGTCGATGGCCAGCTGCGCGTCGCGCCAAACAGCAAGGTGAATATCCAAAGCTCTTTACCGCCAAGCGCAGTTGTCGGAAGCGGCATTAACTCCAGCGACGCGGCAACCGGATCCGGAGGCGGGCAGTGAGCATTCCGGAGCTATTCATCAAGCGGCCGATCATGACCACGCTGATCATGTCGGCCATCCTGATCTTCGGAATCTTCGCGTACCGATTCCTGCCTGTCAGCGACCTCCCCAATGTGGATTTTCCAACCATCCAGGTGAATGCTTCCCTTCCCGGCGCCAGTCCGGAGACGATGGCATCGTCCGTCGCGACACCGCTCGAGAAGCAGTTCTCAACCATCGCGGGCATCGATTCGATGACCTCGACAAATTCCCTTGGGCAGAGCAGCATCACCATCCAGTTCAACCTGAGCCGCAGCCTCGACGGAGCTGCCCTCGATGTGCAGGCTGCTATCACGCAGGCATCTGGACAGCTCCCGCCCCAAATGCCTACGCCCCCTTCTTTCCGCAAGGTAAATCCGGCAGATCAGCCGATCTTATATCTCGCGCTCAGTTCCCCAACCCTGAGGCTCTCGCAAGTGGATGAAGCGGCCGAGACTACCATGGCGCAGCGCATCTCCATGGTCGACGGCGTAGCACAGGTTCAGGTCTACGGCGCGCAGAAGTATGCAGTTCGCGTGCAGCTCGATCCGAATGAAATGGCTTCTCGCCAGATCGGAATCGACGACGTCACGAATGCAGTAAACGCAGGCAATACGAACGTGCCTACCGGAACCCTGTGGGGCAACAACAAGACGTTCACACTGTTGTCCAATGGAAAGCTGCAGAACGCGGCGCAGTTCAGCCGCATGATTGTGGCCTATCGCAACGGTGCTCCGGTCCGCATCTCTGACATTGGCCGCGCTGTTGACAGCGTTCAGGACGATAAGTCGGCCAGTTGGTACAACGGCAATCGTGCCATCGTGCTGGCGATCCTGCGGCAACCGGGAACCAACACCGTAGAAGTGGTCGATAGCGTCAAGAAGCTCCTGCCGCAACTCGCCGAGCAGATTCCCGCGGCCATTCAAATCGACACGCTCTACGACCGGTCGGTCTCGATTCGAGCATCCGTCGATGATGTGAAATTCACCCTCATGCTGACCATTGCATTGGTCGTGATGGTGATCTTCCTGTTCTTGCGGAACCTTTCGGCAACCATTATCCCAGCGCTGGCGCTGCCGATGTCGATCATCGGCACGTTCTCGGCGATGTACCTGCTCGGCTATAGCGTCGACAACCTCTCGTTGATGGCTCTAACGCTTTCGGTGGGATTCGTGGTGGACGATGCCATCGTCATGCTCGAAAACATCGTCCGTCACATGGAAATGGGGAAGTCTCCATTGCGCGCCGCCATCGATGGCTCCGGCGAAATCGGTTTCACGATTGTGTCGATGACACTTTCGCTGGCTGCGGTATTTATCCCGTTGCTATTCATGTCCGGCATCATTGGAAGGTTGCTGCACGAATTTGCAGTCGTCATTGGCGTTTCCATTCTGGTGTCCGGATTTGTCTCGCTGACGCTGACACCCATGCTTTGCAGCCGTTTCCTGAAGCACTCGGAGAAGGAACGGCACGGGCGCTTCTACAATGCCAGCGAAAAAGTTTTCGACTCCTGGCTGAGGGGTTACGACTGGTCGCTGAAGCGAGTGCTACGGCACCGCTTCATTACCCTGCTGATCTCGTTCGCGGTGATCGGACTGACTTATTACCTGTTCACGCAATCGAAGACCGGCTTTATTCCCGACGAAGATCAGGGACTGGTTTTCGCCTTCACCGAGGCGCAGCAAGGCATCGCGTTCGGGGACATGATGAAGCTGCAGCAGCAGGTGACCGACATTGTCCGCAGCGATCCGAGTGTGCTGAACACCATGTCCTCGATCGGCCAGCCGACGAATCAGGGGCGTATCTTCTTCCGCTTGAAAGATAAGAAAGATCGCGTCGACCACATGAGCGCACAGCAGGTCATCCAGGAACTGCGCCCGAAGATGGCGAAGATTCCCGGAATCAATGTGTACATGCAGATTCCGCCGACCATCCGCATCGGCGGCAATCTGACGAAGTCCCAGTATCAGTACACGATGCAAACTCCGGATACGGAGAAGCTCTACGCGCTCGCGCCCAAAGTGGAAGCTGCGCTGCGGCAGTCTTCGCTGCTTCAGGATGTCACCAGCGATCTGCAAGTGAATAATCCGCAGCTCACCGTCGATGTCGATCGCGATAAGGCGTATGCACTCGGCATTTCGCCGGACCAGGTTGCGAATGCGTTGTACTCGGCGTACGGCACCCGCCAGACCTCGCTCATCTATACGCCCAACAACGAGTACTCCGTCATCACGGAGCTGTTGCCGCAGTACCAGAGCAACCCGGCAGAACTCTCGAAGCTGTATCTCCACTCGAGTACAGGTAAGCTGATTCCGCTCGATACGCTTGCCAGGCTCGTCCCCTCGACCGGTCCGCTCACGGTGAATCATTTCGGTCAGTTGCCGGGAGTGACGGTCAGTTTCAACCTGAAACCCGGCGTAGCATTGGGCGATGCTACGAAGTTCGTTGAGGAGCAGGTTCGCAAAATCATGCCCCCGGACGTAACTGGCACGTTCCAGGGTACGGCGCAGGCGTTCCAGAGTTCATTCGTAGGACTTGGCTTGCTGCTGGTAGCCGCCGTTCTCGTCATTTACATCATTCTCGGCATTTTGTACGAGAGCTTCGTCCATCCCATCACGATTCTCTCTGGACTGCCGTCGGCAGGCGTGGGGGCACTGCTGACGCTCATCATCTTCCACCAGGAATTGAACCTCTATTCGTTTGTGGGAATCATCATGCTGATCGGCATCGTGAAAAAGAACGCCATCATGATGATCGACTTCGCGTTGGACGCAGAACGCAGCGAGGGGAAGAGTCCGGAAGAGTCGATCTACCAGGGCGCTCTGATTCGTTTCCGTCCGATCATGATGACGACAGCAGCGGCCCTGATGGGAACGTTGCCGATCGCCATGGGTATCGGCGCAGGTGCAGAATCGCGCCGCGGCCTGGGACTGGCGGTTGTGGGTGGCCTGCTGTTTTCGCAGGTTGTGACGCTCTATATCACGCCGGTGTATTACGTCTACCTGGACCATGTTCAGAAGAGATTTACCGGATGGAAAGACCGGCGTAAACGAAGTGCTCCGCTTTCCGGCCAACTGGACGAAGCCGAACTCGTGCATCACAACTGAGATTCGTATCTTCGATCTCAAAACTGTGCCGGCTCAACTCCGTGCAAGTCCACCACTTGGAATCGTGCTCGTAGGGCATTTTGCGTCCGCAGTCGTTCCCATTCCGGGAGAGTTTGTGGCCAATTCGTCTCGACTGCTGCCGGCAGCGGCTCAAAATGATAGCTAACGGGAACTTCGGTCGTCTATTGTTCGTAGGTTACTTATGCGGCGATTTTCGGACAGTTTCCGCCAAGTCCTGCGTGCCATGTGGACGCACAAGCTGCGCTCCTTCCTCACTATGTTTGGCATTGCCTGGGGAGTGGGATCCCTTCTGCTCCTGGTTGGGCTCGGCGAAGGCTTTCGCGCCGGAACCGAGAAAAACCTTGCCGGCTTTGGCGAAGACTACATGCAGATTTACAACGGGCGCGTGCCTGCTATCGGCCGAAGCCAGCTTTCGTCCCGACAGTACTATCTGAATTACAAGGATTATCTCGATGTCCGCAGTTCCGGTTCTGTCCGCAATGCCGCGCCGGTGATCTACCGCGGAGACTTGCGCCTGGTCAGCGATTACGGCAGCAGCAACGGTTATGTCGACGGCTCGGAGCCGCAGTTTTACGAAATCCGCTACCAACCCGTCGATCAGGGCCGCTGGATGAATTGGGATGACGAGCGCCAGCGTCACAATGTCTGCGTAATCGGAAGCGAATTCGTACGGTTATTGTTCCCCGGCCGCCCAGTGATAGGAAGCAGACTGCTGATCAACGGTATTCCCTTCACGGTGATTGGAACAATAAAGAAGATCGGCCACGGAAATAATAACGACCAGAACATGCGCCTGGTGATGCCGTTCAGCACCATGGCGACGTTCTTCCCCATGCAGGGCGCGGGCAACGAGAACGCGATCAAGTACGTAGCCTACCAGCCCATCGCTCGCGATCAGCACGCGTTGGCCAAAAAAGCGGTCCGCAGCATCGTTGCGCGAAACCACGGATTCGATGCTGAGACACCGGACGCCTTCGACGACTGGGACACGATTGAAAGTGCCGAGATGGTCGGGAAGATCTCCGACGCCATGGATACCTTCCTTGGAGCAGTTGGTCTAGTAACCCTGGCTTTGGGAGCCATGGGAGTTGTCAACATCATGCTGGTTTCGGTAACCGAGCGAACTCGCGAGATTGGATTGCGCAAGGCCTTGGGCGCGACACGCCGCAGCATCTTGTTTCAGTTCTTCCTGGAAGGACTGATGCTCACGGTGATCAGCGGCGCTATCGGTGTGGTTGCAGCGTGGGCAGCTACCAAACTTTTCGGCCTTGTGCCGCCAATCGATGGCTTTGAGCTGCCTCATATCTATCCCGCGACGGCTGTGCTCGCAATCACCAGCCTCGCAACCGCCGGCATCATCGCCGGACTCTACCCCGCACGCCGTGCCGCTTTACTCACGCCGGTGGAAGCACTTCGTCAGGAGTAACGAATGATCCAGACGAGAGATGTGTTCAAGGAAGCCTACGGAGCCCTCAGGCATAACCGCCAGCGCACTGCGATCACGATGCTTGGCATGGCATGGGGAATCGCTACCGTCGTGCTGTTATTGGCGTACGGCACCGGATTCTCGACCGCGATCATCAGCATATTCAAGGCATACGCCAGTATGCAGGCAATGGGCATTGCCGGGGGGCGCACGTCGATGCAGGCGGGCGGCAACAAGGCGGGCACCAGCATTCGCCTGACGAGCGACGATATCGATCGCGTGCTTGCGAATGTTCCGAGCGTAACGCGAATCACTCCCGAATCGTTTTATGATGCTCCGATCAGTTACGAGGGCCGTTCTTACACGTGGCAGGTTCACGGTGGAAATTCCAATCTCCAGGAAGTCCAGAATCTGCAGATCGCGGCAGGGCGTTTCTATAGTCCGGAAGACCTGCAGTTGCGGGCACGCGTGTGCGTCCTAGGTTCCGAATCCAAGGACAAGCTGTTTTCAGGCCGCTTCGCGCTTGGCGAGAAAATTCGCATCAACGGCATTCCCTATGAAGTGATCGGGGTGCTCAAGCCTCGCCCGCAGGAGGGAACCGAAAATAGCATCAATCGCGTCGTCTACATTCCCTTCTCGACCCTGAGCGATTTTCGCGATACGCATTACATCGACATGATCTGGCTCGACTTTTTCGGCGACGATTATGGGTCAGTGGAGCGGGCGGTTCGCAACACGTTGGGCCTGCAACACAATTTTCGCCCCGACGACAAGCGGGCCCTCTTCGTCTTCAGCCTGATGGAACAGCTCTCCCAGTTCCGCATTATCACCATGGCGCTGCAGGTACTGCTTGCCTTTATCGGCGCGCTGACTCTTGGAATCGGCGGCATTGGATTGATGAACATCATGCTGGTAAGTGTGACCCAACGTACTCGCGAGATCGGCGTGGAGAAAGCTCTGGGCGCTCGTCGCTTCGACATCCTGCTCCAGTTCCTATCCGAAGCGCTGGCGATCACCTTCGTTGGAGGCTTGGCGGGAATTGTGCTCGCCTACATCATCTCCTTCTCTGTGGGAGACCTCACGTTTTATAGCGCACTCGCGCAGCACGGCGAAATGGGGGATATCCGGCTGATCATTTCTCCCGTAACCGTGCTGGTTGCAACAAGTATTCTGACGTTCGTCGGATTAGTCAGCGGCATGATCCCCGCAGTGCGCGCCTCGCGCCTCGACCCCATTGAGGCGTTGCGCTACGAGTAGCTGTATCGCCCACAATAAGTGATCGTTGCGGTGAGTAGAAGGATTTCGTTCGATTACCACTTGCGCATGGCTCGCGTGTTATTCTTCCGCGCATGCTCCTGCGCACGGCACTGGTCCTGACTTTCGTCATCGTCGACTTTGTTCTCCCGCTCAGCGCCCGTGTTACTCGTGTCGACATCACATCGCGCAGCGATGTTCTCAGCAGTGAATCATTTGGTAATTCCGGCGTGTACGAGCGGATTACCGGGCGAGTCTATTTCTCTGTCGCATTAGCGAATCCACATAATGCGAATATCGTTGACCTTGGCAATGCAGTGAATTTGAAGAACGGAGAAGTTGAATTCTCGTCGGATTTCATAGCCGTCCGGCCCAAGGACGCACACAAGAGCAATGGCTCGTTGCTACTGGAAGTCCCGAATCGTGGACGTTCGCGTATCGTTGCCCTGGTAGACGGAGGTGACTGGGACGTCCGGAACACTGCCGGAGACGGCTGGTTGCTGCGCAAGGGCTTCACAATTGTTAGTCTCGGCTGGCAATGGGATGCAGTTGGGACGGATGTACTAAAGCTCTTCGCTCCGATTGCGAAAGAAAAGGGCCAGACGATCACTGGTCTTCTACGGGGCGACTTCACGCCGTGGAAAACGACGTCCGAGATTCCGCTCGGTCACCTCATTCTAGGGAATATCGGCGGCAGCGAATATCCAGTTGCCAATCCCGACGACCCACAAAACGTTCTGACGGTCCGAGATTCGCGTGAAGCTGACCGCACTGTAATTTCGCGGAGCCAATGGCAATTCGCAGAAACCGTCAATGGCAAGCTCCAACCAAGCAGTCACGCGATCCATCTGAATGGGGGCTTTCAGCCGGGCAGGATTTATGAATATGTTTATACCGTCGCCGATCCGGTAATTGCCGGCCTTGGCTTTGCAGCAGTTCGGGATTTCGCCGCGTACGCGAAGCACACGATCGATTCCATTACGCCCGCGAAGCGCGTTTATGGAGAAGGCATTTCGCAGAACGGGCGCTTTCTCCGCGACTTCTTATACGAGGGGTTCAACGCGGATGAAGAAGGCGGCCCCGCGCTGGATGGTATTCTTGCCCATGTCGCGGGCGCCGGACGAGGCAGTTTCAATTACCGGTTCGCGCAGCCTTCCCGCGATGCGCAGCCAATGTCATCGATTTTCTTTCCCACCGACATCTTCCCTTTCACCGATGAACCCGAGCGTGACCCGATAACCGGCCGCAATGCCGGGTTGCTCGACCGCGCAAAGGAAGACAAGGTTGTGCCGAAAATCTTCTTCTCGAACACATCATACGAGTACTGGGGACGCGTTTGCGCACTGATTCACGTAAGCGCGGACGGAAAACAGGATGCGACGGTCGGGAGCAATGTTCGCATCTATCACTTCACCGGGCTGCAGCATTTCTCAGGGCCTTTCCCGCCTCAGAAGGGAAAAGGCGACTTGTTCGGGCAGCAGCCGCAATCGCCCTTGCCAATCAAGTATTTCTGGCGTGCGATGATTTCCAACATGGATGCCTGGGTTCGCGACAACACACTGCCGCCTCCGAGCAGCTATCCGAGGATTTCGGATGGCACTCTGGTGCCTTTTCGCGATTACCGGTTTCCTGACATCCCCGGCATTCACAACCCGCACGAAGCAAACGCAGCTTATCGTCTGGACTTCGGCCCAGACTGGACGAGGGGCATCTTGAGTATTCAGCCTCCCAAAGTCGGACTAGCATTCCCGGTGCTGGTGCCACAAGTGAATGCTGACGGAAATGAAACCGACGGCGTTCGCTTGCCTGAGCTAACCGTCCCGCTGGCGACGTATGCTGCGTGGAATCTGCGCGATCCTTCGATCGGAGCGCCGGACCAACGTGTGTCGTTCGAAGCGTCGTTCATTCCGTTTCCTAAAACAGCAGCCGAACGCGAGAAAATGCACGATCCGCGCAAGTCCGTCGCGGAACGATATACAAGCCGCGAAGACTATCTGGCGCGTTACAAAGCTGCGGCAGAAGATCTCGTGAAACAACGCTGGCTGTTGCCGGAGGATCTTCCCGCCCTGCTGCAGCGAGGCGAGCAAGAATGGTTGCTCGCGAACGGAGAACAGTAGTTACGCGGAACTTCACGCCATGCGCATCGACGCTCATCAGCACTTTTGGAAGTACAAGCCGGACGAGTACGACTGGATCGACGACACCATGCCGGCGCTCCGGCGCGACTTCCTGCCGGAACATCTTGCGCCTGAACTTTCTGGTGCGGGAATCGACGGCACAATAGCTGTCCAGGCGCGACAGTCGCTAGCAGAGACAAAGTGGCTGTTACAACTCGCTGCCGCAAATCCGTTCATCCTGGGTGTTGTCGGATGGGTGGATCTTCAATCGCCGGATCTTCGTTCTTCCCTCGCCGAACTTGCTGGCAGTCCAAAACTGGTTGGCGTTCGGCACGTTGTGCAAAGTGAACCGGACGATCGATTTCTGCTACGCCCGGCTTTTCTGCAGGGCATCGCCGCGCTGGAAGAGTTCGGACTGACCTACGATATCCTTATTTATTCGCGCCATCTGCAAGTCGCAGCGGAGTTTGTGCGACATTTTCCGAAGCAACGCTTCGTGCTCGACCATCTGGCCAAGCCGCCTATCAAGTCTGGCGCCTTGCAACCCTGGGCAGGTGATTTACGCCGCCTGGCGCAATTTTCGAATGTTTACTGTAAATTGTCTGGACTGGTCACAGAGGCGGACTGGAACAACTGGGAGCCACAGCACTTTCGTCCATATATAGATGTAGCAATGGAGTGCTTCGGTCCCGACAGGCTGTTGATCGGTTCGGACTGGCCAGTCTGTACGGTAGCCGGATCCTATTCGGCTGTCATGGATCTGTTGACCGAGTATCTGAAAGATTATCCTGAGTTAGTTCGCGATGCTGTGCTCGGGGACAATGCCGAACGGTTCTGGAACTTGGGAAACCGGCAGTCGCGCCAGGCGCAGACAGGCTGAGATATAAGATGCAAAAGGTTCTTCAACTCGATCCCCGCGACAATGTGCTGATTGCACTTACGGATCTGAATATTGGCGAACAAGTCGATTTTGCGGGAACCATGTATACACTTGTCTCCAATGTTCCGGCAAAACACAAGTTTGTCACCGCTGACCTTCCGGTTGCTTCCGACGTAATCATGTATGGTGTGCTGGTCGGAAAGACGTCGCAGCCTGTGCGACGGGGCGAACTTCTCACCCTCAACAACCTCCGACACGAATCTGCGCCGTTCGCCGACAGGACAGGAGACTTTCGCTGGAAGGCGCCCGATGTTTCGCGGTGGCAACACCGGCAATTTTTTGGATACCGTCGTTCAGATGGGCAAGTGGGAACGCGCAACTATTGGATTGTGATTCCTTTAGTTTTTTGCGAAAACCGAAACATCCTGAATCTGAAACAGGCATTTGAGGAAGAACTGGGTTTTACCGCTCCGTCTGCCTATCGTCAACAGGTCGCGGCGATGGTGAACGCGTATCGGAACGGTAGCGATGTTGAAACATTTCCAGATACGGTTCAGAACAAAACCGCGCCGCCGCGGCCTCCTAAAGTTTTCGAGAATGTTGATGGCATTCGCTTCCTCTTACACGAGGGCGGATGCGGTGGTACGCATGAAGACGCCCAGAATCTGTGCGGATTGATCGCAGGTTATATCCATCATCCCAATGTGGCCGGAGCAACGGTGCTCAGCCTGGGATGTCAGCACGCTCAGGTCGACATCCTGCGAGAACAACTTCAGCGACTCAATCCGAAATTCGACAAGCCGCTCTTCGTTTTTGAGCAGCAAAAAAGCGGGTCGGAATTAGCAATGCTTTCCGAAGCCATCCGGCGCACCTTTGAAGGGCTGGTGGAAGCGAATCACGCCACTAGATCCCCTGCACCTCTATCACAGATATGCGTGGGCTTGCAATGTGGTGGATCCGACGGATTTTCTGGGCTCTCGGCGAACCCTGCGATTGGTTACACATCTGATGTGCTCGTCGCACTTGGAGCGCGAACCATCCTCTCCGAATTTCCCGAGCTATGCGGTGTCGAACAGGCTCTCATCAATCGTTGTACGACAGATGCCGTCGCGCAGCGCTTCATGCAGCTCATGCAGGACTACGCCAACCGTGCTCGCGCAGTGCGAGCCACATTCGCCATGAATCCTTCACCCGGGAACAGGCGCGATGGGCTGCTTACCGATGCGATGAAATCTGCCGGTGCAGCCAAGAAAGGTGGGACATCTCCGGTCACCGCGGCTCTCGATTATCCTGAATATGCTACGACTCCGGGCCTGAACTTGCAGTGCACTCCCGGTAGCGATGTCGAGTCTGTCACCGCACAGGTTGGCGCTGGCGCGAACATTATTCTGTTCACCACCGGACTTGGAACTCCGACCGGTAATCCGATCACGCCTGTCATTAAGCTTTCTACCAACACTCCACTCGCGACACGCATGCCTGACATCATCGACCTCGACACTGGCCCAATCGTTACCGGAGAATCGGACATCAAGCAGATGGGCGAACGTATTCTGGATTTCGTAGTTCAAGTGGCCAGCGGAGAGGTACGAACCAAGGCGGAACAGAAGAACCAGGAGGATTTCATTCCCTGGAAACGAGGGGTGTCTCTCTAACCGTGGACCTTCAACTGAAAGACAAGGTTGTCCTTATCACCGGAGGAGCCAAAGGAATTGGCGCGGCTCTTGCGCGATCGGTCGCCAGTGAACAGGCAGTTCCCGTCATCGTAGATCGCGATGCAGAGGCTGCGGCTGCTCTGCAGAAAGAGTTAGCCAATGTATATGTGATCGTGACGGAGCTTTCAAAGGCTGCTAATTGCGAATCCGTAGTCAAACAGGCAATCGCGCACTACGGCCGCATTGATGTGCTAGTGAACAATGCAGGCGTAAACGACAAGGTCGGCTTGGAACATGGTAGCCCGGAACAGTATGTGCAATCACTCGAGCGAAACCTGCTTCACTACTACAACATGGCTCACTATTGCCTTCCTCATTTAAAGCAGTCGAAAGGGTGCATCGTCAATATTGGCTCAAAAACGGCGGTCACCGGTCAGTCCGGCACCTCGGGTTACGCATCGTCAAAGGGAGCGATCCTCGCGCTGACACGCGAATGGGCGGCGGAATTATTGCCATACGGCATACGCGTGAACGCAGTCGTGCCCGCCGAGGTGATGACACCCTTGTACCGGCAATGGCTCGACACGTTTGATAATCCGCAGCAAAAACTCGAATCCATTCTCCACAAAATTCCGCTGCAGAAGCGGATGACCACGCCCGACGAAATTGCCGCTATGGTAACTTTCTTACTTTCTTCCCGCGCTTCTCACGTCACCGGACAACACATATACGTGGATGGCGGGTACGTGCACTTGGACCGGGCTCTAACCTAGAGGATCATGGCAACTCCAGAGACATCTGTCACAGTCGGCAAACCTCAGAAGCACTCGCTTTTCCCTGCGGGCAATTTTCTTCCGTTCTTTCTGGTAACCGCCCTCTTCTTTCTATGGGGCGTTCCAAACAATCTAAACGACATCTTGATTCGGCAATTCATGAAGTCGTTCGAGATTAATCGCTTTCAGGCCGGACTCGTCCAATTTGCCTTCTACCTCGGATATTTCGTTCTTGCGATCCCCGCTGGATTGATCATGCGCCGGCTTGGCTACAAGGCCGGTTTTATTATTGGGTTAGTGTTGTTTGGAACCGGCGCATTTCTGTTCTGGCCAGCGGCACTGGTTGGACGCTACGTTTTCTTTCTGCTCGCCCTGTTCGTGATCGCGAGCGGACTATCTTTTCTGGAAACGGCGTCCAACCCCTTCGTTGCACAGTGTGGCGATCCCGAGACTTCAGAGCGTCGCCTCAACTTCTCGCAGGCCTTTAACCCACTGGGAACCATTACCGGAGTTCTCGTCGGCACCGTTTTCATCTTTTCCGGAATCGAACTGACTCCGCCGCAGATCGCAAGCATGCGGGCCGCCGGGACATACGCTCCCTACTTGCAGCACGAAATCTTGAGGGTGGTTCGCCCTTATGTGGTGCTCGGGACGATTGCCTTTCTGTGGGCGATTTTCATTGCGTTAACGAGATTCCCGACTGTTCAAGGAGAGCATGAAGCAGGCGCGACCCAGCCTGTCCGCGGCGGCGAACTACTTCGCCACCGGCATTTTGTGCTCGCTGTGATTGCACAGTTTCTCTACGTCGGCGCGCAAGTAGGGACCTGGAGTTACTTCATTCAATACGTCCAGGAATACACGCGTCGACCCGAAAAAGCTGCGGGCTTATTCTTGACTGGCACCTTGGCGGCGTTTGGCGTAGGACGATTCGTTTCCGCCAGCCTGATGAAATTTGTGGCGCCGAACACATTGATGGGCCTCTACAGCGTAATCAATGTCCTATTGGTAATTGTTGGCGTGATCTTCCCGGGACCAACGGGTCTTTGGGCCATCTTCCTGACTAGCTTCTTCATGTCACTCATGTTTCCGACGATCTTCGCGCTCGGATTGAAAGGTCTGGGCCATCATACTAAGATTGCGGGTTCGCTGCTGGTCATGGCAATCGTTGGCGGTGCGGTACTTACTCCGATCATGGGATTGATTTCACAGCGCACTCACAGCCTCGCAATTGCCTATATCGTGCCTCTTTTTGCTTATCTGTTTATCGCGTATTACGCGTTCTTCGCATCACATCCGCGCGGAATTGCCGCGCTCGACATTGGACAATGACTCGCAGATATTGCTACACCCTTGACCTGAAAGAAGACCCACAACTGATCTCCGATTATAAGAAGCACCACGAAAAAATATGGCCCGAGGTCGCGTCAAGCTACCGGGAGTGCGGCGTCGAGGACATGGAAATCTATTTGGTTGGCACGCGCATGTTCATGATCATGGAAGTCAACGATCGCTTTACGTTCGAACAAAAGGCGAGAGCAGATGCGACTCCTCGTCTTCAGGAATGGGAGCGCTTGATGGAAACCTTCCAGCAAGTCCCCGACAACGCCAGCGGGCACAAGTGGATGCCAATGGAACGCATCTTTCAGTTGAAAGCGCAGTAACTCACCACACCCTTGGTGGCAGGACTGAGTAGGCCACCGCCAACACGAGTGTCCTTGCCGGTGATCTCCATAACAAAAACCCAACCCATTGCCGCCGGCGATTAGCAGCCGGCGTTGGGTCGGGCTTTGCTTTTCTGTTTGCTCCGGGAGCGGCCCTGAATTCCAACGATGCTTGTTCGAACCATGAGAGGAAGCCCGTAGACTTCCTCTTCGTTCTTTTGATTTCTCTACGTCAGAAGAACAAGTGCAGGCCAAACTGCACTTCTCTCATGGTGCTGCCAAACGCAATATCGGTGATTCGTCCGTTTGAAGCACCACAATTGCCAGTCACGGGACCGGACGCCACGCACGTCCCACCTCCCGTTTGAGTGTTGGAGAAGTTCAACGGTACGTGATTGAACAGGTTGAATACATCCATCCGGAACTGGAAGCGGAAGCGCTCGGTCAGCAGGAAATCTTTCGCAATCGACGCGTCCGACGAGAACAGGCTCGGGCCGTAGAGATTGTCAAAGCCGGCATTTCCGATATTTCCGGCGCCAGGATCTGTCCACTTGCCGCCGATAGTCGTTGGGTTGAAGTATTGGATGTACGGACTGCCACTCGCCGGAGTAATCAAGGAACTCGTCCCCAGCGGGAAGGTTCCCGTCCCCTTGTTCGGACGGCACGGTGCCTCCGAGTTAATCTCCGAACCGCAGTTGTTTAGAGTTGCGGTGAAGGGCAGACCGCTACTCCAGTTCGTAGTATTGGCAATTTCCCATCCGCCTATCACCTGGTTCAGGAAACCGCCTGCGCTACTCGCAAACTGCCGTCCCTTTCCGAAAGGCAGATCGTAGACAACGTTCATGACCCACACCTTGGGCCGGTTCTGGTCGTCGGGACCATATGCAACCCGCGGATCGTTCACGAAGTAGTTTGCGTCATAGAACAGCGCTCGTGACCACGTGAAGTGAGTGATGAACTGGAGGCCATGCGTGAATCGCTTCTCTGCCTCGACCTGTAATGCGTTGTAGTTCGACGTAGCAGCGTTGCCGAAGTAGTTGCCAATATCCTGGTTGCAGCAGGTAAGCACGCCACCTGTTGCTGGATCCACGTATCCCGGATAGGTGAACCTCCCGGCCAGCGGACGCACGCCATTGGCGTAAGGCTGGTTGACGTTATACGTCGGTCCGTCACCTGCGAATACGTGCCGTCCTATGTTGCCTACGTAAGCGAACTGCAACGATGTCGAGTTCGTCAATTGATGTTGCAGCGTAACGTTATAGGTGTAGATGTAAGGCAACACCTGCGTGAGAGGACGAACTCGCGGTGATACCTGTCCGTTCGGACCTTGCAACGGAAGTTGCCCATTCGAGGGAATGGCCGGGAATACTGGCGCGGGCGCACCCGTAATAACACCCGGCACGGTGGCCAGGTAGCCGCCCGGCCCGAGGTTGAAGGCTGGCGCATAGCTGTCGGAGTTGGAATTGCCATTGAAGGTGCTGGCGTTTACCTGTTGCGAGATCAACACCGGCAAGTTCTGTGTCACGGTATGTCCGAAATTCGATCCGAACACGCCCATGTCGTAACTCATTCCGAAGCCGGCTCGAATGACGGTCTTTTCCTGTAGCTGATATGCGATTCCGAAGCGCGGCGCAAACGAGTGGAGGTTGTTCGTGATATTGCCGTTCAGTCCGTAAGGACCGTAACCGGCAACGCGGATGATGCCTTGCACAATATTCGCAAAGCCGCCATTTCCGGCTGCATTCACCGCTTCAGGAGTGTAGAGTTCCCAGCGCAGGCCGAGGTTAAGCGTCAGCTTCGGAGTGATGCGCCAGGTGTCCTGGCCGTAGGTGAAGAAACGGTACTGGTGCTCCGACGCATTCAAACTGCTGCTCGCATACCG
This sequence comes from Terriglobia bacterium, assembly GCA_021324365.1. Lineage (GTDB taxonomy): Bacteria > Acidobacteriota > Terriglobia > Terriglobales > Acidobacteriaceae > JAJPJE01. The sequence goes on along the minus strand of JAJPJE010000085.1, from coordinate 70,236 downwards.
GTCGAAATGAGTCACATCACCGAAGAGGAATGTGGCCAGAGCAAGGCCGCCATTTCCGCCATCCGAAGTGCCGTTCTGCGCGAACGTCAGTTCTCCAGCGCGGTTCTGGTCGCTTGGAATTCGAAGGTTGGTTGCGTAACGGAAATCTCCGCCCCACTTGATCAAGTGATTGCCATGGGTCTTAGTGAAATTGGCAACCCACTGATCTTCGTTTTCGCGCTCTGTCAACGGGCAGTTGCACCTCTGTACACCGAGGCCGTTTCCGAAGTCGGAGACTGTCTGGTTACCCTGTTGATTGTTTCCGCCCAGATTGAAGTAGGGCAGCCCATAGGTGGAAGGATTTCCTGCAATGTTCAGGCCCGGAATGCCAAACGCGTTTGCCGGTTGCGCACTCTGATCCCAGAATGCAGTCTGCGGGTTATAGCGGAACCATCCGAAGCGGAAGTCGCCTACGAGCGAGGGGCTGAACACATGCGTCGCGCCGATTGCTAAGCTGTAGTTGTGGACCGTCGAGGTTCCTGCCAATCCTGGTCCGGGTCCGAAACCAATGCCTCCAAGATTACCGAGCGATGGATTGCCCGACAGATTGAAATATGCAAGGCTGAACCGTCCGAACATTGACCACGCCGAACTCATCGTGTAATCGATTCGAGTATCGAAGCTGTTTTGCTTGTAGGCACCCGAGCCGGAAGCAACGTAGTTGCCAAGCAGGCTATTGTTGGTCGGCGCGGGGAACAGTTTCATGATTGCTACCGCTTGCGGCGACAGTTGTGAAACCGGAATCAAGTTGCCCGGGACGATGGTACTGGTCGCGGTGCCCGTCGCATTGCCTGGATTCGGGTAATAAATCTGACCACCGCCGTTAATCGAGGGATTCAAGTAATCGCTAAGGTCGCAGACTCCTGCAGCAGCGGTACAGGTCTGTTCCGCCTTCAACGTGGGAACGGTGAGGAGGTTGGTTACGCCAGTGACTTCCTTCGTACCCTGATAATCGCCGAAGAAGAACAACTTGTTCTTGATGATCGGTCCGCCAATGGTGCCGCCGTACTGGTTCCAGTGATCCGGCGGAATGTAGCGGTGCGTGATTGGATTGGGTGCGTATTGCGTAAATGGATCGCGCGCTTGAAGCGCATCCGTGCGACGGAACCAGAAGCCACTTCCATGCAGGTCATTCGTGCCTGACTTGGTCTGGGCCGTGACTACACCGGCAATCGCTTTGCCGATTTCAGCATCGTAATCCTGCAGCGCGACCTTAGCTTCCGTGATTGCATCCAGGTTAGGGTTCACCACAATGATTCCGAGGATGGCATCCTGGTTATCAGTGCCGTCCAACTCGAATGCGGTGCCGCTGAAGTGCTGGCCGTTGACGAAAATCTGTTTACCGCCCTGCGGGTTCTCGGTCGCCGCATGATTCCAGCCTGCTAGCTGTTGTGTTCCGGGCGAGAGCAGCTCGAATTGAGTGAAATTTCGATTCAGGACAGGGAGGTCGGCAACGTACCGGTCGTTATAGGTCGTCGCTACGTCAGCACTCTCAGTTTGCAACTGGGGGGCCGCTCCCGTGACCTCGACAGTTTGAGCGCGTTCGCCGATCTTTACCTGGGCGTCGACGTGCTGGGTTGTGTCCGCAGCTACCGGAATTCCCTTCTGCTCAAAGGTGCTGAATCCGGGCGCTTCAACTTTTATTGAGTAAGTATCGGGTATCAGGTGCGTGACCTGATAATTTCCTGACTCGTTGGTCTTGACGTTGGTGACTGTCCCCTTTTGCTCATCCGTCACAGTTACGGTAGCGTTCGGAACCGCAGCTCCTTGCGGGTCCGTTACGGTGCCAAAAATGTTTCCGAAAACAGCCTGCCCCAATGACAACGACGGTGTAATCAAAACAAGAAGAATGGCTACCCCTAGCGCAAAGCGGCATTTCGCCATTTTGTCCTCCACTGCATTGTTGCTTGCTTGAGTGTGCGGGATATTCAGTTTTTTGGGAGTGGTTACAGGTTTGGGAATCGTCCGCTGATTTTCTTCTTTGCGAGCTGCGGCGTACGACCCTGGAGAAACAATGCATGACACTCTCCGAGAGAGCGCGCACTATCTGTCACTTGTGCTGGTGATCTTCGTCACGTCGACAAGTGACGCCGAAGATTAGGGCGGCGCAATTTTGTTGTCAAGAGATTTTTGAATGAGGAAACAAAAACTTCACCTAAAAGGTCCCTAAAAAATCGATTTTCTGTACTAGGCAACCAGAGACTCACCTTGCGAATCCAAAGCGACCGCGCCTTGGAGATCGCTTACGGGAGAATGGGAGGAGAAAACTTGGTGACGCGAACTTGCGATTCTCACGGCTGATACGAGGTTGGAGGTTTCAGTGTCGGATCGAGCGCCGAAGCCCGCTCGAACTCTTCCGTAGCTTCATCCTTCGCCCCTTTGCGCCACAGCGCGATTCCTAACTGGTAGTGAGCCAAAGCCATATTTGGAGCCAGCTCCACGGCGCTACGGAATTGCGAAATCGCTCCGTCCAGATCTCCTGCGCTCAGTAAACGGTTTCCGGAATTGGTCGCAAAAGTTGCGCCTTGCAGACTGGTTTTCTGTTTGCTCAACGTCGCCGCGATGTGAGTTTCAGCTTCGGCATCCGCGGTATTGCCGGTTTGCCTCAATACTGCGGCCAGTGTCGCATGCGCTCCCATAAAGTCGGGCTGTAAACGTATCGCCTCTCGAAGCGATTGAGCAGCATCTGACAGTTTGTTCATCTGCTTTTGCACCGTGCCCAGCGTGTAGTATGCCTCTGCATAGTCCGGCTTAGTCGCCACCGCCTGTTTCAGTTGCTCAACCGCAAACGGGAAGTCACCTTTTTGCCAGAGCGTGACGCCCAGACTGTAATATGCATCGGCGAGCGAGGGATCCAGCTTCGTTGCTTGCTCGAATTCCTGGATTGCGCCGGCCAGATCATCCTTCAGTTTGAGCGCCAGACCCAAATCATAGTGAAGCGATGCGTTGGCGGGAGCCGATTTAAGAGCTTCGCGCAATTGTTCCGCGGCGGCGTCAAAGTCAGCTTGCTGCAACTGCGTGACGGCAAGATTCTGCCGGAAGCCAATGTCATCTGGCCGGAGTTGGAGAGCGGCTTGAAATTCCTTGATCGCTGCCGCACCCTGGCCATGCTGCATGAGCGCGATACCAAGGTCATTGTGAATCTCAGGATCGTTCGGTCGCAGTTCCGAGGCTTTGCGAAACGCCGCGGCTGCCTGTTCCAGATGTCCGGACTTTTGCAACAGCATCCCGAGCCGAAGTTGGAGTGGGACCATGTCTGGGAGAAGCTCGGATGCTTCTTGATACTCATGCAAAGCTCCCGTGTTGTCCTGCGGCTCCAAAACCATGCCAAGGTAGTAATGCGCTAGACCGTCCTTCCGATTCGCGCTCGTCGCTTTCGTCAGCATTTCGCGTGCGCCATTGTTATCGCCAGCCCTTAACAGATCGACCCCGAGGTGAAACATGGCAGGCTCGTAGTCGGGAGTGATGGTGAGCGCTGCGCGGAATTCTTTCTGTGCTTCATCGAATTGCGATTTCTGTGCGAGAAGTACCCCTAGCTCATCGTGCAACTCGGCACGATTTGGAGCGAGCGTAATGGCACTTTGCATTTCGCGAATAGCATCATCACCCTTGTGTTCCTGGCTTAGCAGGCGAGCGAGTTGGCGATGCATCTCTGGATCCTGAGGCGCGAGTTTGAGTCCTTTACGAAGCTCCAGGTCTGCTTCGGAGATCCATCCCTTTGCTACCAAAGCCTGTGCGAGATAGGCGTGCGGCAACGCAGCAGTGGGTTTCAGTCGAGTAAGAAGGCGGAAGTGGGTAATCGCGCCATCAATATCGCCGGTTTGCAACAGGACTTGCGCAAGCGCATTTTGGTAATCGGCATTCCTCGGGCTGAGTTTGGCGGCCGCTTCCAGCGCATTTTGAGCCGTTTTCAGGTCTCCCCTTTGCGCTGCCATCAAGCCTCTCTTGTACTCAGTAGCGGCGTTGAGGGTTGCGGGATGCGAAGAGGTCTGGGAGGAAGCCGCGATGACAAAAGAGATCACCAACAGGTGACAACATAAAACGTGGTTCAGTCGCTTGCTACGGAACTGGGACACGATTTCGAAAGAGTACTTCGAGTGCGCGTGCGCGTTCAAGCATTGCGGCTAGAACTCGCTTGACCCCGCGGGTGCCAATGCGCAAAGCTGTGCTGGGCCACCTATGCCTTCGCCGGGGCGAATCGCTCTATTCACTGCTCTGCTCTTGTGCTTTGCAGCTTCTTGCAGGGGAGAAGCTGCAGATGGAAATGAAGCCTGCGCTGGTTGTCATCAGAAGATTTATGATTCGTACGCGAAGACCGCAATGGCAAATGCCAGCGGGCCAGCCATTCAAGGCCTGATTCCGGGCGAGTTTGTACACAAGAATTCCGGCGTAATTTATCGCATTTATCAGCAAGACGGAAAGGCGTGGCTCAGTTACGAGCGCGTCAGTGATTCAGCAATCAACGGCACGCGCGAACTGCTCTACTACATCGGATCGAATCGCACCGGGCGCAGCTACCTGTTTTCGACAGATGGATTTCTCTTTGAATCGCCAGTGAACTGGTACGCACAGAAGCGTCTGTGGGACATGGCACCTGCGTATCAAGGCACGCGTGAAATTCCTCTCAACCTGCCTGCCACACCCGACTGCCTGACTTGTCACAGCAGCGGCATGAAACCACCTCTGGCGGGAACAGAGAATCGCTACATGCCTCCAGCGATCACTCATTTTGGCATTACTTGTGAGCGCTGCCATGGAGATGACGTGAGTCACGCGTCACACCGGGGTGGCAGCATTAATCCGTCGTCGCTTTCCCCGGAACGGCGAGACGCCATTTGCATGCAATGTCATCTGGAGGGGACGGTTGCCATTTCTCGCCCCGGCAAGCATTTGTATGATTTCCGTCCGGGTGACTCTCTCGGCGATTATATGCAGTACTTTGTGCTGAAGACTCAGAACGCGAGCCGGAATCCCGCACTCAGCCAGGTCGAAGCGATAGCACAGAGCGTTTGCAAGCAGAAGAGCGGTGATCGCATGTCATGCATGAGCTGTCACGACCCGCACTACTCGCCGCCAAAGAAAGGACGCGCTGACTACTATCGCGCAAAATGTTTGAACTGCCACGGCGCGGCTTTCGCGAAGCGACATCATGCCAACCTAGCGGATTGCACGCCCTGTCATATGCCCTTCACTATGGGCACGGCCGTTGCACATACGCAAGCAACGGATCACCGGATTCTCCGCCGTCCGGCTGTTGCCTCCCTACTGAATGACCAGGCCGATCTGTCGCCAGAACTCGTTCCATTTCCTCCAAAGAGGAACATCGACAATGAACGCGAACTTGCGCTGGCGTGGGAATCGCTTGCGGAGCGTGGAGTTCCGGGTGCATCAACGGAGGCGTATCGCCGATTGCAATCGGCAATCACGAAGAATCCGGCCGACCCCGCTCTGCTTTCCGCATTGGGATTCATCGAGCAACGCCGCGGGAAGACAGAAGACGCAGCCGATCAATACCGGCGCGCTCTGAAATCCGAACCCGATCGTCTTGACGCAGCGATGAATTTCGGCGTCATCGAGGCTCAATCGGGCGAGTTGGACGACGCCATCCGTCTGTGGCAAAACGCTTTCCAACGCGCTCCGTGGCAAAGTGCAATCGGCTTAAACCTGGCGTTCGCTTACTGCGGGACAGGAAAAATCGCGCAAGCTCGCGAAGTCATCTCCCGGATACTAAAGTTCAATCCCGATGATCAACGCGCGCGCAAGCTGCTGGGCAATATGAATTCTGACGAGTCACAGTGCGCGGCTTCGCAACCGAAGCGCTAGTTCTACTGTTCGTTTGGGCTGTGGGTCTGCATCGCCTCGAGCTGCTGGGAGAGTTTGAATTCATTGTCCGCGTCGCCGGTTTTCCCTTGAGCCTGGTAGACCTGGCCCATCAGGTAGTGTCCAACATAGTTATTCGGATCCATGCTGAGTGCGCGATCCAGGCTGCGCTTGGCCAGGTCCGGTTCTTTTTTGTGCAGAAGCACTTTGCCCATCAGGATGTACGGCCCGCTCGCAGTGGAATCGAGCCAGACCGAACGCTGCAGTAATCGCTCCGCATCTTCATAACGCCCGACGCGCGTGTACGCATCCGCGAGCCGATAGTAAGTCGCAGCGTACGCAGGATTAATCCCCATTTCACTTTCGAACTCGCTAATAGCCTCGGGAATACGCGATTTGAAGATATACAACTCGCCCAGGAGAAAATGCGCCATGGGTAACTTCGGATCGATGGCTAGCGCCTTCTTTGCCTCTTCTTCTGCAATCGGATCGAACCCCTGCCGCAGCAGCATCTGGCTGACAAAAAGGTGACTGGCAGCCGAATCCGGCGGCACTCCATACATCGTCGCAAATGCCTTACGCGCCGAATCATAGTCCTTCACGCGGATGTACGAGATTCCCAGAACATATGACGCATCGACGTTTGCGCGCGGGTACCACGACTGCACCTTCGAAAGCAACGGAATCGCGTCGGCGGGGCGGCCAAGAAAGTAGTAAGTCAGACCCAGCAACTGGGTCGCTTCCTTGTCACCCGCGTCCTCTGTAAGCGCCTGCTTCAACTGAGTCGCGGCGTTACGGTAATCGCCGACCTTGTAATAGGAAGTTCCCAGCAGATTCGCCACTCCCTTGTGATCGGGTGCCCGCTCGAGCGCCTGTAGCTCCGGAATTGCATCCCCATACTTCCCTTCATTGAACAGTTGAGTAGCATGCGCGATGCTGGGATGATCGACAGGAGCTTGCAGGTCAGTGGATGATTGCGTTTGATTGGATTGTGCGAAAACGAAAGGTAATATCAGGAGCAGCGAAATTAGGTAAATAAAACGCATACCAGGCCCACCTGTGCTGGAAGGAAGGTTACACCGTATCTTTCCGCTCGAAGATCTTATCGATGCTCACGGGCATATGTCATTTGATCCCATTGATGACATAGTAGACAGAAATCAGCCTCTGTAGAAAATCCTGCACAATCGAATTCTGGGCAATGGTGGTACCACGGATTTGAAGTATCCTTTCGAATCACAGGACCACGGTGAAGAATCTGCTATTCAAATCGAGTCCGCTGATTTGCAGCATTATCTCCTTCGCAGCTGCGCTTTCGATCTGGACATTCGGCGCATGGCATCGCCTGTCGCAGGAGCCCATTATCTCTCCTCACGGAGATGGATGGGAGTCTGCCGGAACGTTCAATCCGGCCGTCGTGATACGCAATGGAACAATCGTGATGCTCTATCGTGCGCAGGACAAAGCTGGAACTTCACGTCTCGGCTATGCGGAAAGCACCGATGGCGTTCACTTCACCCGCAGGCCAGATCCGGTCTTCGCGCCAGAAACTGTGTACGAAAAAGATGGTGGCGTGGAGGACCCGCGACTGGCGCGGTTCGGCGACACGTACTATCTCACCTACACGGGTTACAACAAGAAGGACGCGCAGCTTTGCCTGGCTGTCTCGAAAGACCTGATTCACTGGGACCGCAAAGGCGTGATCCTGCCGGCGTACAAAGGCAATTGGAATGTCGGCTGGACGAAGTCGGGCGCAATCGTGCCGAAGAAGGTCGCAGGAAAATACTGGATGTATTGGCTCGGCACGGGAACGGACAAAACGGACCAGATGGGTCTTTCATATTCCACCGATCTCGTGCACTGGACCGAAGCGCTGAAACAGCCGGTGCTTCCGCATCGTCTCGGCAAATTCGATTCGCGTGTAGTGGAACCGGGTCCCGCGCCAATTGTCACGCCTGAAGGCATCGTACTCATCTACAACGGAGCGGACGATCATCTCGTCTACCGCACTGGAGTAGCCGTTTTTGATCCGAACGATCCGCGTAAGCTTCTGTCGCGAACCGATGAACCCATCTTTTCGCCCGAGTTGCAGTGGGAAAAAGTTGGCCAGGTGCCGAATGTAGTGTTTGTAGAAGGCATGGTACGGAACGGCTCGAAATACCTGTTCTATTACGGAGGCGCGGACAAGTACGTAGGAGTGGCCGAGGCGTCGGTAATCCCCTGAACTGCGCCGCTAGCCTTGACGATTTTTCTTTCGAAAGCAATACTTGTCGGCAGACTTCTCGCGTGAAGATGCCTTGTCTCGCTGTCGGGTTCCACTCTATTCCTCGGGTCTGCTCGAACCTGACCGTCCGCTTTCCAATCGCAATCTTCGCGCTCTTATTAGTAGGGTTAACTGAATGCCTATCGCAAACCGCGCCTTCCAAACCTGCGCCGGTTGCCGACTTTGTCGACATCGCCAAAAAAGCGGGACTCGATCTGACGATCACCTATGGCGGCAAGACGACGAAGAAATACATCATTGAAACCACCGGAACCGGTGTCGCGATTCTCGACTACGACAACGACGGCTGGCCTGACATCTTCATTGTGAATGGCACTACGCTGGACGGCTTCCCAAAGGGACAGGCACCCACGAGCCATCTCTACCACAACAACCATGACGGCACTTTCACCGATGTAACCGCGAAAGCTGGCGTTGCCGCGACCGGTTGGGGGCAGGGCGCCTGTGTCGGCGACTACGACAACGACGGCTGGGACGATCTCTACGTCACCTACTACGGCAAGAATCGGCTATACCACAACGAGCACAACGGCACGTTCAAGGAAGTGGCAGAGTCGGCGGGAGTGGCGGGCAACGGCAAAGATTGGGGCAGCGGGTGCGCGTTCGTCGACTACGATCGCGATGGCAAACTCGATCTGATGATCGCCGACTATGTTGATTTCGATCTGGCCACCGCTCCGCAGCCGGGACAAGGGACTTCTTGCATCTGGAAAGGCGTCCCCGTCATGTGCGGGCCGCGCGGGTTGAAGCCTTCGCGCAATATCCTTTATCGCAATCTGGGCAACGGCAAGTTCGAAGATGTGTCGGCGAAGGCTGGTATCGAGAAGACGCAGGGCCATTATTGCCTGAGCGTCTCGCCCGTCGACTACAACAATGACGGCTGGCCAGATATTTACGTCGCCTGTGACAGCACGCCGAGCATTCTGTATCGTAACAATCACGACGGAACGTTTACGGATGTCGGGGTGGTTGCCGGCGCGGCCTTCAACGAAGATGGACGCGAACAGGCTGGCATGGGTTCAACGATCGCAGACTATGATGGCGATGGTCGCCTCGACATTTTCAAGACTAATTTTTCCGACGACACCTCCACCTTGTACCACAACAGCGGTGATGGCACGTTTTCTGATGCAACTTTCGCGGCGGGTCTCGGCCTGCACACGCAGTATCTTGGATGGGGAACCATGTTCTTCGACTTCGACAACGATGGCTGGCCAGATCTGCTGCTGGTGAATGGCCATGTTTATCCCGAGGTCGACGCGAATCATCTCGGAGCCGAGTTCGAAGAACCCGCCATTCTTTATCACAACCTGGGAAATAGCACCTTCATGGATGTTTCCAATGCTGCCGGACCAGCCCTCACGTCAAAAGCATCTTCACGGGGCTTGGCAATCGCCGACCTTTGGAACGACGGACGCCAGTCGGCAGTGATTACCAATATGAACAGCCCTGTCAGCCTCTTTGTCAATCAACAAAGAAACTCAAATCACTGGATCGCATTCAGGACCATAGGTACAAAGTCGAATCGCGATGGCATCGGCGCACGAATCGAGCTCACCATCGGAAAACGCGTGTTGGTCGATGAAGTACGCAGTGGATCGAGCTACAACTCCAGCAGCGACCTTCGTGTGCACTTTGGATTGGGGACTGTGGACAAGGTCGATGCCGTAGAGATACGCTGGCCGAGCGGACTGGTCGAACAGTTCAAATCTGTGAAGGTTGACGCGATCAACACCGTGCAGGAAGGGGCTGGAATAGCAGTTCCAAAACTGACTGCCGCTAGCCTTTCCGCTTCGCCGGTTGCAGTTCCGTCGCAGTGACGGTACCCTTACCCTCCTCGATCCTGAACAGCTTATTCACCGGCAGATCCTTGAAGCTCTCCGTCACGCCGGTCGGCCAGCGAACCTCCAGCAGATCAACTTTGTCGCTTTTACCCAGCCCGAAGTGAACACGGAGATCGTTTTGTGAATAATAACTTCCACCACTGCGGACTTCGTCGATCTGTTGGTGAGACTTACCATCCGGTCCTTTGATCAAACAGCGCAGCCTCGTTCCTATCGCGCTGCGATTCGACTTGGTCCCAACACACTTCACCTTGATCCAGTTATTCCCGGTGCGCGAGTCGCAACGCAGTAATTGGGGGATCGCGTTCGTGCAATTAGCTACTACGTCAATGTCGCCGTCATTATCGAAGTCTCCGAAGGCAGCACCGCGATCAGGCGCTGTATCCGTAATCCCAGGGCCGCCTAACATCGACACATCTTCGAAGTGGCCATTGCGCAGATTCTTGTAGAGGACCTTGCGCTGCGCGTAGCCCGCTTCGGTCTCGAGTTTCTCCACTTCCGGGTAGACATGTCCATTGCAAAGTAAAATGTCGGGCCACGAGTCGTTATCAAAGTCAATGAAACCAGCGCCCCATCCTAGAAAACGGGTGTTGGCGCCAAGTCCCGCTTCGAATGTTGCATCTTCGAACGTATTGTTGCCGAGATTCCGATAGAGTGACGGAGTGTCGCCCGCGAAATTCGTCTTCAGAATATCGATGTTGCCGTCGCCATCGTAATCGGCGGCAGAAACGCCCATACCGGCCTGCGGCTTTCCATCTGCTGAAAGCGCGCAACCCGCGTCGACGGAAATATCAACGAAGGTGCCGTTCTTGCGGTTGTGATAGAGGATGCTCGGCATGGAATCGTCGGCCACGTAGATATCTGTCCAGCCATCGTTGTCGAAATCCGCTGTGAGGACGCCCAGTCCATATGTGCCGTCCGTCTTCGTAATCCCTGCCGCCCCGGAGACGTCGGTGAACGTTCCATTTCCGTTGTTGTGGTAGAGAATGTTTTTGCTGCCCGGGAGCCCTGGAGGTCCGCAAGCCACCATCACCGCTTTGTAAAGACAGGGACCGGATTCCGGCACGGGCGCTGTCTTCAGATCAAGATCAATGTAGTTCGCGACAAATAAATCCAGGCGTCCATCGCGGTCGTAATCGACAAATGCACACCCGGAATTCCAGCGAAGGCGATCCTGCATTAGACCCGCTTTTATCGTGGCGTCGGTAAATGTGCCATCGCCATTGTTGTGCCACAAAATATTCTGACCATAGTACGTAACGAACAGATCGTCCCAGCCGTCGTTATCGTAATCGCCAATGCAGCAGCCCTGTCCCCAACCGCTTCTCCCCACGCCTGCTTTTAAGGTAACGTCAGTGAAGGTGCCATCGCGGTTGTTCTTGTATAAATGGCAGATCGGCTCCTGCCCTTTGGGAAAACCTTCGAGCCGCGTGCCATTGACAACGAAAATGTCGAGCCACCCGTCATTGTCGTAATCATAAAAGGCGATACCACACCCGGTCGTTTCCAGCAGGTATTTGTTCTTGTGCTCGCCGCCGAAAATGGTTTTCGCGTTCAGCCCGGATTCTCTTGCGACATCGATGAACTGCACACCAAGATCTTCTCTCTCAGGTTGAGATTTTTCCGCCGTTTGCGCGAATAACCTTCGCGAAAACCCGGCACCGGAAAGGACGCTATCGAAGGATAGAACGATTGCGGTCCGGCTGAGGGATTGAAGAAATCTGCGTCGAGAAAAGGACAAGTCAGAACCTGAGACTTCGTTGCTCACAGCATTGCTTTACACGCTGTTCCGATGCGGCTGTATTGTTTCTGATCTGTTCAGGAAAATGCAAGTGAGCCTGTTTGCTCGCGGATACTCTGTCTTTTCCAGCCTCCGAATCCAGCCACTCCGGACGTCCATTCGTCTGACTTCCTTCGCTCCAATTCCTTGACCCCGCCTCAGCAACTAGCGTCACCGCTGGACCTTGTCACCTTAGATGAGCAAACAAAACTGCTGGTTCTCCATCCAAGGTTTCAGTTCAGTCAGGTGAAACATGGAATCCGCAGCAAAGCCGCTAAGTATCGTGTCTCTTCTCTTTTCCGCTCTGCTTCTGATCGCTCTCGCGGGTTGCGGAGGAACGACCTCTTCTTCAAGTAATTCTGCAGGGACCAGCAATTCCGGCGGCAATGGATCTGGGGGCACGGCCTCCGGGGGCCCTGGCGGATCTACTTCCGGGGGCACCAGCGGCACGACCTCGGGTGGCACGAGTGGGACAACATCCGGAGGTACAAGCGGGACCAGTTCTGGTGGCTCCGGAGGCACTGGCGGTGGCACAGGCGGTAGCGGCTCTGGTGGTATGAGTGGCGGCGGGTCTGGCAGTGGAGGAGGTAGTGGCTCCGGTGGCGGCGGCACTTCCAGCGGCTCGACAGGCACTACCTACGTGTATTCGGCCGTCTACTCAAACGGCGGCGGTATCGTCGGATACTCGCAGGATTCGACGGGCACACTGTCATCGGTACCCGGCTCACCGTTTCTCCAGAAAGGCACAGGCGCGATGTCGGCGTTGGCCGCGACGAATGGATATGTGTACATGGCGAATCAGCCAGGCATTGCAGTCCCGACACAACTGATTCAGTACAAAGCTGACCCAACCTCTGGATCATTAATACAAGTCGGGACCGCCGATGCGGGCACGAAATTAAGTGGCGATTCGGAAATGCGGCGGCTGCTGGTGAATCCATCGGGCAAGGTGATGTATGCCGTGTTTCAATTCACAATCATCTCCTATGCTCTAAACGGTAATGGTACGCCATCCGTGATCAAAGAAACCGCCCCTTCGACCGATTCGGTATGGGCCTTCGACTTCATGCCGAATGGGCCTTACGCTTATGCAGCCATCCAGAATGGCAACCCAAAAGTTGGATTCCAGGAGCCTGAAATTCACTTGCTGAATGTGGGTGCCGACGGATCAGTTACCGATAATCGCTCGGTACTCACGCTGCCCGCGGCAGGACTTCCAGGCGATCTCAAAATCGATCCGTCAGGAAAGTATGTTGTTGTAAGCACCGGTCAAACCAACAATGAACTCGGTGTTTATGCAATCCAGAGCGATGGCAGCCTGAAGGACGTCCCTGGCTCCCCCTTTTCAACTGGAACGCAAGAGCTGGCGTTCATTTCCTTCGACTCAAGTGGCAAGTTCCTATACGTTCTAAGCAATCAGCAGGAGCAGCCGCAAGCGGAGGAGTTGCAAGTATTCTCGTTCGACGCTTCGACGGGTGCGCTCGCCCAGGTCCAGGACCTCACGCTGCCTAATGAACAAATGGCAACGTGGCTTACGGTCGATGGAAACTTTCTTTACCTCATCAATGTCGAGAGCGGCGCGACCACCTCTGTCATCACAGCCTATGATCGAGATGCTACGACCGGACAATTGACCGAAGCATCGAAGACCACGATCCAGAATCCTATTGGACAAACAGAAGTCGTGCACTTTTGAGGTCTCTTACTAAGTTATCGGGAGCGAGGGAATAAACCAGCGGTCTCCGAGTTATTCTAGTTGGCACTCGTGAGAGCCCAACATAACTCCGAGATTTTCGAAGGGTTGCTGATGCCGCTCTTCGATTCCCTCTTTAACTTTGCGCACTGGCTAACCCAGGACCGCACGGAGGCGGAGGACCTCGTCCAGGAGACTTGCGCCAAGGCCTTAAAAGGCTTCTCGTCATTCCAGCTCGGGACAAACTTCCGCGCGTGGATCTTCCGAATTCTTCGCAATACGTTCTATACGTCCCGAACTGGATTGAAGGCCGCCGCATTGGTATCCATCGAAGAACAGGAACTCGATAATGCAGTGATTATTCGAGATACGCCCGAATCGGTTCTGTTGAGTCAGATCGATATTGCGGAGTTGCAGCGCGCTATCGAGCAATTGTCGGTTCCGCTTAGGGAGGTCCTGCTCCTCTGTGACGTCGAGGAGCTCTCGTATCGCGAAGCTGCCGATACACTGGGAATTCCGGTCGGGACGGTAATGTCTCGGCTATCGCGTGCGCGGCAATCGGCACGGCAGTACTTAGCAGGCGAGAGCAGAACACGAGTGACAGGACGGTAAACATGGTGTGCGAAACGTGGATGGAGAAGATTGATCAATATGTGGACGCGGAACTTGCCGCCAAAGAGCAGACGGCGTTTGATGAGCATGTCAAAACATGTCCACGCTGCTCACTCGAAGCTCTTGACCGCTTCAAGGTAAAGCAGGCTGTGCAGATCGCCGGACACCGTTTTGCGCCTTCCACTGAATTTCGCGATCGAATACAGAGTCAGATCTCCGGCAAAAAAGTTGCAACAAGACGCAATTGGATTCCTGCTCTGATCGTCGTTGCAGCCATGCTGACCGTGTTTGCCGTTTCCGCAATCATGATGAAGCAACGATTAGAGCGGCAGCGTTTGCTGGCCGAAATTGCGGACATTCACGTGTCCAATCTTGCTGCCTCTTCACCGGTCGATGTCGTCTCGACCGACCGTCATACAGTGAAACCCTGGTTCCAAGGTAAGATTCCATTCACCTTCAATCTGCCGGATCTCAACGGATCAGAGTTTAGTCTGGTTGGCGGGCGCGTCGTTTATCTGCAACACGAGCCTGCCGCACTCTTGGTCTTCAAATACCGGAATCACTACCTCTCCGTATTTGTGCTGCGCAACACGCCTTCAATTTCAGCAGTGGGGGCAGTCGGAACAGAAGAAGCTTCTTTCACGACGAAAAGTTGGGCATCCAATGGGCTTCGCTACATCGTGATCACCGATGCTGGCCCTGCGCAGGCTAAAGCGCTCACTGAACTGTTGAAAACAGCTGCAAAGAGCTGACCGCAAGAAATAAAACATGTTGGCTACGCAACAACACCTACTAGATTAGGCACGGGCCCGCGGCTGCTGACCGAAAACATTACACCGTCGTGACAACCCCCGATTTTCTTAGTGAGAAGATGCCTGACAAAGCGGGAGAACCGGGGATTCAACGAAACGGTCACTCGTCCTTTGCGCCGGATCGCAAGTCCCCGGGATTTCACGCGATCACGCCAGCGCAGGCGCAACACCTTCCACCGAACTTCTCGGACGTACCCTGGGCAGTGTGATCAGGATCACGGTGCCGGAATCTGATGTCTTTTCGACCCTTACTTCGCCATCGTGATCGTGGATGATCTTGCTGACGATCGCGAGTCCCAGTCCTGTACCGTTCGCCTTCTCCGCACTTACAAACGGCTCGAAAAGCGTCTCTCGGATGGCAACTGGGATGCCCGGGCCATTGTCAGAAACCCGTACTTGGAATTGCTTCTCATCGGAGCCAATCTCTACCGCTACCTTCCCAAAAGTTGTTGTCGCTTCACACGCGTTCAGCACCAGGTTGAAGAAGACGCGTTCCAGTTTGCGCGCGTCGAATTCACCGCTCATGGCTCCGTGAGCGACAATCTGAATGGTGCGGTCGCGAAATGGATGGCGCGATTTCACCGCCTCGATCGCCCGCCTGATCGTCTCTTCCAGATTTGCCGGGACTGGCATGATTGCAGCCCTATCATTCGCAAGTTCACGGAAGGAATCAATCAGTTCAGTCATCTGATCGGAAGCGATTTTGATTTCGCGGTACACATCCTCCTTATCCAGATGTAATGATTCTGCCTCATACAGAAATTCCGCATTCGCCAGTAGCGCGGCCAGGTAGTGGCGCAGGTCATGTGAAATAGAACTCGCAGTGCGGCTTAACGCCGCCATTCGCTCAGCCTGGATGCGGTGTTGCTGCGACTGCAGCAACTGCTGGCGCATTATCGCGAACGCTTCACTGAGTTGGTCCACTTCCAATGAGCCTTTCGATGACACTGAGTACGCATAATCACCACCGGCTAAGGCACGCACTGCTTTCACGAGATTCTCGAGGGGACGAGTAACATTTTGCGAAATGTATAGCAGCATCAATCCGCTCAGCAGCACTGCTCCCAGTCCCAGAGCCAGCAGAATGCGATTGAGGTGCTGAAGAAATGCCTCGCTTGCCCGCAAGGGCATTAGCACGTAACAGCGAACGGGCAGCGGGAGATTAGCTTCTAAGGGAACGGAAGCGACCTGGTAAACCCCTGAGTCTAGCGGCAGCTTCCAACTGGCCCCTGCGTCACCATTCGGATCACGTCGAAGCTGGCTTTTGAAGGCGCGCTCTTGCTGATCAGGGAGTGTACTGGCAATCACGGTGCCTCCGGTTGCGAGCGCTATCTCGCTTCGGGATAGATTGCCGATCTCGGCGGCTACCGCGTTACTGACTTCATATCCCAATGCAAGCATGCCGAGTTCCTGATCTCCCTGGCCGGCAACGATAGGGCGCAAACACACCCGGTAGAGGTGGCCATCGTCGTACCACCAGCTCAGTTCATCTCCATGGCTGAGAGATGCCTGGAAGTGCCGTTCTACATCTGCGATTGTCCATGCACCTTTTGTAAGATGAACCGCCTTGATGTGCGAATCGGATCCAGCGAGCGCAAACAGATCGCTTCCCGCCAGTTTCCAAAACGATGTGGAACCATCCTGGATGGTCAGCGCATGCTCCGTTGTCATGAGTGCCTTCAGAGTCGGCAATTCGGCCAGCATTGCCGTGTTGCGCGAGAGTTGCAGATCGCGCTGCTTCTGCGTGGCTTCGAAGGCACGAACCGAAGCGCTGATTCCTTCCGTGAGTTGCTGGCTGATCTCGGAGCGAACCGTATACCGCAGGATTAGCAGGATTGCTCCGATCAGAACCGAGGTAACCAGGAGCGTGGCTCCTAACAGTTGTGTTCGCAGACGAAGCCGTATCATCAAGCCGCCGGGCGCAACTATGCGCTGGGTCGCGGCGTGGCTCCGTCAGGAACAAACTTGTAGCCGGCACCGTGCACCGTTAAAAAATATCGTGGACTGCCTGGGTCAGGCTCGAGTTTCTGCCGTAACCGGAGAATGTGATTATCAACAGTACGAGTGGAGGGATAGTTGTGATAACCCCACACTTCATTCAACAGGTCGTCTCGTGAGATTACGTGCCCGGGAAACCGAGACAGGAACTTCAGAACTTTGAACTCCTGCGCTGTCATCTGGATTTGTTCGCCGTGGCGAGTAGCTTCCATGCTCGTGAAGTCCACTTGAACATCCCCAAACGACAAAGTCTCATGCCCTTTTCCGTTACGTCCAGTTTCGACGGCCGCCACCGCTGCGACTACTCCCCGGCGCATGGTCCGCCGCACTCGCGCCAGCAATTCTTTCGGGCTGAACGGCTTTGTTACGTAGTCGTCTGCACCCAGTTCCAACAGTAGAACCTTATCTTCGATTTCGCTGTTAGCGCTCAAGACAACAATTGGCACGGTAGGCGCAAGCGCCTTGAACTCGCGGCAAAGTTCTTTACCGGATAGTCCCGGCAATTTCAGATCCAGCACTACAGCTGTCGGCGTCTGTTTGCGGAACGACTCCAAGCCGGCAGGGCCATCTGACGCCAACTGCACCGCAAGCGAATCTGCCTCAAACAACCGTTGCAAGGCTTTCTGCATGGCGGCGCTGTCTTCGACGATTAATACCGTATCCATTTGTTGCAACCGAACATCCCTCTGGCCTGTGTATACCAAAATTTTCCAACCTCAGGAACTGCGAGGAATCTTTTAACCGCTCGGTGACATTTCCCAGACATTCAGTACGAAGGCGTTGCGCCATCCGGATCGTAATCCTGTCCATACTTGTTCTTATGCGCCACCTGGGCGGCAGGATTGGCTGTCACTTTCAACACGCCCAAATCTCTTCTGCCGGAAGTAACTGTGATGTCCCGCTGCAATGCATCCAGCGCCTTCTGCGAGGCGCCCTGGTACCAGACGCGAAGGTGATATTGTCCCGGAGGAATGTCCTCGAGTGTTACCTTTCCAGATGGATCAGAGATCGCGTAGTACTCTGAGTCGATTGCTAGAACGACGGCACTCATCTGCGGGTGGATGTTGCAAAAGATGTAGGACGCCCCAAGTCTGTCGAAGTGCACCGAGTGCGTGCTTCCCGCCTGGTACAGTCCAAGATCGAACTTCTTGCCCTGGTAGAGGGAGAAAACATTATGAAACCAGGGATCTTTGTTTGGAAACTCGACAACTGTTCCCACAGGTATTACCAGCAACGCCGGCTTAAAGTGTTTATTCCGCTGCAGCATTTGGTAATGCCGGCTGGGCTTTGTGCGACTTTGAGCAACTGAACTATCGAGCGGAGAAAGCCATACGACCACTTCAGAATTATCTGGCAATGCCTTTCCTTGCTTTTGCTCGCTCCGGACAACATTGATCTCGGCGGTCACTGCACCCAAGTCCTGAGCTACGCAAAAACAAGCCGACAGGAATATCCACCCAGCCACGAGAAAAGCGAACCGCGAAGTGTGCCGATGCTTATTCATCAGAACTGAAATCCAGCAGCCAATCCAACAATATCCGCCGTGTCTGGCCCGTTGTTCACGCCGAAGGTCCGCAGGTGCCGGTATTCCACCGAAAGCAGCAGGTCGGACCGAGGGCGCAGAATGTAATTTGCGAAAAATGCCTGATTCCGCGCTGGTATACTCGCGTAATCCGCTCCTGTTAGTGCGAGATTGCGCAGTCCCCCGCTGTTCAGACCGCCGTATCCGCCGGCGAAATTAAACTCGCTTCGCGAATTTACCGCGTACTTGACTTGTCCCCACCCGCCAATCCCGGTCAGTTCGTCCAATTGCGGCAAAACGGTGTAGGTGTAATTGTAATAGCTGGTTGGCTGCACCGCACCGAGGGAGACTCCGCCAAACCCTTCCATTCCCTTCCCAGTGAAGAACTCTCCTGAGAGCTGAATATTCTTCAGCAGCCCCACTCTCCAGTCGAGAGTGGAAGCCCAGCTATGCACTCGGTATCCGTAACGGAATTCTTGTGGACTATAGAATCCGCCTACGCCAATTACGAAAGGCCGGTCTTCACTCTTGTTGCCACCGGACATGCGAATTTCGTAGGCTGGCTGCCTCGAACTCTCGCCGGGTGTTGGTAACCTTTGATAGGTGCTCGTTACCGCTCCTACGCTGATAGGATCCATAACACCTGCTTCAACTTTGAGCTGAACAGGATCTAAATCGAAACGATGTTCGGCACGGATCTGCGGTGTCCAGGTCCACATATTTCCAGCCGCGGAAAGCGCAGGCTCCGCGACGGTCAGATAAGAGGTCGGCGAAAGCGGCGAAAATACCGGCGTCTGTAAACCGGCCGATACTGAGGTGTTTTGCCAGTCGAGCCGTATCTGCCCAGTCCGCAACCGTGCAATCCCCCCGGTCATCCCGTAGTAGGTATTTGAAAGCCCGCCGAAGAAGTCCATTTGGATGTCGCCGGATGTGTGCGCCCCAAGCAGGTCGGGACCGTATCCCGTTAGCCCGATGATGGACTGCCGGAACGATGCGCCAGGATATCCATCCGGCACCCCGTCGCCTGCCGCAGTAGCGATTTGAGGGAGATCGACCTGATCGGTGCGGCCGCTTGCCGTGAATGCATTCATCAGCAGCAGTCCGGAGAGTTTCACCCGGAACTTCGACGCGCTTTCGACTTTTGTCTGATGAAGTTCGTTGACTCTGGCATTCATGACTTCCCAGTCGTCTTGCGAAATATTGGTAGCCGGCACTGCGGCCTGTGGCAGCACACCGGTCGCGGAAGCTTCGTTTCTCCCAGTAGCTCCTGGGATACCTTGCTGAAGCGCCTCCATGGCATCGATCTTGGCGCGTAATTGTCGAATTTCCTGCTGCGATTCAGCTAGCTGCGCCTGCGTCTTTTCCAGTGAAACGCTGAGTTGACGAAGCTGCTGCAAAATCTCCGAGTTCATGTCCGGCTTGGCCATGTCTTGTCCGACAGAAGCAACGGAAAGCAAATTCGCCAGCAGGAGCAACCTCAAGGTTCTCTTCAGACCCCGACGCATACCTTCACCTCCGCCTGGGGTGACATAGTAACCAAGCTTGCCGTCAAAAACTCAAAATACACTGTCCGGGACAGGGAGTTGTTCCTGAGGTAACACTTTTACATCCTGCTGACATCCGGGAGACATTACGCTCTGACTGAAGTCAGCACGCGGTTTCTGTCGAAGGTCAAAATGCAAAAAGAAAAGCCCAGCCTCCTCGCTGGGCTTTTCCACCTCCGGCCTGTTTAAACATCAGTGAAGAAGGTCCAGAGTATTGTCACCGTCGTCTACGAAGTAGACTCCTCTGCCACCCGGTGCAATCGTCAGCCCGAACAAAGTGCCGGCTCCTTGTCCGCTAGTGTCGACTGGCTTCGTTACGACCTGCTTCCCTCCCGGTGTCGTTTCCACCAGATTGCCGTCTCCTGCATTCACAGTCAGGATATTGCCGTCGGGCGCAATGGCAAGGCCGAGCGGTCCATTTAAAGAGCCTTTTGTCGTAACCGTTTTACCAGTGCCGTCGCTATTGAAGCGGAAGACCGCGTCAGGAATGGCAGCAATTCGATTCGCGACCGTATCGGCCACGTATAAGGTACCGTTCGCCGAAAGCCCGACACCCGTTGGGCCGATCACCAGCGCCGCCGGATCAGATTTCTCTCCAAAACCCCAGCCGACGACAGTACGCAGCAATTCGCGTGGCACCGAAGCACGGTCATCTCTGTCTCCATCAGGCGCAGAAAGAACAATTCTGACGACGCTGCCCCGGTTGACTACGCTTCCGTTTGCAGCCACTGTTCCATTGAGCACATTCGTCACAAACAGTTCTGCGAAATCTCCGAAATCTATTGCAGTCATGTCCCATGGCCCATTGATCTGCGCCCCATCCCGCCAACCGGAGAAGGTCTCTACCACTTTGCCCCACTTGTTCAGCACCAGGAGACAGCCGGCCTGTGCGGTGGCCGATGTGCCGTCTGTAGTCGGCAAGCTTCCCACAATAACCCAACCGCTGCGAAGAACTACCAGTGCTGTCGTGAGGCCGACACCCCCAGGGCAAGCTCCAGGCAATCCCGCTGCTGTAATTTGAGCAAACACGTTGACCGTCCCGTTCGGTGCGACATCGACGATGGTGGTTCCAGTCCCCTGCAGATTCGATGTGTTGTTGAAATTGCTGACAAGGACATGACCACGCACCAGTGCCCCGGTAGAACGTGGCACTACCGCAACTCCATACGGATTCACATCCCCATTGGCTGGAATGGTAGATGCAATCTTCGTCGTCGTATTTAGATTGGCGGTGAGCGATCCGGCCCGCGCAAATGAAGAAAGTGCAACAACTGCCAGCGCAAGCGCACAGATTCGATCGAAAAACGGGAGGGACTTCATACGCGTACATCTCCTTTAGGCAACTCTGTTGCGTAGGACGTGGTGCATTTTCACTGACGGGCCTCCGCAAACTGGGCTGCGACAGTAGCTGCTGAAGTGCAGCTAGTAGGAAGTTATCGGGCGCCAAAGGAAGAGTTGTCAGGGCAAAGTAAAGTTGCCGTCACTTCCACGCAACGCAATGACTTTTCCGGAGGTCGGTGGGCGATGTTCCGGTCAAAGCGAAATACAAGTCAGTACCGGCAGCTACGATATCTGATTTACACTCCGTTCGGCATGCCGCTACGGGTCTTTTCACGACGAACATTTTTATCGGGGATTGCAGCGCTTGCGGTGTCCCAAACTGTACCGAGTCTTGGGCAGGATATTTTTACCTCGAAGGAACTCGCCGATATGGCGCGCGGTGAGGCTCAGCATGAGGGTGACGCGCCAGAGCAAACGCTTCCTCTTGCAAGGCTCTCGCCGGAACTGAAAGCCTCAGCCGTCAAAAAAGCGATAAAAAAAGTTGCTGGCTGGGAACTTGCCCGCTCGCAACGATATTTCAATCAGGACTGGACATTCGCGGCCCTCTACACCGGCTTCATGGCGGCTTCGGAAGCCACCGGCCAACCCAGATATCGTGACGCTATGCTTACCATGGGTAACCGTTTCGACTGGAAGCTGGGACCGCGGCTCGAGCACGCCGATGATCAATGCATTGGTCAGACGTACCTGGAGCTTTATTCGCATTATCACGCTGCGAAAATGATTGCGCCACTGCGGGCAGAGTTTGACACTATCCTCGCACTGCCGGTTGCGCCCAATGACAAGTTGCCATGGTGGTGGTGCGATGCTCTGTTCATGGCGCCTCCGGTATGGGCGGGACTAGCTCGTGCAACGGGCGAGCGCAAGTACCTCGAGTTCATGAATCGGGAATGGTGGCGCACTTCCGCCAAGCTGTACGACGCCGAAGAACATCTCTTCTATCGGGACGCGACCTTCATCCCGCTGCGCGAGAAAAATGGCAAGAAGGTGTTCTGGTCACGCGGGAACGGCTGGGTGATGGCAGGTTTGGCGCGCGTACTGACGGCGATGCCTCGAAACTATCCCGATCGCGCGCGATATGTCGAACAGTTCGAGCAAATGGCAGAGGCAATTCGCAACTTGCAGTGCGCAGACGGACTCTGGCGCTCCGGACTTCTCGATGCAGCTTCGTATTCGCTGCCCGAGGTCTCCGGGTCCTCATTTTTTGTTTACGCATTAGCCTGGGGGCTGAATCAGGGCCTGCTCGATCGACCCGCGTATGAGCCCGTCATCCTACGCGCGTGGAAAGGCCTCCTTCAACACGTCTATGAGGATGGCCGCCTCGGATGCATTCAGCAGGTTGGGGCAAGACCGGCGCACTTCAAAGCGACTTCTTCTTATGTTTACGGCGTAGGCGCATTTCTGCTGGCGGGATCTGAAGTGATCCACGTGCATAAGGCATAGTCTAATCGGGCGAGAGCGAGATCATCCCTGCGCCGCGCCAGTTGCGAGGACGAGGCGTCCACGTCAGTCGACTATTCTGCTTCCGCAGCAGTGCCGTGACGACGCAGCAGTGAAGGCAGATTCTGCGAGAATGCCGACCGCGGAAGTACCATATCGCATCCTGCTTCCTGCGCCTTTAACTTCAGCTCGCCCTGCACATGCGAAACAAAGCCGATAATCGCGGTTCCCTTTTTCAGTTCTTTCTTGAGCTTCGGGATAATCGTCAGCGGTTTCGCATTAAGGTTGTTCAGATCAATGATGATCAACGACGGCTTCTCATCCCCGTTGTTGCGCACGCGATCCAGGATGTCCTTATCGGTCTTCACGAACTCAACCTTGACGTTAAGCTTGCGCGCGACTTCCTGAATCTTTGCAAGGAAGAATAGATCATCGACAAAAGCGAATATCCGCGGCGCGGCATTCTCATCTTTGTGGATAACCGGTTCGATTTCCGCGTGTACGTAGGGGGTTGCTACCGCCGGTCCGCGTCCTCGAGATCGGCCGCCGGAGAAATCCTGCGAGGCGCCGTTTCGGTAATTGTGATCCATCGGCCGGGTAAAGATTTGATTCTGCTGATTGCGGCTGTTGTGATGACCGGGCCCGGAATGTCCTGGTCTGCCGGACGCACCTCTGCGTCCACGACGCCGCCTCCCTTTCCCTCCCGATGAACCGGAGGGATTGTTCGGTCCAATATTCATGTTGTTCTCGTTTGTGTAGTAACCGCTGTCGCGGTGAAATCCTCGTTTTGTGGTCCTGTTTCCAGCGAACGCATACCAGGCGCTGTGGTTGCAGCGTAAACTTGTTTACGTTCTGGAATTCCGCTCTCTTCTGATGTTCTGTTCTCGACCGCCTAGCGCCTGGATGTTCGCGCGTAGATCGCCAGCACGGGAGTTACGTAACGGAAGACATCAGCGATGTTACCCGTCAGCCTTGTGGAAGCGCAAGGTGAAAACTTTCCAATAATCCTCAGGCTTTTCGGCAGGTCAGTCGCCCGGGAGATACGGACTGCAACAGCCCCACAATCCATTATACCTTACCTTGCACCCGTACTGCTCGTGACCAACTTTCCTCTTAGATGCAAACCGTAACCGACGGGAGCAAATCATTTCTGCTCCGTAACCGGTCTATCTGGGAGGAAGATGCTTAGGGATTGATGGCAATTTTCTTCCGGGCTCATTATTACCGTATTCTGCCTGCCTTGAAAATTGGCAGTGAACTGCAGCATGTCTCGAGTCTTTTCGGGTATCCCAATGAAGCGCGCTTTCCCCTCTACGTTTGTGCCAACATCCAGGTCAAGCCTCTTCACCCCCGCGAACCCGTAACGGATGGTTGTACTGACGTCCGCCTTGTAAATCGGATGATGCCCCGAATCCATTACCTGAACGTCCGCCGTACAGGGGCCTAAGCCGGCATCGATCACCGGCACCTCGTTGCTTTCGGCGTAAACAGCACCTGAGAAGCTGAACCCAGTGAGAATTAACAGGAGAATGAGCCTTGAGAATCTCGTCATCAACTAAATTGTCCTACTTGCGAAACATTTCCGGAAGATGCACCCGTCACGCATGAAATCTCGATGAATTCATTATTCCTGATTCCTACTCTGGGGCAACCTGTTTACCAGATAATCAACTCACAAGGGCAACAAAGCTCTCCCGAGCTTGAGTGAGGTGTGAATTGCGCTTCCCGAGCTTTTTCTTCGTGCTGCTGCTTTCAGCTGCTCTCGCCGCCAACGCCCAAACCGGATTTCATTCACAGTCTTATCCAGCGCCAGGATCCACCATGATCGCCGCCGACTTTAACGGTGACGGGGCACCTGACCTCCTCTTCTTTGGTGCCACAAACGCCGTAATGTTGAACAACGGCCAGGGTGATTTTGAGTCGCCGCAGATTCTTAGCGTCGTCGGCGTACGTGCCGCAGCAGTTGGCGATGTGAACGCGGACGGGAAGCCGGATATCGCGTTTTGCGTGTCCAACCCTGCCAATCAGAACCAGTCTTCCATTGCCGTTTTTGAAAACGACGGGACCGGCAACTTCCATCAAGGCTGGACCACGGTCTTCGATGGTGTGTGCACTGGTATTGCAATCGGTGATACCAACAAGGACGGCAAAGCCGATCTCGCCGTTACCGGCTACACAAACAGCTCAGCACCCTTCAATAATTCCATCAGCACCTATCCCGGTGATGGTACGGGAAACTTTGGCACACCTGTCGTTCAAAATAACCTCGATCTCGATGGAACTCTTTACCAGGGATATGGCCTCGGACCGAATCAGTGCAATGTCAGCGACACGGTGGGAACCGATTTCTCCGGAGATGGCATTCTCGACCTCGTAGTCACCGCTGACTGCAATGCGTATTTTCCTACCACCGCCGGCACGCTCTGGTTCGCCAAAGGTGACGGCACAGGGCGCTATGCGTTGACAGAGATTACTCAGGGTCAACTAGGGTACGACTACAACTACCCGCGACTCGTCGACGCGAACCACGACGGCAAAATGGACGTCGCCATGGTTGACTATCAGTGGGGACCGCACGGTTCGTTCAACGGCCATTCTGCAGTGCTGCTAAACCAAGGCGGTGGCGCGATGAAATACGTCCAAACCTTCGATGAAAATGCTTATGCCGGCTACGGCGGTTACATCTACTCGGCCTCGGGTGCTGACTTCAACAACGATGGGCTTGCCGATTCAGTAGCTGGTTTCGCCGAGGTTCCCGTCAATAGCAGCAGCCAGACCGGAATCAATTACGTCGGAATCTTTTATGGACAGCCAAACGGAACTTACCAGGAATCGCAACGCTGGACGGTCACGGACCAGGTGACCGACGTCGTCGCCGCGGACTTCGACAAGAACGGCAGTCCAGACATAGCCATCATCGAAACTGCCTCAGATGGTTCACGACGGCTGGTGATTTATCTCAATGATCAATCGTCAGGAGGTTCGTCCTGCAAAGCGCCTGCATCGGCTGGAGCCGTGCTTTGCACACCTCAAGGGGGCAAAACCTATCCTTCGCCAGTTCAATTCACGGGCGCGGGAACTGGCGCCAGCGGCAGTGTGAATCACCTGGAACTGTGGATCGACGGACAGAAGATCGGCAACTATCCCGGAAACACAATGTCGACTAGCGTGACGTTGCCGAACGGATCGCATACCGCAACACTGGTTGAAGTTGACTCCAAGTCGAACTACATCAAATCCACCCCGGTTAGCTTCAGCGTAGGTTCAACGGGTGGCGGAGGCGGCGGTAGCTGCAATGCGCCATCTTCAGCTGGCGCAGTTCTATGCACTCCGTCCCCCGGTAGCACGGTTACCTCTCCGGTTCAGTTCACAGGCGCCGGAACCGGGGCCAGCGGCAGTGTCAATCATCTTGAGTTGTGGATTGACGGCAGCAAGGTCGGAAATTATCCCGGCAACACGATGAGCGCCAGTGTGGCACTTGCGAACGGATCGCATACCGCGACTCTGGTGGAAGTGGATTCCACAGGTCACTACCTCAAGTCCAGTCCTGACACGTTTACGGTGGGCAGCGGCGGCGGTGGAGGAGGAACCTGCTCGGCCCCGTCCTCACCCGGAGCAACTCTGTGTAGCCCCGCCGCGGGAAGCACGGTCAGCTCTCCGGTTCAGTTCACAGGCGCCGGGACAGCTGCCAGCGGTTCGGTGAACCATCTGGAACTTTGGGTCGATGGCAATAAGATCGGGAACTATCCGGGCTCGACCATGAGCGCCAATGTTCCACTTGGATCAGGTGGACACACGGCAACTCTGGTGGAAGTGGATTCGAGTTCGCATTACCTCAAATCGACTCCGGTAAGTTTTACGGTGCAATAGCAAGAAAGGCCGCGGACAGGAATGTCCGCGGCACATAAACACGGTATCCAGAGCTGATTTTGACGACTGTCCGAAGCTGTATTAATCTGGGCCTACACTGAGAAAGGAGGTGGTCCAGTGTCGACAAATTCAGACAGTCATAGTAATAGCCACAGTGAGGTGCTTGAGGTCTAGGGCGTTTCGCTCTAATCCTCTCCTGGCTTCCGGTGTGACGGCCTCCTGAACGTCAGGTGGTCACAGTGTCAGGCGGCATTCGAATGGCGGTGCTGCTGGAATCGGAAGTACTTGGCGGGGGGTCAAAGTTGGGGTGACCCGCCTCAGGCCAATTTAAACAGGCTACCGGACGGCCCACGATTGGTCACAATCGTGGGCCGTTGCATTTTCGGCAGAATCTAATTGTTACTGCGGCGTCACACTGGCGCGAAATACTTCCGGCCCAGAGGGTTGGGTGGCATGCAGGTTATCCTCGGCCGTCACAAAGACGTTGTAGCGGGGATAAGCGGTAGTCGTCTGAAAACTCCCCTGCATTTTATTGCCGATATTCAGCACCCCGTGATTTTCCGCCGGATGTTCCGGCGCGTCGGTGGGCTGAATCCAGACCACATAACCCATCTTGGGCGGCGTCAGCGCGGAGGCCATCGCCAGGTGTTGGATGTCGAGCTTTACCTGCTGTGTCTCGTCCTTTTGCGTATTGATGTTGACTTTGCCCTGAGCGCCCGGATCGACAGTGCCGGGCGTGAGTTGAATGTCGCGTGCCCATGCCATTCCAAGCAGCAGCACAGGTATTGCGAGCAGCGTTGCTATTCGTTTCATTGGCGGCCATCTCCTTCAATGTGGGATGGGCGACGCGCTCGGGACGTTGTAGATGTACGCTAAACGCGTCCGGGAAAACGCAGGAGGCGTGCGGGTAAGGTGAGAATGCCCCAGAGCAGATGCAGCACTCCGTCCACCGCGATGCCGATGACCCGGAATGGCAGCAGAAGCAGCCACACGAATGGATACAGAATCAGCGCAATGAGTGCGACCGGCCAACAGAGGACAAACAGAATGCACCACAGAATGAATGTGAGCATAGAACGGCCCCTGTTTCAGAGTACGCACAAACCGCGCCCGAAGTTCCCAACAGTTGAACCATTGAGTCATTTGGTAGTTGAGTAATTTGGTGATTTGGTAATCGACGAGCTGGAAACTCTGAATTCCGAGTTTACCAACTTACCCAATTACCAAATCGAAAATGACTCAATGGCTCAATCACTCAATGACTCAATGTAGTAGAATTTGCCGTTCTGAGGTGGGTCGTTGAACAAAGTTTTCGGCAGCGCAGACGAGGCCATCCGCGATATTCCTGATGGTGCGACCATCATGGTCGGCGGCTTCGGCCTGTGCGGCATTCCCGAGAACCTGATTAACGCTCTGCATCGCAAAGGCGTGCGCAATCTGCTCACGATCAGCAACAACGCTGGCGTGGACGACTTCGGCCTTGGATTGCTGCTCGCCAGCCGGCAGATTCGCAAGCATATCGGCAGCTACGTCGGAGAAAACCGGCTGTTCGAGCAACTGGTGCTCTCGGGAGAACTGGATCTGGAACTGAATCCGCAAGGCACGCTTGCAGAGCGCATTCGCGCGGGAGGAGCCGGAATTCCCGCGTTCTACACGCGTACCGGATTTGGAACCGTCGTCGCCGAAGGAAAAGAGACCCGCGAATTCAATGGCAAGCCCTACGTAATGGAGCGCGCGCTCACGGCTGACTTCGCTCTGGTGAAAGCTTGGAAGGGTGATCGCTGGGGCAATCTTGTGTATCGCAAGACAGCGCGCAACTTCAATCCGATGATGGCTACAGCGGCGAAGGTTACGATTGCCGAAGTGGAGCACCTGGTAGAAGTTGGCGACCTGCAGCCGGACGAAATTCATACGCCCAGCATCTACGTCCATCGGATTGTTGAACTGCCCTGCGAGAAGCGCATCGAGCGCCGCACGGTCCGAAAGGCCACCGCCTGATGCCGGCTCCCGATAGCACCATCGAAGAGGTGCGCACCAGCGTGTTGAAGTACATCAGGATGTACGAGGAAGGCAATCTCACGCTGGGCGATCTCGCGGCGGAACTCGCGGTGATCGCTCCGGCATACGATCATGCGATTGGCGCGATCGAGGATCACTGGGGAGAGTTGCTTTCGACCGCCTACAAATATCGCAATGAGTCGCAAAGCAATGCAATGACTTCCTATGATGATTTAGAGCGCAGCTTAACTCAGTTCCGGCGAGCCGAAGCCTCCTGGGAGTAGGGTAATAGGCCAACCTAATAACAGGCAATCTGGAACTGACTACTGGCCACTGACCACTGCATCGAATGAGCAGCCCCTCAAAAGTCGGCAAGCAACTCGACATGGAGAAGCGCGAGCACATCGCGCGCCGCATCGCCCTGGAATTGCGCGACGGCTTCTATGTCAACCTTGGCATCGGACTGCCCACACTGGTCGCCAACTTCGTGCCGAAGGGCGTCGAAGTCATTCTGCAAAGTGAGAACGGTATGCTCGGCGTGGGCCCATACCCGATCGAGGGCAAAGAAGACCCGGATCTCATTAATGCGGGCAAAGAAACGGTCACCGAGATCCCCGGGACAGCGTTTTTCTCCAGCGCCGAATCATTCGCGATGATTCGCGGCGGCCACGTCGATCTCAGCGTGCTCGGTGCGATGGAAGTAGACGAAGAGGGCAGCATCGCCAATTGGATGATCCCCGGCAAAATGGTGAAAGGCATGGGCGGGGCGATGGACCTGGTCGCAGGGGCCAAGCGCCTGATCGTCGCCATGGAGCACACAACGCGCGATGGACAGCCGAAGATCCTGAAGAAGTGCACCCTGCCGCTTACCGGCGTGCGTGTAATCGATACCATCGTGACCGAGATGGCTTACATTCGCGTCACGGCTGAGGGATTAGTTCTGGAAGAGATCGCGGCAGGACTCACTGTCAACGATTTGCAGCGGGTCACCGAACCGAAGCTGATCGTCAGCCCGCAGCTAAAACCATTGACTCATTGAGGCATTGAGCCATCGGGCCATTGAGTGATTGTGATTTCGCAATTTCGGAACCGTGAGCAAATACAGCAATTACCAATTACGCAATTCCCAAATCACTAATGACTCAATGGCTCTATGAGAGGATTTTCCAGCACTCTCTCGCGATCGCCCAGTCTTCCTCTGCTGTGATCGCCAGCACGCGCACTTTCGCATTCGAGGTGCTGAGATCGGTATCAAGCTTCGGATGAGCATTCTTGCTTCCGTCTAGCTGCACGCCGAGGAATTCCAGGTTCTTGCAGGTGTGTTCGCGCACCGCCGCCGAATATTCGCCAATCCCGCCTGTAAAGATGATGGCGTCGACACCGCCGAGCACCGCAGCCATCGACCCAATTCCAGCCCGCAGCCGATGGATAAACATCTCGAAGGCCAGCTGCGCTAGTTCGTTGCCGCGCTCGACTTCAGCCTCAATTTCACGCATGTCCGACGACACGCCCGAAATGCCGCGCAGTCCTGAGTGCTTGTTCAGGATGTCATCCAACTGCTCACCGGTAACCTGGTTCGATCGCATCAGGTAGGTAAGCACTCCCGGATCGATGGAGCCCGAACGCGTGCCCATCATCAGTCCTTCGAGCGGCGTGAAGCCCATGGTTGTATCGATGCTGTGGCCATCGCGAATCGCTGCGAGCGAACAGCCGTTGCCGAGGTGGCAGCTCACCAGCTTTACGGATTCGAGGGGTTTGCCCAACATCTGCGCGGCTCTTCCGGCGACATATTCGTGATTGATGCCGTGAAAGCCGTAGCGCTGAATTCCCTGCTCAAACCACTCGTAAGGTCCCGGGTAAATCCTCGCGTACGCCGGCATTTGGCTGTGAAATCCAGTATCGAAGACGGCAATCTGCGGAACCGGCCCTAGTACCCGCTCGACGATCTCCATACCTTCGAGTTCGGCGCGATTGTGCAACGGTGCGAAAGCGGATACGCCTGCGATCGCCTGCTTCACGTCGCCATTGACGCGTACTGGATGCTTGTAGTGCGGTCCTCCGTGCACGATACGATGGCCCACAACCTCGATGGAGGTCGGCTTGTCCACGAGCCGCGATTTGCCCGACCATAGCGTGCTGAGAAGATACTCGATGGCGGCCTTACGCGACGCGATCCGAGCCCGCGCACGCACGACGTTGCCGCCGCGCTTCACGACTTTCACTTCCGCGGAGTCGCCGTCCCATTCGATGTTGGCGGCCCACAGCGGCTCGGGCACTTCTGCGGGCAGTGCCTCACCGATTTCGTACAGATTGCTTTTCTGGCTGCTCGACCCTGAGTTCAGTACGAGGATCTTCATTGGTCTTCGTGAGTTGTGTCTCCTTGGCGTACCGACAAGCGGCAACCGACAACTTCAATATGGCCACTTCCAGTTCTTGATTTCCGGCATATCGTCACCGTGCTTCACGATATAGTTTTTGTGCTCAACCAGTTTATTCCGCAGGTGCTGTTTGAAATGCGCCCCGATCTTCTGCAACTTCGGCACACGGTCGACTACGTCTCCCGCAAGGTGCAGGCGGTCCAAATCGTTCAGCACTGTCATGTCGAAAGGCGTGGTGGTCGTGCCTTCCTCTTTGTAGCCGCGGACATGAATATTGTCGTGATTCGTCCGGCGATAGGTGAGGCGGTGTATCAGCCATGGATAACCGTGATAAGCGAAGATCACCGGCTTATCCGTGGTGAAGAGCGAATCGAAATCGCGATCGGACAGTCCGTGCGGATGCTCGCTGGCAGGCTGAATGGTCATCAGATCTACGATGTTCACGACGCGAATGCGCAGGTCCGGGAAGTGTTGCCGCAGCAGATCTACCGCCGCGAGCGTCTCCAGCGTCGGAATATCGCCAGCACATGCCATAACGACGTCCGGCTCCTGGCCATCGTCGTTGCTGGCCCAGTCCCATATACCGATGCCGGTCGTGCAATGCTTAATGGCCGAATCCATGTCCAACCACTGCAACGCAGGTTGTTTGCCAGCCACGATAACATTGACATAGTGACGGCTTCGCAGGCAGTGATCTGCTACTGATAACAGGCAGTTCGCATCTGGGGGCAGATACACTCGGACGACGTCGGCTTTCTTGTTCACCACGTGATCGATGAACCCGGGATCCTGGTGCGTGAAGCCATTGTGGTCTTGGCGCCAGACGTGCGACGTAAGCAAATAGTTCAACGATGCAATCGGCCGACGCCAGGGAATGTCGTGGGTTACCTTCAGCCACTTCGCATGCTGATTGAACATGGAATCCACGATGTGGATAAATGCCTCGTAGCACGAGAAAAATCCGTGGCGCCCCGTCAGAAGATAGCCTTCCAGCCAGCCTTGGCACATGTGCTCGCTGAGCATCTCGACAACCCGCCCGTTGGGGGAGAGATGCTCGTCAACCGGAAGCAGAGGTTCCATCCATTCCTTGTCCGAAACCTCGTAGATCGCTTCCAATCGGTTGGAAGCCGTTTCGTCCGGTCCAAAGACGCGGAAGTTCTTGCTCTTCTCGTTGAACTTCATCACATCGCGAAGGAAATATCCGAGCACGCGTGTGGCTTCGGCAAACTCTGTTCCCGGCTTCGACACGGCAAGGCGATAGTCGCGGAAGTCGGGCATAGCGAGATCCTTGAGCAGCAGTCCGCCATTGGCATGCGGATTCGCTCCCATGCGCCTGTTTCCTTTTGGCGCAAGCTCGGCGAGTTCCGGAATCAGCTTCCCATCTTCGCTAAACAGCTCTTCGGGACGATAACTCTTCATCCACTCCTCGAGTTGACGCAAATGATCGGGCCGCGCGGCGAGTTCCGACAACGGCACCTGGTGCGCGCGCCACGTGCCCTCAACCGGTTTGCCGTCCACCATTTTGGGTCCGGTCCAACCCTTCGGCGTTCGTAGCACCAGCATCGGCCATACCGGCACGCCGCTTGCTTCTCCCCGGCGATAGCGGCTCTGGATGTCGTGGATCTCATCGACCATCCTATCGAGCGTCGCCGCCATTAGCTGATGCATCTCGTCCGGCTCGTGCCCTTCGAGGAAGTACGGTCGGTATCCGTAGCCGGTAAAAAGCTGCTTGAGTTCTTCGTCGCTCATGCGCCCCATCACGGTGGGATTCGCAATCTTGTACCCATTCAGGTGCAGGATTGGCAGAACCGCGCCATCGCGAACCGGATTCAGGAACTTATTGGCATGCCAACTGGTCGCCAGTGGACCCGTTTCGGCTTCTCCGTCTCCAACGATGCAGCACACCAGCAGATCCGGATTGTCGAAAGCAGCACCGTACGCATGCGCGATCGAGTAACCAAGCTCTCCTCCTTCATGAATGGAGCCAGGCGTTTCCGGGGCAACGTGGCTGGGAATTCCGCCCGGAAACGAGAACTGCTTGAACAGCCTCTGCATGCCTTCCACGCTCTGCGAGATGTTAGGGTAGATTTCGCTATAAGTGCCTTCCAGATACGTATTCGCTACAATGCCAGGGCCGCCATGACCCGGGCCAATGATGTAGATGACATTCAGGTCGTCGCGCTTGATCAACCGATTGAAGTGGACATAGATGAAGTTCAGCCCGGGCGTGGTTCCCCAGTGTCCGAGCAGGCGTGGCTTGATGTGCTCAAGTTTCAGCGGCTCGCGAAGTAATGGATTGTCGAGCAGGTAAATCTGCCCGACGGAAAGATAATTGGCGGCGCGCCAGTAGGCGTTGATCTTGCGCAACTCTTCCGGCGAAAGCGGACTGCCGCTGACAGTGCTTTGGACTGCCTGATTCATGGTTAGGGTCGCCATGACTCCTCCTGGTGCTCGAGCGGTGAGTAAAGCGTTAGTCGAATCGGATCGTAGCCGGGACTGTAAACTTCCACGATACTCCCGGAAACTGCAGGATGCGTGAATAGATGGCACTAATTCCCGGAATGGCAAACTTTAATTTTCTTGCTTTTCGATTGCTCCTGGCGTTTTAAGGGAACTGAAGCAGTTCTGCTCGCGTATGTTGCTTCAAGCAGTAGCTCGTCTGTGGGATACAGGGGTACAGGTCTGCACTCAAGCATGAGGGAGCTTATGCCATATCGTCGTAACTCTATTGTCGGTGCACTGATTCTGATTGTGATTGGCGGCTTGTTCCTTTACAGCAACATGCATCCCAGTTTCGATCCCTGGGGCATCGTCGCGCGCTATTGGCCCCTCCTGCTTATCTTTATCGGAATTGACAAGTTGTGGGACTACCAGCGCTACCGCAAGAACCCAGAGGCTGCGGGCGGCCGCTGGTTTACCGGTGGAGAAATCGCCTTCATCATCCTGCTGCTGATCTTCTTCGGCGGCCTGAGCATCGGCGGAATTGGACACAATCGCAGGCAGCAGCATCAATGGGCACAGACCGTCGATTTACAGGGAGCCAAATTGGTCCACGTGAGCTTAGACATGCCTGCCGGAAACCTGCAGCTCGACAGTAATGGCAGTAAGCTTCTCGAAGCGGACTTCAACTACCAGTCACCCATGCCGCGGCCCGATATAACCTACAACGTAACCGGAACTGACGGCGAACTTCGCGTTTCCCAACAAGAGCACCAGCCCCACATTCAGATCGGCCCCACGCGCAATACCTGGGATCTCCATTTCGCACACGACGTCCCAATGGAGATGCGGGTGAACATGGGTGCCGGACGAAACGACTTGAAACTCGGTGGACTTGACCTTACTCGTCTCGACGTGAATATGGGTGCCGGCCTGCTGATCGCCGACTTCAGCGGAGGAACCTGGAAGCAGGACTTGGAAGCCAATATCCACGGAGGCGCCGGAAATGCGACCGTCCGCTTGCCGGCGAACGTCGGAGTGGAAGTCCGCGCAAAGGGCGGCCTAGGCTCCGTACAGGCGTTCGGACTCACCAAAGAAGGCGATGAGTACGTGAACACGCAGTTCGGAAAATCACCAGTGACTTTGCACATCAACGTCGAGGGTGGAGTAGGGCTGATACGGTTAGAGCAAGTATCGTAACAAGTGGTCGCAAATCGAAGAGGTGGGCGCAGTAGACTGTCAGCGATTGAAAAATTTCAGCTCTTCCGAAACTGATTCGCACGCTCAAACTCTTCTTCCAGTTCCCGGGTCCGCAGATTCTCACGGATGTGCGCGAGCTTTTGCTCCACGCGCAGCAACGCATCCTGGATATTTTTTGTATTCGTCAGTGCGACATCCCGCCACATTGAGTACGGGCTCTGAGCGATTCGTGTCATCTCGCGCAACGCCCGCCCGCCAATCGCGTTGGCATCGGAATCGTTGGCGAGTTCCTCCACCAGGGTTGAAGCCAGCGCGGTCGAAAGCATCTGCGGCAGATGACTCACCCATCCGCAGATTCGATCGTGCTGCGCAGGATCGATCGGCAGCACTCGCCCACCGATTTTCTTTATGAGTTGCAGGTAATTGCCAATGGCGCCGTTATTGAGATCCTGATCGGAATAAGGCGTGATGAGCCATACTGCGCCCTCAAAAAGTGTGCCATCGGCACATTCGATTCCGCCGGTTTCTTTCCCGGCCATGGGATGGCCGGGGAGAAATCGCGTGCAGACATCAGCGCCGAAAACATCCTTCGCGCGAGTCATAATTTCAGACTTCGTCGAGCCAACATCCGTAATCAGCGAACGGGGAGGAGCGAGTGGGCCAATGCGTTCGATCAGGTCAATGATGCTCCCGACTGGAGTCGCCAGGATGATCAGATCACTTTGTCGCACCGCCTGTTCCGGACTGGTGCAGCCTTCATCGATGGCGCCCATCATGCGCGCCTGCTGCAGAACGGACTCGCGATCGCAACCCACAATATGCACGTCGGGTGCGTGCTGCGTCAGAGCCAAGCCCAGTGAGCCGCCAATCAGGCCGGTTCCAATGATGGTGATCTGCTTCATAGAAGGCGTTTTCAGTACCTAGATCGTGCGTCCGATTGCCGACGCAATCACACGACACTCACTCATCACCTGTTCGAACTGTTCTGGAAACAGTGATTGCGCGCCGTCGGAAAGCGCTTTCTCCGGATCAGGGTGCACTTCGATCAGCAACGCGTCGGCGCCAGCGGCCACGGCGGCACGCGTCATAGCGGGTGCCCGATCGCGCCTGCCTGCGCCATGCGACGGATCAGCCGCGATCGGTAAATGCGATAGCCGCTTCGCATTGGGAATCGCCCCGATATCCATCGTGTGACTGTCGAACGTGCGAATGCCCCGCTCACATAAAATCACATGGGAATTGCCGCCCGACAGGATGTACTCCGCTGAAAGTAGCAGTTCGTCGATAGTGGCCGCGACGCCGCGCTTCAGCAACACCGGCTTGCGCACCCTCCCGAGCTCTCGCAACAGGTGAAAGTTCTGCATGTTGCGTGCGCCCACCTGCAGGATGTCGACAAAAGGCATCATCGCTTCCATCTGCGAGCTCTCCGTCACTTCGCTGATCACCAGCAGGCCAAATTTGTCGGCGGCTTCCCGCAGCAGCTTCAGGCCATCTTCGCCCATGCCGTGAAACGCCTGGGTGGAAGATCGCGCTTTAAAAACGCAGCCCCGCAGCACCTTCGCACCTGCTCTGGAGACAATCTCCGCCGCCTTGAAGATTTGCTCGCGAGATTCCACCGAGCCTGGCCCCGCCATCACAACGACTTCCTTACCGCCGATCTGAACCCTGGTCGAAAGATCAACAACTGTGCCTTCGGGACGAAAACTCCTCTCCGCCAATTTGTACGGCGAACTGACCCGATGCACCTGGCGAACCCCGTCAAGCAATTCCAGTTCCCGTAGATCGAAGTCGACCCGAGTCCCCACGGCCCCCAGAATTGTCTGCGATGCACCGGTATTGCGAAGCACGTCGAAGCCAAGCGCGACTAAATGATCGATCACGGCTTGGATCTGCTTCTCCGACGCATTGGTTTGCATTGCAATAATCATGAGCAGTTGTCAGTTGCTACTTGTCCGCACCAGAGGGTGTCTTAGCAAATTGCCAAAACCACTAAGCTAGTCATTCACTTCCTGATCGAACTCTGTCTCGCCGTCATCGCCTGCCTTTTGCTCCGGGACGCCCATCTCTTCCTTTTGCAGGTTGCGCATCACGTCGATGAGGCGTTCGTAAATTTGCACGAGCTGGCGGCCCTTTAGCGGTCCACGGCTCAGGCGGCTAACGTTTTCGAAAATCTCCTGCTCGCGTTTCGGTTCGTAAATCGGAGCGCCCAACTCCTTTTTCAAGCGCCCTATCTCCTGCGCAGCATGCGCGCGCTGGTTGAGCAGTTCAACCAGCCTGCAGTCGAGCTCATCGATTTTCTTACGCCAGTCGCTGATGTCCATCGCTTCAGCTCTGCTTCCTATGCTCGACTACGCTTTCACCGCAGCGGACGCACCTGCTCGTAATCCGCCAATGAACTCAGCCACCGCTTCTGCGGCGCTCTTGCCGCGACCGGATTTCTGGATTAACTGCACGATCGCTGTACCCACAACCGCAGCATCAGCAAAGCCGCCAACCTCCCCAAACTGTTGTGGATTGGAAACTCCAAATCCGACCGCGATCGGCAATTTCGTAAATTGACGCAACCGATCGACGAGGGCACTCGCGTCCGCTGCCAGCTGCTGACGAACCCCGGTGACTCCGGTTCTTGAAACAGCATAAACAAAACCGGTGCAAACGTCGCAAACTGACTTGAGCCGCTCATCTGTACTCGTCGGCGTTGCCAGGAATACAGTAGCGAGTCTGCGGCTGCGCATGTGCTCGACATAATCATCTGCTTCTTCCACCGGAAGATCGGTTACAAGTGCGCCGTCCAGCCCGGCACGCGCACTGTCGTCACAGAATCGGTCGAGTCCATACCGAAGAATCGGATTGAAATATGAAAACGCGATCATGCCCGCTTGCGGAGCTTCCCTACGAATGTCGGCCGCCAGGTGGAGCACATCGCCCAACCTTACGCCGTTCCTGACCGCCCGGTCACTGGCGGCCTGGATTACTGGACCGTCCGCAACCGGATCGCTGAAAGGTACTCCGAGTTCGAGCACATCGGCCCCGGCGCGAATGGCAGCTAATGCGACTTCGCGAGACGTATCCAGGTCCGGATCACCGCAGGTGATGTAAGCAACGAGGCCTGGTTTATGTTGAAAATTGATGGGCACAGTAGGTCCGTGAGTTCAGCCGTCGATTTTCAGATTTTCTCGCAGAATGCCTATGTCTTTATCGCCTCGCCCGGAGATATTGACAATAACGACTTCGGACGCCTGCATCCTGGGCGCGCGCTTGATGCATTCTGCTACCGCATGCGAGGACTCCAGCGCGGGAATTATTCCCTCAAGTCGCGATAATAGCTGGCAGGCTGCCAATGCCTCATCGTCAGTCGCGGATGTGTAGATCGCGCGGCCGTTATCCTTCAGCCACCCGTGTTCGGGCCCGACGCCCGGATAGTCAAGTCCCGCGGAAACCGAATGCGTGTTTGCTATTTGTCCGGCCTCGTCCTGCAGCACGTACGAAAACGTTCCCTGCAGCACTCCGGGCGATCCGCCACGAAAACGCGCCGCGTGCTCTCCCAATTTATCGCCGCGACCGCCGGCTTCCACGCCTATCAACGAAGTTTTCTTATCCTGGATAAATTCGTAGAAAGCGCCGATGGCATTCGACCCGCCTCCGACACAGGCGATCACCGCATCGGGAGGGCGGCCTTCAGCTTTCATAATCTGCTCGCGTGCTTCGCGGCTGATCACTCGATGGAAGTCGCGTA
The DNA here is from genome assembly GCA_021324365.1 of Terriglobia bacterium. Taxonomy (GTDB): domain Bacteria; phylum Acidobacteriota; class Terriglobia; order Terriglobales; family Acidobacteriaceae; genus JAJPJE01. The sequence continues at coordinate 31,886 of JAJPJE010000085.1, read as the reverse complement.
CCATCGTCGGATACGGATGCGGACCGAGCACGCTTCCTAGCAGGTAATGAGTCGTCCGCACGTTGGTGACCCAGTCGCGCATCGCTTCGTTAATGGCGTCCTTCAGCGTGCGCTGGCCGGCGTCCACGCCGCGCACCTCTGCGCCGAGCAGGCGCATCCGGAACACGTTAGGTTCCTGACGGTGCATGTCCTCCACGCCCATGTAGACGACGCATTCAAATCCGAACAGGGCGCACGCTGCCGCTGTCGCGACGCCGTGTTGACCCGCACCGGTTTCGGCGATCACCCGCTTCTTATCCATGCGCCGCGTCAGCAAGGCCTGACCCAGGCAGTTGTTGATCTTGTGCGCGCCGGTGTGCAGCAGGTCTTCGCGCTTCAGGTAAATCCGTGCGCCGCCCAGGTGTTCCGTCAATCGCTTCGCGAAGAATAACGGCGTGGGCCGCCCGGCAAAATTCTTGAGCAGATCATCGAGTTCGCTCTGAAATTCTGGTTCTGCCTTGGCCTTGTTGTACGCGTCTTCGAGCTCCTGTAGAACCGCCATCAAGGTCTCAGGGACGTAGCGTCCTCCATATGGACCAAAGCGTCCGGTTGCCACAGCTCCAGGTGCTCTTCTTTGCAAAATGGGCATACTTACACCATCACCGTCGCGCGTTTCACGGCGCGTGCGAACTCACGAAGCTTTTCTGGATCTTTTTTGCCGGGACTCGCCTCGATTCCGGAAACCACGTCAACTCCAAATGGCTGAAACAGGCGGATTGCCCCGCCAACGTTCTCGGGATTCAAACCACCCGCAATGATCACGGGAATCTGCGTCTGCACCGCTTCCACGAGCGGCACGGCAGCTTGCCAATCGAATTTCTTGCCGGTTCCACCGCGCACTCCGGCGCTTACCGTGTCGAGCAGAAGCGCGTCAGGCCGCGCGTCACCCTCGGGCCAGCTGAATCCAACATTCATTTCTCCTGCAAAACTCTCCGGCAGATGCAGCGCCCGGTACAGCTTCGGCTTCCGCCCCCAGACCGTCTGCATGGCGTTCACCTCGGCTTGCAGGTGCTCCGACTCATGCCCGTGCAGTTGCACTCCGGTCAGTCCAGTCGCTTTTATGATTGTCCGAATGTGCTCGGCGGTCTCGTTCACGAATATTCCGATCTTCTCCACGGACTCTGGAAGTTCCTTTACGATCGTGCGCACTTGCTCCGGGCTCACTCGCCTCGGGCTTGCCGCAAAAACAAAGCCGATTGCGTTGGCGCCAGCTTCCACCGCAAGCTGCGCGTCTTCCAGTGTAGTAGTGCCGCAGATCTTGACCCAGGTCATGCGTGCCCCACTGAAGCCCGCCGGAGTTCGGCAAGCTGCCGCCCGAGTTCTTGGCCCGGATGATCGTTCTTCATCAAAGATTCGCCGATCAGGAAGGCGTGATACCCAGCCTCACGAAGAACGTGCAAGTCCATGCCGGTGTGAATGCCGCTTTCCGCCACTCGTGTCACATCCGGCGGAAACTTCGAAATCAATTCCAGCGACGTAGTCAAATCAACTTCAAAAGTCCGCAGATTGCGATTGTTGACGCCAATCGCTTCAAAGCCGCAGTCAATGGCCCGCTTCAGTTCGAGTTCCTCGTGGACTTCGCAGAGCACATCGAGATCGTAGGATCGCGCCTTGGCATGCAACTGGCGCAACTCGGGATCGGTCAGAGCTGCCACGATCAGCAGGATCGCATCGGCACAGTTCGCCCGCGCTTCCAACACTTGGAATTCGTCAACGATGAAATCCTTGCGCAGGCATGGAATGTGAACCGCCGCAGAGGCCTCGCGCAGATAATCCAGCGATCCCTGAAAGAATTCTTCGTTGGTCAGCACCGAAAGTGCCGTGGCGCCGTTCTGCTCCAGTTCCGTGGCCAATGCCTGCGGATGAAAACTCGCCCGAATCACTCCGCGCGATGGAGATGCCTTTTTCAACTCTGCGATCACTGCAAGCCCTTCACGGTTCGCCGTTTCGCGCACGGCTCTTGCGAACCTGCGCGGCCTATGCTCGCGCGCATAGCGCTCGAGTTGCGCAAAGTCGGCGCTGGCCTTGGCGGAAGCCACTACGCGCCGGGTCGCGGCAACGATCTGGTCAAGAGTCGCTGGCATATCAGGACGAGCTTTGATTATACGGTGTGGCTGCGCGAGTTCCCACTTCGGCCACGGCAACGAATTGCATATTGCGGTCGCGCAGCTTTTGCGATAAACCTTCGGCTATCCAGACAGATAGGAGTGTCTTATGCAGAAGCCTACGGGTGTTGTAATCCTGGCTATTCTGGCCTGGGCGGGAGCTGCCCTGTGTCTGATCCCCGGACTCGCCCTGTTGCTGGGATCAACGTTTCTGGCCGGCATCATCGGCAATCAATTCGGACCGATTGCGGCCTTTGCCGGTGTCATTGGCGGGGCATTTTGTCTGTTCTTTGCCCTGATCGCCGCGGTCGTGGGCTGGGGCCTCTGGACTTTGCAGGAATGGGCACGCGTGGTGACCATCATCTTTCAAGGCATCGGCCTTGTTTTCGGCATCCTCTCCCTATTCGTGTTCCTTCACCCGTTCGGAGTCGTCTTCAAACTGGTGAGGATTGCCATTAGCGGCGTCATTATCTGGTACCTGATGCAGCCGCATGTGGTGGTAGCGTTTCGCAGACCCGTTGTCGCGCAGGTTCGCTGAGTCTCAGTAGGCCTTCGCGATCACCGAGCGGTGCGATACGGTTTCTCCGGTCACGATGCATTTGCCCGCGCCATCGTATTCATCCACCAGCGGAATGCACCGCACACTCGCCTTAAATTCCTTGATCCGAGCATCGCATGCTGGATCATCCTTGATGTGCGCCATTACGAACTTGCCGCCGCCTTTTTCTGCAGTGGCATCGGAGAGAACTTGCGCCACATCCTCAATGCTGTTCGCAACCACCGTATTTTCTTTCATCCGTTTCCGTCCCGCTTCCAGCAGATCAGACTGCATCTGGTTCAGCACGTCGCGGACACATAGCACCAGCGCATCACGCTTTTGAGGCTGCTTCGTCCCGAGATCGCGCCGTTTAACGACCGCGGTGCCCGCCGCAACATCCCGCGGGCCGATTTCAATTGTGACCGGCACACCGAGCTGCTCCCAGTAGAAGAACTTCGCACCGGGGCTGTGCTCCTCGCGTGCATCCACTTCCACCGATACAGCCTCGGCCCTCAGTGCCGCAGCAATTTTGTTCGCCTCTTCCAACACCGTTGCCTTCTCGCCTTCCTTGCGGAAGATGGGAACAATCACCACCTTAGTTGGCGCGAGCTTCGGAGGCAGCACCAGCCCCTTGTCGTCCGAGTGGGTCATGATGAGGCCACCGATCAGGCGAGTGCTCACGCCCCAACTGGTCTGCCATACGTATTCGAGCTTGCCCTCTTTGCTTTGGAACTGAACATTGAATGCCTTGCCGAAGTTTTGACCCAGCTCGTGACTTGTCCCCGCCTGGAGAGCGAGACCGTTCTGCATCATCGCTTCGATTGCAAAAGAACGATCAGCACCGGCGAACTTCTCGGCTCTCGACTTCACGCCACGTATCACCGGCATCGCCATGACATCCTCGGCAACATCGGCATAGAGGTGCAGAATTCGTACCGCCTCCTCGTGCGCTTCTTCCTGTGAAGCGTGTGCGGTGTGGCCTTCCTGCCACAAGAACTCCGTTGTTCGCAAAAACATGCGCGTGCGCAATTCCCAGCGAACCACGTTCGCCCATTGATTCAGAAGGAGAGGCAGGTCGCGGTAACTCTTGATCCAGCGGGAGAAGAAATGTCCAATGATCGTTTCAGAGGTTGGCCTCACGACATATGGCTCCTCCAGTTTCTTGCCGCCGGCAACGGTAACCACAGCCAGCTCGGGAGAGAATCCTTCCACGTGCTCCGCCTCGCGTCGCAAAAAGCTCTCGGGGATGAATAGCGGAAAATAGGCGTTCTTATGTCCGGTGGCCTTGAAGCGGCGATCCAGTTCGCCTTGTAAGAGTTCCCATACTGCATAGCCGTTCGGCTTGATCACCATGCAGCCCTTTACGACTTCGGCGGGCTCAGCCATATCTCCTTGCAAGACAACATCTTGGTACCACGCGGAAAAATCTTCAGCACGAGGCGTTATCTTCATATCCTTTGAGTTTGCCATACCAAGACGAATTCCCGGACGAAAGTTTTGGAACCTTTTCCGTTTTTGGGCGAATACTGAATGACAGCAGCGAGGGGCTGCTTCAGAAATGCAACTTTGAAAGGGCGTGGTTTCAGCCACGTCGTACAGAACTTAATCGGGGACTAGCCCCCTGAGGGAGCCTGGACTCACGAGCTTGGTTCCTTCGAGAACGCTCACAGCGCCAGATTGTCAACAACCGCAACGTCGATGCCATTTCCCGACAATAGACCGGATGTCGAGTTGTTCGAACTGGCGGTTGCTGGTGATGAATCCGCGTTTCTCGTGCTCTATGACAGGATGAAGACTCCCGTGTTTCGCTACGCATACTACATGACCGGCTCGAAATCTTCGGCGGAAGAAGTTACTCAGGAAGTGTTCCTCACTTTGCTGCAGAAGCGGGCCCGTTTCAATCCTAGGCAAGGAGATCTGGGAGCCTTCATCTTCGGAATCGCTCGCAACCTGGTGCGAAGGATAGATCGCCGCGAGCGCCCTTACGAACCGCTCCCGGACGATGCCGACTCTCTTGCACCACCTGTTAGAACGGTGGCGGAGTGTTCGACCGACCTGATCAAGAACCAGGCGGTAGAACATGTGCGTTCCGCGGTCGCTTCTCTGCCTGAACACTATCGGCAGGTAGTGGTGCTCTGTGATCTGCTGGAGATGTCGTATGCGGATACTGCGACCCGGCTCGGATGCGCGGTGGGCACGGTCAGATCCCGGCTCAATCGGGCGCACAAACTTCTCGCGGGAAAACTGAAGCTGCTTCGCGAATCACAGCCGGCCTTCCGTAACACCGGTACCGAGGGGTGCCTGATATGACTTGCAACGAATTACGTGAGCGATGGCAACAAGAGCGTCCGCATTCCCAGGATGCGGAGTTCCTAGCCCATGTGGAGTGCTGCACCGACTGCCGCCACTGGCTCACAATAGAAGAGCGCGTGCAGCGGGACTTGCGTGATCTCCGCGAGTTTGCGCCATCAGTTCCGGCGTCCGTTGACGCACGCATCACGAGTATTTACCACCGCGGCATGTCGGAGCCCGAACGGAATCCCTTGCCAATCCCTCGCGTAAGATTTTCGTTTCCCATGTGGCGGGCTGCAACGGCGGCAGTTCTGCTCTGCGGAATCATCCTTCTTTTTGGAACACGAAAGGCGATCATCACTCCGCAGCAGCAGCATCAGGCCGCGACCCGTACGGCTCAACCGCTATCGCATACGCAAACCGAGGCGCAGCCTGCAGCTCACAACCCTGCCAAGGATCGGCCACAAATGGCACGACACGGGTCACATATAGCGCCACAAAAGCTAGCCAAGACGCCGAAACAGCCCGCCATCGATTCGAGTGTCGCCTCGGGCTTTCACAATTTGATGTATTGCGATCAGCTCAGCTGCTCCGGAACCATGGATGTCATACGGGTGAAGCTCCCGGCGTCAGCGCTCGCTGGGTGGGGAGCCCCACTGATGCAAAACAACAATGTAGTTTCAGCCGACGTAGTAGTAGGCGCGGATGGTGTAGCTCGCGCAATTCGTTTCGTAAATTAATTCGAAATCGAGGTGGACTCATGGATCGTATTCGCTTCGTTGTGAGGCATGGAATTTTCGTTCTGGCCGTCTATGCCACCAGCTCATTCGCGCAATCAGTGGTTGATGCCAATCCGTCAGTTTCAACACTTGCGGGGCCGCCAATTGTGGCATTACAGGCGAAAGTCGCAACCGGCCGGATCGGTATCAGAATCGAAGACGGAATGGATGCCAAGCCCGTGAAGGGCAGCCCGTTTTGCGGCACTATCACCAGCGATCATACGCAGACATTTGCGGACGGCAACCGTATCCATACGGCCGAAAGCTCTCTGCTTTGCCGCGATAGTCAGGGCCGCATTCGGCGCGAAGCACAAATGAATCTCTTAGGAGCGGTTCCGCAGAGCGAGCTACCCAAGATCGTAACCATCGTCGATCCGGTCGCAGGATACCGCTACTTGCTCGACAGTAGAGCGAAGATCGCACACAAGATGCCCATCGCGCCTCCAGGTCTGCCACCTCTCAATGGCAAAGAGGCGGGACAGGTAGCAGTTATGGTGAGAAATGAAGGAGTTGGTACCGGCCCCGGCCCCGGGCCTGGCAATGCAGTGTATTTTTCCAGCCAGACCATCACAAGCGGTACACCATCACAGCCCGCCTCCAATTCGGCTGAAACATCCAGCACGGAGAACCTCGGAGATCAGACTATCGACGACCTTCATGCGACCGGCACCCGCACTACAACGACCATCAAAGCGGGAGTTATCGGTAACGATCAGCCAATTTCGATCGTTTCTGAAACGTGGTACTCACCCGAGTTGAACGCAACCGTGATGACAAAGCACACCGATCCATGGGCGGGAGAGTTGAAAACGCAACTTACAAACGTGAACTACTCGGAGCCCGATCCATCGCTGTTCAGCATCCCGAGCGATTATCGAGTAGTGGACGACAAGCCTGTGCAGATCAAATTGCCACCGGCCCCGCCGCCGCAGTAACCCTACTTCGACACAGGAAGCGATTGCACGTAGGAAACGATCTGCCAGCGTTGATCTTGCGTGAGCGAATCGAAAGCCGGCATTCGGTGGAAGCTGAAACCGTGATCGATCACCCACTCCAGCTCGCCGGCAGTCAGATCGTGAACTTTCTTGGTCTGCAGGGAAGGGGAGTGTCCCTTCCCTTCTCCATGTGCGCCATGGCAGCGAGCACACTTTTCTCCGTACAGCTTCTGTCCTGCTTCGGCAGCATCGGGCTGGTTCACTAACGGATTAGTGCGGGTCCGATCCGCTTCCGGCACGTGTTTTACCCACCCCGGCTCCTGCGCTATCAGGGTCCCCCCAAGAACCGCAGTCGCAACCGTAACTGGCAATATACGCGTACTGATCGTTTTCCAAACCGACACATCACTCTCCCACAGAAGTCATTCCCTACGAATCTACCGCACTGGCGAGACGTGCTCAACCAGTACGAGCAGAAGCTCGTCATGAACTTTCTGTAATCGAATATGGCTTACATCCGTCCGACAGATCGCACCAGTACCTGGTCAGCCCGAATCGCGCGTGCACGGTCCAGAGCAGCTTGCACGTGCGGACAAATGTTTTCGGCGCCGACATGGCGCTCGAATTCGGCTTTTGCCATCATGATTGCCGGCTGTTCTCTCGCTCCACAGAGAATCAGAGTGCGCCCCGATTTATCGAGATCCTCTGCCAGTGTCTCCAGTGCCTGGATACCAGTCGCATCGATCGCAGTCATATTCCGCAATCGCAGGATGACGATCGGCGGCAGTTCCTCCATCTGCTCGTAAATAGTCGATATCTTCTCCGTTGCGCCAAACAGGAACGGTCCATGGATGCGGAAGATGCGCAAGTACTTTGGGATATGTTTGCCTTGAAGGCTGTGCACTTGTCCATCCTCGATATAGTCCTCGGTGACTACCGATACTGTGGTTGTACTGGTCACATTGCGGATGTATAGCAGCGTAGCGAGGATCATTCCGAATTCCACAGCAACCGTGAGATCGGCAAAAACTGTCAGCAGGAACGTGGCAAGCCATACCGATATTTCTGATTTGGTCAGCTTCAGGATGTCTGGGATTTCCTTCCACTCGCCCATGTTGTAGGCAACCACAAACAGAATTGCCGCGAGCACCGATAAAGGAATGAACTTCGCCAGCGGCGCGGCAAACAGAAGGATCGCCAGTAGCGTAGCTGCGTGAATTATTCCGGCGACTGGACTCTGGGCTCCGGATCGGATGCTGGTGGCGGTCCGCGCGATAGCGCCGGTTGCGGGAAGTCCGCCGAACATCGGCGACACGATGTTAGCAACGCCCTGCCCGATCAGTTCGACATTCGGGTTGTGCTTGTCATGGCTCATTCGATCCGAAACAACCGCTGACATCAATGACTCGATCGCGCCGAGCATCGCCACGGTAACCGCAGGCCCGATCAGCGAATGCACCATGGAAAACTGAAACGGAGGTATGTCGAGCTTCGGCACTCCGCTGGGAATTCCGCCAAAACGCGTACCAATGGTTTCCACCGGCAACTTCAGCGCAACTGCCACGCCAGTTCCGGCGAGTAATGCCAGAATCGTGCCCGGGATCTTCGGGAGTAAGCGCGGCATCACCAGAATTACCAGTAAAGCTCCAACCGCAAGCAGCGTGGTTCGAATATCGAGAGTATGGAATCCGCGGGCCAGAGCTTGCACTCGCGCGCCGAACTCCCCCGGAACATGGTCCACGCGCAGTCCGAAAAAGTCCTTCACCTGGGTGCTGGCGATAATTACGGCGATGCCGTTGGTGAACCCAACAACGACCGGGCGCGGAATAAACTTCACCGCCGATCCAAAGCCCGTCACGCCCAGGACGACCAGCATAATCCCGGCCAGAAGGGTGCAGATGTACAGTCCCTCGATGCCGTGCTTCAGGACGATGCCCGACACGATGACAACGAATGCTCCGGTCGGACCGCCGATCTGTGTCTTCGAACCACCCAGTGCGGAGATCAGGAACCCGGCGACCACGGCACAATACAGGCCGGTCTGCGGCGGAACCCCGGAAGCGATTGCAAATGCCATCGCCAACGGCAGTGCCACCAGACCCACGGTGATGCCGGCGATCAGGTCAGAAAGGAACTTCTTGCGGTTGTAATCTCTGAGACAAAGTAGGGATTTAGGTAACCAGCTTTCCACTGCGCTCTCTTTCGTCAACTTCCAGTGTCTCAGGAAATCTTGCGCAGGTTCCATCCGATTTACACCTCACATCACGCAAAGGTGCATATCCAGCGTTGATTTCTTGACCTCATTGTCAACAATCGTTACCGATCCAACGCTTCTAGTCCCAGCATTCAGCGTAGTCGATCACCTCAATTACCCGATTACCAGATCACCCGATTAACAATTACATTGACCTGTCTACAACTTTAGGGTTCACCATGAGGTCTGACCGATGATGACCGTTACTCAACTTGCGCGACAATGCGGACTGAGTCGCAGTACGCTGCTCTATTACGAATCGATCGGCCTTATTGCGAAGCCGGTTCGCTCGGGCGGCAACTATCGCAGCTACGGCCTGCAGGATCTTCGACGCTTGCAGCAGATCTGCGTTTATCGCAATGCAGGTCTGGCGCTCGCGGATATCCGCGCTATCTTGTCGCGCCCGGAGAGTGATGCCTCATCTGTCCTGCAACGGAGGCTCGTTGAACTCGACGCCGAAATCAGCCAGCTTCGAGATCATCAACGCGCAATTCTCAAACTGCTGCAGAACAAAAAATCGTTCCGGAGGATGAACGTGGTTACCAAAGAAAAATGGGTGTCGATTATGAAGGCCTCTGGCTTCAGCGAAGCCGACATGCATCGCTGGCACGCGGAGTTCGAAAAGTCAGCGCCGACCGAACATCAGGAATTTCTTGAATTCCTGCATATTCCATCTGCGGAGATAACCAAGATCCGCGACTGGAGCAGAAAGGCACCACAGGTATAGCAAACCAATGGGCAGCCGCACTCGGCGGCTTGTCTTGTGTGGGGCGGACATTCCTGTCCGCCCTTTTTCACACAACTTGCGGCATGATTGGCCTCGAGAAATATTTCGGGGCAGCCACCCGGCTGCCCCGACTAACCACTAGCCGCCAATCACTGACCACTTTTTATTGCGAAACCCCCACCGTCTGGGTTGCGCGCTCGACCTGAGGAACGACTGGTCCGGCGAAATAATTGTGGTCGTTGAGGTCCTTATACATCACTCCGGTCAACTCCGCTGCTTTCGGCCCGAATGTAGGGCGTCCGCCGCGTAGGAACATCACGACAACGATCTTGCCTCGATCGGTATTGGCGAATGACGCGAACCAGCCAAAGCGAGTTCCATCTTTCGAACAGGTGCCGGTTTTCCCGAGGATTTCTTGCTCGCTGAAGTTGTAGCGTACGCTCCGCGCTGTCCCGTAGCGCACAGCGCCAGCCATACCATCGAGAATTTGTGGAATGACTCCACCGATATCAAGATGCCGCTTCACCATTGGCTTGAAATTCGCAACTTCGTCCGGCGTCGTAGGATGTTGCAGGTAATACAACGTTCCGCCGTTTGCGATTGCTGACACCAGCGCAGCCAGTTGCAGCGGCGTCATCGAAACGCCTTCGCCAAAGGAGCACATGCGGCCTACACCGCCAAGTTTCTGGTCGATTTCTTCACTTGGATACGTTCCCAGATGCTCGCCCGCGATGTGATATCCGGCGAGTTCACCGAGCCCGAACTGATGGGAATAATAAGCGACGCGTTCAAACCCAAGCTTGCGGCCCAAAGCCTCGAAGTAGGCGTTGTTGGAATGCGCGAGCGCTTCGGTCATGTTGAGGCGCCAGCCGCCTACGTTGATCTTTGTATCCTTGGTGACAATGCCCTCGCTTAACGCAGCCAGTGCAACGGAGAGCTTAATGGTCGAACAGGGCTGCGCTCCTTCCGACAGCGCTAGAGGCTGGTTCACCATTGCCAGGATTCGTCCAGTATCCGGGTCGACGGCGACGACAGTGCCATTCATGTCACCCAGGGCCTCAATCGCGGCTTGGCGAACAACCGGATCTTCGCCGCCCTTCGCGTCAAGGGCATCCTGATTTTCCGCAAAAGAACTGGTATAAAAACGCTCGTAATACCGGTGATGAACCCGACGCAAGCGCGCCCGCGAAGCACGCGAACCGGCGACCGTTCGGCTATGACGCAAACTGCGCATCCGCCGTTGCGTACGAGCGTTCTCAGTAACTTTCGCTGTAGTCTTTTTATGTGTGCGGCCGGAAACCGTCGCCGCGCTCACGGAGAGAGCAAGGCTGGCGACCACGACAAGAACCCAGAAAAGATTGGCTACCCGAGACCCTGAACCCATCACATTTCCTAATTTTCAAATCAAAAGCAAAATATCCTTGCAGATCGAGCAATTCACTGGAGGTCGTGCAAGGAGGAACTGCGCCCTTAAACGAGATTAGATCAACTCACCTGAATTACCAAGCATTCCGTGGTGCAATGAACCCAAGTACTAATAAGAGTTTCCTTACCAACCACTTCGGCATAAGTGCTACTCCCAGGTAACCTGCCCGGTAACCGGCGGACCGCTCGCCCGAAACCAGCAACTTACCTTCCCTTAGATGAAACCCGCAGCTCTAAGGAATACTCGTTTCGATAACTTCGGTTAATAACTAGAGTTAGAACCAGTGCGTGGCTTGTGCCCCAGGTTACGTTCTGCTTTCGGACGTTAACCTGGGGCAGATAAGGCCATTGGTTCAGGCTTCACCACGCTTGCGCATGAATGCGGGGATATCCAGATCGTCCTGACCGAACCCGGTGCTCACCGCTGGCGTAACCTCCGGCAAGACTCTAGGTTCACGCATTTGACCTGCGGCAACCTGCACCATCGGCGTAGGTTCCGGAACCACCACCGGTTCCAACACTGGCTCAGGCTCTGGCTCGAAGATTTCCACAGGCGCAGGCGGCGTGTAGGCACTTGTCCGGATCTGCGAAATTGCGACGGCTGCGCTACTTGCTCGTGGTTCGCGCTTGCGCATCCACTCGCTTCGGAATCCAGTGGCGATGACAGTAATCTTTACATCGTCCTTCATCTTCTCGTCGAGCACCGCTCCAAAGATGATATTGGCGTCTTCGTGCGCAGCATTCTGGATGATGCTGGAGGCTTCGTTCACCTCAGCCAACTTCAGCGAACTCGACCCGGTTATGTTGATCAGGATGCCGCGTGCTCCGTCGATCGCTCCGGCTTCAAGCAATGGCGAAGCAATGGCACGCTGGGCCGCTTCGATCGCGCGCGCATCTCCGGTTGCCGTTGCGGTACCCATTACGGCGTAGCCCATCCCCGCCATGATTGCCTTCACATCGGCAAAGTCACGGTTGATGATGCCGGGAATTGTGATGATGTCCGAAATTCCCTGCACTGCCTGCCGCAGAATGTCGTCGGCCACTCGAAACGATTGAAAGAATCCAGCATCTCGCGCCACCGCCAACAGCTTTTCATTTGGGATCACGATGACGGTATCCACCGATTCGATCAGTTCGGCAAGGCCGCGCTCGGCTTGCTGCTGGCGACGTCGTCCTTCGAATCCGAAGGGCTTGGTCACCACTGCTACTGTCAGCGCTCCCATCTCGCTCGCGAGTGAGGCAATGATTGGCGCCGCGCCCGTCCCGGTCCCGCCACCGAGGCCGGTGGTAACAAACACCATATCGGCGCCTTCCAACGACTCGATAATCTTATCGGCGTCCTCCAGCGCGGCTTTACGGCCGACCTCCGGATTTGCACCCGCACCCAGGCCGCTGGTGAGTTTCACACCCAGTTGCAACTTTACCGGGGCGCGCGACATCTTCAGCGCCTGCAAGTCTGTATTCGCGACAATGAAATCAACGCCTTCCATGTTCGCGTCGATCATGCGGTTTACGGCATTGCTGCCGCCGCCACCCACTCCGACAACCTTGATCTTGGCGCTGTTCGTGGGCTCTTCGTTGAAGTGAATTCGAATGTCCTTTTCTGTACTCATCTCCGCCTTCTTGTTGAATTCTCAGCGTCGTGCATGGCCATGAATCGTTACCCTGTCGGGTGTCTCTGTCAGAGAATCGCTGTTCGCGATCCCAGTACAACGGCCTCAGGCATCACGGCGCGCGAAGATTGCCTTCAGTCGTGAAGCAAGTCCATTGTCATTCATAGGGCGCAACTGCCGTGCTCGATACGCATACAGCACACTGCCAATCACGGTCGTGTATTCCGCGTCGACCAGTGCAGCGGGAATCTTGGAAATCGGCATTGGCAGACCATAACGGATAGGCTTCCGTAATACTTGTTCAGCCATTTCCAGCATTCCGTTCAGCTTTGCACCGCCACCGGTCAACACAAATCCTGCATTTAACAAATCAAATACACCCGATTGCCTCAGATGGTCACGCATAATCTCGAAAAGTTCGCGTGCCCGGGGCTCAAGAATCTCACCTAGCTGCCGTTGCGGCATCAGTCGCGATGGCCGGTCGCCAACCGATGGCACTTCGATTTCGTTCGTCTCCGGAATTCGTGTGACGATTGCGTTACCAAACGATTTCTTAATCTTTTCCGCATCCTGCAGGGGAGTGCGCAACCCCACCGCCACATCATTCGTGAAGTGATCGCCGCCAATCGGTATACAGGCGGTATGCACAACCGCACCTTCCTCGATGATGATCAGATCCGTAGAGCCGGCGCCGATGTCGACAAGACACACGCCCAGCTCGCGCTCATCGGACCGAAGGACGGCATCAGCATCGGCAAGCGCTTCAAATATGGTGTCGTCCACTTGCACTCCGCCTTTATTTACCGCAGTCACCACGTTCTGAGTAGCAGAGGAAGACGCAGTAACAATGTGGACGCGCGCTTCCAGTTTCGTCGCCATCATGCCAAGCGGATCCTGCACACCCGATTGTTCGTCGAGAATGAACTCCTGCGGAAGCAAATGGAGAATCTGCCGATCCGGTGGCAAAGCCATGGCGCGCGCCCGGTCCACTGAAGCACGGATATCTTCGCGTGAAATCTCGCGCGCCCGGGCGCCAAAGGTAATCCCACCCTGGCTATTCAGTCCGCGGATATGCGCACCTGCGATACCGATGACCGCGCGTTCTACCGGAGCACCGGCCAGATCTTCGGCTTGTTCCACGGCCTTCTGCACCGAGGCAACGGCCTTCTCCAGGTCAATGATGACGCCCTTGCGCGAGCCACGAGACTCGCAGATACCGTGACCCAGGTACTTCAATCCGGCATCGGTAACCTCGGCCACCAGCGCGCACGTCTTTGCGCTCCCAACGTCAATGGCCGTTAAAAATGTCTGATTCACTTTACTCATTACTATTGCTGCGTTGCACGTGTGTCACTTTCGGAGCTTTTTTATGCTTCGGAACCCATTTGTGTTTCACCTGCGCTGCGGGCTTCTTCGCCGCCCACTTGGGAACCGGAGTGGCTGAGACAGGCATCGCCTTAGGCTGAGCCGGAACTGCGGCGGGCGAGTCGGGATTCACGATCACCTGGTTGTCGTAGCGGAGGTCGACTGAATCCAGCTTTTGAAACTGGCTGCGCCACTCTGATAAATGCGTTTTGAAAATCTTGAAGCGATCGGCAAAATTCGATCCGCCAAGATGCACCAGCACCTCCCCGTCGGGATCTGCCACTGTGACCTTCACATCGTCTGGGTCAGTTACATCGACTTCGCTCAGATCGCGCGAGTAGTGGTTGCCCCCCGAATCCAGGTCGCTGATCAACTGCAAATACAGCTTCATGCGTGCAGCACGTGTCGAAAGCGGCTCATCGTCCTTCATGTTCAGCAGTACGGGAAAGGAATACTTCTTCCCGGCACCGTTGGGCATTTCCATAATCACGCCGTAGCGGTCGATGAGCGAGATTCGCGATCCAAACTGCACAAACGCCACCGGGGTACGCTCGCGAATTTCCACCTTCATGCGATTGGGCAATAGACGCGCCACGGCGGCCGTTTCGACCCAGGAAATCTCTTCAAGCTGTTTCTGTCGCTGCTCCAATGGAATGAAGAATACGTTGCGGCCAATATCCGCGCCCATAACCTCCATCACCTGGCGATGGGTGACGTTCTGGTTACCGCTGATCTCGATGTTGTCGCTGGAGTCGAGACGGAACCGCCAGGAGCCAGCCCCGTAGTGATAGATAAATCCGCCAATCGTGCCGCAGAGCGCTCCCACGACCACGGCGTAGAATGCAACTTTAATCCTTCCTGCAGTCTTCTTTGGCAGCGCGCCACGGCGAATCGGGACGCGCTTCTGCGCCCGGAGAAATGGCTGCTCCTGATCGGGTTCGAGATCGGCGAAACGCGAGTCGGGCGCGGATTGCTCCGGAGGAGAAGAGGCAATTTCGTCGCCCCGCAGGTCTTCCTCGTTGGGGATAACTGGATTATTCCGCGCCATTAATACAGATTCGTCGTTGAGAAACGCCCGCTCACAAACTATACCGTGTTCGTGCGTGTTTCATGATGAGAATTTTCTGATTTGCGCTAGCTGATTGGGTACCTGCGGAGCTTTTCGAGTCGCGGCAGCTTGGTGCTCGGTGTCCCAGGGTTCGCGTCCTTCTATTGGACGCTAACCTGGGTCGCAATCACCATGCTCGCGCCGCCGCCGTTTTCGCCCCCAGCGCCTCTACTATCTGCGGCCCCAATTGCGAAACGCTTCCGGCTCCGAGGGTAATGATCATGTCTTTCGGATGAGCCGCGGCAGTCACGGCGGTGATCGCATCGGAAAACGAACTCACATACATCGCTGGCTGACTCGAAGCAGCGATCTTCGCGGCGACCGATTCCGCCGTTACTCCTGCGATCGGCTTCTCGCTCGCTGCGTAGATGTCGAGGACGAACACGCTATCGGCATCACCGAAGGCGCGGCCGAAATCGTCGAGCAGCAACTGCGTGCGCGTGTAGCGATGCGGCTGGAAAATCACGTGCAGCTTACCCTGGGTAATCTGCCGCGCGGCGGCTAATGTCGCCTTGATTTCGGTGGGATGATGGCCGTAGTCATCGATCACCCGGATGCCATCCACCTCGCCCCGCAACTGGAAGCGCCGATCCACTCCATGGAACGACACCAGCGCGTCGCGAATCTGTTCTACCGAAACATCCAGTCCAACGCCAACAGCGATTGCCGCAGTCGCGTTCAGCACGTTGTGCGCCCCTGGCACGTGCAGATGAAACTCGCCCAGCAGCTTGCCTTTGTATTGCACGCGAAAACGGCTTAACGGCACCGGCCCATCTTTCGCCAACTCGGACTCGGCAGCGAGGATGCGGAAATCGGAATCTTCCCGTAACCCGTAGGTCACAGTTCGCCGCTGCACTCGCGGAAGTAGCGTCCGCAACCCATCGTTGTCATTGCAGGCGACCACCATCCCGTAAAACGGAACTCGATCCATGAAATCGACAAACGTGTCCTCCACGTCCTGCATGTCTCGATACGTATCCATGTGCTCGCGATCGATATTCGTGACAACGGAGATTATGGGCGAGAGCTTCAGGAACGAACGGTCACTTTCATCAGCCTCCGCAACCAGGTAATGCGATTTCCCGAGTCGGGCGTTCGAACCCATCGCATCCACGCGTCCACCAACAATAATGGTCGGATCAAGATTTCCCCCGGCGAGCACTGCCGCAACCATTGACGTGGTCGTCGTCTTCCCATGCATGCCGGCTACTGCAATGCCGTACTTCAGCCGCATTAGCTCCGCCAGCATTTCGGCCCGCTGGATCACCGGAATGTGCAAGCGATGCGCTTCGGCGACTTCAGGATTTTCGCGAGAGATGGCGGAACTGGTGACGACGACCTCGGCGCCGGCGATGTTTTCGGCTCGATGACCTTCAAAAGTAATCGCCCCCATACCGGCGAGGCGGTGCGTGATAGCGGAGGCCTTCAGGTCGGAGCCGGAAACCTTGAACCCGAGATTAATCAGCACCTCGGCGATCCCGCTCATCCCGATTCCACCGATCCCAACAAAGTGAATGCGTTGTATCTTGGCAAACATTGAGTTTTTGTAGCGCCGGCCTCCGGCCGGCTGTCGTGAGCGCGTCTGGCGCTCACATAATGAGCGAGCAAAACCGAAGGCCACACACGGGCGCGAATAGAACACGGCGGCCGTGCATCAATCTCTACCCACTCCCGCCAGCCTCGCTGCCATTCCAGCAATTTCCTTTGCCGCATCCGGATGCGCCAGGTTTCTCGCTGCTAGCGACATGCGTGCCAGTCTCGCCCGATCCGCCAGCAACCCGACCAGCGTATCCGCCAGCCGCTCCGGCGTCAGTTCCTTCTCCGGAAGCAACACTCCCGCTCCTGCCTCGACCAGCGCTTCCGCGTTCTTCCGCTGATGATCGTCTGCCGCCGTCGGCAGCGGAATGAATACCACAGCTTTTCCCGCCGCAGCGATTTCTGCTACCGTACTCGCCCCCGATCGGCAGAGCAACAGATCTGCCCGGCAGAAGGCCTGTGCCATATCGTTGATAAAGGGAAACACCTCTGCTGAAAGCCCGGATTTCGCGTACGCCTCGCGAGCGTCATTATATTCGCGCTCGCCGGTTTGATGGATCAGGTGAAAGTCCGACATTCGCTCCTTCAGCAGAGGCAAGGCACTTAACACCGCGCGGTTAATGGCTCGCGATCCCTGGCTACCGCCGAAGACCAGGAGCGTGGTCACCGCCTCCGAAGGTCGGGCCGGAATCTGGAAGAATGATTCGCGTACCGGCACACCCGTGACCTTCGCCTTCCGAAAATACGATCCAGTCTGCTCGAACTGAACCGCGGCTTCCGACGCCATCCTCGCTGCCATGCGATTTGTAAAACCCGGAATCAGGTTGGGTTCGAAAATCAAGCTAGGGATGCCTTTCAGCCACGCCGCAGCCATCGCGGGTCCGGAGGCATACCCGCCCACTCCAATCACGACGTCTGGGTTGAAATTTCCAAGCAGTCGCGCCGAATGTGCCACCGACATGGGAAGATCCACCAGAGTTCGGACGCGAGTGGCCAGGCTGACGCGGTTCAGTTGGCCCACTTTGATCAGTTCGAGCCGGTATCCGGCAGCGGGAACCAGTCGGGTTTCCATACCCCGCGCAGTCCCAACAAATAGCACTTCTGCCTGATAAAGATTCTGGAGTTCCCTTGCGATCGCCAGCGCTGGGATGACATGGCCGCCCGTTCCACCTCCCGCCAGTACGGCCCTCATGCTAGTCCGTCTGCTTGGTGATGTTCAGCAGAACTCCTACGCTCGCCAGCATCACGAAAAGCGACGATCCTCCATAAGAGATAAAGGGCAGCGGAATACCTTTGGTCGGCAGTAGCGCAACCACTACGCTTATGTTGAACAGCGCCTGGATCACGATCATTGAGGCGATGCCGGCAGCCAGGTACTTGCCGAAGACATCACGCGTCAGGACTGCCGCCCGCACGCCGCGATAGAGAAATATGGCAAACAGCGTCAGCACCACGATTGTGCCAATTAATCCGAACTCCTCCCCGATCACGGCGAAGATGAAGTCGGTGTGCGGCTCGGGTAGAAAAAACAGTTTCTGATGCCCCTCCATCAGGCCGAGCCCGGAAAAGCCGCCAGTACTCACCGCGATTAATGACTGAATAATGTGGAAGCCGCGACCGAGCGGATCAGAATACGGATTCGCGTATGCCAGTATGCGCTGGTGACGCCATGGCACTCGCCAGATCAGGAAGTAAAACAGGATCGGCAGCGGAGCAACTGCATACAGGTAATATTTCCATTCCGTTCCTGCCACAAACATGATGGCAGCTGTAATTGCCGCACACGCGATCGCCGTGCCCAGATCGGGCTGCGCTGCGATAAGCGCTGAGAGAAAAAGTGTGGGCGCAATGGCGGGCAGCAGCGTGTGACGCCAGTCCTCCATCTGTCTGGTGCGCGATTCCAGGAAGTAGGACAGAAATAAGATAAGCGTGGGCTTTGCCAGCTCCGATGGTTGAAACGAGAACGGGCCCGCGCGGAACCAGCGGTGAGTATTGTGAGAGCGGTCGAGAAAGAAGACCGAAATTAGAAGAATTGTCGTCAGACCTAGAAGCGAGAACACCACGCCGGAATTCTTGTAGCGCTTGTAGTCGACGTTCATCAACCCGAACATCGCGCCGATACCCGCCACCGCCCACAGGAACTGCCGGATCAGAAATCCGTACGGCGACCCGAAACGATCTTTGGCCATCACCGCCGAAGCGCTGAAGACCATCACCAGGCCGATAAAAACCAGCAGCAGCGTAACCGTAAAAAGAGTTTTATCAACGCTGACGCGTTTAGCCAAGTGGTGCTCCGGAATTTGCCCTGCTGAAAAACATATTGGCTGTCAGCTCTTCGCTTTCGGCTCTTCGCGCATCCAGTGCTGCATGCTGACGGCTGAATACTGAGTGCTATCTACTCACCGGCACTTGCAACCCTGCAACCAGTTCCTTGAAAACTCTTCCACGCTGCTCGTATCCGGTGAACTGATCAAAACTTGCGCAGGCCGGCGCCAACAAGATGATGTCTCCTGGCTTCGCCATCTCGGTCGCACGGCGCACCGCATTTTCCAGCGTTCCGGTGCGCAAAACCTCAGTCGCTCCCGAAATATGCGACTCGATCTTCTCCGCGGCCGCCCCAATCGTGTATACGCGTTTTACTCGTTCACGCAGAAGCGGCTTCAGCACCGTGTAGTCGCTGCCTTTATCCTTGCCGCCAAGTATGATGTGAATGTTTGCTGGGAACGATTCGAGCGCCTTGATCGTGGCATCCACGTTCGTCGCTTTCGAGTCGTTGTAGTACTGCACACCACCGATCGTCGCCACGTATTCCAGACGGTGCTCAACCGCTTTGAACAACTTCACCGCCGAACGAATCTGCTCCGGAGTGCAGCCAGCCGCCATGCCTATGCAAACCGCGGCAAGGACGTTTTCAACGTTGTGGGAGCCCTTCAACTGCATATCCGCAACCGGCATGATCTCTCGTTCACTGCCGCCGTCGCGATAGTAAATGTTATTCGCCCGGACAAAACTTCCCGTCTTCACTTCGTCTTTTCGGCTGAACCAGAGCACCTTCCCCTTAAGGTCCACTGCCATGCGCACGCACTCCGGGTCATCAGCGTTGAGCGCGGCGAAATCGTCGGCTGTCTGGTTTTCAAAAACTCTCTTCTTTGCCGACCAGTAGGCTTCGAAGGTATGGTGCCGGTCGAGGTGGTCCGGCGTAACATTGAGAACCGCGGCGATCCTCGGATGGAACGTCTCGATCGTCTCCAGTTGGAAGCTGGAGACCTCGAGCACCACCCAACCCTTTTCAGTTGATTTCGGCACGAGTTCAATCGCCGGAGTCCCAATGTTCCCGCCAACGAGGGCTGCTTTGCTGCCAGCCGCAATAACATCGCCCGCTAGTGATGTTGTGGTGGTCTTGCCGTTCGAACCCGTGATCGCAACAATGTTGCCTTTCAGGAAACGCGACGCGAGTTCAACCTCGCCAATGACCGGAATTCCAAGCTGCTTCGCCTGGACGATCATCGGCTGATCTACCGGCACGCCGGGGCTTAGAACGATGAAATCCTGCTGACGAAAAGTCCTCTCGCCGTGTCCCCCAGCTTCAACCGCAATGCCCTTATCCAGCAGTGCCGGAATTTCTCCGCGCAACTGCTCCTCGGATTTGGCGTCCGACACAGTGACTCGCGCGCCCCTCGCCTTCAGAAACAAAGCCGAAGCCACGCCCGACTTCCCCAGTCCCACGACCAGCACCCGTTTACCAGCGACTTGCATTTCAGTGCTCATTTCGAACCTGTCAAAGTCCTATTTCACCACAGAGATACCGAGGCACGGAGAGGATTTGTAGTCGTTAATTGATAATCCGGCAATTTGAAAACCCAAATAGAACTCTGTTCTTATCTTCGATTGCCCGACTATCTCCCGATTATCGAACTGGTAGTGTCTCCGCCGTGAACATTTCATTTACCTGAGCTTGAGCGTCGTCAGCGCAAACAGCGCGAACACCAGCGACGCTATCCAGAACCTCACGATCACCTTCGATTCCGACCAGCCCATCAGCTCAAAATGATGATGAATCGGCGCCATTTTGAAGATGCGTTTCTTCCGCAGCTTGTACGATCCCACCTGCAGGATCACCGAAATCGCCTCGATCACGAATACCCCGCCGATGAACGGCAGCAGCAGTTCCTGCTTGATCACCACCGCAATTGTCCCGATGGCGCCGCCGAGCGCGAGGGATCCTACGTCGCCCATAAATACCTCGGCTGGGTGGGCGTTGTACCAGAGAAAGCCTATCGAGGCGCCCACCATCGACCCGCAGAAGACTGTCACTTCCGCGACCTGCGGCATTTTCTGCAATTCCAGGTAGTCCGCGAAGATCGCGTGGCCGCTGACATAGGTGAGAATGGTGAGTGCTCCGGCGGCAACCACCGTGCAACCGATAGCAAGACCATCCAGGCCGTCCGTGAGATTCACTGCGTTGCTCGAAAAAGCGATCACCAGCGCTACAAAAATCACGAAAGGCAAGAATGCAAAGGGCCACCAATGGTGGTAGTGCAGCAGGGTGGTGATTACCAAGTCGGGGCGGAACTTCTTATCGAAGGGCACCATCAGGTGGGTAGAGTAGATCCCCCGTGTCTGCAGCCAGATCAAGACGATGGCCACGATCATGCCGACCAGAATTTGCAGCGTCAGCTTGGTTTTCCCAGTCAGGCCAAGGTTGCGGCGGTGCACCATCTTCAAGTAGTCGTCCGCAAACCCGATCGCCGCGTACGAAATGGTGGAGAAGATTACCAGCCAGATAAATTTGTTCGCCAAGTCAGCCCAAAGCAATGTGGGAATAATGATTGAAACAGTAATGAGCACGCCGCCCATCGTCGGCGTGCCTGCTTTCTTCTGGTGGGCTGCTGGACCTTCCTCGCGGATGTACTGGCCAATCTGAAACTCGCGTAGCTGGCGGATGATAGCCGGGCCGATAACCATCGCCATGAACATAGCGGTGAGGCTGGCAAACGCAGTCCTGAACGTGAGATACCGAAAAATACGAAACGGAGAGAAATAGTGGTACAGGACTTGGTATAACAGCCAATAGAGCAAGAACTATCTCCCGTCCGAGTCCAGCCTCGGCACAAAAATGACGTAAACCACAGTTTTACGCGGAATCAGTCGAGGAAAAAAGGCAGGAACCTCAAAGATTATCTTCTTTGATCGGCGCTTCGGCGGCGCTTAATGTTTTTTGTGTCTGCAACTGCTCTTTCCACACCTCGAGCGCGCGCTCCAGGCGCACTCCACGTGACGCTTTCAGCAGGACCGCATCCCCCGCACGCGCCTCGCTCGCCAGCCACTGTCCGGCCTCGCCGGGCGTATCGAAAAACACTGCCGGAACTCCTGCCGTGGAAGCCGTCTCAACGATCTTCTTCGCCACACCACGCACGCCGACGACGAAATCAATCTTGCGCTGGACCATGTGGCAGCCGGATTCCACATGAAGCTGCTCACCTGCGGGACCGAGCTCCAGCATCTCTCCAGCGACCACGATGTGCCGCTTGGCGGGAAGCGCCGCAAGCACGTCGACCATCGACGCTAGAGCCTTCGGATTCGAGTTGTAACAGTCATTGATAACGGTGGCGCCTGCGATCTCGATCACTTCTCCGCGTTTATCGCTCGCCTTCAACGAACGCAGCGATCCGACCGCTGCCGGTAGAGGAATCCCTCCGTCCAATGCCACGGCTACTCCCGCCAGAGCGTTATAGATGTTGTGTTGTCCGATCAGCGGCAACGTCGCATGCTCCCGCTGCCCATCTACCACCACATCGAACTCGGTGCCAAGTGCCCCGCGATCTTCGATATTTTCCGCACGGACATCTGCAACGTTCCGAACACCGAAGGTGATTACCTTCCCGTTGAAGCCCCGGCCAAATTGCGAAACGTATTCGTCGTCGGCATTCAGGACAGCCACGCCCTTAGGCGGAAGTGATTCGATCAGCTCAAACTTAGCGCGCGCGATCCCGGCGATCGAATCGAAGTATTCCAGGTGAACCGGTGCCACCAGCGTTACAACCCCTACGTCCGGTTTAGCAATTTTGGCGAGCGCCCTGATCTCGCCCGCGTGCGACATACCCATCTCAATGACCGCGATTTCGTGTTCGTTCTCGAGCTTCAGCAGTTGTAGCGGCAGGCCATAGTGATTGTTGAGATTGCCCTGAGACTTCAGCACGCGATATCCGGTCGAGACAACGTGCGCAATCGCTTCCTTTGTCGTCGTTTTGCCCGCCGACCCTGTGACACCAACCAGGGTCTTGCCCCACATGCGACGCACGCCCGCCGCCAGCGTCTGAAGAGCTTTCAGTGGATCATCCACCGCCAGCAGCTGCATCTTGACTGCGTAGCGTGGCAGCATCTCCTTGCTTACTACGGCAGCGACTGCTCCCTGATGAAGCGCTGCTTCCACGAAATCATGACCGTCAAACCGCTCGCCCTTGATGGCGAAGAACAGCTCGCCTTTGCCGATGCTGCGCGAGTCAATCGAGTAGCCCTCGGCCACCCGGTTGCGGTCAAATTCGCCCGAGGCAGTCATCAGTTCGGCAATGCGTGCAAGTGTGAGTTTCATTCTTTCTTTGTAGTGCCGGCGTCCTCGCCGGCTGTTGCGGGCCCGTCTCGCGCCCCACGAGCTGCTTCGCTTACTGCTGATTGCTTCCTGCTGACTGCTTTTCCAACAGCGCCTTTGCAACCTCTACGTCATCGAACGGAAACACGCCTTCGCGGGTCGTCTGCGTCTTCTCGTGGCCCTTGCCCACAATCAGCACAATATCTCCCGGACCAGCCCTATGCAGCGCCAGATCGATAGCTTGACGCCGGTCCGGTTCCACCACGAACTGCGTACCAGTTCTCTCGATACCAGGTTTCGCATCAGCAATGATCGCCATTGGATCTTCACTTCGCGGATTGTCCGACGTCAGCACCACGAAATCGCTACCGCGCCCTGCAGCCTCTCCCATCAATGGCCGCTTGGTCTTATCGCGATCGCCGCCGCAGCCAAAGACCGTGATCACTTTACCCGCTGAACCGCCGCGCTTCACAAACTCTCTTGCTACCGCCGTAAGGTTCTTCAGCGCATCATCGGTGTGCGCGTAATCGACCACTACCGTGAAGGGCTGGCCCGCGTCGACGCGCTCGAAACGTCCCGGAACACGCTGCAGAGCTTCGACCCCGCGAGCGACGTCATCGAAACTTACGCCCCGTGCATACGCCGCTGCCGACGCCGCAATAATGTTATACACATTCACCTTGCCGATCAGCGGTGACCACAATGGAACCTTACGTTCGAGCGTAACCATATCGAAGCGAGTACCACTGGGGCCTATCTCGGCATTCTCGGCGTGGAAATCGCCTTGCGCGAAACCATAGGTCATGACCTGCGAGCGCTTCCTGCAGAAGTTGACGAGTTCACGCCCATATTCGTCATCAACATTCAGGATCGCCGCACGGGGCGGATCGGTACCCACGCCCTCGAACAACATGCGCTTTGCGGCGAAGTACTCGTCGAAAGTTCCGTGGTAATCGAGATGGTCGCGGGTCAGATTTGTGAAGATTGCAACATCGTACGGAATCCCGTACACACGCTGTTGCACCAGCGCGTGTGACGAATCTTCCATCACCGACTCGGTCGCGCCCGCTTGCAGTGCTTCGGAAAACAGTCGGTTCAAATCAAGCGGCTCTGGGGTGGTATGCGGCGCCGGAATCACTTCTCCGGCCACGTGATACTCGATCGTTCCGATAAGTGCGACTTTGCGTCCCGCCGCCTGCAGGATGGCTTCGAGCAGAAACGTTGTGGTGGTCTTGCCATTTGTCCCAGTGACACCGGAATTGGCAAGTTTCTCAGCCGGACGGCCGTAGAAATTTGCGCTAAGCCGAGCGAGCGCTCGACGGCCATGCGCGACCTGAGCCCAGGCTGCCTTGGGGCGCGGCCTCTCACCTGCCGAATCGGTTACAACGGCAACGGCGCCCTTGCCGATGGCCGCATCGATGTACCGATTCCCATCCGTCGACTCACCCTTCATTGCCACGAAGGCAAAGCCCGGCTGTACCCGCCGCGAGTCGTATTCGAGCCCTTTAATGTCGGGATCGCCGGTCTCGGAGAGGACCTCCGCACCATCCAGTAGGTCGAGGAACTTCATTCGAGCCGATTATAGATGAGCGCTTATGTTGCTCGTCTCAAACGAACTCGAGGGCCGGCCTGTGCACTCCGAGCGCAACGTGCCCCCGGTCATCCTTGAGCGAGCAGCAGTATTGCGAGCGAAGTTGAGGAGTTTAGCGGGCGTATGAGCCCGCTGCCGAAATCCCGACGCGAAGCTTAGTCGAAGCGAGGGCGCAGAACAGGCGCACGACGAATCGCTCACCTTCCGAACCGCACTGCTACCCGTCTCCCCGCTGGCATTCGGGCTCCCGGCGGAGGAGACTGCTCACGCGCCAAGCCGCTGCCAAAGGCATCTACCTCGATCCCTTCGGTCTGTGCTGTTTCAATCACCGAGCGCATTGACTTCCCAAGAAACGACGGCACAACGGCTCCGTCGCTTACGTCGAGCACGACCGTGCCATTTGGCGGCAACGCTCCAGTCGGCGCGCTCGGGGCTGGCGGCGACGCACTGGCCAACGTGTTCAAATCGGGCCGCGTGTTCACTATCGTCTGACTTGCAGGCTTCAAAACAGTCGCACCCGTCGGCTCCGCCTTCGCAACCTGAGAAGCAGCCGCATCCGCTTTGGCATCTTCATCGAAATCGAGGGGTGCGCCCACGTGATCCGGAGAGTTATCGTTAAGGTCCTCGTCCTTCGCCTTCGCTTGCAGCAGCAACCGCTTCGGATCCCGCATTTCCACGTCGTGTGGAATGCGCAGATAAGCGAGCACCTGCTGCGCCACGCGCCGGAACACCGGCGCTGAAACCTGTCCACCCTGATGGAGTCCAAACGGCGAATCGAGAGAAACGAGGATCGTCACCGCCGGATTGTTCACCGGAGCGAAACCCACGAACGAAGCAACGTACTTCGTCTGCGAGTAGCGATGCGTTGCCGGATCCACCTTCTGTGCTGTGCCCGTTTTTCCTGCCGAACTGTAGCCGTCGAGAATTGCGCGCTTCGCGGTGCCAAACAGTACTACGCCTTCCATCATCTTTTTCATCTCGGCGGCAGTCATGGTGGACACCACTCGGTGGCCGCTGGCCGGATGAAACGCAATCGTCTGTGGACCGGCAGTGGGCTTCGTTGCCCCCGCAATAATCCGTGGCGGCAGGTAAATGCCATCGTTCGCGATCGTCGAAACCATCGAAACCAACTGAAGCGGCGTCACGCCGATTTCCTGCCCTATGGACATCGCGTCAATGGATACCTTCGACCACTTGCTCACCGGCTTTGCCAACCCACGCGTCTCGCCGGGCAGCTCGATGCCGGTCTGCGATCCGAAACCGTATGACCGAATGTATCGATAGAAACGGTCATCGCCCAGCTTCAACCCCACTTTCACCGCAGCCACATCACTCGATTTCGCAAGAGCTTCGGAGACCGGGACAGTCCCCATCTTGTGCAGGTCGTGAATGCGCAGGCCGTTGACCACGATCAGCCCGCCCTGGCAGTCGATAGGTGAATCGGGTGTCTCCAGACCTTCCTCGAGTGCAGCCGAGTAGGTCACAATCTTGAACACCGAACCGGGTTCGAACACATCGCTGACAGCGTGGTTTTTCAGCTCTGCCGGCGTGATCTTACGCGAAACATTTGGATTGAAAGTCGGGCGGTTCGCCAGTGCAAGAATTTCGCCAGTATGAGGATTCTGCACGACGACTGTGCCTGCTTCGGCGTGCGTGTCCTGCATCGCTTGCTCGAGCTCTCGCTCGGCGATGTACTGGATCTTCTCATCAATCGTCAGCACCAGGTTTTCGCCGGGTACTGGATCTTTCTCCGCACTATCGAATCGGCGTTTCCGCGCATCCATCGAAATAACGATGGTGCCCTTCTTGCCTTTCAGCTTCGAATCGTATGCGTACTCCAACCCCGCGAGGCCCTCGTCTTCCATTCCCACATAGCCCAGCAGGTGAGAAGCAAGTTCTCCTTTCGGGTAGTAGCGCTTCGGTTCGGGCTGAACGTAAATCCCCCGCAGGTTTAACGCAGCGATTCGCGACCCTAGTCCCGGATCGATCTTCCGGACTACCGGACACACGTTCCGTGGACAATCGAATGTCTTTTCAATTTCCCTTGGATCGGCCTTCAGTATGCGTGCGATCAACGACGCCGTCGTACTCCGGTCCGGAACTTCCGACGGAACCGAAAATACCGAGTTGCCCATGATGGACATCGCCAATTCGTGACCATTGCGGTCGTAAATGACACCTCGGCTCGGCGAGATCTCAGTCGTGCGCTGTTGTTGCTTCATCGCACGGCGTTCGAATTGTCCGTATTGAAAAATCTGCAACTGAACCAGCCGCAGACCTACGATGGTGACCCAAAAGCAAAGAATTGCGCCAAGAATGTAGAGGCGCTTGGTTGCGTTGCCAGAGGATGAGTTAGACGCCACCTTCTTCGCCTTGTAGTGAATCGGAAGCTAAGAAATACACTGACGCATTTTGTTTTGAAGGGGCGCAGCTTTAGCTGCGCCGAAAAGCAGCTCGTTTCTGTCATTCCGACGGGACCAAGTTTGGGCTTTAGCCCAGACTTGCGAAGCACTCCCGAGGAAATCCCAATACGAACTGCGAACTCAATCTTGTCTTTCTGCTACCCAGAAACTTATGGCGGCCCGTAGGCCGCCATCTTTCTTCTGGCCGGGGGGATTCCTGGTCGGTTAACCAGCGGACCCAGAACTTTTGCAGCAAACTTACGGCATCGAGACTACGTGTACGACGGCGCTTGCCATTACCGGACCACCAAGATCAGCCGGGCTGACGTCCAGGTGCTGTACCTGGCTCGCATCCGGGAGCTGCAGCCCCATATCCTTCGCCCGCTGATCGATTCTTTCCGGATCTTTCAATTGCGCCAGATCCAGGCGAAGCTGGCGATTGGATTCGGTCAGTACGTTGCGCTTCACATTCAGAGCTTCAATGCGATATCCATACTCGATGGCGCTGAAGTGCTGCCACGCATAGGTCATTACCATCAGGAACAGCATGCACAATGCAACAGTAAACATGCGCATCTCGTGCTTGCGGTTCGGATCGTCCACTTTCACCAGCCGTGAATTATCGATGTGCTTCGCGAAAAACACTTCCGGCGTTCCCATCCAGCAACGACGGGATGTATACATCTGCTGTGTGACGCGTGCTGTTGCCGCTGCGGCCATTTATGCAACTCCAACGAATCCCTGGCTCTTCTTTGCTATATCAAACATGAGGACGGGCATCTGATGCGCAGGCTCGCGCCGCGGCACTGTGCGTTGTTCGGTGGAAGCTTGTGTGTGAACCTCCACTCGCGCCACCATATTCATGAGTTCTTCGATTGTCGTTCCCTTAAACATCTCGTCACCTCCGTGACCTACCACGGTCCGGAATCTTGTTTTGATCCCACCCGAATCCGGGCGGACTACCAGAATTTTTCTTTATCGGCGCTTATTCACATTTCCAACAAAGTTTTCATCAGCGCTGTCATCCTGAGCGAGGGCGCAGCCCGAGCCGAAGGACCCTAGGCGCGCTACTCGCGCTTCCTTGCGGCCCGAAGCTTCGCGCTTCGCGACCTCGGATTACGATCTATTTCTTCTTCGGTCGCTATCACCGGCTTTTTGGTCAGAATCTCGTAGATCCCCTCCTTCGCTCCGTCGCGCAACGCGTCTTTCACGATGCGGTCTTCCAGCGAATGAAAGCTGATGATCGCCACTCTTCCGCCCGGCTTCAGCACCCGCGGCGCGCTTTCTAGCAGCGCCTTCAGGTCGTCAAGTTCGCGGTTTACGAAGATTCGGATTGCCTGGAAAGTTCGCGTCGCCGGATGAATCTCGCCGGTTCGCCCCTTTTGAGATTTTTGGGGCGCCCAACGCCGTCCGCTTTTGCCGGTGGTGGAGCGATTCATTGTCGGGGCCGCGGCCGATATCACGTCTACCAATTGCTTGGTGGAACGAACCGGCCGCGCCCGAACAATGGCTCTGGCGATTCTCCGCGACCTCCTTTCCTCACCGAATTCGTAAATCAGATCGGCCAGCGTTCGCTCGTCGATCCGGTTTACCACTTGTTCGGCGGTCATCCCCGCACGCGGATCCATCCGCATGTCCAGGGGCCCTTCCGCCTGAAAACTGAATCCGCGGCTCGCATCTTCTAGTTGCAGCGAGCTCACTCCCAGGTCAGCCATCAGCCCATCTACCGAGCTGGCCTCCAACTTCTCACCGACCTGAGCGAAAGAACCCTGCTCGTATCGGATCGCCGGCCAGTCGCCCGCGAGTTCCGCTGGAGGCTCGCTCAGTCGCTTACGCGCCAGCTCAAGTGCCGCCGGATCCTTGTCGAATCCGATCAGCATTCCCTCTCGGCCGATTCGCCGGGCAATTTCGTAGCTGTGACCACCCAGTCCCAACGTGGCGTCTACATACGTTCCACCACGCCGGACGGCTAAGAAATCGATCGTCTCTTTTAAAAGAACCGGTATGTGACTGAACTTCTTTCCCGTCACATCGCCCCTCGGGGCATTTATCTTGAAACCTTCTTCCGGGGTCCCCGGCAAGCCCGCGTTTGGCTTGCTGGGGTGGTCCACTAAATTCCCAAATCGTTCAGCGCCTTCTCGTCGTCTGCCGTGAAGCCCTGCTCCACTTCCGCCTTCACCGCATCCAGACCGCGCACTTCGAGGTGGTTCAGGTAACCCATCACCGCAACATCACCCTTCAGTTGTGCCGACTCGCGCAGCAACTGGGGGATCAGCAGGCGACCCTGTGCGTCCATCTCCACCACCTGACCGTAATAGTTGG
This sequence comes from Terriglobia bacterium, assembly GCA_021324365.1. GTDB lineage: Bacteria > Acidobacteriota > Terriglobia > Terriglobales > Acidobacteriaceae > JAJPJE01. The sequence continues at coordinate 2,266 of JAJPJE010000085.1, read as the reverse complement.
TCACGGTCAGAAACCGCTTCTTCGAAGGATTGAAATTCGAGAGCGCCGCCAGTTTGGCTTCGATCTGCTCCCATTCCTCGAAGGGATATACCTGGGCAACCTTGCCATCCATCGACGTGATGTAGAATTTCTGGCCGTACTTTTCGTCGATTACCCGCTTGAAGTCCGCTGGGACCTTTAAGCGGCCCTTTTCGTCGACGCGGGTTGGATTGTTGCCACGAAACATTTGCTTGTCGGGCGGCTATTGCCGCCAATAAAGAGGTGAAAGTGAGGAAAAACAGCGTGGAACTCATTTCTTCGGGGCTTTTTTCGGGTGTTTTTCTGCTCATTCCACCTTTGCCCTTAACTGTCGTTCCGCCGCCCACCACTTGTACTGACTACTCCACTTTCTACCACTTTTGACCACATCCTACGCCTAAACGTTGTACTGTCAATAACTTTTTTGAAAGTCGTGGTGTGACCAAAGGCCAGTTGTGAGCATGCACGAAAGGTTGGGCTCGAAGAACCAGAGCACCACAATAGCTAGGGTTTACTCGGCAGATTCGCTTCGCCCTGAGTTGCTGATTTCATTCCGCTTTTGGATTTCTCGGCAGCGTAAATGCCAACGTGGCGCCTACTCAAGTTACAAGCCCATGGTCATTTCGGTCAGCCGCCCTCTACTGCGGTGGACCTGCGATTGAGCTCTTTTTGAACAAAACCCGGCAGCAGCAAGAGAGGGCATGGCAGCAACGAAGTGCCAGGAAAGGCAGGATTCCACAAACCGAGTCGTGAGTATGGACGGCATGGGTTTTCCAAAGCTCCCTTCGCTCTCGTGGTGCAGAGCGGTGAGATCATGAAGGGCTTCTTTCCGCGATTGCAATCCCGCTCTGAAAACGATTACTTTCATCTGTCACTTTTATGAAGAGGGCTACTGCTCGATGAAACAATTCTCTTTTCTGGCTGCATTCTTGATGGCATTTCTTATTGGCGCGCCGGTGTTCGCTCAAGACACTCCCGCCATCGACAAAGGCCTTGCGCCCACTCCGCCCATGGGCTGGAACAGCTGGAACAAATTTGGCTGCAACGTAAATGAACAAATGATCCACGAGATGGCCGACGCCATGGTCGCCTCCGGAATGAAAGATGCCGGCTATCAATACGTAAATATCGACGACTGCTGGCAGGTTTCACGCGATAAGAACGGGAACATCGTGCCCGACCCACAGCGCTTCCCTTCAGGTATGAAGGCGCTTGCCGACTACGTGCACGCTAAGGGGCTGAAGTTCGGCGTCTATTCCGATGCGGGTACCAAGACCTGTGCCGGACGGCCCGGCGGCCGCGGCCATGAATTCCAGGATGCGCTGATGTACGCATCCTGGGGTGTCGACTACCTCAAGTACGACTGGTGTAGTACCGGCACGCAAAACGCGGAAGCTTCGTACAAAACGATCCGCGAGGCTTTGAATGCCTCCGGCCGTCCCATCGTTCTCAGCATCTGTGAGTGGGGCACCGCGAAGCCATGGCTATGGGGCGCACAAGTTGGAGGCAATCTGTGGCGCACCACTGGCGACATCATGGACAAGTGGGACGGCACGGAGAAATACAGCAGCGGCATGTTGGTAAATCTCGATAAGCAAGTTGGCCTGGAAAGCTTTGCCGGACCAGGACACTGGAACGATCCGGACATGCTCGAAGTCGGCAACGGCGGCATGACTAACACTGAATACCGTTCACACTTCAGCCTGTGGGCGATTCTGGCGGCCCCGCTGATTGCAGGAAATGATTTGCGCAGCATGACCCCGGAGATCAAAGAGATTCTTACCAATAAGGAAGTGATTGCTATCGATCAGGACCCGCTCGGTCGCGAAGGACGCCGTGTGTGGAAAGACGGCGATCTGGAAATCTGGGCGCGACCGCTCGCCGACGGCAGCCGTGCAGTCGTGCTCTTCAATCGCGGGACGAGTGAACAGCCCATAAAAGTAAATTGGACTCAACTGGAATATCCCGCGCACTTGCCCGCCACCGTGCGTGATCTCTGGCAACACAAAGAACTCGGCAAGTTCAGTGGCGAATTTTCCGCACCCGTAGCATCCCACGACGTGGTAATGGTGACAGTCAAACCGTAATCGCTTCATTGGTGCATTGGTGCTTTATTGGTGCTTCATTGGTGCCCCACATCTGCCCTCTTTTGGCAGATGTGGGATGACAAAACTCCGGGTGCCGCCTGATTGGATAACCGTGTCGGCTCCAGAGCCTCTGAGTAGACTTGGAACGCTCGAGCACCAAG
>JAJPJE010000084.1 GCA_021324365.1 Terriglobia bacterium | reverse complement strand
TGACGTTGAAGACGATGCGCTGCACGTGTGCCTTGGCGCCCCAATAATCAGGATTCCGCTCCAGAACGACATTTTTATCCTGCGCCGCGCTGACAAAACGAAACGGCCCCGAACCCACTGGATGCGTGGTCATGTCGCGCGTTGAACCGTAAGGCACGATGCCGATGGCTCCGCCCGAGACATTCCACAGCAGGCTCGCCCATGGTTCTTTTAGATGGAAGATTACTGTGTATTCGTCAGGAGTGTCGATGTGATCGACAAAACGGTAGGAGCTGGCTTTCGGCGTCAAAATTGTGCCATTGAGGATTGAGTCAAAGGTCCACTTCACATCGCGAGCAGTGAGCGGCAGACCGTTGTGAAAGCGGACTTCATGACGCAGATGGAAGACATAGGTCAGGGGATCGGGAATAGTCCAACTGATGGCGAGCGAAGGCTGCAGGTTGAAATGCTCGTCCCGCCGGACAAGCGCGTCGAAGATGAGTTCGTCAAGGCGCTCCGATTGACCGTCGATTCCAATCCGAGGGTCTAGGTTGTTCGGGCTACTTTCGATGATCATCACCAGCGTGTTGGTATCAGGTTTGCGAGAGCAAGTACACAAGCTCAACAGGAGCGTGGTGGCGAGGAGGCAATGGAGAATCTTGCGCAAAGCAATTCTTTACCACAGAGTACGGTTACAAATGCAGAGAAAAACTAAGGGAAGCTGATTTTACCGAGGATGGCAGGATGCACCGCGCCGGTTGCAGAGGGGATATTGCCGGGCAGGCGAAACCAGGTCTCATAGGCTAGCAACGCAAACGCTGCCGCTTCTTTGGCATCCGACGGCATGCCATGGTCGTCCGTACGTGCGATTTTCAGACCGGCCAGAAGTTCCGCGAGCATGTTCATGAGTGTCACGTTTTTCGCACCCCCGCCCGACACGATGATTTCGCGAAACGGAAGGCGTCGGTGTTTTGGCGTAATGGCCTTCATCCCCGGCAACAGATTGCGGACCGAGTACGCGATGGATTCTGCCGTGATCGCAGTTGCGGTCGCAACTACATCTTCTTTCGCAACTTTCCCGCAGGAGCGAACGAAGTCGGAGACGAACTCGCGTCCGAACTCTTCGCGGCCAGCGGTCTTCGGAGGTTTGCGCCGGAAGAAAGGGCGCGATAGAACTTCGTCGACTACACGTTCGAGAACACGTCCGCGAGCGGCAATCCGCCCGTCACGGTCAAATGACTTTTGAAAAAGTCGCTCCACCACCGCATCGATCACCATGTTTCCAGGGCCGGTGTCGAAAGCGACGACATTTTCAGGACGAGCAGCCGAGGGAATTGCAGTGAGGTTCGCTATTCCCCCGATGTTCTGCACGATGCGTCCCCGGCGGTAATGCCGATAAAGGATGTAATCGAGAAAAGGCACGAGCGGGGCGCCCTTTCCTCCCGCAGCCATGTCCGCCGGACGGAAGTCGGAGACGACCGGCACCCGCGTGTGTTGCGCCAGCACGGCTCCCTCTCCGGTTTGCCAAGTGCACGAAATCTTTCTTCCGAGGTACGGTGCGGCTTCGCCCTGGTGGTAGAGCGTTTGTCCGTGACAACCGATAAGGCTGATGTCGATCTTGTGTTTCTCAGTCGTACGGATGACGGATTCGGCGTAAAGTTCGCCGAGGAGAAAGTTCAACCGCGCCAGATCTGCGACGGGAACTTTGGCGTTCATGAATGACAAAATAGTGCGACGGACAGGAGCAGGGAAGGCGTACTCCTCATGAGCGAGGAGTTCGAGACGCGTACGAAAACGGCGTCCGCGCAGACGGACAATAGCCACATTGATCCCGTCAGCTGAGGTCCCGCTCATCACGCCAGCGACGATCAAGCGGTCCTCACTGCGTCGGCATCGTAGCGAATTTCTTCCGTGAACTCCCAGATTTTTCGCCGTAACGAATCGATGCTCTTTGCCGACGGAGGCTTTGGACGACGTTTCAGCTCGCCTGCCTTTTTCTTCATCGAAAGCACATGCGCCGCCGCGGCGCGGACCATTTCGGCAAATCGCCTGTCCTTCTCAGCTTCACGAAGCACGGCTTCGTAAGTGCGAGACACGAGCTCCTCCTGGCGGCTGACGATGAACATGTGGCATCCGGCCCAAATCGCTTCGACCGCTGCCTGATCGACGGGGAGAGCTTGTTGCACGCCACCCATCTCGAGGTCGTCGGTGACAATCAGCCCTTTGTAGCCGATCTTCTTGCGGAGAATATCAGTCACCCATTTACGCGAAATCGACGCCGGTTTGCGATCTCCCGACACGGCTGGATAGGACGCGTGGCATACCATCACGAATGGCAATTGCCGCTTGAGTTCGCGATAAGGATACAGATCTTCATTCCACATCCGTTTCAGCGGCTTATGGATCTCCGGCATGCCCTTATGGCTGTCGAGATTGCCTTCTCCCAATCCGGGGAAATGTTTTCCGCAACTGAGGATGTAGCACTCATGGAGACCGCGCAGAATCTCGCGCGCGCCGACGACAACTTCCTTCGGATCGGCAGAAATCGTGCGCGAGGTAAGCACGCTGCGCGAAGGTGGAAGCTGCAGATCGAGGCACGGCGTGAAATCAGTATTGAAGCCAAGCGTGCGGCATTCGGCGCCAAGAAGCAAGCCGTGCTTGCGCAGAAGTTTCTTCTGGCCGGCAGCGGCGACATCCGCTACCGACGGCATCGGCGCGATGAGATCGCGAAAACGGTCGACGGTGCCACCTTCGAGATCAACAGAAAGAAACGGAGGCGTCTTCAGGTAGCTATGGCATTCGCGATTGAGAGCGTATGTCTGATCCGCCGCTTCGAGATTGCGCCGGAACAGGATGACCCCGCCCGGCTGCAATGTGGAGAGCATCATGCGAAAGCGAACCGAGACTTCCGTTCCTTCGAACCCCATGATCATCAGTTGTCCGACGAGCTGCCGAAGTTCCGTAGGAGATTTGAGCGCCATGGTAAGCAGAAAAGTGTAACGCGAGAGAGAGGCAACTGTCGTGCAGAAGCGTGCATTGAGTGTTTACAAGCAGCGAATCGATGAGGATCGTGGACAAGGGAAACGAGTCCCAAAATGAATTGTGAGACTCCACCGTCCTTGCCAAATAGTCGTTTGATACGCGAAACAGAGCGCATACGCTATACAGGTTGAGGGCTCCTGAATGCGAGCACGGCTCCCGCACGGACTTTTCTCTCAGGCTACCACGCAAGTTATTGTTTTCCTTCTGCTGGCGAATACCTCCTATACCCGGACAATTACTTATCTCAGAATCGATAGGCCCACGCTTGAGAAATACCTTCGCAAAGCTCCCGCGGAAGCGGACCGCCCAAAGACCCTGAAAATACTTTTCCGCCATGCGGGTTGTGATCCCGACAAAATAAGGGAACAGCCAGTTACGGGAGAAGTCGTACCGAATGTGACGTGCGTTCTACCTGGCACGCAGCCAGAAGGCACACGCCGGACGATTGTGATTGGCGCCGCGTTGAGCGATCACAACTTGAACCAGAGTGAGTCATCATCCTGGGTTACGCCCATGATGCTGCGACTGCTGGCTGAGTCGGTCGGTTCCGTGCCCCATCAAAATGACGTCGTGTTCGTTGCATTTGCGGGCAGCGATGAAGGCAAGACCGGATTCTCCTGGTATCTGGATCATCTGACCGCGAAGGAACGGAAGAACATTAGTGCGATGGTTTTCCTTAAATCGATCGGCATTGGCTTTCCATCATGCTCTGTGGCAAAGGCCGATGCGAACCGGCTTGCCGACTATGTAACGACCGCTGCAAGAACCTTGCAGTTGCCGTCGCCGCCCGCTTTACCGCAAGACGAGTTCCAGGTACAGGAACTGGATCACTGGCGCATTCCCGGGGTTGTCTTCAACTCACTGCTGACAGAAGCCATGATCGACTACTCGCTTGACGGCGAGCCCCATCTGAAGGCTCTGGATGCTTCCGTCCAACTGCAGCGGGTGGATCAATCCTACAACCTGCTTTGTGTATATCTGCTATACCTTGATGACCTCTTCGGTCCGAAGCACCGCAAAGGAATCGACGCTTTCGGGCCAGAAATTCAGTTAGATGTGCGCGAGCAGCCTGTTTGAGCCGTGTGCCGCTGGCCAATTGCGGGAAGCCATACCGCGATCGAACTTCATTGACTACGACGGACAGTGCTCGCTCGATATCGCGATCGACGTCGTCCTCTGCGAGTGCCGGGACAAAAGCGGCAAGCGTCAAGGCGACCAGAAGCGTGATTTGCAGGATTCGCAATGCTCGCCTATACCACTGGATCTCCATGGACCTCTACCTCGCGCGCGTCCACACCCAAAGCCTCCGGCCTTGGCAGGCGACCTGTCCAGTTGGCCCATCCCCAGAAGAGGGCGGTCGAGGAACTCAGTAACCCGGCCACGGTGCCAATGGTTCGGGCACTGTAATGTGTGGAGGCAATTCCGGCGCCCATCATGGAAATCATCATCATGCTCCAGGTCAGCGCTTCCATGGTGGCGAAAACGCGCCCGCGATACTGGTTGGTGACCGTTCTCAGCAGATAGGAATAGTTCATGACCGAATTGATCGCGATGGCCGTGCGCGACAACGCAATGAAGATCAAAGCCAATTGGATTCGCGGCATCCGGCTGAAAAGAACGTATGCGCCGCCGTGCACGATGTAGTCGATAAAGACGGCGACTTTGTAGCGCTCGAACGATAACCGCCGGCCCAACCAGTTCCCGAGGACCCCTCCGATCAGCAACCCTATCCCGGCACAGCCCCAGATCATGGCGATGCCGGCAGCTCCGGCATTGAAGACAACTTCGCCAAACAGGGTGAAAAGAATCTGCGCTGCTCCGCCTCCGGTGGCCCAACCCACGGCGAGCAGCGCGATCGCGAGCACCAGCGGGACAGAGCGCATGTACCGCAAGCCCTCTCGGTATTCATGCCACGGCCTAACGACTTCGGCTTCCGTCAGGCTTTTGCGTTCCGCGCGGAAGGCTCTGCCTTTCGGCGCTTTCAGATGCCAGATGGCCCAGGCGGAAAACACAAATGACAAAGCGTTGAAGACGAATGCCCAGGTGTAGCCGATAGCGATCACCGTTGCGCCAAGGAATGTGCCGACGGTAAGGGTGGTCCATTGCGTCGTCTGGGTCAGGGAATTCGCCGTGTGGAGTTCGTCATCGGTGGTAATTGTAGGCAGGATGGCCGAGCGGCCCGCGGTGAAGAAAGGCGATGCCAGCATCAGCAGCGCGCTGAACAGGTACAGTAACCATATGTGCCGGCCACGGAGCACAAGAATGAAGCCGAGTGCCACCACGGCGCGGATGAGGTCGCTAGCAATCATGATCCGCTGGCGATCAAAACGGTCGAGGAGTACTCCGGCCAGCGGGCCAACCGTTACGGCAGGAACGGCGCGCGCCAGCATGATCCCAGTAACCACCAGCCCCGAATGCGTCAACGCCATGGCAAGTGCGAATACGGCGATATTGTTAAAGTTATCGCCGATTTCGCTTACAACCTGGCCCATCCACGTGTATCGATAATTCCGGTTAAGGCGTAGGAGGATGAAAAATTCGCGCATGGGACGAATGTGTCTCCTTCATCTTACCTGCGCAGCCGGTCGCCTCTGTACAATGTCTCCTCAGAAGAAACGGTTCTGTAACCGGGATTCTCGATGGACTCTCCCCAGATTCGCCTTAGCAACAGTCCCAGTCCTTCCCTGGAACTCTCCCAGGAGGGTATGCAGGCAAATCTGCGCAAGCGCTGGAAATATTTGCTGCCGGCAGTCTTTGTCACGTACAGCCTGGCATATCTCGATCGGGCCAATTTTGGATTTGGCGCGGCTGCGGGCTTAGCAACCACTCTTCATATCACGGAAAGCGACGCGTCTCTGCTTGCCGGACTGTTCTTTCTCGGCTACTTCGCTTTTCAAGTGCCCGGCGCCGTACTGGCGAGAAAGTACAGTGTGCGTCGCGTCGTATTTGGCACGCTTCTTCTCTGGGGATTGTTTGCCGCATTAACCGGAGTCATTCGTACATTCTGGCTTCTCGCCGTCGACCGCCTTTTGCTCGGGGTTGCGGAAAGCCTGGTCTTTCCCGTCATGCTGCATCTGCTGACGAACTGGTTTACGCGTGCGGAGCGCTCGCGTGCCAATACGCTCCTGATGCTCGGCAATCCGCTTACTCTGTTGCTGATGTCACCGGTCACCGGTTTTCTGATCCAGAAACTGGGATGGCAAACAACCTTCATTGTGGAAGGCATTCCTTCTATGTTGTGGGCGTTCGTCTGGATTGCCTTTATCCGCGACCGCCCAACCCAGGCAACGTGGATCACACCGGCAGCCGCCGAAGCCCTGGAAACGCGCCTGACAAAGGAGCAGATCGGTATCGTACCTGTTGGCGTGCCTTACAAGGCATTCGTCCGAGGCGATGTTGTCATTCTCGCAATCCAATACTTCTTCTGGAGTCTTGGAATCTACGGATTCGTGCTCTGGCTCCCGACGATTGTGCGAAAAGGCGCCGTCGTTTCGATGGCAAGTACCGGGCTGCTTACTGCTATCCCTTACCTGGCAGCGATCTCGCTCATGCTCACGGTTTCGCACTTCTCCGACAAGCTGCAGAAACGCCGCCCCTTCGTGTGGCCCCTGTTGCTGATGTCCGGGGTTGCGCTGACCGGCTCGTTTCTGCTCGCAGACGTCAGCTTCGCTCTCACATTCATGTGCCTGGTGATTTGTGGTGCAGGAGTGTATGGACCTTACGGCCCGTTCTTCGCGATGGTACCCGAGCGATTACCGCGCAATGCCACGGCGGAGGTGCTAGCCTTCATCAACAGCGCCGGTGCGCTTGGCGGATTTTTCGGCAGCTACCTGGTGGGCCTGCTGGAGGCGATCACTGGAAACGCGCGCGCTGGATATCTCTTGATGTCCTTTTCTTTGATAGTGTCTGCAATCCTGATTTTGTTTCTCAAAGAACCGGCAAGATCGAACGGCACAGCTGCCCTCCCTAAGTCATGACGAAAGCAACTTCTATCACCGATGCGCAAGTGCTTGAGAGCGAGGAGTCTATTTTTCGCGAAACGAAGACACACGCTCCCGGACCGCAAGGCTCGTTGCCGATCACTCCGGAAATGCTGCTGACCCAACCCTCCGGGAATCTCTTCGGACTGAGCCAGAACGCCGGTATGGGATGGGAGTCCGCGCGCGTGCTCGATCCTGAATTTCTCATCCTCAGCACGCACGGCGGTCTCCGCGCAGAGGATGGGACGCCGATTGCTCTAGGCTTCCATACCGGACATTGGGAAGTGGGTCTGCTCGTTGGCGAAGCCGCGCGCGAACTCCGTTCCCATCGCGCCATTCCATTCGCAGGAGCTTGCACCGATCCTTGCGACGGCCGAACGCAAGGCACCTCGGGCATGCTCGATTCGTTGCCATATCGCAACGATGCGGCCATGGTTCTGCGTCGCCTGATGCGCTCGCTTCCCACCCGCAAAGGCGTAATCGGCGTTGCCACCTGCGATAAGGGATTGCCGGCGATGATGATGGCGCTTGCGTCGAGCGGGGAACTACCGTCAATCCTGGTGCCCGGCGGGGTGACTCTTCTGCCAGAAATGGGGGAAGATGCCGGACGGGTGCAGACGATCGGCGCACGATACTCCCAGGGGCAAATCACGGCCGAGTACGCCGCCGAAGTGGGATGCCGCGCCTGTGCGACTCCAGGCGGTGGATGCCAGTTCCTGGGCACGGCTGCGACTTCGCAGGTGGTTGCCGAAGCTTTGGGACTGTCACTGCCGCATTCGGCGCTTGCGCCCTCGGGTCAGCCGATCTGGCTGGACGCAGCAGCCCGTTCTGCGCGGGCAATGCTCCGGATGACGCAGCTGCGGGTCGGAACATCTGGCGTTCTTACAGATGCCGCCATTCGCAACGCGATGGTCCTGCACGCAGCGTTTGGCGGATCCACGAATCTTCTCCTGCATATCCCCGCAATCGCCCATGCCGCTGGATTGCGCCGTCCCTCTGTCGCGGATTGGACGGCCGTGAATCGCGCTGTTCCCCGACTTGTGGATGCACTACCGAATGGGCCTAGCAATTACGCAACTGTGCAGGTATTTCTCGCTGGGGGCGTGCCGGAAGTCATGCTTCACCTGCGGAGGGCGGGACTTCTGGACTGCAGCGTGCGCACGGTCACCGGCGAACCGCTGGATGAAAACCTCAACTGGTGGGAGCAGAGCGAGCGCAGGAGGGCGTTAAAACAGAGGCTTGCCGCCTTGGATTCCATCAATCCAGACGACGTGATCTTTTCGCCTGACTCGGCCCGCAAGCGAGGGGTTACTCCTACGATCTGCTTTCCCGTAGGCAATCTCGCACCGGAAGGCAGCGTGATCAAGAGCACTGCCATTGATCCCTCACTGATCGATGACCAGAATTGTTATCGCCATACCGGCCCGGCTCGTGTCTTCGTGACGGAAGCTGCGGCAATCGAGGCGATTAAACGAGGATCCATAGCGCAGGGTGATGTTATCGTCCTGATCTGCGGCGGGCCCGCAGGCGCCGGTATGCAGGAGATTTATCAGGTCACGTCTGCTTTGAAAGCGCTGCCGTACTGCAAACACGTGGCCGTGCTCACGGACGCTCGTTTCAGTGGTGTATCTACGGGCGCATGTATCGGTCATGTCTCGCCGGAGGCGTTGGCTGCAGGTCCGATCGGGCGAGTCTGCGAAGGCGATATCATCCAAATCGTTATCGACCGAAACGCCCTGCACGGTACGGTGAACTTCATTGGTGAAGGGAACAACAGATTTTCCGCAGATGAAGGACAACGGCGGCTTGCGGCACGCGGCGCACGCAAGGATCTAGCACCTCATCCCGATCTTCCCGCCGACACGCGGCTTTGGGCTGCCCTCGTGCAGGCAAGCGGTGGCGTTTGGGGTGGCTGTGTTTATGATGTGGACGCGATCACCACCCGCCTGCAACGAGGTGCAGAGGAAGCTCGGAAGTAGATGGGCTGTACTGGACTGTGTAAAAGTACTTCTGGTCGGACTCTAATCTGTGGAACGAGGCAGTTCGTTGAAACTCTATCGCACGACGCAAGGCGCATTAGTAGAACAGGACGACGACGTTTTTCTAATCTCCACGCTGGCGCAATCCCAAGAGTGGGACGAATTGCTATGCGATCCGGACCTTCACAGCCGTGCTCGCGCAGCACTGAACAGCAATGCGCGAACAAGCCTCGATCCGGCAACGATTCTTGCGCCTGTCGTGAGCCAGGAAGTGTGGGCCGCAGGGGTCACATATTTTCGAAGCCGCAAGGCTCGCATGGAAGAGAGCAAAGGTGCTGGCGGAGGAGACTTCTACGATCGCGTGTACTCGGCGGAGCGTCCGGAACTGTTTTTCAAAGCCACCGGTCGGCGAGTGGTCGGGCACGGTACGCCTGTCCGGATTCGGTCTGATGCGAGGTGGTCTGTTCCTGAGCCGGAGCTGACCTTGTTCGCTAATTCGCGCGGTGATATCGCCGGCTTTACCATTGGCAACGACATGAGTTCGCGCGATATTGAGGGTGAAAATCCTCTTTATCTGCCACAGGCAAAAGTCTATGACGGCAGCTGCGCCCTGGGTCCCTGCTTATTGTTGGGAGATCCTCCGCCCCGCGAGACCAGCATTCAGCTCGAAATCGTGCGGTCAGGAAAGAAAGCGTTCGCCGGCAGTACCACCCTCGCCGAACTGAAGCGCGAGCTGAAAGAACTTGTGGCATTTCTGTTTCGCGACAACAGCTTTCCTCAGGGCGTGTTCTTGATGACCGGAACAGGAATCGTACCGGGCGATGACTTCACTCTCGCGAGTGGCGATATTATTCGCATCACGATAGAGGGCATCGGCACGTTGGAAAACCAAGTCGCGTAAGTGTCACACGCGCGTCAACTCGCCATTCACCATACGCATGATTCCCAGCGGATTGGCATTCTGCAGCTCCGGGGGGAGAGCTGCATCGGGGAAGTCCTGATAACAGACCGGCCGTGCGAATCGCAAGATGGCCATTGTCCCAACTGAAGTGGTGCGGCTGTCGGAGGTAGCTGGGAACGGCCCACCATGCACCATTGCATGACAAACTTCCACCCCGGTTGGAAATCCGTTAAACAGGAGGCGCCCGACCTTGGTTTCCAAAACACGGATCAGCTCTTGCGCTCGTGCGAGTTCTTCGTCGGTGCCATGGATTGTTGCCGTCAAATGGCCGTGCAGCTCCTTTGCGACCTTAACCAGTTCCTGCTCCGCACCGTAATGCACCAGCAAGGTTGTGGGGCCGAAGACTTCTTCGCTTAATTCAGGGTTCTTGAGGAATTCCTGGAGCGACACTCCGAAAACCGCCGCTGCGCCTGCAGCACAACTTGGCTCAATGGCAATATCCGATCGCGCGATAACTTGTGCCTGCCCTTTCGCCACCCTTTCCTCAATGGACTTGCTATAGCGGTCGGCGATGTCGTGCGTCAACATCCCATGCTGTCCAAGACCGCGTACTCCGTTCTGCAATTCCTGTATGAACTCACTGCTCGCCTGCGGAACAAAAACCATGCCGGGCTTCGTGCAGAACTGACCTGAACCCAGAGTGAAGGAGGCTTGCAATCCGTGGGCAATTTTGGCGCCACGTTCGCGCATGGCGCCCGGCAAGATAAACATAGGGTTTGTGCTGCCCATCTCTGCATAGCAGGGAACTGGTTCTGGCCGGGAGGCGGCGATCTGCATCAACGCGATCCCTCCGCGCTGCGATCCCGTAAACGCGATCGCTTTGATGACAGGGTGCTTCGCTAGCGCTACACCGATCTCAATCCCTGCGTCGAATAGCAACGCGAAGACTCCGGCCGGCAGCCCCGATTCCTTTACCGCGCCCCGTATGACCCGCCCCACAAGTTCGCTGGTGCCCGGATGTGCCGGGTGTGCCTTCACGATGACCGGATTTCCTGCCGCTAATGCCGACGCTGTGTCACCGCCCGCCACCGAAAATGCCAGCGGAAAGTTGCTGGCTCCAAAAACTGCAACCGGGCCCAGCGGGTGCAGCATGGAGCGTACGTCCGGACGGGGCGGTTTTCGTTCACGGTCTGCGGGATCGATCCGTGCATTTACCCAGGAGCCCTCCTCCAGCACCTCGGCGAAAAGCCTCAGCTGGCCCGTGGTGCGCCCAAGTTCTCCTTGCAATCGCGCGAGCGGCAGTCCCGATTCCAGGTTGGCCCGCTCGACAATCAAATCCCCCTGAGCCGCGAGTCCGTCCGCAATTCGGCGCAAAAACGAGGCGCGCTCGCGCCCCGAAAGCCCAGCGAAGACTGGAAACGCCACGGCCGCAAGCTTTGCCGCCTGTTCTAAGTCATCCATAGTGGCCGAATAGAATGCAGGCTCCAACTTTGTTCCATTGGCGGGATTTCTCCCGTTAAACGCATCTCCGCGCCGCGTTGACGCCTGTTCTCCTACCAGTGAAACGCCAGCAAGCTCGAGTTCTTTCGTCGCCATCCAGTTACCTCATCCGCAACCAGACATCATATAGGTAGCCGCACCTATTTGATGCGCGACTGCGTCGCTTGAACTTTCATTATCGAAACCTGTGCGGCTCAGTATTCCCGCAATTCTGATCCTCATCTACAATTGTTGGTTTGCTCCGTTGCGAATAGATCACTAAGGGCGCACACATTGGCAATCAGCAAAAAACCAGAACGACTGCCGCTCGCGAATAAACGCATCATCGTGAGCCGTGCAAAGGACCAGGCGAGCATTCTCTCTGACACACTTCGAGCGCTGGGCGCCGAAGTGCTGGAGATTCCATTCATTGAAATCCGCCCGCCGCAATCCTTTGCCGCACTCGACAAGGCGATGGCAGGAATTCTGAACTACGATTGGTTGATCCTCACCAGCGTAAATGGCGTGAAGATGCTGTTTGCGCGAATGGCACAGCTCGGAAAATCGGAAGCCGATCTGCTGCATCTGAAACTGGCTGCGATTGGCCCGGCAACCCGCAAGGCAATCGAACTTCATGGACTGCCGGTCGATGTCATGGCAGAAGAATACATTGCTGAATCGCTGGTCGAGGCACTTGCCACGCAAGTTACAAAGAACGAACGCATTCTCCTGGCGAGGGCCAAGGTCGCTCGCGATGTCATTCCCAGTGCACTGCGCGAACTCGGAGCGCGTGTCGACGTAGCGGAAGTTTACGAAACCATCCTGCCGGAAAGCTCGCGCAGAAAACTCGAGCAGGTGCTTTCAGAGGCGGAAAAGCCGTATGCAATTACCTTTACAAGTTCGTCGACGGCCAAAAATTTCGTCGATCTTGTCGGGGAAGAGCGCGCCCACTCCAATCTTCTTGACGGCGTGAAGCTTGTTTCCATTGGACCGGTGACGTCCGATACTCTTCGCGAATTAGGACTTCGCGTGGATGCCGAGGCGAAAGAGTACACGATCCCCGGACTCCTCGAAGCTCTGGTTGAATCGACTGAATCATAAGTGCCGCGCTCCATCCGGCGTGAATCGGGTTTGAAGGGCGCGGCTTCAGGCACCCATACAGCCAGATCAATTTGTGGGCTAGCCCCTGCGGGAAAACCCCGTGGTCCGGATCTCCCTAATGGCATGAGTGGTGCCAAAACAGAACTATTGCAGAAGGACGGGCTCAAAAACTAGTAAACCGATTTGTTATTTTCTGAAACGTTTAAAAAACGCGGGCGCCAGGTATCGTGTTGCGACCGAGCAGAGTTTCCTCCGAAGTACAAGACCTTTTGATCGCGGAAAGAAGTCGGCGACACAGTAGAAGCGCGGCATTCTGCGCTAGCCTCACAGGATGGACACCGACAATTTTTCGGAGCTGCGCGAGAGTAGCAACTGTCTGCTGCTCGGTACGGATTTGACACTGATCCAGGAGTTGCGTTCCTACATGCAGGGCCTGCAGATTTCATCGGCAATCTGCCTGGATCCGATCGCTTTTCCACGCATGCTGAATCATGGCCGTTATGAAGGGATCGTGGTGGACTGCCATTTGGGCGACGACGCTTTTGTTGCGATCGAAAATGCGCGCCTCAGCCCTTCAAACCGCCGTTCCGTTATCCTGGCCATCACCGGCTCCGGAGAACACGTGAAGAAAGCGTTCCTTGCCGGCGCCAACTTTACGCTCGATGCGCCGCTTTCACCCGACAGTGTTCAGCAATTGCTGAAGGCAGCTCATCAAATCATGCAAAATGAGCGCAGGAAATATACGCGGCGCGCGTGTTGCGTTAGTGCTTCTCTGGAGCGCCCGGCTCAACCTCCGTGTCACTGCCAAACGCTCAATGTGGCCGAGGGAGGTATCTGTGTTTTAACAGATCATCCACAGCCGCTGAACGACAATGTCACCATCAGTTTCCACTTGCCCGGGGATTCAATCGAAATCCGTGCCGATTGTCAGGTGTGTTGGAGAGACGAGCAGGGGCGCGTCGGTTTGGAATTTCTGTTCATGACAATGCAATGTAAGGAGCACCTGCAAAAGTGGCTACAACGGACGGGAGCAGCAGACTAAGATTCGCTTGTCACTGTATCAGCTCACATCCGCACCCCGGGGAGGGCACCTGTACCTTGATGAAGTCGGAGATACGCTTCGCGGCATCCAGCCTGTTGTCGATGTGTTCGAGGGGGCTGCCCTCTTCATCATAAATCTTCAACTGTGCGCTCCCGCCATTCCGTTTGACGGCATTGGTGATCTGTTGCAAGTCGCCCGGTGATAGATTCGGGTCGTTCGCGCCGGCAATCGCCAGCAACGGTGTATTTACTATTTTTGTGACGGAGATCGGATCGTCACTTCCAGCCCGCGATTTCATATCGGGAGCTACCGCCACCGCTGCAGCCCATTCGTCTGGTGATTTCACTATGGATGCGAGCGTGAGATATCCGCCATAGCCCCGCCCCATCAGAATGATCTTTTTCGGATTCACATACCCGTTCTGCTTGATAAAGTCGGCCGCAGTTGCCGCATCCTCAGGCCGGTCCGGAATAACGACAATGTATCCCTGGTTCACCATGTACTGCAGTAAAGCACGAAACGAATTCTGAAATTGTGTGTCCGCAAGATAGATCAATGCCGGATATTGCGCGTTCTTGATTATGTTGTGCGGCACATAGACGAGCGCGTGTGCACCCGTGTTCGGAAGCTGAACCAGGGTAGGTGAGACCATATCCTCCGGACGCAACCCGGCTACGAGAGAATTCGTAATCTGGCGGGAGCGGCGAGTTGACAGATCGTAAACCCAGAGGTCATCCGGTGCTGTCGGACCGCTGTACCTGTATAGCAAATCATTGCCTGATTTCGAAAAGGCCGTTGCGGAGCCAGCGAGCGAATCAACGCCTTCTCTCGCCGGCAGTACCTGCGTCTGCTTCGTCAGCAAATCGTAAATCACAATTGTTTCAGTGCTGTCTCGTCCTAAGGTCCACGCGGCGCGCTTGCCGTCTGGAGAGAAGCATCCAGCCTTTGCCGTAGTTTTCCCGTTCGACAGCCAGCGTATCTGTTTGCTGGCTACATGGAGAAGTCCGACACGGTCAGACGCGCCTTCATTCGAGGTGACTAGAAGGTTTTTTCCATCCGGCGACCACGCGGCTGCCGAGTAGCGATGCTCTCCAGTGTGCGGCGTCAGATTTGTCGATTTGCCCGTTTCGATATCCACCACGAACACGTTGGAATCAGCGCCTGATGCCTGCGTGTAGGCGATCTGCTTTCCATCTGGCGACCAGACTGGCCTGGAGTTGACAACGTCCTTCGATGTGGTGTTCGTCAGCTTGCGGACTCGCCGCGTTAAGACATCAAGAGTGGCGACCTCCTGCGCCGCCCCGCTTGCCTTAACCGTGATCGCCAGCAAACGTCCGCGGGGCTGCCAACTGGGAGATTCTTCGGAAACCTCGGGCGAGTTCGTCAGATTGACGACGTCACCGTTCCTGGGCGAGGCCACAAAAATGTCCCACTGCTCATTCCCGTCTTTATCAGACTGAAACGCGATCCACTGTCCATCCGGAGACCATGCAGGTTTGGTCTGCCGCTGATCGCTGATCGTGAGTTGCCGCGGCCATCCGCCGTCTGCCGGCACGATCCAAAGATTGTCCCGTCCGCTGATGTTCGTTTCGACGACGACGCTTTTGCCATCTGGAGACCACGAGCTTTCACCGATCGAACGCGTCATCATGAACTTGTCGAGCGCATAGGTAGTCAGGTCGGCAACGTTAGTGCTGACCAGCAGTTTCGGATCGGTGATCGCTTTGGGAACTGCCGCCGGTTGTTGCGCAAAAGATGCGATTGCCAGGAAAGCAGGGAAGACATAGCCGAAGGATGAGCGCATCCATGACATTGTAACCGCGGCCCTCCGCTTTCGATGGCTGTCCGTCGGCATTGGGTGATCTCTATGGGAGCCTCATAAAGTCACCTCCGGGTGTTCGGAAATACTGAGAACATTTCCGTCCGGATCTTTGAACCACGCCACCTTCGCTCCGCCAGGTGCGGTCCAAATTCCTAACTGATCCTGCGGCATGCCTGGATAGCGCTCGAATGTAACGCCTGCGGCCGCGAGTTCGGAGACACGCGATGTTATATCTGTGACGCGCCAGCCCAGAGCCGTGCCGAATCTCGCTGGAAGTTCTTTTGCAATCACCAGGCGCAGCATAATTCCATTGGCATTGAAAACCAGCGCAAATGGAGGCTCTTCGCTCAGCAATTCCAACCCCAGCGTGTCCCTGTAGAAGTGTTTCGCGCGAGCAGTGTCTACGATAGGGACGAACGCGATGACGTCAAAATTTGTGAGTGGTTTTTCGCTTCGCATGTGAGCATGATCTCCTCGACTGCGTGATGGCGCAAGCATGTTATTGCGACATAAACTATCGGTTATGCGACACAGTGCCATCCTCAGGGAATATGACCCTAAACGCGGTACATCGATAGCAACACTCGCATACGAGTACCCGAAGGGATACGAGGTCGCAGAACACGCCCACGGATCGGATCAACTGATCTATGCCAGTCGGGGATTAATGCAGGTGTCGTCAGAAAAGAGCACGTGGTTTATTCCGCCTCAGTTCGCATTGTGGATTACTGCGCGAAAGCGACATCGACTGCTAATGTCCTCAGAAGTTTCCATGCGTACACTCTACGTCGTACCCGGACTGGTTCGCCGCTTTGGCAATTGCTGCTGCGTTGTGCATATCACCGGGCTTATGCGCGAGGTGATTCTCGCAGTTGTAGCATGCGCTCAACTACGCACCAGGAATGCGTACGAGAACGCGCTCGCTACCGTCCTGACTAATTGCCTGGAAACGGCGTCTCCGCTGCCAAGCATGGTGACAATGCCAACCGACGAACGCGCGGCGAGAGTAGCTCATGCGGTGCTGGCACAACCAGGCGCAAGTCGGAGTCTTGCCACCCTCTGTGCTCAAGCAGGAGTAAGCGTCAGAACGATTCAGCGGCTTTTCCGCAGCGATCTCGGAATGGATTTCGACTCGTGGCGGCGGCAGGTTCGGCTCATGAAAGCAATTGAAATGCTAGTAGCTGGAAAGTCGGTGAAGCAGACTGCTTTGGAAGTTGGTTATCTGCAGCCCAGCGCCTTCGTGGTGATGTTTCGTGGTGTTTTTTGCATGACTCCTAAGGTATGGACTCAGTCGCTGCGAAGCGAAACCGCATTGTCCGGAGGACTAGATGAACAAAGGACGACTTGAAGCCTTTAGCGACGGAGTTCTTGCCGTCATCATAACCATCATGGTGCTGGAATTGAAATCGCCTAGCCAGCCCACGCTGGCGGCTTTGAGGCCATTGCTTCCGGTTTTCCTGGCTTACCTGCTCAGTTTCATGTACATCGGAATCTATTGGAACAATCATCACCATCTACTCCATGCGACTCAGCAAGTGAATGGTGCGACGCTGTGGGCCAACTTGCATCTACTTTTCTGGCTGTCACTCGTTCCGTTCACGACCGCTTGGATGGATGAGAACCATTTCGAGTCATGGCCGGTCGTGGTGTATGGTGCTGTTCTGTTGTTTGCAGCTATTGCTTATTTCATACTGGCAAGAACTCTCATCAAACTTCATGGACGAGATTCAAGTCTAGCAAGATCAATCGGACGCGATAGAAAAGGGAAGATCTCAATCTGGATTTACGCTGTAGCGATTCTGCTGGCATTCGTACGCCCGTGGATTGCAGGCGCCGGCTACGTCGTCGTGGCGATTATGTGGTTGATTCCCGATCCGCGCATCGAAAGAGGAGCACGAGCCGAAGTGAAGAGTTGATACCAGCTACTTCGCATTCTTGTGAATCTCCACGGTGCTCCAGGTCTTATCAGCGGCGTGACAGAGATTTTCGAGCGGGCAGTCGGCGCATTTCGGATTGCGTGCGACACAGAGTGCGCGGCCATGCAAGATGATCTGGTGCGAGAAAAGGATCCACTTGTCGCGCGGGATCACTTTCATCAAGTCCTGCTCGATGGACTTTGGCTCTTCATTCCTTGTCAGTTCCAGGCGACGCGAGATCCTGTGTACGTGGGTGTCGACGACCACGCCTTCGGCTTTATGGAACCATGTGCCGAGGACCACATTAGCTGTTTTGCGCGCCACACCGGGCAGGGATAGCAGTTGGTCCATGTCGCTCGGAACTTCTCCACCGAAGTCGCTGACGATCTTCTTGGCCGCGCCGACAATTGACTTGGACTTATTGCGGAAGAAGCCTGTGGACTTGATGTCCGATTCGAGTGCTTCGGGTTTCAGTGCGGCAAAGTCCTGAACGGTCGGATATTTCCGGAATAGTTCAGGTGTAGTCATGTTCACCCGGGCATCGGTGCATTGGGCCGACAGGATGGTCGCCACCACCAGTTCCCATGCGCTGTTATGGTGAAGAGCGCAGGTCGCACGCGGATATGTCGCGTCGAGGCGTTTCAGGATTTCATTCACGCGCTCTGGCGCGAGCGGATTGTATCCAGCAGGCAATTTCCCAGGGTTAATTTTGGACTTTGCCGGCCTCGATTTTGAAGGCACCATCGATGCTTTCGATCTGCCGCCGTTCTTGGATACTTTCAACGCAGGAAGCTGCGCTTTGAGGGCCGCTTCGTGTCGTCCAGTCTTCGCGGGTTGTCGGGGAATCACGCCACGCGCCATCAGCCTAGCCGCTCCAGCATGTCAGGTATCGTGGTGCGGATGCAGGTGAATCTCGGCGTGTCATTCGCCACGTAGTTGTAGTTGTCTACTTCCCGCAATCGCATTGTCATTTCAATGCAGTCCTGCAGGCGATCCGCCTCGGCGGAGATCAGAAATTCATTATCATCCAATCCGAAGGAATACATGGTATGCATATGCATGTTCGGAAACTGATCGACCAGCTTCATTTGCTCATGCACCATCCTTTGCCGGTCTTCAAACGGCAGTTGATACCAGGAGCGTGCCTTTGAGTACGGATAGACGATCATATAGCGATGATTGCCTGGACGTATGTAGCTGTGCATCGATTGTGGGTTATCAGCTTCTTTACCGATCAGGTACTGAGAGCGGCGCGTCATCGCCAGATAGGAGTGCGACACCGTTAGATAGCCACCCATCGCAGTTCGCATCATGTCGGAATGCGCAGAACTGAGACAGTCGAGCGAATAGCAGATCCGCCAAAGGAGCATATCGCTGTCGGCGCGAGTGCCCATAGTGGAGTAGCTCAGGATACGCATTTCGTTATTCGCCCAGCGCTCCAGGGCCTCTTGAAATTCGCGTTTCTGTTCGGATCGCTCTTCGACCGGCAGTTGTCTCCAGTTGGGGTTAACCTTCAAGAAGCTGAAACTTACGATCTGGCATTTGGATTCGGTTTTATCCGGCATGGCCTCGTTCCCCGCATGATTCTACTCAAACTCAGATGTTTTGAAATCACCAGACGAATCTACTGCCCGAGTTACCAAGTTGAAACACAACATCCGCGCGCATTGACGCGTATCACCGTGACCGTTACCCTTGCTGCATGGCCGTAAAAGCGATTCAACTGGGTCAGGTCTGGCGAAGCGAGGCCGACGCCCAGAACTATCTGGTCACCAAGGTTTATAACGAGGTGTTTACGCAGTTCGTCACTCTACGGAAGGCCGACAGCACGGCAGCCAGCACGGCCAGCATCCGCATTAAAGTCGAGAAGACCAAGGACGGAGTTACGTTGCCCGGTTACGTCTTCACCCAGGATTCGGACAGCTTTTGAGATCATCGAAAGGGAACTACGCTAACGCCGAATGATCTCGCGAGTGATCTCTGTACTCAGCATATACATCGTTGCCGTGATTTCGAAAGGTGGCTATGGCGGCATTCTGCTGCTGATGGCGATCGAGTCGGCCTGCATCCCGCTGCCGTCGGAAGTGATCATGCCGTTTTCGGGATACCTCGTTCACACCGGTCGCTTCAATCTAATCTGGGTTGCCACCGTTGGCGCGGTTGGATGCAATCTCGGGTCACTCGTGGCGTACTACATCGGTTATTACGGCGGGCGGCCTTTGGTTGAGCGCTACGGCTCGTACATCCTGTTGAGCAGGAAAGAACTTGATTGGGCCGACCACTTTTTCGCGCGATATGGCGATCGAACTGTCTTCATCAGCCGCCTGCTGCCTGTGGTGCGGACATTTATCGCGCTTCCGGCAGGGATCGCGCGAATGCCGCAACTGCGCTTTCACATTTACACATTTGTCGGATCATGGCCATGGTGCCTCGCGCTGGCCTACGTCGGCATGAGATTGGGAGAGAAATGGGATACCGATCCGCGTTTAAAGATGTGGTTTCATCGCTTTGACGCGGTAATCGCAATTGCTCTGCTTGCCGCTGCGGCATGGTTTGTCTGGTCGCGATGGAAGCACCGCATGGGGGCAGATGCTTAGCGAAAAAAAAGTGGCTCGGTCTTTGGCCGAGCCACGGTTTAATTCGAGACTATTGCATCTCACTGAATCGCCAGCAGCAGGTTTATGCAGTAGCTTTCAGCTTGCGACGCAGCATTCCTGCCACTCCCGTAATGCCAGTTCCCAAAAGTAGCAAGGATGAGGGTTCCGGAACGGTGCTCACGTTGATGGTGCTGTTCGCCGTGCCGGAGCCGGCCATATCGATGACATATTCGACGGTCTCCGAGTACGGTCCGCTACCGACGCTCAAGGGCGAACTCTGGACGTAGGTGCTGCCCTGGGCGTTAAACGTCGCAGTACCGAGCAGCGTTCCGGTGCCGAAGATGGCATTCGAAGCGTCCAGGTACGTATTCTCGGTGACCGAAGTGACGGCGCCCTGAAACGCGTTGGTGGTGAATCCACTCAGCAACTCGTTCTCAGGAATCGGGGCCGTCAAGTCCGATTGGGTCATCCAAACATCCAAGGTTCCGCCCGCCGAACTGCTGGTGTTTACGGAGGTGGTCTGGAAGTTTGGTTCGTTGATAAACGGAGATCCTTCAGCCGTGATCATATTCAGCGTGAAGGTTCCAAAGGTCCCACTGTAGACGAGCGAACCGGTTGTCGTCGTGTCCACCGTGGTGATTGAACTGCCTTGCTGCAAGCCAAGACTTATCGTATCGGCTTTGCTCATGGGTACCATTGCGAATACGACCGCCAGGGCCATCAGCAAGCGCAGCGAGTTTGGAGCCCTTGTCATTTTTTTCTCCTAGGGAAACAGCCGTCTGCCCAGACTGCACAGTCGTCCTGCAACCTCCTTGGTGCAGGTCACTATCCATCGTGAAATTACAGGGAATTGTTACGAAGTTGCAGTTTTATGCAGCCAGGCGCGATGTTGGTTGCAAAAACCTGCACACCATGTGATACGGTTTTCGTCACAATTCGGAACTGGAGCGCAGGCAAACCGGGGGAAGGCTGGGTGTCGCGCCGCCCGAAGATAGCTATCTTATTGAAATTACTTGGATGGGGAAGTTTTGTTCGGCTCGGGTTCCTGCGCCTTTAGAGGCAAGGCACTGTTCCAGATAGCACGATAGATTTTCCAGGTACCGTCCGGCTGCTTCTTTAGAATGCGCATGATGTTGTACATCCTGTCGACTTCCGGGCCTGGGTTCATGGGCGACACGCGAGTTTGTACCGTGCCGTACTCGTAGGCATAATCTCCGAGTACGCGAACCTCCTGCCAATTCTGCTCGTACCCAAGAATCTGAAAATCAGCCAGGGCCTGGGCCTCCTTTTCGAGAAATGCCTGGTTGGCTTCCAATCCGCTAATCGCCGAATGGTCGGGCGGCATGGAGACGATGTCCGTGTCCCAGAGCAGCGCAAGCGCGCGCACGTCGAGTCCTAGATTCGCTTTGATCTCTTTGTCGTCCAACTCCTGGATCGCTTGCCGATCCTCAACAGCCGCGCCTTGTTCTTGGCGCGGCATCGCACGACGCCGAGAAGCTTGCCCCTCGCTCAGAGAGGTAGCCAGCAACAGAAAACAAAGAAGGAGCAGGGAAGAAAAACGCATCGCGGTTCCCCTCTATTCGCAAGCTTGGGATGCTTTCCCGACTGTACAAGGTACTAAGGCGCCGAGGCGCTGCCATGCGTCAGAGCAGCAACCGATCCACCTTCTGGACTCTTCGGCAAGACATTGTGGGCGATTCCCTGGTAGAGCGCATTGGCGATCCGATCACGATACGCGCTCGTCCGAAGTTGCTGTTCACCGGCTTCGCTGCTGATGAACGAGATCTCGGCCAGCACTGCCGGCATCTGCATATCTCGCAGCACGACAAAAGGTGCCGTTCGAACACCGCGATCGCGAATCGAAACCTGCTTCGTACTCAGGTTCTGAATCAATGCCTGCTGAACAGCCGCAGCAAAGCGCCGTGCGCGATCGGAAGAATCTGTACCTCGGTGGCCGTCGTGCGTCACGTTTTCAATCACTTCCGAGGAAGATTTGAAGTAATACGTTTCTACTCCATTGACCATCGGGAATTGGCTGGAATTGGCGTGAATAGAGATGAAAAAGTCCGAATTCGCCTTCTTTGCCACGGCACTTCGGTTCTCGAGGGAAACGTAGTGGTCGTCTTTCCGCGTATACAGTACGTGCGCCCCGAGGTTCTCCTCGAGCAATTTACCAAGTCGTTTCGCCACATCCAGAGTTAACCGTTTTTCTTCCAATCCATTGTGACCGATAGTGCCGGTGTCGCGCCCGCCGTGACCGGGATCAATGACCACCGTTAATGCGTGAGGAGCAACCGTGGACTCTGGTTCGGGCGACGCCAGGGTAGAAGTAGGACTGGACACGGATCGCTTGCTCTCGAAGTCGATCACGAGTCCATCGGGACTCCTAGACTCTGTTGCCGTATAGGACAGCGGTTGCGCGAGATCAAAAACGATTCGTGTTGTGCCGGGTTGCAACAGGCCCACCCGGATCCGCCGCAACAGGTTGTCATTGATGTCGAACGCCTTGTCCTTAGGACCGCCGAACTCGAAACCATGCAGATCGAAGTAAATGCGTTCCGGATCGTGCAACCGCACCGAGTCGTAAGTCACCTCTTTACCGAAAACGATGGTTACCATGGCGCGTCCGTCCGACATCCAGTAGCGGAGGCCAGGCATCAACGACCGGCCTAGTTCCAAGCTTCCCGCAGGGGCGGTCGAAGGCACTGTCTTGGTTTCAGGCGTTGCAGGCTTTTGCGTTTCCGTTTCGGGAGCCTGCATTTTGATAGGCGGTGCATGGTGCCGCATGTAGTAGCCGCCGCCAAGAGAACCCAGCAGCAACACGAGGAGAACCGTGGTGATCAGCGCGACGTTGCTGCCATCGTTTTGGATCAGCGTGTCATGAAAGACTTCTTCAGTCGGAACAGGCGCGGGTTCAAGTTTTATGTCCGGGGCAATCGCCTTGCCGGGTGGTGTGGGTGACGGAGCTCGAACTGAAACCGTAGCTGTTGCTTTGGGTTTCAGCGGCGCAGCATCTGAGCCCTTGATGGACGCTCTTATTTCGGAAGCGCTGCCTTCATCAACGGGACGTGGCGCTGGTTCCGGTTCCTTCTCAACTATTGCCGGCGCAGATGATTTGATCGTTTCCACCAGCACGCGCGGCGTGATGGCCTGCAGCAATGGTGATTGTTTGTGCAGTTGCTCTAGAACCAGTGCGGCAATGTACCGTAGCAACTGCAAATCGCTGGAGGCGAAGTGCGAGGGACGTTCGGAAAACAGTCCGAGGATGCCGATGAGTTCGTCCTGCGCCTGCAGAGGTACGTACAGCATTGAACTGACGCCGAGCGCACGCGAGGAGATTGGGTTCACACGCGGGTCGCCGGTTGCGTTTACGCAAAGCACGCTTTTGCGTGTCCGCGCGCATTCCGCTGCGAGTCCCTGTTCGAGTGGCACGGAGGAACCCATTTCCGGAGCAATACGACCGCTGCGCGCAACGCAAACCATTGCTTCTTCGGTGCCCAGTGCCAATGCCGCTCCCGATGCGGCGGTCAGATTCTGAGCGCTGGCAACGATCCTGGTCAGGGCGACATGGATTCCTTCACCCTCATCGGCATCCGCCCTTTCTCGAGCAAGGCGGGAAATCTCACCACGAAGCTTTTGATTTTCCTGCTGAACGGTAAAGGCAAAAGCAAGCAAGGCCTGAAAGAAATCCCAATCGGGCAATAACGCTGCCGGCGGCCTCATGCGGACGCGGTGGTTAGCTCGATATTGGGGTCCTTCGTTCCCGGCCAAGTTATTCCTGCTGCCTTCTCTTCGACGAGTAAGTCTCAGGACAGGTTTGTTGCTCCATTATTTGCGAGTAGCAGGTCGGTTTTCAAGAAGAAGCGGAGGCTGTGCATGCTTTGTTACGGGGGTGACCAACAGCCACAAAAACACCACACCGCTAAGTGCAAACGCGGATGGACTGAACTGCTGATTGTGCTATAGTCCCTGAATCGAGGCGAGCATTCGCATGAAAACCGTGTACGAAGCACTTCGCGACCTATTACGCACGAAAGAGCTTGAAATCAAGCGCCTGGAGAAAGAAATCGAGGCATTGCGCATCGTCCTGCCCATCGTGGCCGATTCCAAGGAACAGGTGGATGCGGAAGAATTCCGTCCCAAACAACCCTTTGTCGTAGAGGGGGCGGCTACCCCCAAGGCGCCCGGGTATGTCAGCCCGGAGCTTGAGGCTGTGTTGGCTAAAACGCCAACACCCAATGCCCCTGCCGCCAATGCTGCCGGGGATGTAGTGAAACACCGCACCAGCTGGCCGTAAACCGGATTAGATTGAAGCTAGGTAGTCCCGCCCTTTCCCGATAAAAGTGGGTAAAGGGCGGGGTTCGACGACCGGAAGGCCGCTCCCTCCTGTTCATCTTTGACCAACAGCCCTCTCGGCATCGTTACGTCCGTAATTTGAAGCAGTTACGGGCCTGGCCTTACGATTCCTAAAATGCCCCATCGGAATGAGGAACGGACCCCCCTGCGTCTGACCACCTTGGTGTGGGGTATGGACGGCAATGGGCACGTGTTTATGGAGCAGGTCCAGACGCTCGATATCTCTCCGCTGGGAGCACGTCTGAAGGGTCTCACGCACACCGTTGCTCCGGGTGCGATCCTCGGTGTCCAAAACGGGGACAATCAGGGACGATTTGAAGTTGTATGGGTCGGAGAAACCGGTTCCGCTCGCGAAGGCCAGGTTGGTGTTCGCTGTGTGCAAGTCGGCCAGAATATCCGCAAAACCATTCTCTATATCGACGATCAGGAGCACGAACTGGATCGTCGCCGTTCCATGCTCGAAGCTTTCGGCTACGGCGTTCATACCGCAGCCAGCGGCCGTGACGCCTTCGAGCAGCTCGCTGGATTTCATTTTCATGCAGTCGTCATGGATCATCCTTTACCGGATATCGATACTGCGGACTTCATCGATCAGGTGAAGCACCGCCAGCCACAGGCGAAACTGGTCATCCTGTCGGCATTTCCGGGCAAGCTGCCAGAGCGGGCGCTGGCGCAATCAGATGCATTTGTGCACAAGGGCGAGAATCACAATCGCCTGGTGCAGACGATGGAGCAGTTGATCGGTCCGGGTGCGACGTTGAAATGGCCGATCACACGGACCCTGCAACGCTATGCCGTTGTCGTGCCGCTCACCGTAAGAGTTTTGCGTTCTGGCGTGAATGCCACCCTGCATGGAAAGTCGACCGATCTCAGCGAAGGCGGCGTTGGCGTGCAAGTCGAGTCGGGAGACTTGATCCCGGGCGAAATCGTTACGGTTGAGTTCAGCCTGCCGACATCGCGCAACGCGTTGAAGATCTACGGCACGGTACGCCATCGCAAGATCGATGACTACGGAATCGAATTCGTGAACATGAGTCACGATCATCGACAAGCTATTCGCGACCTTTGCGATGTCCTGGTGCCGATGGATGTGCCGCAGTAAGCGGGCTATCCGATCTGAGTGAACTTCTCCACCATTTTCTCGTAGCTCTTCCAGGGCAATAGCGCTCGCATCCAGAGTGCCATTTTGGCATCGGTACCGATCACATATCTGAGCTTTGGGTTGGGATGGTCGGCCACTTTGCCGATCAGGTGCGCTACCGCCTCCGCACTCGGTCGGCCTTTATCGCCGTTTTTCTTTACAAATTCGGAGAATCGCTGCGCGCGGGCATGATTCGGTGCACTGGCGTCCATCGCCAATTTCCCAATCTCCACGTTCCGCACCCAGATGTCGGTTTCGAAAGCTCCGGGTTCTACCAGCACAACACGAATACCCAGAGAACGCAGTTCGATGCGCAGCGCTTCACTCCAGCCTTCAAGCGCAAATTTCGATGCTGAATAGCTTCCGACCACGGGT
Source organism: Terriglobia bacterium (assembly GCA_021324365.1). Taxonomy (GTDB): domain Bacteria; phylum Acidobacteriota; class Terriglobia; order Terriglobales; family Acidobacteriaceae; genus JAJPJE01. Next base: position 7,511 of record JAJPJE010000084.1, on the reverse strand, counting down.
TGGCCTACCCTGCCGGCGATTGAGGTCACCATGATGATGCGTCCAGATTTCTGGGCTCTCATGAACGGAATCACTTCCTTCGTGACCGCCACGTGCCCGAAGAAATTCGTCTCAAATTGCTTGCGGATTTCATCGAGATACAAATCTTCGGCGAATCCGGCCATCGCGAATCCAGCGTTATTGACCAGCACATCGATGCGCTGGTGATTACGGATGGTCTGTTGCACCGCGTGGCTGATAGATAGCGGCTGGGTAACGTCCAGTTGAGCTACTTCGATCCGATCGCTGATCTTTGCCTCGGCCGCTGCTTTGTCCAACCGCTCACGACGCGATGGATCGCGCATCGTTGCGATGACGTGATAATTGCGGCGCGCAAGTTCGACGGCGGAGAGCAGTCCAATTCCACTGGAAGAGCCGGTAATGAGGGCGATTTTCTGCATCGGAGTCTCCCACGACTTCACGGAATACCTGCTGAATGACTGACAGACTGATGAACTGAGAGACTGGTCGACTCACAATCTTCTCAACTCCGTGTGCTGTCATTGCTTTTCTGCTCTCGATACGAGAACATAGATCGTTTTGCATCATCATTCTGTTTTGATAGGGAAGTGCTTATGGCATCGCGGCAAAGTTCTGTTTCCAGCAAGAGTTCGAGTGAAGGAAGTGAGATCGCACCGGCAAAAGGCAAATTGGGAGTCATGATCCCCGGTATGGGTGCGGTGGCGACGACCTTTGTCGCCGGCGTCGAAGCGGTACGCAAGGGTCTGGCGCAACCGATCGGATCGCTCACACAAATGGGTACCATCCGGCTTGGTAAGCGCACCGACGCGCGATCACCGCAGATTAAAGACTTTGTTCCTCTCACCAAGTTGAACGACCTGGTTTTCACCGGGTGGGACATATTCGAAGACGACATGTATTCCGCTGCCTCAAAGGCCGGCGTGCTTGAACAGGAGCTGCTCAGCAAGGTAAAGCCTTTCCTGAAATCAGTGAAGCCGATGAAGGCCGTTTTTGATCATGAATACATTCGCAACATCGACGGCCCGAATAAGAAGAAGGGCAAGTCGAAGATGGATCTAGCCGAGCAGGTCCGCGAGGACATTCGTTCGTTTCGAAAGAGCAGCAAGGCCGACCGGCTGATCATGGTCTGGTGTGCTTCGACAGAAGCATTTCTGAAGCCGAACGACATCCATGGTTCGATCGAGAAATTTGAGAAGGCTCTCACCAAGTCAGATCCGAAGATCGCGCCCTCGATGATCTATGCCTATGCTGCTCTGAAGGAAGGTGTGCCGTTCGCCAATGGCGCACCGAACCTGACGGTCGACATTCCTGCAATGCTCGAGCTTTCCCGTGAGATGGAAGCGCCCATCTGCGGCAAGGATTACAAAACTGGTCAGACGCTGATGAAGACCATTCTGGCGCCCGGCTTTAAAGCGCGTCTTCTGGGCATGAGCGGATGGTTCTCTACCAACATTCTCGGCAATCGCGACGGGGAAGTTCTCGACGATCCAGCATCGTTCAAGACGAAAGAGGAGTCGAAGCTCTCGGTATTGGAGTACATCCTGCAGCCGGAACTGTACCCAGAGCTTTACGGGAATATCTGCCACAAGGTGAAGATCAATTACTATCCGCCGCGCGGCGACAATAAAGAAGGGTGGGACAACATCGACATCTTCGGATGGCTCGGCTATCCGATGCAGATCAAAGTTGACTTCCTTTGCCGCGACTCGATTCTCGCTGCCCCCATCGTGCTCGATCTCGTGCTGCTCCTGGATCTAGCGCAGCGTACCTCTTCGCTGAAGGGACTCGGCATTCAGGAGTGGTTGAGCTTCTACTTCAAATCTCCAATGACGGTGCCCGGACTTTACCCGGAGCATGACCTATTCATCCAGTTGATGAAGCTGAAGAATACGCTGCGGCACCTGAAGGGCGAGGACCTGATCACGCATCTCGGGCTCGAATATTACGACTGAAACTTCGATTGGTTTGAGAAAGCCCGGGCTTGCTCCGGGCTTTTCTATTTCTTAAATCTGCACCGCAACAGCAGCACTCCTGCATCTTATCTTTCCGTGAGATCTCTGCCACTGGTTGTCCTGTTCGTTTCCGTCCTGGCCTTTGCGGTCTCCGGAACTTTTCGAGGGTACCTTGCCGAAGACCCGGTACCTGACGGAGCCAAGCGCTGGGTTTACCTCGAAAGCCGAAACGGGTCGGTTCGTCGAGTTGAAATCTCTCACGCTGCGCTTAGTTATGGAGAAGAGGTACGGCAGAAACGGCATCCTGAAAATGCGTCCGACGGCCTCAGAAAAGGGGCTGGCATTCGGGTTACGGCTTCCCAGGACGAGTCCGGAGAATGGGAAGCAAGCACGGTAGAAATTATCGAAATGCCTCCCTCACAGGAATAAACTGCCGAGCAGGCGCAACTTTCGCGCAAATCGGGAGTTGCTACTGGAGGGGAAATGTCTCCAGACGTGGCCCTGTTGTGGGACCTGTCTGAACGTCTCCGGGTGCATCCAAATTACGACGGGAACGCCGTATAATAGAGAAACCCCGCAGCTTGCGATCGAACCCGCATAGGGAGCCGGATATGAAGTCACGTGCGTATCTTCTCACTTCACCAGTATTGCTTCTGAGCCTTCTGCCTGTGGCAGTGGCACAGACTAGCCAGACCCCAGCAAGTACGCAGCCGGCTCAGACGCAAACCGCGACGACCCCGCCTGCCCAATCGCCTTCCCCGTCGACCACTCAGCCTGCAGCGCCACAACCAGCAGATACCTCCTCTGGTCAGGTTTCCGCTCCAACTGACTCGCTACCCCCTGCTCCGGATCAGACAGCGGACAACAACAACAAGCAGGACAAGAAAACCAAAGAGAAGCGGGACGGCGGCATCAACGATATTGATGACATTGGCAACCGAAAGATTGGTGGTGGCAAGGGCCTAGGCAACTGGTATTCGCTGGAGAAAGAAATCCAAATGGGCAAGATGTATGCCCAGCAGGTTGAAGCCAGCGTAAAACTGGTGCAAGATCCCGTGGTAACGGAGTACGTCAACCGTATCGGCCAGAACCTGGTGCGCAATTCCGACGCGAAGGTTCCTTTCACGATTAAAGTTGTCGACTCCGATGAGATTAACGCGTTCGCACTACCCGGCGGATTTTTCTACGTGAATTCGGGCCTGATTCTCGCTGCCGACAACGAATCCGAGTTGGCCGGCGTGATGGCGCATGAGATTGCGCACGTCGCCGCCCGACATGCGACTCGTCAGATGACGCGAGCACAATACGCAAACTTTGCAACTATCCCGCTTATCTTTGTTGGTGGCGGAATCGGCTATGCTGCGTATAACGCGATGAGCCTGGCTCTGCCGCTGACATTCCTCAGCTTCTCGCGTGAATTCGAGGCTCAGGCCGATTATCTCGGTCTCGAATACATGTACAAGACCGGATATGATCCGCAATCCTTCATTGCGTTCTTTGAGAAGATTGAGGCCAAAGAGAAGAAGAAGCCGGGCACGCTGGCAAAGGCCTTCTCGACGCATCCGCCCACGCCGGATCGGATCGAGAAGTCTCAGGAAGAGATCGCCAAGGTACTTCCGGCACGACAGGAGTATGTGCTGGATACGTCGGAATTCGATCAGGTGAAAGCGCGCCTGGCTGTTCTGGAGAATCGCCACAAGATCATGGATCAGAAGGACACGAACCGCCCGAGCTTACGGCGTACATCTTCTACGACGGACAATGGCAGCGGCAATTCCGGTTCGACGAGCGGCGATGATCGTCCGACCCTCAAAAAGCGCGACGATTAGCCGGTTGTGGGCTTATCTTTCAGCTGACTCGCCCGCTCGCTCGAGCGGGCGAAGCTTTTTGCGCGACTCAATACAGGGTGCTACGGATCCGCTCCGATAGGGCTTTGTCGTACTCCGGCCCTCCCTCTTCACCTGCGGTGGCATCGGCGAGCATTTGTCCAGCGGTTGGCAAATGCCCTGGCGATCTCAAAGCGGCCGGATCCCAAAGATGGCTGCGCAGCGCAGCTCGAGCACATTGAAACATCACATGATCAATCCGAACAACAATCACGACTTTGGGTGCCGCATCGCTGACTGAGAACGACTCGCAGAGGGCCTGATTCGTGCTTAGAACAGCTTTCCCTTGAACGCGAAGCATCTCGGAAATGCCGGGAATCAGGAAGAGCAGTGAAGCGCGAGGGTCGGCCACGATATTCTTCAGCGTATCGATTCGGTTGTTGCCTCTCCGCTCCGGCAGCAGCAGCGTCCTTTGTCTTTGACGCGCACGAACCCTGGTGAATCCCCGCGCGGTGAGGTATCGATTCCGTTGGGTCCGATCGTAGAAATAACCAGGAAGCGCGACGCCTCAATCATTTCACGGTATGCAGGAGTCAGGAAGCTTGTGACTTTCCGAATCGAGGCTTGCGCAGGAGAGGCGTACATGGAAGCAAGTTCCGCTTCGCTACGCACCAGATCAGGGAAGTCGGTCGTCGTCGAGGTGCATTCTGACTTCTCCTGGTTCAAAAAGAGATTGACAGGAATTGCCAACTTTAGAGTCGGACCACCTCTTCAGGCAAGCTCGCTATAAGATAAGAACTCGGCAATGGCTGCCTTATTCCCTTGAATTAGCTGCCACGCGGGTGCGTGGGCTCGCGCCGTTTACCCACTATTTCGTAGCGAAGGAGCGGGCCGGTTCCGCGAGGGCCGTTTCGGGTTTCTGATCTGGATGGATGACCCGCATCTGGCTCCAGTCGTATGGAAATTCCTTCCCGCAATCCAGGCATACTACGTACATGCCTGTCATCGCAGCCGCTCCCGTGCGGCGTTGTCCTGGACGATGGCTTCTAGGGAAACTGTAATTTGTGTGACTGCAGCCGAAGATGCCTTCCATCAGCCTGCGGAACATGGGAAACCCTCCATCAGAACCCGACGGCCCTGGGAGAGAGCCGCCCTCAAATCCGTTCTGAATACTTAGATTCGGGAACTCGGGATTAGGTTTCGCGTCGTTACGAAGGAAGACAACTCCCATGTTTTCTGGGTGTTGCATAGGAAAATTTCTGCAGTTGCGGGATTTCCAAAGCCTCACGCACCGGAGGTGCTGGGCTTCTTAGCGCGACACTTCGTCATGATTGCTGACCGTAGGCGGCTTCGTAAATCGTCGGGGAGTTCGTAGAGGGTGGAGTCACGATAAATTTCAATGGTCTTTTTCGTGGTGTTGCAGATGACGTAACAGTTGTGGCACCACTGAAGATGCTCTTCCAGTTCGACCCGGGTGGGTTGGTCGAGTGAGTCATCCAGGTAATCGGTCAACTCTTTTAGAAAGTCTTTGCAGGTCACTTATGGTTGTCCCCACCCTTGCGGGCCTTGAAGTACTTGTTCAACCGTTCTCGTAACTGCAGCCGAGCTCTTAACAGACGCGACTTCACGGCCGGGATACTCAAATTGAGCGCCTCCGCAGTCTCTTCGGTTGACAGACCTTCTACATCGCGCAAAACAAACACCGTGCGGAAACTCGGGGGCAAACCCTGTACCGTTTTGCCAAGAATGTCTTTCAGCTCCGCCTGGTTGTACTGCTGCTCCGGATTCGGGCTCCAATCCGCAATTTCCCGCGGCATGGAATCCTCTTCCGTCCTGACTTCCTCGTCCAGCGAAACCATGCGCTCGGGCCGGCGGCGGCGAAGCTTCATCAGGGCTTCGTTCACCGCAATCCGTACCAACCAGGTGTAGAACTTGGATTGCCCCTGGAATTGCGACAGGTTCTCGTAGGCTTTCAGGAACGCTTCCTGCACCACATCTTCCGCATCCTCGCGGTTCTGCGTGATGTGCTGCGCAATCCGGAAAACATTCCGGTCGTACAGCCTGACGAGTTCCTCGAACGCCCCTACGTCACCCGCTTTCGCGGCGTTTACCAGTACCAGTTCTTCTGTGACCGGCGCAGGTTCGTTCACCTTTTGGATGGCTCCCATGACGCTCCAGATTCAGAAGTTTGTCCTGAACATTCCCATTGTAAACGCTCATTTCACGAAACAAAGACCCTTTTTTGAACCCCATTTTCGTCAATGATTTCCAGTGGTTTCTACGGTTTTCCACCGTTCCTGTAGGCTTGAAACCTCGGTAACCATCGTGCAAGCGAAAGATTGCAATATAATCACCCCTTCCGAGCATTGCGAATTCACCAGGTGTATGGAGTTCCATGGCGAACACGAAGCAAATGACTGAGGCGGTTCAGCAGGTGGTCGCCGACGTTCTAAACAGATCTCTTACCCACGTCAGTGAAGAAATCACGCGTCGCATTGCCGACGAGATTTCTGTTCCGGCGGATACGAACGGCCGCCCGACCGCGGAATTGCTGCGGGACGCTATCAATCGTGTTCAAGGCTCCACCGCGCAGGTAGACATTCTTGATGCTTTGCTCGAGGGATGCGCCTCCTTCAGTGCACGCTCCGCTATCTTCGTAGTGCGGGGCAACACCGCGGCAGGCTGGCAGGCGCGCGGATTTCAGGACAACGAAGTCATTCGCAACACGCCCCTGGAACTCAACTCCGGTCTGGCGGCACAAGCAATCACTAATCGGGCCTCTGTCTCCGGACGCATGGAGCAGTTTTATGGCAACGCTGGCGTGAAGTTTGGCTGGCCTGCGCGTGACGAGGTGGTAGTTCTTCCGTTGGTGGTCCGCGACCGCTGCGTTGCGTTGCTCTACGCGGACGGCGGCGATCCTGCAGGAAAACTCGATTCCGTCGCCTTGGACGTTCTGGTTCGGACAACGGGCCTGTGGCTCGAAATCTGTGCCAATCGGCGCTCGGCTGTTCCCACGACTGCCGAAGCTGGAACCGGTATTGCCAGCGCCGCTCCTGCCGTTATGGCCGCGGCTGCCGGGGCTTCTCAAGCGTCCGTTTCTATTCATGCCGCGGCAGCGTCGTCAGTCTCGAGCCATGCCAATGGAGAAGACGAACTTCACAAGAAGGCGCGGCGTTTTGCGAAACTGCTGGTCGAAGAGATCAAACTTTACAACCAGGCCAAGGTCAACGAAGGCAAAGCAAACCACGACCTCTACGAGAGATTACGCGATGATATCGAGAAGAGCCGCGAAACCTATGATAAGCGTTATGGCCAAACGCCCGCCGGCGCGGCAGACCTGTTCAACCAGGAATTGGTGCGAATCTTGGCCGACAACAATCCAGCACTGCTCGGCTCAGCCTTTCCGAGATAAACTAACAGTGTGAGTTCCAGGTATTCTGTATTCCTCGTTGTGCTCGTAATTCTGGGCTGTTTCGCTGTTCCGCTTTTATCGCAGACGAACGATTCCGATCTTGCGTCGCAGAAAAGCAGTTCGAAGACTCACCACAAGAGCCATACCAAGAGGCACACGTTAACCGCGGCGGAACGCAAGAGGCGTGAGCGCAATCTACTGCGCAGCCATCGCATGAGCCGGGCCTTCGTCGCCTCGACGTCGCTGAAGCCAATGGCAAAGCAGCTTCTCGAGAATCGCACGAAGGCCGCGTACGCGGGA
>JAJPJE010000068.1 GCA_021324365.1 Terriglobia bacterium | reverse complement strand
CGTCAGCGTCGTCTTCCCATGATCGATATGTCCGATCGTCCCCACATTCACGTGCGGCTTACTACGATCAAATTTCTCTTTCGCCATGATTGCGTGCCTTTCTCCCCCTCGCGCTACGCGCGATTAGCAGGGCGCGTTTAGTAATAGCGGTAAATTTTCTGGAAGCGCGCCCGAACCTCCGGATTCACTTCCTCGATCTTCGTGAGATAAAACTCGCGCATTTGGGCCTTATCGGTCATCGTGAGCGCGTCATACAAAGCCTGTGCAGATTTTCCGGACTTCGCCAGCTCCTGATCCACCTGCTCCATCAGGCGCTTTGACAATACAGCCTCGAACTCGCGCACACGAACATTGCTCTTATCGAGCTTCTTGTAGAACTTATCGATCAATACCGGGGAAAGCAGCCGTTCAAGGGACTGCTTCAAGGCCGCGAATTCCGCCTCTTTCTCGATCTTGATTCCCGCTTGTTCGAAACCAGTCGTCATATTTCTTTTCTGCCCCGAGGGCGCCTGATTCTGGCGACTCCCGAGGGACCAATGCCGCGCGCCAAGCGCGCATCCAATCTCTGGAGCCGATGACCAGGATTGAACTGGTGACCTCTCCCTTACCAAGGGAGTGCTCTACCAACTGAGCTACATCGGCTTCTACTGCCATCCCGAGCGCGCCTGCTTTGGCGACTCCCGAGGGACCAACGCCGTGCGCGTCAGCGCACATCCAAAATGGAGCGGGAGACGGGAATCGAACCCGCGACCAACAGCTTGGAAGGCTGTGACTCTACCACTGAGTTACTCCCGCCCTTCTGTAGCGCCGGCATTCTCACCGGCTGTTCCGAGCGCATCTCGCGCGCGGCCCGACATGATTCCCGCTTCGCCTTCACTTCTTATCGCTGCTATCCAAACTCTGCAGCATTTCGCGCCGGTGATGCACCCAAGTCCGCAGCGCAAACATTCCTATCACTGCCATCGCGATCAGCTGGACTTTCCTGTCCGCCAACGTTTGCCATGCCAGCAGCTCCAGCACTGCAAAGATCACCATGGCTATAGCGAATCGCGACACAATCCAATCCTGGTGCACAGGGGAGGATTCGAACCTCCGTAGCTCGCTAGGAGCGGCAGATTTACAGTCTGCTGCCATTAACCACTCGGCCACCTGTGCAAACTCAATGCCGAGTCACCATCCCGTTCGGCAGCGCCTTGCTGTATGAGGGCAATTCATCACCTGTAACACTCGCAATATAACTGCTGCCAATCAGCGACGGGGACAAGCGAAACCGCGCGAACATGCTTCCGCTATTCTCTTTCCTGGTTACGAAAGCGTCCTTTGGAGGTTTATCTCTGAGGAGCTGCGCTGCTACGCCGAGTGAGTGCGCACAAAAACTGCACGCCGATTCATCTTATGGAGCTGGCGAAGGGATTTGAACCCCCGACCCTCTGATTACAAATCAGATGCTCTACCAGCTGAGCTACGCCAGCACCGGTTGCCGATCCGAAGACAGGCATCCAGAAACTTCCCGCCGCACGGGACAAAGTTCAGAGATTATCACAGCGGCACTTGACGTGCAAGCATCCGCCAGACAGAGATTTCCAACGCTTTCGCACAGCGGCTGACCGGCCTTATTCACAATCGTCCGAATGCGGAATCGAGCTGCTCTTAGCTACTCTTAAATTCTACCCAAAACCTCCGGCGTCCGCTACTCTTGACGGGTATTCCTTTTGTTTTCGCTGGCCCGGCGCACTCAGCGCCGCTCTCCCACGATGCGACGACGAAAACTTGTCCTAATCCCGCTGGTGGCGATCGTTGCTGTTGCGGTTGCAATTGCCATAGCCGTTGTTCTTCGCAAGTCCGCTCCACCTGAACCTGCCCGCCTCCTACCTACTGCCGAAGGCTACGTTTACGTGGATATCTCGCCTTTGCGCAAAGCTGGCCTGCTGGATAAGCTTCCCCCCGTGGTGCCTGAGGGAGACTACCAGGAGTTCATCCGTCAGACCGGATTCCAGTTTGAGCGCGACCTGCAGGAAGCCGCGTTAGGGATCCATGTCAACGGAGGCAAGGACCCGACCGGCAAGTTGGAAAACCGCTATTCAGAAATATTTGTCGCCGATTTCGATTCTCAGCGTGTCGCCGCATACCTACGAAAGCTGTCGTCTTCGGTCGATAGCTATCGCAGTCGGGACATCTTCAACATTCCTCGCGAAAATCGCACCGTGCGCGTCTGCTTGCTGGGACCCGATCTCGCTGCAGTCTCTAATCTTGATGATCCATACGTAATTCGCGGCATTATCGACCGCTACGGCAAGCTGGCATCCCCCTTTGGTGGACCGCGCTTGCTGCGCCGTTATTACCGGCGCGTACCACTGGCGAGTTTGGCGTGGGCGATCTTAAAGCTCGCGCCCGAGTCCGGCAGCAACGCTACTTACGTCCTGCCTGGTGGCTTCGATCTCTTTTTCCCTCCAGATACGGTCAGCGTGATCTCGGTTCGCTACCTCGGGTCGCTGAGCCTGAAGGCGCAGGCATTCACGACTTCTCCGGAGGGTGCGGCCCGTGTGGCCGACCAACTGAATTCGTTTCTGAATATCTTCCGCTCACTGGAGACCAGCGCGAGCGGCGGCGATCAGGATGTGAAAACCTTCTTCGACAGTATCGAGGTGAAGGCCAACAAAAATGAGGCTGTGCTGAACGCTGAGCTCCCAAAAGGCTTCTTGAAGAAGATTCTCTCAGAACCACCAACTCCTGAGCCCGAAGCGCAAGCCGCGCCGGCGCCACCCCCGCCACAAGCTGCAAAAAAGCATGCCAGGTCCAAGCGCCACTAGGTTGCCGAGTGATTTGCCTGCGGCACATTAGATTAACTTCGGACTGAATGCTGATCTTTGCCGGCTGCTTTAGGATCCGGCCGCGGAAACCACGGCGATGTGTGTCATGCGAAGAAATTTCTGAGGATTGACCGGCGTATCGTGAACCCAGACTTCGTAGTGAAGATGAGGTCCAGTGCTGCGGCCGCTCATACCAACATACCCAATCACCTGGCCACGCTGTATATGCTCGCCTTCCGTCACGGACCAACTCATCAGGTGACCGTAGCGCGTCAGGATATCGTGCCCGTGATCGATCTCGACCATGCGCCCGTACCCCGCTGCGAGCGATGCGAAGACAACAACACCGTCCGCCGGGGCGATGATCGGAGTGCCCATAGGACTCGAAATGTCGACTCCGCGATGGAACGCTCCTTCCCCGTTAAAGGGATCGATTCGTTCACCAAAGCGGCCCGTGATTAGACCCTCAACTGGCCACAATGTAGGCGCCGCAGCCATGCGTTGCCAATCTGCTAATGTCGCCTGCTTCATCCCACCGAGGCCAATACCGATATTCGCCACGCCGGTCAGAGCTGAGCGACGCAGTGTGTACAGCTGGTCGAGCGAGGTCTGCACCTGTTCCTGATCGTCGGCGTCGGAAACCTTCACCAGTAGCGGCTCAGTTTTCAAACCATAGATGGTGGAAACCTCACTGGCCAGGGATCCCAGCGAGGCGACCTGAATGTCCTTTTCGCGATTCGCCTGTTCCAGTTCGGTGTAGCGCGATTTCAGCGCTTCCTTTTCCGAGCGGAGCTGATTGAAGCGCGTCACTTTGGCCAGCATCCGCACATAGGACCCCGCCATGCCGGTAATGGTCAACATGCCAAGCAGCGCGCCCGCCATAAACACGTATACGTGATGGAGAGGAATCGGGATTTTGCGTAATTCACCTTCCGGGCCGCGAGCCACGAAAAGGATGTAGAAGCGCTTACGCAATATAGAATCTCCTCTGTTTTCGCTGACCCTGGGGGACGCTGTCTGCATCCCGGTGCACGCCGGCTGGTTGGCCTGACTTGGACTTCGCGCGCGTTGGCTCCGCAGAGACTTGAAGCCGAACATTCACAGCCGCGCCTACCACTTGCTGGCGGCTTTGAACGGGGATGAACTTACCAAAGGCATTTTAGTTGTGTCAACTTTGCTTCGCTTTAAGCAGAAAACTTTAGCCCTTGTCCTTACAGTGCTTTAAGTCAGCCTAGGATTGTACTTAGGACCCTTGCCCCGCCTAAGCGGCGTATATTGTTGCTGCTTGCCCAGAGCTGAACGACAACTGATTACCACCATCCGGAGTCAGGCAGGCCGTTTTCGAGCGGCCAGGGAACTTACCGTCGGAATAGGAGATGATGCGGCAGTTCTGGGTGTTGTACCCGGTTCTAAGCTGCTGGTTACCACGGATTTCAGTCTCGAAGGGGTGCACTTTCGCCGCGATTGGCACCCGCCCGAAAGCGTGGGCCACCGCTGTCTAACCCGTGGATTGAGCGACATAGCCGCCATGGGCGGAATACCCGTCGCCGCCTTCCTTTCCTTGGCGTTGCCCGAGGACTTGCCGCAAAACTGGGTCGACCGTTTCCTTAAGAGATTTCTCTCACTAGCCCGCCGGTTTTCGGTTCCGCTAGCTGGTGGCGACACCGCTCAGAGTCCATCGGGCGTGCTTGCCGATATCGTCGTGCTCGGATCCGTGCCCAAAGGAAAGGCAATCCTGCGGTCGGGTGCGCGCGCTGGCGATCGCATATACGTCACCGGAAGACTGGGATTATCAGCCGCCGCACTGAACCGGTTACGCAACGGCCAGAAGCTTAGGCCTCAATCGTATCCGGAGCATTTCTTTCCAATGGCAAGAATCGCCGTGGGGCGGTATTTGCAAGAACGCCAACTCGCGTCAGCGATGATCGACCTGAGTGACGGACTCTCGACAGACCTCTCCCACATCTGCGAAGAGAGCCGCGTCGGAGCACTGGTCAATGCCGATGATTTGCCCGTCGTAGAGTATTCAAAAGCAGGTCTCGCTTTCGCTCTGCATGGCGGCGAAGACTACGAGTTGCTCTTCACCGCGTCTCCACGCAAGCGAGTTCCCAGGAAGATTGCCGGAGTTGCAGTTACCAGGATCGGCGAAATCGTGGCTTCCCGCCATGCGCGGATGTGGATTGAGAGTGAAGGCTACCGCGTGCCGCTGAAACCTGCAGGTTGGGAACACTTTCGGACCTGACGCTCGCTGCAAGGCACAGGAAGCCGACAGAGCTCCCAATAACCACTTGGGGCCACATCGGCTTCGGCGGTGTCTAATCTCATGACACTTCTGAGGGAATATGAGCCTCCGGGCCACTCGAGCGGGGTTATTACTGGTAACCGTTTGCGCGGCACCACTGTTCCCACAATCCTCCAAAACGCCCTTCGAGCCGATACCGGCAAACCAGCGTATGCGACTCAATAAACGCTTGGCCGAATATACCGCCGCGTTTCGAGACAAGAACTGGAACGCTCTCTACTATCTGGCTTCGGATCGTAACAAGATGTCGGCGTCGCCATACTGGATGAGGGTTCTGACCGAAAAGTAATAGTGAATCTCCACGTCTTTGCGCGAGCTATACAGGGAACATACGATGCCGAGCGTCTTCTGAAGTTCGAGCCTGTGCGAAGCGAAGTCTCCGGACCAGGAATTTTCGATATCTCCGGATGCGGTGAACTAACCTAATGATGACCAGAAGCTCGATTGCATCGCGGTGGTGCGGGCGGTTAACGAGCATGGCGACAGGTTCTTCACGAAATGGAATTATCCGGATCCTCCGCAACCGTGTTCGCGTTTGTCCGATCCGGATTGGAAGGCCAAAAATCAGGATCTGAGTGGACCTACGCGCCTGCTGACCTGCTACTTGTACATGTGCACACTCTGACATTCAGTTCGGGACTTCTTGATCCACGGAAACCTTGTGAGTGGAAACGACTGATAAGCCTCCACATGAGTGACTGAAGTGGAATCTCAAGAATGCGGGCCCGGCGTTCCATCGGACCACTTGCTTACCCACACCATCAGAATCGTGGCTCTTTCTTCGGGGTCATTCGCTGCGATCACTGGCGAGCCCGGCAGATCGGCACCCGAGCTTTTCGTAGCATCGCCAGGAACTATGAACATCAAGTGTGGATGCCAGCTTTTGCCTGCGTCATTTAAGTATTGCTGCTTTGACATCATGTAGCACAACGCTGCCGGCTCAAGCGGTGGCAATTCCTTTGAATCCAGTGCCGCCGCAACCGCCTTCAGTGTTTCCGCCTTCGATTTTCCGGCGAGCAGCAGTCTGGTTTTCATCAGATAGATCGGAGCGAAGCTCCTTGCGGCAGGCGGATTAAAGCAAATGGGAGAGCGCACCTTGAGATTCCAGAATTGCGGGTCATCCGTTGCGGCGCCCCAGGACCGCTCCACAATACACAGAAAGCCATTTCGACCCTTAATTGCGGTCGTGTATCCGTCTTTTCCGAGCACCATTACCTCGGCTCCGTCCGAAATAGACTTTGGAGCGGCAGTTCGAGCAATATCTATCTCTGCCTCCTTATCCGAAATGAGGTACTCGTTGAGAGAAGCCATAGCTGGATAAGACGCCTGTGCGTGTGCCGCCCAGTCCGACCAAGACATGATGCTGAGCGCCAGAAGCACGGCGATGATTAAGGGGACAACGTTCTTCGTCACTGATTCGCTCCAATTCCGCGCAGGCAGTTTATTCCACTCTGCCTGACTTAGCCCATATCCCTTTTCTGCGCATAATGTGGCGACTTTCAATGGCACAATAACTCAGCCGCGCCCCGGTGCTCAGTCGAGCACCACTTGCATCGCATTCACACTGCTGGACTTTTCTCTCTCTGGAATCGACAATGCCACTTACGTAATCAAAACTGGTGAGCTCGGTTAGCAGCTACTCCATCGTTTAAGCCTATAATCAGACATGGCGACACTTCGCCAACAGATCGCGACCAACATGTTGCGGGTCACACGCTTCCGTGACCTCGTCAAGGCCGTCAGCTCATACCGGCCGAACGACGATCTGGAGATCATCCGCCGCGCCTACGACTTCTCGCTCCAGAATCACACCGGACAATCCCGAGCCTCCGGAGAGCCCTACGTCGTCCATCCCCTTGAAGTTGCCATGATCCTGGCCGGCATGAAGATGGACGCGCATGCCATTGCCGCCGGACTGCTCCACGATTGCGTCGAGGACACCTCGGTCACCATCGTCGACGTCCGCAAGGAGTTTGGGGAACAGGTCGCGCACATCGTGGAAGGCGTCACCAAGATCAGCAAAATCGATTTCGCCACCCGCGAGGAACGCCAGGCCGAAAACCTGCGCAAAATGATGCTCGCCATGGTCGACGACGTCCGCGTCGTGCTCATCAAGCTTGCCGACCGCCTGCACAATATGCGCACACTCGAGGCACTGCCTCCAGACCGGCGCCAAAAGATCGCCCGCGAGACTCTGGAAATCTACGGCCCCATCGCGCACCGGCTCGGCATGGGCAAGATCCGCGGCGAGCTTGAAGATCTCTCCTTCAAATACGTGGACCCGATCTCCTACAAGCAGGTTCACGACGAGGTGGAACAACGCCGCAAGAAGGGCGAAGAATTCCTCCAGCACATCGTCGGTATCATCCGCGAGAAGCTGAAGGAAAATAATATCGAGGCGCGCGTCGAAAGCCGCATCAAGCGCCTCTACAGTATTTGGCAGAAACTCCAGCGCCAGCGCATTACTGTCGACCAGACGTACGATCTCTTCGCCATTCGCATCATCACCAACTCCATCAATGACTGTTATGCCGTCTTGGGCATGGTCCACAACCAGTGGCGTCCGGTGCCCGGCCGGATCAAAGACTTTATCGCAATGCCGCGCCCTAACCTGTATCAGTCGTTGCACACCACGGTCATCGCGGAAAACGGCAACGCCTTCGAAGTGCAGATCCGCACCGAAGAGATGCACCACATGGCAGAGGAAGGCATCGCGGCACACTGGAAGTACAAAGACGGTCCGATCTCGGCGAGAGATGAACAGCGCCTTACCTGGTTGCGCCAGATGGTGGAGTCGCAGCACGAGATTGCCGATCCCGAAGAATTTCTCAGCGCGCTGAAAGTCGACCTCTACCCCGAAGAGGTGTACACCTTCACCCCGAAAGGCAAAGTCGTAACGCTCCCGCGCGATTCCACTCCGATCGATTTTGCGTACACGGTGCACACGGAGGTGGGACATGCCTGCGTGGGAGCGCGCGTAAACGGACGCATGGTGCCGATCCGTCACAAGCTGCGTAGTGGCGATATCGTCGAGATAATCACCCAGCCTGGTCATAAGCCGAGCCGCGACTGGTTGTCGCTGGTGAAATCGACGCGCGCGCGACAGAAAATTCGTCACTGGCTCAACATTCATCAGCGCGAGCGCGCAATCGAAATCGGGAAAAAACTGATCGAAAAAGAAGCACGCAAGTATCGCGTGGCGCTTAAGGACATAAAGGACGCCGACTACCAGCGTGTCGCTTCCGACATGGGGCTTGGCAAGCCCGATGACCTGATGGCTGCGATCGGTTATGGTAAGTATCAAGCGCGTCAGATCCTGGCTCGCTTGGCGCCTGCCTCCAGCGAGAACGCGCATCCCGAAGAAGATACTGGCGTCATCTCCAGCGTCATACGCCGCGTTTGGGCTGGCGATAACTCAGCGATCCTCGTGAAAGGCCATGATGACCTGCTCGTCTATCGCGCACGCTGTTGTAACCCGATCAAGGGAGAAGACGTGGTTGGCTACATCACCCGCGGGAAGGGCGTCGCGGTGCACTCTAAAAGCTGTCCCAACGTCCTGAACCTGATGTACGAGGCCGAGCGCCGCATCGACGTGGAGTGGGCGCGCAAGGACGCCGCCCCTGGTTCTTATTCGGTGAAACTTACGCTCTTCACCGATGACCGCCCCGGTATGATGAAGCAGATCACCGCCATCATCAGTGACGAAAACACCAACATACAGAACATGACCGCGCGTACCAGCGACCGCCAGGCCAATATCGACGTCACCATCGATATCGAAGACCTGAAGCATCTCGAGCGTATCCTTGCCGGCTTGCGCAAAATCCCCGGCGTGCATGATGTTCAGAGGGTGCAGAAGAGTAACTAGCGGTGCCTGACTGTAGCGCCGGTGTCTCGCCGGCTCTTGCGTGGGCCTCTGGCCGGCGCATGGTTCAGTACTACCGACTCACAGCCTGACAGCGGATAGCTGAAAGCCGATAGCCAATAGCCGACACCGTTCTCTCTTGTACAATCTTCCGTTCACAGGAGCCGCACATGAGAGACGTGGTCATCACCGAGCACGCGCCCCAGGCCATCGGACCCTATTCCCAGGCGATCAAAGCAGGTGGATTTGTTTTCGTCTCCGGCCAGATACCTATTGATCCGGCCACCGGACTGATCGCTCAGGCGGAAGTTGCCGCGCAGACTGACCGGGTGTTGCAGAACCTGAAGGCCATCCTCACCGCCGCCGGCACATCGCTCGACAATGTCGTGAAGACCACAGTTTTTCTGAAGAGCATGGGCGACTTTGCCGCCATGAACGAAGTCTATGCGCGTTTCTGGAAGAAGGCCCCACCCGCCCGCTCGACTGTCGAAGTCAGCCGTCTTCCTAAAGACGTCCTCGTCGAAATCGACGTCATCGCGCTCATTTAAGTTTTAGCCATTTCGAGCGACTGGCCGCTACCGTTGTTTGCGATCCGCCTTGGGATCGCGTGGCCAGGTATCGAGGAAACTTGCAACTGCTTGCCGCATGACGGAAGAAGCCTCACAACTCCGCGTCGTGGCCTTTGTCTTTCGTTACCACGTCAGAATTTCAGAGACGAATGGTTCCTACCGAAGGACCGCCAGACATAGCGAAGCCTCCTGCTGGGTAGAGGAGGCTCGAAGGATTTCTCGCGACTACGCCTTTACGACTTTGCCACTGCGGAGACAGTCGGTGCAAACGCGCATGCGCTTGCTGTTGCCGCCCGACGCCTTCGCACGGACCGGCCGCAAGTTGATGTTCCAGCGGCGCTTGGTCACGTTGTGCGCGTGGCTGACGTTGTTTCCAGTGCGCGGCCCTTTGCCGCAGATCTGACAAACTTGTGCCATGACGACCTCAGATGAGTTTAAGCTTGATGAAGCAAAACATTGATTTTAGCAGGGGCGGGCCGATTTTCCAAGCTACCGAGAGTAGGCCTTCGGCTACGTCTGTGTCAGCTGCCCAATCAACAATTTCTCAAGATATTTGGCCAAGACTGACACATCAAGGTTTCCTTCTTCCCAAGCGCGATCTGCGGCCTGGAGTGCTGCGTAATATGGCTGGCGGTCTTCCCGAATGCGTTCCGGTACGATCTTTCTGCCCGGAAGCAATCTACCTTCCTTCAAACAAATGAGGTAGTAGCAAGCCGCCCTCGCTGTTCTGCCGTTACCTTCAACGAAAGGATGAATCCAGTTCAGCCTCCATAGTGCATATGCCGCGATATAGGTTGGGTGATTGACTATTGTCCAGTTTTCGTGGATTAACGAAAAGAACCTGTCCATTAGATTGGGGACTTCTTTGAAGTGTGGAGGTATATGATTGCCTACTAATATTGGATCTTCTCTGTACCGACCTCCCAGTTGTGCAATATTCGCAACGGCTGCATAATTCAGAGCCCAAAGCGTGTACTTATCAAAAGCCTCGATTCCCTTTTCGAGACCTATCTCGATACAGTTTGATAGCAGGTCATACTGCCTTAACAGGTTCTGCTCTTGGATTCGCGTGTACAGCTCAGGATTGTCTTTTTCTCGAACGGACATTTGGGAAGGAAGCATGGCCCATAGCCACGGGCCATGTCATCGTTACGGACGTAGCCGGATGTGTTCAGATGCCTGTCTTACACTGTCTTTAGTTATGTTTCGCGCATTAGCTGGAGCATTTCCGAAGGCAAAACTGATTCTTTGCTCTCTAAGTTCTTCTTCCGTCACTGCAACTGTGCGTGAATTTTCTAAAGCTTTCTGTAGTTCGGGGTCGGCGTTGATGTCGCCGAAAAACTGCTTTCTATCAGCCATGCTGTCGTCCCCCTTTCTCCTTTTGTTCGACCGATCTACTTGATATCTCGCGGATAGGGATAATAGCGTTTAACCCATCAATGTCAACATGATACCACCAATATCTGTGGATTACTTTGATGCCAGACCAAACATAAGCATAGAATCCTCGACATGCTGTAAAAACAGCGGTTTCCAACACGCAATTAGAAGCAGATGAAAGCGTTACAAAAAGGCCCACCGACTACTTGAACAACTCCGGCACGAACTCCACTAGATTCCCGCGCCAAACCATCCACGTGTGCATGCCCGGAGTTTCGCGGTCGGTGAAGTTCACTCCTTTGGACTTAAGCCACGCTTTAAACTTGCGGTTGGGTTCGATCAGCCGATCCTCCGTCCCACACGCAATGTAGAGTTGCTTGATTTGCGAATTAGCCTTCGCATCCAGATTCGGGAATTCCTTCGAGTAATCTCCGCTCATGCCGCCCGAACTGAATGCCCCGATATAAGCGAATTTGTCCAAATTGTTCAGTCCCGTTAGCAGTGTTTCCGAACCACCCATCGAAAGCCCGGCAATGGCGTGGTCCGTACGCTTCTTTGAAATCGGATATTCGCTCTCCACTCGTGGCATCAGCTCGGTGATTAACATCTGCCGGAATTTCTGCAGATTCTCCTGCATCAGCTCCATATGACCCGCCAATTGCCAGCCAAGCTGTAGAACCTGCGGTGCTCCGTATCCAAGCGGCATGACAACAATCATCGGCTTCGCTTTACCCTGGGCAATCAGCGCGTCGAGAATGTAGTTGGCCTTGCCGACCTCGGTCCATCCATTCGCAGCATCGCTGTAGCCGTGCAGCAGATACAGCACCGGATAGCGAGTCTTCGATTTGGGATTGAAATTGGGCGGTGTGTACACGTAGTAATCCCGGTTATCGCCGACCACGCCTGACTTATAAAAGTGGTGATGAATCTCTCCATGGGGAATGTCCTGCACCTCCCAGGGCTGCGGCATGGCGCCCGGCACCAGGACATAATTTGAAAGCGTCAGCAAATTGAACTTCAGGTGCGCGGGATTCTTGGGATCCGCCAGCCCAACCCCGTCCGCGATGAAAGCGTAGCCATAAATTTCCGGCTCGAGCGGCTGGCTGGTAATCTCCCACACTCCATTTGCATCTTGGGTCATAGGGAGAGGTTCGGGCCTACCTTCCAGGCTTAGTGCCACCTTTTGCGCGCCCGGATCGTAAAATCGGAACGTGACTGTTCGATCCGGCTTTACTTCCGGCGACTCTATCTGTGGCATTTTCGGCTGTTGTGACAATAGAAGCGTGGCATTGACGAGTGTAATTGCGAATGCAGCAAGACTTGAACCGAACCCTGGTTTCATAAGCGGCAGCAGTGTACAGGTTTGCCATCCGCCTCCGCTACTATTTGTCGCTGTTCCTGACTGGCTGAATCAAGGCAATGTTCTTTCGTAAATGCCCCCTCCAATACTGAAGGTCAGATTCTCTTATTGCTGCATCCAACACCACAGAGAACACTGATAGAGCAACTGGAGATAGTGACGGTTTAACAACTAGAGCAACAAAGCTCTCGCTTCAGGGTTAAAGAGAGCGATTTGACACGATTCCGCCGCTAGACTTACCGGCAAGTAAACCGGAGAAAACGAAATGAAGTTCATGAAATGTAATCAAAATCTCTGGACACGAGTGGCCTTGATCGCCGCAGCCGCCTTACTTTTTATGATGACCATACCTGCCTCTGCATCGCTTGGTGGAGACGTTGCGTCCGTGCAGTCTGACCAGGCACACATGAAAGCTACAGTACGCGTATCCGGCGACATTGGCTACAACGTGCACGAGATGAAGGCTGCCGGGGGCACTGCGGTCCGCGAGTATGTTTCCAACACTGGTCAGGTCTTCGGAGTCGCCTGGGACGGCCCGTTCCGCCCCAACCTGCAACAAGTCCTGGGAAACTATTACAACCAGTTCTTGAACGCTGCAAAAAACAAGCGCGGCGGCCACAATGCTCCATTAGTAATTAACGAACGCGGTTTAGTGGTCCAGATGAGCGGCCACCAACGGCATTTCGTTGGGCGCGCATATGTGCCCCAAATGCTCCCTCAGGGAGTACAAGCGGCAGACATTAAGTGAGGAGACGACCGTGCGTAAAGCGCTGGTTTTGATTTTCAGTTGTGCCTTGGGAGCAATGATCGGGTGCGGTGGCGGCAACGGTACACCCACCTCAAACGCTGGGGGAAACAACGTTGTTCCACCCTCTTCTGGGGAAAACGTTGCAGCAATTGTCGTCGATGCGGGGCCAAGCGTTGGTGGCCAACAAATTGGCTATACCAATGGCGTGTTTGTTACGGTGAATGTTTGCGTCCCTGGCACTACGACCTGCCAATCCATTGACCACGTGCTGGTAGATACGGGTTCAATGGGCTTGCGTCTCCTCGGATCTGTGCTGACGCTGCCCTTGCCCATACAAAAAGACTCCAGCGGGAACGGCAACGGCATCGCTGAATGCAACCAGTTCCTCGATGGTTTCACATGGGGTCCGGTACAGAGCGCCGACGTCCAAATTGCAGGCGAAAAGGCGAGTTCCGTACCGATCCAGGTAATTAGCGAAACGACCTACACTGTCCCGAGCGGATGCACTGGCACGAACGAAGACACTATTCAGGCGCTCGCGGCAAACGGCATTCTCGGTATCGGGCCATTTCTCCAGGACTGTGGCTCCACTTGTGTCACCAGCGTGCCTAGCCCTGCTTTGTATTACTCGTGCTCTTCTACTGCTTGCACTGGCACCACAGAACCGCTCGCAGCGCAATTGCAGAATCCCGTTTCGATGTTTCCTGCAGACAATAACGGCACCATCATCGAGTTACCGGGGATTTCGACATCGGGTTCGTCTACCGTCAACGGCTCACTGGTATTTGGAATCGGCACCCAGTCGAATAATCAATTGACCAGCAACATGACGGTGCTGTTCACCGACGGTTACGGTGACATCACCACCGCGTATAACGGCCAGCAGTACAGCAGCAGTTTCATTGATAGTGGGTCGAACGGGATTTTCTTCCTCGACAGCGGCACGACGGGTGTTCCTACGTGTCCCTCGCCGGATGATTCCTTCTATTGCCCAGGTGCTCCAAACACCAACGCCCTGAATCTCCGCAACCTGCAAGCGATCAATTTGGATTCCGCTGGCAACCAGAGCCAGGTGAATTTCAGCATTGCCAATGCGGAGTACCTGTTTTCGCAGAATGGAACCGGGAACTTTGCCTTCAACGATCTGGGTGGCCCAAACAGCCTTCCGGCTACCAGCGGCACTGGCGCAACAACCGGATTCGATTGGGGATTGGCATTTTTCTTTGGACGTAACGTGGTAACCGCAATCGAAAACCAGAACACCCCGGCGGGAGCGGGACCCTTCTTCGCTTATTGAGTCACGCGCCATTGGGTGATCGGGTCGTCGACGCACTTTGCACAGGCGACCCCGTCGCTCAGTGACGCAATCGCACAATCGCTCAATGATTACAGTTTCTGTTGCTTGATCCATTCACGCAGTGGTCCGCCGAGATCGTTGCGTTTCAATGCAAATTCCACCGTCGCTTTCAGGAAGCCCAGCTTGTCCCCGGTATCGTGACGCTTTCCTTCGAAACGGAAGCCATAGATTTTCTCGTGTTTCAACAGAGCGCGCATGCCGTCGGTAAGTTGGATTTCACCCCCGGTCCCGCGCTGCGTGTTCATCAGCATTTCGTAAATGCGCGGCGTGAGGATGTAGCGCCCGATAATCGCGAGGTTCGATGGCGCTTCCGATGCTTTTGGCTTTTCCACTAGGTCCGTGATCTCGAATAGTCTGCCGCCAAACTTTCCCGGGACTTCGTGGCCGGCGATCACACCGTAAGAGGAAATCGCCGGACCATCGACGGCTTGCGTTGCGATTACCGAGCATTGCATTTCGTCAAAGACGTCCATCATTTGTTTCAGGCAGGGCACGTCGGCGTCGATGACGTCATCCGCGAGCAGCACCGCAAACGGCTCATCTCCAACCAGTTCGCGTGACATCAGTACAGCGTGACCCAGTCCGAGCGCTTCTTTCTGGCGCACGTACGCCACGTGGATCATGTCGGAAATCTGGCGAACGATGCTGAGCAGTTCGTACTTCTTCTTCTCCTCCAGCATCTTCTCCAGTTCGTAGCTGACGTCGAAGTGATCCTCAATCGCGCTTTTACCGCGACCGGTGACGATGATGATCTGATCGCATCCGGCGGCCATTGCCTCCTCAACACCGTACTGAATGATCGGCTTGTCCACGAGCGGCAGCATTTCTTTTGGTTGAGCTTTCGTAGCAGGCAAGAAACGAGTGCCCAAGCCGGCAGCGGGAAAAACTGCTTTGCGAACTTTCATTTTCATCATTGCGTCTCGATTGTTTGTAACCTGATCATGTTAGACCGAAGTTACTACGATGCAGGATTAGCCTATCAGGAACTCTGCTCCTCGAACGAATGCGAACGATCATGGCTGTGCTTGCCCCGGTGCCGAGTCGGGCAGTAGACTCTCCGCCGGTGGGGTGAGTATGAAAGTTCACATTTTGCTGCTCGCAGCGCTCGCATTCGTTTGTTCTTCCTTTGCTTTTGCCGATCAGGGACACGATCACGCTTATGATCCGCATGAGAAACTCGGAACAGTTAATTTCCCAATCTCCTGCGCCCCGGAAGTACAGAAACCATTCGAGCGTGGCGTTGCACTGATGCATTCCTTCTGGTACGAAGAGGCGCAGAAGCAGTTCGCCGCGGTAGCCGCAGAAGATCCGAAATGCGCAATGGCATATTGGGGCCAGTCGATGGCGCTCTGGCATCAGTTATGGGATCGCCCCAGTGATGAGAACATGAAGCGCGGGCTCGCGCTGGTAAAGCTGGCAGAAGACGCCCATGCTAAAACACAGCGCGAGCGCGACTACATCGCCGCCGTTGCTGCTTATTACGACGGCAGCTCTGATCGAGATTACGACTCGCGTACCAAGGCATATTCGGCAGCAATGGAAAAGGTATATCTTGCTCACCCAAATGACCATGAGGCAGCCGCCTTTTACGCACTCTCGCTGCTCTCATCGGCTCCGCCCCGCGATTCGACCTTTGCCAACGCGCGAAAGGCTATTCCGATTCTGCAGAAGCTCTTTGAAGAGTATCCCGACCATCCAGGAGCCGCACACTACCTGATTCATGCAACGGACTGTCCGCAGCTTGCTCCGCTGGGTCTGAACGCCGCACGTCGTTATGCGCAAATTGCGCCTGCATCGCCTCACGCCGTACATATGCCATCGCACATTTTTGCGCGTCTGGGGCTCTGGCAGGAGGACATCCACTCCAACCTGGCATCGATTGCAGCCACCCAGCGGGCACAGGAGATGCATATGGGTGGCGCGGAACATAAGCTGCATGCCATGGACTTCCTCGAATACGCTTACCTGCAGATCGGAGATGACGCAAAAGCGAAGGCAATTCTCGAGCAACTACCCTCAATGCATGAAACGGATATGAGCGATGGCATGTCTGGCTATTTGGACATGGCGCGGGCCTCGTTCCCCGCAACCTATTGGATCGAGACTCGCAACTGGAAAGAAGCAGCCGCACTTCAACCCGTTCAGGGTGCCAAGCCTTATCACGCTGCGATCGTCTATTGGGCACAGGCAGTAGGTTATGGTCACCTGCACGACGCAGCCGGTGCTCGCAAAGCTGTGGCTCAATACGACGCCATGGTCGAAGCCACGAAGAAGACTAGCGAAGCCTACGCAGCTGAATTCATGGATACCGAACGCGACGAAGCCGCTGCCTGGGCCGCCTTTGCCGCAGGCAATAACGATGCGGCCGTTCACTTGATGCGCAGTGTCGCAGATCGGCAGGATTCATTGGGCAAAGGCGAAACCGCTCTTCCCGCCCGCGAAATGCTGGCCGACATGCTGCTGCAGATGAAGCGTCCCGCGGACGCGCTCGCAGAGTATGAGAAATCGATGAAGGTGGATCCGAACCGGTTCAATGGGCTTTACGGCGCAGCGCAGTCGGCCGCCGCTCTCAATGAACCCGGCAAAGCGAAGATGTACTACGCACAGCTGTTGAAAAACTGTGCCGGATCGCATTCCGACCGTGCCGAACTGGTGCAGGCGAAGACACTCGTAGCAATGAAGTAATTTTTGAACCAGTGTTTTGTGCCATCGTGTCCTTCGCGGTTTAGGTTTCTTACAACACCGGCGAGTTGTTCCCGAGCATCGTCTGCCGGATCAGTTTGATCGGCGGGAAGCCCTGCTTCAGGAATTCGTCGTGAAACTGCTCTAGGTTGAAGGCGGTGCCCAGCTTCCGCTGATAATCGGCGCGGAGTTTCATGATCTCCAGTTTTCCCAGCGTGTACACCAGATACGTCGGATCGCTGGTCCCGCGCTTCGTCTCCATCTCCGCCACGGTTTTTGGCTGATAGCCTTCCTTCTGGAAGAACTCGATTGCCTGATCCATGGTCATCTTGCCGGTGTGCATCGAGATGCCTACGATAAAGCGCGCATCGCGCAGCAGCGCATCCTGTAGCTGTCCCAGGCGCAGCTTCGGATCTCCATTTCCGTAGCCTTCATCCAGCATCATCTGCTCGCTGTAGTGCGCCCATCCCTCCGCATTGGACCCGCAGCCGATGAGCTTGCGAATCTTCGACGGTGCGTCCGGCACCCACAGAAACTGCACGTAATGTCCGGGAAAGACTTCGTGAATCGCGACTGCTTTCATCGTGTAACGATTGTCCCCACCGAGAAACGACTCGATGCGCTCTTTCGGCCAGCTCGGATCGGGCAGCGTAACATTGAAGTACGCTTCCGTCGCAGCCTTCTCATACGGACCAGGTGTATCCATGGACGCAAACGTCAACGCCCGCATGAACGGCGGCGTCTCTTCCACAATCGGCATCACCGTGGACGGGATGGTCACAATCTTCTTATCTACGATGTACTGGCGGATTCCGGAGAGGTCGTCGCGATATGCCTGCAGTAGTTGGTTGGCCGGCGGATGATTCTTCTGCATTTCTGCAAGAATCAGCTGCGGGCTTCTGCGGCGATTGATCTGCTGCGCCGTGCGCTTGAACCATTCCTGGTTGCGGTGTAGATCGTCGTACCCGATCTGAAGCAACTGATCGAGCGGGATATCGACCATCTCGTCGTACGCAAGCTTTTTCTGGTAATTTTCAGCTCCAATACGGAAGTCGCCCTTCGAGATCGGCAGCAAATCGTTCTTCAAAAAATCTTCGTACTTCTCGAGAGCCGTGATCACGGCATCATTCGCTTTCTCGAACTCGGCCAGCAGTTGTGGATCTTTCACTTGGGTGAATGCGGTCGGCACATCTTTCCGAAAGAAGCTGACATCTCCGGGAAGCTGCTGAATTGCTATCTCCGTATACACTCGAGGCGGATCTTTAAGGTTGGTGCGGCCTGCGGCCAGCACGTCCGGCATCAGCCTCTCGCGAGCGATCAGCGACCGCAGCCGATCCTCGGGCGGAGCAAACGTGCGTTCCATGATCGAAAACGCGCTATTCGTAATGCCGCTCGAATACCGGTCCGGATTCTTCTCCCATTGGCGAATGTCTTCGAGATTAAGAAGGTTTCCCTTAATCGAAGAAGTCAGCAGTTCATAATCTTGTTGCGCTTCAAACGAGAGCTTTTTCGCGTCGATTCCCTGCAATCGAGCCAGGAAGTCCTTGTAAAACGCGATCTCCGCGTCGATGGCCTGCTTCGTCCGGGGCTCAAGCTGGGTATCGTACTGGTGAAAACCTGCCTCGGTGGCTTCGGTCGGATGGAACTTGAAATAGCCATCGAAGTAATCATCGACCATTTTGTTCCAGTCGGACGCCACATCGGTGCTGCTGCTGGCAGGCGTATTAGGCGCCTGGGAATGCAACCTCGATGTCAATGGAAACAGCAGCAGAAACGAGAAAAGGAAAGCCGCAGATATTTTCACACGGAGAACTTAGCACAGGAATGCGGCTGAATGAAGCGTAAGCCTACGAATACCTGACCCATTTTACGATCTCCGGCAGGGTCGGACGCTTGCCGTACATCAGGATTCCAACGCGATAGATGCGCGAGCACAGCGCCAGCACGCCATACATGGTCGCGAGTAACAGTCCAACACTGAGTGCGATTTGCCAGACTGGCGGCCGCTCGACCAATACGCGTACGTACATCAGGATCGGCGCAAAGAATGGCACTAAGGACATCCACATCGATACAGGCGCATTCGGCTGCCGGATCACGTACGTCAACATGATTACTGGCACAACCAGCGGCATGGTGACGAAGAATTGCCATTGCTGCGCTTCCTGCTCGGAGTTCACCATTGCGCCCAGGGCAGCATACAGTCCGCTGTAGAGAAGAAATCCGGCGAGGAAGAACGGAACCAGCGCTGCAATCGTCATCACCGAGATTCCCAGCTTAGGAGCCGCACCCGAAGCGGCAGCGGCGCCTCCGCCGAATATTGCAGCCGCGCCGCACCAGATTGCGATCTGCGTCAGTCCTGCAGCACCCACGCCAAGAATCTTTCCCGCCATAAGCTGTTTCGGCGTAACGCAGGCAAGCATCACTTCCATCACTCGTGACGTCTTTTCTTCCAGCACGGAACGCATCACCGACATGCCATAGACGATCAAGGTGAGGTAAAGCATCATTGCCAGTAGAAAGCTGCTGAGCCACTCCATGCCGCTGACCGACCCGCTCTCTTTTCCCTTCTGGATAGGCACGGTATTTACGTGTACCTCTTTCAATATCGCATCCACGTCGCTGGAGCCTACACCGCGCGACGCGAGCTCATGCTTCACAATCGCATCCGTGATGGCGCTCTGCAGCCCGGCATTTTCGGTGAAGTCGCTGGTCTCGCGTTCGCCGTAGGTCACATCGCGTGCGGCGATCGCGTCATTCGTCAGCCAAATAAACCCGTCCAGTTGGCCACTGCTGACCTGATCGCGCAACTTGGCGCGCTCCTCTTCACTCGTGTCCGTAACAAGATCGACGTTGTACTTGGTGCCAAAGCGTGTTCCATCATGTAACTGTGAAATGACAGAGTTCGCGATCTCAGGATCGTTGCTGACCACCGCAATATGCTTCGTCCCGCCGGAATTCATCATCGCCAGCTTGCTGGGCAGAAAAATCATACCGAACATGAACAGCGGCAGAAGAATCGTGCTAATCAAGAATGACTTAGTGCGAACTCGTTCGAGATACTCGCGGCGGAGAATCAGGCCGATGTTACGCATGTTTGCGCCTTTCCCACCACGTCGATGAAGATTTCTTCCAGCGACGGTTCCATCAATTCAAACTTGCTCACGCGAACCCGGTTCACAGCCGATCGCAGCAACTCCTGCGGATCGGCGCCCGCTCGCAGTTTCACCTCAACATAATTGCCGTAATTGTTGAACGACTGCACTAGTTCGGATTTTTGCAGGAACTCGCCGTCACCCTCGTATTCCATCTGCACGTGATTCTTGCCATAGCGCGCTTTGATGCTGCGCAGATCGCCTTCCAGCACCGACCTGCCATGATTCACAAGGCAAATCGCATCGCACAGCCGCTCGACGGTATCCATGCGATGCGTCGAAAACAGAATCGTCTTGCCCGCCTTCTTCAATTCCAGCAGAACATCCTTCAGGACCACCGCATTCGCCGGATCGAGGCCGGAAAAAGGTTCGTCCAGGATCAGCAGATCGGGATCATGAAGGATCGAACCGATAAACTGCGCCTTCTGCTGCATGCCCTTGGAGAGTTCCTCAACCTTCTTCTGCATCCAATCGGCCAATTCAAGCCGCTCGCACCAGTGCGTAGTGCGACGCAACGCCTCATGCGCGGGAACACCCTGCAATTCCGCCAGCAATACGAGGTGCTCCGCGAGCTTCATGCGCTTGTAAAAGCCGCGTTCTTCGGGAAGATAGGCAATGCGCTTCAATTGATCGCGGTGGAAGCGCTGGTTGAAAACGCGCACTTCCCCGGAATCCGGCATTGTGATGCCGATCATCATCCGCAGAGAACTCGTCTTGCCCGCGCCATTAGGACCAAGCAGGCCATAAACCTTGCCTGTTGGAAGGGCAAGCGACAACCGGTCGACCGCCACGAATTCGTCGTAGCTTTTCGACACCTCGCGCAGCTCAAGTGCGTAATCCGGCATGCACAGGACTCGTTAGTTGAATCGACAAATGAAGGGAAATCCGGAATCCGATTCTGTTGTGGATGTCTTTCGATTACCCGATTGCCCGATTGCAAGTTGTCCGTTGATGAGAGATTAGTTGATCTCCAGATACTGTTCAATCCAGGACTTGACGATCATGCGACGATCGTCGCTCGCATCGAAACGCACGCCCGCGATGGATTCCTTGGGGTGCAGCCACGAAACAATGCCGCGGATCTTTGTCGCCGCACGGCCGGGCAGTTCCAACACGATCTGAACCTCGTCGCCAATCTTGAGTTTGCCACGAAAGCGGAACGACATCCCGCCGCCGCTGATTTCTACCGTGCTGCCGACAATGTGATCGGAGCCGTTGAATAGCTCCGCATTCGCAACCACAGGAATGCGTACGTACCGGCGAAATTCATTCAGGATCAGTAAATGCGTCGCACGCACCGCGCGCAGGGCGGTTTGCCGCTCAATGGGAGATTCCAGCAGCACGTTGATGCCGAAACGCGAAAAGCGCACCGCGTCCCCCGCCGTCTTGCAAACGCCAAACAGGATCATGCGCGCGTTGGAGCGAGACGATCGGATCGATTCCAGAACAGGCGCCGCTTCGTCGTTCAACGTGATAATGCAAGCGTCGAACTTCTCATGCTGCATGCGCCCCGAGGCGTTCTGTGACAGCAAAGTGGCTTCTATCTTGAATTGACGTAGGCAGTCCTGCAGGATGCTACTGACATTATCTTCCAGATGGACCAGGGCCGCTCGTGCTGTTACGCGTTTGTGTGGGGGAGTAGCTGTCGCCGTTACCATTACGAATATGTCCAGGGTAACTGAAGAAGCATTGTGAACTCTCAGCCTGTGGATTGGCAATCTCCGCAGCGTCGTAGTACTAACGATTGCAGGAAAGTGATGCTATGCACTTGCGCTGCGCTTGTGTGGTCGGGCACCCTCACCCGCGTGTAGAAAAAAGTTGGTGCCCCGGCTTCGCGTCCTTCTGTTGGACGCTAACCTGGATGACGAATGATTACTCCGCCCACCGCCGAAAAATCAAACATCCATTCGTTCCGCCGAAGCCGAACGAATTCGAGAGCGCGTACTCCATGTGAACCTTGCGCGAGTGGTTGGGAACGTAGTCGAGATCGCACTCGGGATCGGGCGTCTCGTAGTTGATCGTTGGCGGTACCATCTGATCGCGCAGAGCGAGCACCGTAATACCCGCTTCGAGTCCGCCTGCGCCCCCTAGCAGGTGTCCGGTCATGGATTTCGTAGAACTCACAGGTGGAATCTTGTCGCCGAACACGCGCTTGATCGCCTGGGTCTCTAGTTTGTCCCCGATGTCTGTTGACGTTCCGTGCGCGTTCACGTACCCGATGTCGCTCGGCTGAATCTTGGCGTCGCGCAAGGCATTCATCATCACGCGATAACCACCTTCGTGCTCGGGTGCCGGCGAAGTTATGTGATACGCGTCGGCACTCATGCCGTAACCGACCGCTTCGGCAAGAATTTTCGCTCCACGCCGCTTCGCGAATTCCAGGTCTTCCAGAATTAGAATCCCCGCCCCTTCGCCGACCACAAATCCGTCTCGATCTTTATCCCATGGACGGCTGGCCTTCTCCGGAGCATCGTTGCGGGTTGAGAGTGCCCGCATCGCTGCAAATCCGCCGATGCCCATGGGTGTGATTGCAGCTTCCGAGCCGCCGGCGATCATCACATCCGCGTCGCACCGCTGGATGATCTTGAAAGCATCGCCTATCGAGTGAGCGCTGGTCGTGCACGCCGTGGCCGTCGCCTCGTTCGGACCCTTCGCCCCAAACTTGATACTTACCTGCCCGGCGGCGAGATTCACGATCGACGCAGGAATGAAGAAAGGCGATATCTTTCGCGGCCCCCCCTGCATCAGGTTCGTGTGTTCGCGCTCGATAACGTCGAATCCACCGATACCGGAACCGATATGCACGCCCACGCGATCGGCGATGTCCTCGGTCACCGACAGTCCGGCCATGTTCATCGCCTCTTCCGACGCGGCCAGCGCGAAGTGAATGAAGCGGCCCATCTTCTTTACTTCTTTTTTCTCGATGAACTTCAGCGGATCGAAGCCCTTGACCTCGGCCGCGATCTGGCAGGCATGCTGGGAGGTGTCGAAATGCGTAATGCGCGTGACGCCGCCTTTTCCGGCGAGCAGGTTCTGCCAGGTTTCGCCAGTGGTGTTGCCGACCGCCGAAATCAGCCCGATGCCGGTAACGACGACGCGCCTCTGCAATTACTTCCCGCCTTTCGCGTGTTTGTTGATATAGTCGATCGCGTCTTTGACGGTGCGAATCTTCTCTGCATCTTCGTCGGGGATCTCCAGATCGAAGGCCTCCTCGAACGCCATCACCAGTTCGACCGTATCGAGCGAATCGGCACCCAGGTCGTCGACAAACGAAGCGCTCGCGGTGACCTCGCCCTCATCGACGCCTAACTGCTCAACTACGATCTGCTTCACTTTTTCATCAACGGCTGCCATCAATAGATGTCTCCTTATTAGCTCGCAGGCGGGCGCAAGTATGGGATAGCGGGCCTGCCCGGCATATGCGAATGACGCCTGATTACTGCTTGGCCACCTTGGCGTGCTTGGTAATGTAGTCGACTGCGTCCTGTACGGTGCGGATCTTCTCGGCTTCTTCGTCGGGAATTTCAATATCGAAAGCTTCTTCGAACGCCATGACCAGTTCCACCGTGTCCAGCGAGTCGGCGCCCAGATCGTCCACGAACGACGCGTTGGCCGTGACCTCGGCTTCGTCCACTCCAAGCTGCTCCACGATGATTTCCTTAACCTTATCTTCTACTGCGGCCATCTGATCGGCGCCTCCTGTCTACAATAAAAGCGCTAGTGTAAATGGGCTGACAAAGTAGTGTAAAGCAGGCAAACCTAGTCAGCCGCTCTGGCCCAACGCCCGCAACATCCTAGCGGTATGCCTTAGGCGGGGTCAAACCAGGCGCCGCACTAGTCGGTGCGCGATGCGAGTATCCTCTTACCGGGTGAGCCGTCCGAGCCATCAAAAGCTCTACTTGCTGTACTCGTCCCTCAACTCCGTCTGACGATCTTTTAGTGGAATCTCCTGGCCGGCAACGAAGATATGTTTCACATCGGTCTTCACGTCCAGCGGATCGCCATTCGAGACCACTACGTTGGCGGTCTTGCCGACGTCGAGCGAGCCGAGTTTATCGGCCACTCCCCAGATTTCTGCGGCATTAATGGTGATCGCCTTCAGCGCTTCATCGTATGGAAGCCCATAAGCCACCGCATATCCCGCGGCGTAGGGCAGATTACGGGACTGATGCGCGTCATAGGACGCAAACGCGATCTTCACTCCACGCTTCTGCAGTTCGGCCGGCAAACGATACACGCTGTCATAGCGCTCTTCGTCCTTGGGGAATTCGTAAATCGGGCCGACGATGACCGGCACCTTCAGGCTGGCAACGTAATCGAGAATTGGCTGGCAATGCGTCAGGTGATTCAGGATGAATTTCAAATTGAATTCCTTGGCCAGCCCGACAGCGGTCTCGATGTCGCTGGGTTCGACTGCCCCGATCACCACAGGTTTCTGGCCGCGCAGATAGGGCAACAGAGCCTCGAGTTTCAGATCGCGCTTCGGGGCCATCGCCTTTGCGTCACCCGCCGCTTTCTTTTTGTTGTAGTCGTCGAGGCGCTGCCCGTACTCCTGCGCGTCGATGAAGGCCTGACGCAGTTGCGCGGCCATGCCCATGCGGGTCATCGGATACTTTGCTGTGGCCCACGTCTCGTTTCGGCGCTGCGTGCCGTCGAAGTTCAGCGGCATGGCGACATCGCGGCCGATCAGCATTTCCGTCGCGTCGGTGCCGGCGAGTTGGATGAAGGCGTCCTGCCCGGGTAGCGTGTCTTCCGTGGCTGGAGCAACGACAGCATTAAGAATCCCGTTGTAGCGCGTCACGGGAATCAGTGCCGACTCGGCGTGGAAGGCGTCGGTTACATGCATTTGCGGCATGATCTCGTCGCTTAGTTCGACGAGATCGTTGGTGCTTTTTTCCGCTTCGATTTCGGTCAGCCCGAGGTGCGTTTCCGAGTCGATGAGTCCGGGATAGACGGTCATTCCCGTCACGTCAATAACTTTCGCGTTCGCCGGGACCTTTACCTCGCCGGCCTTACCGACTGCGGCGATCTTGCCGCCTTCCATGACGATGACACCGTGATCGATGGTGCCGTGAGTAATGGTGAGCAGTTTGCCGCCCGTCAGTACGATTGCCTGATCGGTCGACGGAGTGCGCGCCTGGTTGCGGTGCGTGTGTACAGCCTCGCGACTCTGGCCAAAGGCAACGGCTGCACAGAGGAGAACTGTGGTCATGAATTTATGAGCGCGAATCATTATTCGCCCTCCTTCACCACGGGAATTACTGGCGCGGCCTCGGCGGTGTTTCCGTAATGGGTGGTGCCGTACCCCGGAAGCGTTCGGTCGAAGAACAATTCGCCATCGATGTAGACCTTTTCCGGCACACCGTAGCTGGAGAGCGGATAGCCGTCCCAGATCACCAAGTCGGCATCTTTGCCTACGTCGATAGAACCGACACGGTCGTCGACACCGATGATCCAGGCTGCATTCAGCGTGATCATTCGCAGTGCTTCTTCTTCGGTTGCGCCACCGTAGCGAATCGTCTTGGCAGCCTCCTGGTTGAGGCGGCGGATGTAGTCGTTCGAGTCGCTCTTGATCGCAACGGTCACGCCCTTGCGTATGCACATCACGGCGTTCCACGGGATCGCATCCCAGGCTTCGTATTTGTACCCCCACCAATCGGCAAAGGTGGCGATGCCAACATGATTTGCGGCGATCTGATCGGCGACTTTGTAGGCTTCGAGCGCGTGGTGGAAGGCACGCAGGTTGTAGTTGAACTCCTTGGCCATCGCCATTTCGTTCAGCAGTTCATCGGCGCGATAGCAATGGATCTGAACCAGCATCTTGCGCTGCAGAACATCGGCGAGCGCTTCGAGTTTCAGGTCGCGCTTCGGAGGAACGGCGTCTTTGTCGCCCTTCTTCACCTTGTCATTGTAGGCATTCCACTCCTGCATGTAGTTCTGCGCATCGACAAGTGCCTGCCGCTGCACGGCGAAGTTACCCATGCGAGTGGAAGGCAACTGGCCCTTGGTACCGAAGACCCGTTTCGGGTTTTCGCCGCTGGCGAACTTGATCGATTGGGGCGCGTTCGGAAACAGCATTTCATCGCGGCCGAGGCCGTACTTGGTCTTGATGACCACCGCCTGACCGCCGATCATGTCCGCCGAACCGTGGGGCAGCAACGCGCTGGTCACGCCTCCGGCAAGCGCGTGATAGATCGCCTTGTCGGTGTAGTCGAAGGCGTCGATCATGCGCATGTTGGGAACGACCGGCGACGTGGCTTCGTTGATGTCATCACGCAATGCCATGTGCGAATGCGGATCGACGATCCCAGGCGTGAGGTACTTGCCGCCGGCGTCAATCACCGGCACTCCTGGGGGCCCGCTGACGTTCTCGCCAAAAGCCGCGATCTTGCCGTTTTTCACATACAAACTGCCGTTGGCGATCTTGCCGTGGGTTACAGTCAGCAGGACGGCATTCTTAATAAGGATGTCTTTGCTCGCCGCCGGCGTGCCGGAGGTTTGCGCCATTGTGGTGGAGACCAGAAACAGCGAGAGAACACAGGCTGCAAGCGACTTTAGGGTCGCAGGACGACAATTCATCTGCTTGCTCCAATTGGACGTGCTTGCGGTAGGAATCAGAGATTGTAGGTATGGTGAGCTGCTGCGTCAAACAGTTGTTGGCCGCGAAACGGCTTGCGACCGCATCATCTCGGGGATCGTCCGGAACTGGTAGCCCTCTGCCTTGTACCGTCGCAACAAGTTGTCGACGGCCTGTACGGTGAACGAGCGATCTACTCCCATATGCTTATGCCCGCCGTCGTGTAGCAAGATGACGTCACCGCCCAGTATTTGCCGCCCAACTTCACGCGCGATATCGGCAGCGGAGCCGGCACTCCAGTCGTAGCCGGTAACGGTCCACATCACGGGAGTCATTCCCATCATTCGCGCGGTTTGAAGAACAAAGGGTGTCCGCGCTCCCCAGGGTGGACGGAACAGCGGAACATGAGCGTTGCCGAGCGCGTCCTCGAGCACCTGCTCGCAGGAGGTGATTTCGGCTCGAACCTGCGATCGGTTCCGGAAGATCAAGTTGGGATGAGTGAAGGTGTGATTACCGACGACATGCCCCGCTCGCGCTACTGCTGAGGCGATCTCCGGATGCTGCCGGACATACCGCCCAATCATGAAGAAAGTTGCCTTAACCGCATGCTTTGCAAGTACTTCAAGGAGATCTAATGTGTACGGATCGTTGGGACCGTCATCGAAGGTGAGCGCGAGCTCGCGATCACCCCTAGCTCCCCGCGTGAAGGTTCGACCGTACAACTGTGAATGCGGTGCCATGGTGTGGTAACCAGCAGTAACCGCCCCTGCCACACCTCCTGCGGCGATGAACCAACTGAGCATTCTGGCGAGAATTCTATCTGGCGGAGCAAAATTCGGAAACTCACACTTGATTTCTGAAAAATCCCGCATATACTTCGGAGAAAGATTTCCCCCGAGGACCACCGTCTCCGCCACTAGACGAGAGGATCCGAAATGACTTCACGGACGACCCTGCCCTCTTCTTTACACAAGGCCAAGCGTGTGCTCTTGGTTGCCGACCGCTTGTTCCCGCTTCAGGAGCATGTGGACCCACTGCTGCATCATGGCTTTGAAGTCGATTGCACGTATTCGTGCCGCTGCGCACTGAGCCTGAGCAGGACGCGAACGTACGACTTGATCCTGATTGCCCGACGACACCCCGCACTTTCGCAGGAGTTGTGCCGGGATTTGCAGGCCGCAAACCCAACGACGCCGATCGCGAGTCTTGTAGATCCGACAAAGCCCATTCCTCCGCTGCGCGAACACCAGTTCATATGGACGCGCGAAGGGGAAGAGTACTTCCTCGCACGAGTGAACGCTTTGGTTGAGGCCTGCTAAGAAATCCGAGCAACACAGAAAGACGCCGACCTTCTGTTCACCACCCCAACTTAGCCTTTTACAGCTGTTGCCAGTGTGAATTGAGCATCGATGCGAACGCGTGTGCCGTCGAACAGGCGAGCAATCCCCATTTCGACTGCGCGGTCGATTTCAGCCTTGCGCCCTGCTGGTATGGCCTGAAACAGCGCTGCAAAAGGTACCGTTACGGCCTGAAAGTATTGCCATAATTCTTGCGGAGAGCCCTCCCAGTTCCAAGCTACGGTCCGCAGTTCCGAATGAACGTCCGCGAATCCGAGAGACTGCAGCGCGCGACGGACCGTGTCTGGATCTCCAAAGCGAAAGATCATGTGAGCTGCTTCTGGAATGGACAGGTAAGGCATGAACCGCAGGATTGTGCCTACGGTAATTTCGAAATAGGGTTGAGATATCGGACCCCAAGTCGCTGCGGTAAAGCGGCCTTCAGGGCGAAGCACGCGGCGAATTTCTGCGAGTGATCGGGGTACGTCAGCGAAATACATCAATCCCAGCCGGCAGGTGACCCGATCGAAACTCTCATTGGCTAATGGAAGTTTCGCTACATCAGCCTCCTGGAACTGCAAGTTCGTCAGCCCTCGCTGTTGTGCCCGGTCTCGAGCGACGGCAAGCGGCTCAGTGGAGATGTCGGTTCCAACTACCTGACCCGTTCCGTTCATCTGCGCTGCAATTGAAATCGCAGGTTCGCCGCTACCGCAGGCAACGTCGAGTACCTGCATGTTCGGGTGGACGTCGGCTTGGCGAACGATAAGTCGCGTGAGTTCGCTGCCCATAATGGCGGACTGCTTGCGAAAGCGCTCGTGCGCTTGTTTGCGTGCAAAGGAATTCCAGTCGGGAGCTTGTGTGGTCGCCGAATCAGACATGGTTCATTATCGCGAATGAGTGCCGCAGACCTAAACAGCTACCAGCGACACTTTGTGCTACGAAGTCAGCGTCTGCGCCTGCTGCATTTGGCGAGCCTGGATTTCGTTGTAGACGTTCACCAGCGAGACCGCCGCCGGTGTAACTCCCGGAATGCGGCTGGCTTGTCCTAACGTCTGTGGCCGAACATGCTGCAGCTTCTCTTTCATTTCGCGCGAGAGGCCGCTGACGCGCGAGTAATCGAACCATTCGGGGATGGTACGCTGCTCGGATTTCTTCAGCCGCTCGATAGACTTTTGCTGCTGATCGAGATAACCGGCATATTTGATCTCCGTCTCCACGGATTTCAGCTCGTTGCGAAGGGCGGATGAGAGTTTCGCGGTAGACGATGCGGAGGAATTCTGACTGAACAGTGCAGGAAGCAATTCGCGAAGAACCGGCGTTAGATTCTCAATCACGATCTCAGGACGACGGAGAGCCTGGGCTAGTGGCACGCCCAAAAGTGGCGTTAGCGATTGCGGACCAAACGCGTGCGGGCGAGAGGACTTTGCATCCTCATCTTCTTCAGCATCCCCGTTCGAGCCGATCTCCATCAGCCGTGCTTCAATCTCAGGGGCAATCTTTTCCAGCATCTCGCGCGTGAGTTTCGTGTTTCCCAGCACCTGCTTCAACTGCGCAGCACGCTCCTGCTTCGCGAGATATCCTGCCCAGGCGGCGTCGGAGATCAGTCCTACTCGACGTCCATGCGGTGTCAGCCGGCGGTCGGCATTATCGATTCGGAGATGCAACCGGAATTCTGCTCGCGACGTGAACATTCGGTATGGTTCATTGGTGCCTTTGCTGATGAGGTCATCGATCAGAATGGCCGTATACGCTTCGGTGCGGTCGAGCACCAGCGGTTCTTCGCGCCTGATCGCGAGTGTCGCGTTGATGCCCGCCATGATTCCCTGGCAGGCAGCTTCCTCATACCCGCTCGTACCGTTGATCTGGCCCGCCAGGTAGAGTCGCGCGATTTTCTTCGTTTCCAGTGTTCGCGTAAGTTCGGTGGGGTCGACAGAGTCGTATTCGATTGCATATCCCGGGCGCATCATCTCCGCTTTTTCGAGGCCGGGAATGGACGCAATCATCGCCAGTTGCACATCGACAGGAAGTGACGTGCTCATGCCGTTGACGTAGATCTCGTGTGTGCTCAAGCCCTCGGGTTCGAGGTAGAGCTGATGCGTCAGCTTGTCCGGAAACTTGACGATCTTGTCTTCGATCGAAGGGCAATACCGCGGGCCAATGGACTTGATCTGCCCGCTGTACATTGGCGAGCGGTTTACGTTTTCACGAATGACACGATGTGTTTCGTCAGTCGTGAACGCGATGTAGCACGGCACCTGCGAATCGTGATGAGCTACTCGCTCCGTGCGGAAGCTGAATGGCGTGGGGTCTTCATCCCCGCGTTGCAAGGTGAAGCGCGACCAGTCGATCGTGCGGCCATCGAGACGCGGCGGTGTGCCTGTCTTGAGACGGACCACACGGAAACCGATGCGTCGCAGCGACTCGCCAAGCAATTGGGACGGCGGCTCTCCACTGCGTCCCGCGGGATACTGCTGCTCTCCACAATGAATGAGGCCGTTCAGGAATGTGCCGGTCGTGATAACTACAGCTTCGGCGCCGATTCGCCGGCCGTCACGAAGAACGATTCCGCGGGCGCGCAGACGCGAGTTGTCGGAGGAACCATCATTGGCTGGTTCGTAAGCACTGATTCCTGACGGTTCCAGAATTAAATCGGCGACTTCCGCCTGCTTGATTTTGAGATTCGACTGCGACTCCAAGACCTCGCGCATCTTCAGCCGATATGCTTGTTTGTCGCACTGTGCTCGTGGAGACCAGACCGCCGGTCCGCGGGATGTATTCAGTAAGCGAAACTGGATACCGACGGCATCCGTAACCTCGCCCATGATGCCGCCCAGGGCATCGACTTCGCGTACCAGGTGTCCCTTGGCGATACCACCCACCGCCGGATTACATGACATCTGCGCGATGAGGTCTACATTCAGAGTAAGCAGCGCAGTCTTCAGGCCCATTCGCGCGGCAGCCATAGCGGCTTCGCAACCCGCGTGCCCGGCGCCGACCACGACTACGTCGAAATGTTCGTTGAAGCTCGTCATTGTTGAGGAGTGCAGCAAAATTCCGGACGCGGCTCCTCACTCGGCCGCTTCAGCTTGATTTTAACAGCCGCAAAGCACTTGCCCCTCCCTGCGGCTAGAACGATTTACAATAGAAGCGATGCTGAGGGATGCAATCAAAAGTGCTCTGCTGGCCGTGGTCGGGACCGGAACATTCTTCTTTTTTCTGATGATGATCATGATCCCGGTCCTCGGAGTTGAGGCACGCCATGGCGTGGTATTTACGCAGTCGGCGGTCGTGGATCCGGATCACATTCTCAGGATTGTCGGACTGCCGGCGAGCGCGTTGCTGTTCGTGGTTTTTTTCCTGCTGGCGATGCGGCATTTGCGAAGGGACAAGCTGGTAACGCATTGAAGGGCTCTTAGTGGACAGACAGAAACACATCTTCCGGACTGCCGCCGGAATCGCGGTGCGTGTGGTAATCTTCACGGTGTTATTTACGCTGCTGGCGTTTGCCGTGGGATTGCTGTGC
Source organism: Terriglobia bacterium (assembly GCA_021324365.1). Lineage (GTDB taxonomy): Bacteria > Acidobacteriota > Terriglobia > Terriglobales > Acidobacteriaceae > JAJPJE01. The sequence goes on along the minus strand of JAJPJE010000068.1, from coordinate 62,043 downwards.
GGCATCCTTGCGAGCGCGATTTACGGGGTACTTCGCGGCGTGCATCCGGATATGACCATGGCCTATCGATTCGCGGCAATTCCTCTGGCTGCCATGGTGCTGGTAATCAGCTTCGTCGCCATGCTGACGGTAGAAATCCGTCGAACACGCCGGCTGCGCCCGCAGTCGCACTCCTAGGCGCAGCTCATTCCTTTCTCCTGAAGAAGGCAGCAGATTGATTCAGCGAAACGCTGATAATTCCAGATTTGCAAAAAGCCATCTGAGTTAATCAGCGTCACCACCGAGGATAGACTCAGCGTTAATCTGTTGCGGGTTTTTACGCTACACTCAAAGATTCTGAAATCGTATAGGTGCTTATATGCCCGACGTAATTCGTGTAAAGCTCCCTGACAATAGCGTGCAGGAAGTGCCCAAAGGCACGACGCCCTTGGATATTGCGAAAAACATTTCTCCGCGACTGGCGGAGGCGGCGCTGGTGGCTCAGGTCGCCCCTTTCAGCTCGAATGGCGATCACGGAAAAAATGGTGACGAAGCCAAGCTGGTCGATCTGACGCGTCCGCTCGAGCAGGATGCCCAGGTTCGTATCCTGACCCAGAAAGATCCTGAAGCGCTTCACGTTTTTCGGCACTCGTCGGCGCACCTGATGGCGGCGGCTGTGCTGGAACTATTCCCCGAGACGAAGCTGGGGCATGGTCCGGCAACCGAGAGCGGATTCTTTTACGACTTCTATCGCCCTACGCCGTTCACGCCCGAGGACCTGGAGAAAATCGAAAAGAAGATGCAGGAATTGGTACAGAAAGACGAATCCTACGCGCGGGAATTCATTCCGCGCGAGCAGGCGCTCGATCGCTTCAAATCCGAAGGCGACTTCATGAAGTGCCACTTTATCGAGCAGTTCACTGAAAACGGCGAGCCGGTATCGCTCTATAAAACGGGAAAATTCGTCGACTTCTGCCGCGGTCCGCACATTCCTTCCACCGGTCGAATCAAGGCCTTCAAGCTGCTGAACATCGCCGGCGCGTACTGGCTGGGCGACGAGAAGAATCCGCAGCTGCAGCGGATTTACGGGACGTCCTTTTATTCGAAGAAAGAGCTGGACGACTACCTGCACCAGATCGAAGAAGCGAAGAAGCGGGACCACCGGGTGCTGGGGCAACAGCTGGATCTGTTTTCGATCCAGGAACTGGCCGGCCCGGGGCTGATCTTCTGGCATCCGAAGGGCGGCATCATGCGAAAGCTGATGGAAGACTGGATGCGCGACGAGTACCTGAAGCGAGGCTATTCGCTCGTCTACACGCCACACGTGGCGCGTCGCCAGCTTTGGCAAACCAGCGGGCATGAGGGCTTCTACGCCGAAAACATGTTCGACACCATGGAACTCGACGACGCCGAGTACCGGCTGAAACCGATGAACTGCCCGTTCCACATCCTGATTTACAAGGATTCGCTTAAGTCATACCGCGATCTACCGGTGCGACTGGGTGAACTGGGCACGGTGTATCGATACGAACGCTCGGGTGTGATGCATGGACTGCTGCGCGTACGCGGGTTTACGCAAGATGATGCCCACATCTTCTGTACTCGTGACCAGGTAGAAGATGAGATTGGCGGCTGCGTCGATTTTGCCATCGCCGTGCTGAATGCCTATGGATTTGAAAAATTTCAGGTTGAGCTTTCGACCTGGGATCCAAACGACCAGAAGCACTATGCGGGAAAAGCTGAGCAATGGGAAATGGCGCAGCACTCGCTCGAGAAAGTGCTGGATAGGCGCGGCATCCCCTACAAGACGATTCCCGGCGAAGCGGCGTTTTATGGTCCAAAGATCGACATCAAGCTGGTGGATGCGATAGGACGCTTATGGCAGCTTTCGACTGTGCAGTTCGATTTCAATCTGCCCACCAGGTTCGGACTGGAGTACGTCGGCGAAGATGGCCAGCGCCATGAGCCGGTGATGGTGCATCGCGCACTGTATGGCTCCGTCGAACGCTTCTTTGGAGTCCTGATCGAGCATTATGCGGGCTCATTCCCGGTGTGGCTCTCGCCGGTGCAGGTAGTACTTATTCCGATTGCCGAGCGCCACGTCGAGTACGCAAATAAAGTTGCCGAGCAACTCAAGGCAATTGGTGTACGCGTAGAGGTTGATGCACGTAATGAAAAGATGAATGCGAAGATCCGCGAACACGCGCTGCAGAAGGTACCGTTCATGCTGGTCGTCGGCGACAAGGAAGCCGAAGCCAACCAGGTAAACATTCGCACCCGCGGGACGGAAAAGACCGAGACGGTCGCGCTGACGGAATTCATTACTCGACTGAAGCAGTTGATCGAAACAAAGGCGGCAAGATTGTAGCAGCCGAACTTATGACCGAATGGCAGCGACGCGGCTTTCGCTAATAGCGTAGAAAGGCATACCAGTAAGACTGGTCAAGGCTTGCTTAGGACTACAGGTTGCATGTTTGGTGCAGTGTCATCACCTATTTTGTAATCCGCTTGGTTGCGTCTGCGTCTAGCCGATACATTGTTTACAATCATTGCTGATCTGGAGGATCTGTTTGCATTCGGCAGTTCTTGCTGGAATCTCCCTATTCGCTGTGTCGGTTTTTGCCCAACAACCGCCGGCAGCCCCTGCCCCATCGCAGACATTGTCTGCGGATTCACAAGCATCGGCTCCGGCTCCGAGACCGCAGCCACAACCGAAACGCATTCTCGGCGTTATGCCTAACTACCGCGCTGTGAGCGCGGGAGAAATTCCTCCGCCACCGACAGCGAAGCAGGCGTTCAAGATTGCTACCCAGAATAGTTTCGACTACTCATCATTTGCTTTCGTAGGCATCACGTCACTTATGGCGGAAGGAACGAATGCACATCCGCAACTGGGCAAAGGCGTCGGGGGATTCAGTGAATACTACTGGCGCGGCTTAGTCGACAAGACTGATGGCAATTACATGGTGGTGTTTTTATTGCCCACCATTCTGCACGAAGATGAGCGGTATTACGCGAAAGGCCGGGGCGGATTCTGGAAACGCAGCATCTATTCGGCTTCACGGGTGCTGATCACACCGAACTATCAGGGGCATAATACTTTCAATGCGTCCGAGGTTTTCGGGCGCGGGATGTCCCAGGCTATCTCGCTCACCTACTATCCAAGTTCAGACCGCACTGCGGGCGAATTCATGACGAAGTATGGATATGCCGTTGGACGCGACGCTCTGACCAATGTCTTTCGGGAATTCTGGCCGGATATCGCACACCACTTCCACCGAACGGACTAGCGGAGAAGGGTGTTTAGGCGTTTGTAACTGGTAGCAATCTGGGCGGTTGCGCTCCAGTCGAGGTAGCCGGGTAGCAGTTTGACGCTGTTCCAACTGCACACCTATAATAAAACGGCCATTCCGCATATAGAGATTCATCGCGAATCGCGAACGAACCTCACGACGTGAGGCGTTCCCGGAAGGATTTTCCAAGGAGTCCACGAAACATCCAATGAAAAGCACTCTCGTACGTTCTGCTTTACCCCTGGCATTCCTGTGTTCAGCTGCATTGGCCCAGACAGGATCGGTTCCTTCAGCACCTACACCCGGCGGATCTGCCGCTGCTCCGGTCGCCTCTGCGCCGGCGGGGGCCACCAAGATCGGGATCATTAACATCCAGCAGGCGATTGCGCTGACGAACGAAGGCAAGCGCGATATTGATGCCCTGGAAAAGAAATTTGACCCCAAGCGTGTGGAATTACAGAGCCTGAACAAAGAAGTGGAAGATTTGCAGAAACAACTGGACAGCCAAGGCTCAAAGCTCAATGACGAGGCCCGCAATAACCTGGTCAAGAGCATCGAAACGAAGCGCAAAACCTTGCAGCGCCAGGCCGAAGACGCGCAGAACGATTATCAAGGTCAGCAACAGGAACTGGTAAACCGCGTCGGAACCAAGCTGATGGAAACGCTCGACAAGTACGCGAAGGCGAATGGATTCAGCATGATTATCGACGTTTCGGGGCCGCAGAATCCGATTTTGTGGGCGCAGCCGAACGTCGATGTCACGCAACAGGTGGCGGCTGCCTACAACGCCGCTTCTCCGGTGGCGGCGCCGCCCGCGCGTCCAGCGACCGCGTCTTCGAATCCGAAGCCGGCTGCTCCTTCGGCAACAAGTCCGAAATAGTAATCGCGACGGAATGGACGATAAGCCGCCCCAACGGGCGGCTTGTTTTTTTGCGGTACGATTTTCTACGCGTAACCAAACTTGCCGGGTGCTGTTGCAAGCTTTTATGATGCGGCTGATGACCGCAAAACTCTCCGCGACTGCCAACCTGCGCCAGAAAGCGCAGTTGATGTCGGCTTCCGAGATCGAACGTACCCTGGTTCGACTGGCACACGAAATCATCGAGAAGAACAACGGCACGGAAAAGCTGGTCCTGGTCGGAATACGACGTCGAGGGGTACCGCTCGCAGAGAGACTGGCACGCGTGATCGAGCGAATCGAGAACAAGAAAGTCCCCGTTGGGACGCTGGATATCACCTTGTACCGCGACGATCTCACCACGGTAGGACCAAAGCCTGAAGTGCGTGCAGGAGACCTGGGTGCGAACATTAAAGGCATGCACGTCATCCTCGTAGATGATGTGCTGTACACCGGCCGCACGACGCGGGCGGCGCTGGATGCGCTGTTCGATCATGGGCGCCCTCAGCGTGTGCAATTGCTCACGCTGATCGATCGCGGGCACCGCGAACTACCCATCGAGGCGGCGTTCGTTGGTCGATACATTCAGACCACGGATCGCGAGATTATTGAAGTAAAGCTGAACGAGACCGATCATACTGAAAAAGTCTTGCTGGTAGAACGCGAAGTGTAAACGGACTCAGACCCCACCCAAGTCCGAGAACGGTTTGGATGGGTACCAACTTATGAACCAACCTGCTCGCGGTTCCTTGCTCGGACTGGAAAACCTCACCACCAAAGAAATCAGCTCTATTCTGCAAGAAGCCCGCAAGATGAAGCGCGGCAAAGTAAAGCCCGTGCTAAGCGGGAAACGCGTTGTCCTGCTGTTCTACGAATCCTCGACGCGTACGCGAGTCTCATTTGAATTCGCCGCCAAGGCGCTGGGCGCGACGACAGCGCTGGTATCGGCTTCGGCTTCGAGTATCGAGAAGGGCGAATCACTGATCGATACCGGGTATACGGTTACATCTCTGGGCGCGCAGGCAATCGTTATCCGGCATCCTTCGTCTGGTGCGCCCTACATGCTGGCGCGACATGTTCCGGTGCCGGTAATCAATGCCGGTGACGGCATGCACGAACACCCGTCGCAAGGATTGCTCGACGCCTATACGATCCTGGAGCACAAGAAAACGCTGAAAGGCTTGCGAGTCGCGATGATCGGTGACATCTTTCATAGCCGTGTGGTGCGTTCCGATGTTCATCTGCTAAGTAAGTTCGGATCGAAAGTCGTCCTCTGCGGACCGCCGGAACTGGTTCCTGATATTTCTGCAACCCTCGCGCCGGGCGTCACCGTGACGCGCGATCTGGAAGAAGCTCTCACAGGGACGGATGTCGTAATTGCATTGCGCATTCAGAAAGAACGCCTTGCCGGTTTGCAGTTGAGCCTCGGCGATTACATTGAGCGTTACCAATTGCGCCCGGAGCGTCTAAAGGCAGCGAAAAAAGACGCGATTGTCATGCACCCAGGTCCGATCATCCGCGGACTGGAAGTCACCAGCGAAGTAGCTGATGGACCGAATTCTGTCATCCGGGAACAGGTGCGTAATGGCGTGGCGGTGAGAATGGCGATTCTCGCAAGAGCGCTGGCGTGAAAGGAATCCGCCAAAGAGAGGCGCAGAAGAGATCGGGCAATCGGGTAAATGGTAATGGGCAATCTAAAATCGCAGCCCAAACCGCCCGAAGCCGTCGCCTTTGTTTTCGATCATCCGACTGGCTCTGTGTCTCTGTGACTCTGTGGTAGGAAAGCAATGACAAGAAAAGAATCGGCGTTTATGAGCGTTAATCAGCGGCTCGATTCGAAGCAGCCGCCGAAGTCACTCCTCATCTGTGGCGGGCATGTAATCGATCCGGCAAATGGGGTGGACGGCCCTGCGGACGTATTTATTCGCGATGGAAAGATCGCGGCGGTCGCTCCGAAGCTGAAGGAAAAAGCCGAGCGGACGATCGAGGCGAAGGGCCTGATCGTCGCGCCAGGTTTCATTGATTTGCACGTCCACCTGCGCGAACCCGGACAAGCGTACAAGGAGACGATCGCAACCGGAACGGCAGCGGCGGCCAAGGGTGGATTCACGTCAGTCTGCGCGATGCCGAATACACAACCGGTGAACGATTCGGTTGAAACCACGCGCTGGATGCAGTCGCCCGAACGCGGCGCTTTGGTCAACGTCTTCCCGATCGCGGCAGCAACGCTGGGCAGTCAAGGCGAAAAACTTACAGATTTCTACGCACTGCGGGAGGCTGGTGCGGTCGCGGTCAGCGATGACGGCAGGCCGATCCTCGATGACCAGATCATGCGAGAAGCGCTGGAGGCAGCTAAACGCACGGGCTTTCCGGTGATTCAGCATGCCGAAGACACGCGAGTAACCGCAGGCACGCAGATGAATTACGGTGCGGTCTCACTTCGCCTCGGATTGCGTGGAATGCCGGCAGAGGCGGAAGCAGCGATCGTACGCCGCGATATTGAACTCGCGAGAAAGACGGGTGCGCATATACATGTCGCCCACATTTCGACGGCGGCGGCTGTCGAGGAAGTAAGGCGTGGGAAGCGCGAAGGTGTGCGCGTAAGCTGCGAGGTCACGCCGCACCACTTCTCGCTGACGGAGGAAGCGGTGGCAGGATACGACACGCGCTACAAGATGAATCCGCCGCTGCGCTCGCAGGAAGACCGCGAAGCCATGTTAATGGCGTTGGAAGACGGAACCATTGATGCCATAGCTACCGATCACGCCCCGCATGCGCATCACGAGAAGATGGTGGAGTTCGATCGCGCGGCATTCGATATCACGGGGTTGGAAACCGCGCTCGGGTTAGGAATCAGCGAGTTACACGAAAAACGTGGCATTCCGTTGCAGCGGGTTGTAGAGCTGTTGACCGCGAATCCCGGACGGATTCTCTCGCTTGGCGGACGGGGTCAACTCTCTGCAGGCGCACCTGCCGATGTGACGATCTTCGATCCGAAACGGAAATGGACATTCGATTGGAAAGAATCGCGGTCGAAGTCGAAGAACACACCATTCGGGGGTTGGAAGCTGACGGGTAAAGCGATGGTGAGCATCGTAGGCGGAAGGCTGGTATACGAAGCAGCGAAATAGTGAGTCGGCAGTCCAGTTCAGTTTGACTCCGCCTTAGGCTCAACGCCGAGGGTGCCCTGCCAAAGCCTATTTCTGCGCCGCGGCCGCCGGTTTCGGGTGCGGGTGCGATTTGGCGGAAAGAATGGCCAGGATCTCCTGTAACTGTGTGCGCACACGCTTCAAGCTGTCGTTATTCGGCGGTGCCAGAAACGGCAATGCAGGTTGCATCTTGGCGGGCTTGGCTTCTAGTTTCAACTGCTGCCGCGCGCCGGCAATCGTGAATCCTTCTTCGTATAAGAGTTTCTTGATACGAAGCGCCAGTTCCACCTCTCGTCGACGATACATACGCTGGCCGGTGCCGCTCTTTGTGGGCTTCAGTTGCGGGAATTCCGTCTCCCAGAAGCGCAGCACATAGGCTGGTAGTTTGCACAGGCGGCTGACCTCACCAATGCGGAAATACAGCTTTTCGGGGATCAGTACTTCTTCGGCTTTCCTGTTCGTGGCGGACTTCCGGTTTGCACTCATGGACTGCTCGGAGAATCTGGATTTGATTACTAAACCATCGGCCAGATGTCGTTCCCACTTACAGAATATTACGCGATTTCTAGCATGGACAGCACCGATGAAACAAGTGCCGCAGTAAAAAGGGCCTCCACCGCGGGAGGCCCTCAACCCTCTTCCACTTCTACTATGCAACCGCGGCTGTTACTTCTTTTTCTTTGTAGCCGCTTTTTTTGCCTTTTTCTTTGTTGCCATGTTTGTTGACCTCCTGGAACCTTCTCCCTTGAAGGTTTTGGATTGGGGCCCAACTACATTCCCCGCCCTACAATTTGGGCGAGCAGCCTGTATGACACAAGATATTGCGGTGTACTGTTGAGGGTTGTCAAGAAAAATATCTTGTCGAAGAAGCAATTCTTTGCTTATCGGATTTCTCACACACCGTTTCTTCCCACGGGGCACGGAGAGACTGCGGAATGCAGGATTCTGACTCTCTTGATTTCAACTTTCGCCAATTGGTCCGATCTGCAATCTCAATTGCCAATCCTGAAATTCTTTTCCGTGCCTCCGTGTCTCCGTGGTGAAATGGCATCGTGAACAAGCGCGATCCCATCGAACTCGAGATCTTCAAAAACATTTTCCACTCCATCGCGGAAGAAATGGGCGCTGCTCTGCGCCGCACGGCATTCTCACCGAACATCAAGGAGCGGCGGGATTATTCGTGCGCGGTTTTCAACAGCGCGGGCGAAGTAATTGCAATGGGCGATCACATGCCGGTGCATCTCGGATCGATGCCGATGTCCGTGCGCGCCGCAATCAGGGAACTGCAACTTGGCCCCGGCGACGTAGCAATGCTGAATGATCCCTTCGCCGGTGGAACTCACTTGCCGGATGTCACGCTCGTGGCGCCGGTGTTTATCGCTAAGAAGCTCGCCAGATCCGCGAGATCACACGCTGCCGACTTCTACGTTGCGTCTCGTGCGCATCACTCCGATGTTGGTGGAACATATGCGGGATCGATGGGAATCTGCCGCGAGATTTACCAGGAAGGATTTCGGATTTCTCCAGTGAGATTGATCCGGCGAGGTGAAGTGGACCGCGATGTTTTGGCACTGCTGCTGGCTAATGTGCGGACTCCAGTAGAGCGCGAAGGCGATCTGAATGCGCAAATCGCGGCGTGCCACACGGGAGAAATGAGACTCCGCCAGGTTGCTTATCGTTACGGAATGCCGCGTGTACAACAAGCGGCGGCCGACCTGCTGGAATATTCCGAAGAGATGATGCTTGCATTTTTGGGCCGGGTGCCTGCAGGAATTGGCCAAGCTGAAGACTTCCTGGATAACGATGGCGTGAGCGACGAGCCCGTGAGGGTTTCGGTTTCGATTCGGATTCACGACAGTCGCAAAGCGGCGAGTGCCTTGAGCAAAGCGAAGGCGCGCCGGCGCCACGCGGCGACTATTGACTTCAGCGGTTCCTCGCCGCAGGTCGCAGGGAGCATTAATGCCGTGGAGGCCATTGCGTATTCAGCATGCTTCTATGTGTTCCGATGCCTCGTTGCCGAAGATGTTCCCGCCACCGCAGGACTCATGCACCCGATTGAAGTGATTGCCCCAAGTGGAACGGTGGTGAATGCTCGCCCACCTGCTTCTGTCGCGGGGGGAAATGTGGAGACCTCACAGCGAATCGTGGACGTGCTCCTAAAGGCGCTCTCACATCTTTTGCCGGATGGCATTCCCGCCGCTTCCAGCGGAACAATGAACAATCTTACGATTGGCGGTATCGATCCACGTACTGCTGAGCCTTTCGCATACTACGAAACGGTCGCAGGGGCGACTGGCGGCCGGCCCACCAAAGCTGGCGTTTCCGGCGTGCACACGCACATGACCAATTCCCTCAACACACCGGTAGAAGCCCTCGAATACGCATACCCATTTCGTGTAACGGAGTATTCGCTTCGCCGCGGCAGCGGAGGCGCAGGTTTGTACGCGGGCGGGGATGGACTGGTGCGCGAGGTCGAACTGCTGGCCGATGCAGAAGTCACGATACTTTCCGACCGGCGCAAGACGGCACCTTACGGTCTTCAAGGCGGAGAATCAGGCAGACCGGGACGGTCGGTCGCAATTCGCGCCAGCGGAACGAGAGAAGAGCTTGCCAGTAAAACCAGCGTGCGTCTGAAATGCGGCGAGCGTATACGGATCGAATCTCCAGGTGGGGGAGGATGGGGCAAGGCGTGATTTCATCGAGAGGACGCGGAGGTCGCACCCGGACTCATATACGAGGCTTCTGAATGAAATTTGGCGGCGCTGAACCAACGGCGTCAGTTGTTCAAAGAGATGACATGAGGCAACATTCCATTGTTTCTTTTCACAGGAGGTCACGATGCATCGCATTCGATCCGTGGGAGTTTTGTCGCTAGCTAAAGTTTCCGGGATGGTTCATGCCGCACTGGGATTGCTGCTCATTCCTTTCTTTCTGCTGATGGCGTTTTCCATGGCGATTGCAGGCAAACAAGGAAATATGAATGGCAATAATCCATTCGCGTTTCTCGGACCCGCATTCGCCATCGCAATGGCAGTCTTGGCCCCGGTCTTTTATGGCCTGATCGGATTCATTACCGGCGCAGTCGGCGCACTGCTCTACAACCTGATGGCACGCTGGGTTGGCGGAATCGAAATGGAAGTTGAAGCCTCGCCGACGCAAGTTGTTGTGTGAGCCTGATCAACAAAGGAGCGAACATGCATCGCATCAAGTCTGTCGGAGTAATGTCGGTAGCAAAGATTTTCGGGCTCATTTACGGCGCAATCGGGCTAGTGGTCTTCCCTATTTTCCTGGTAATCGGCTTGGCCTCATCTCTCGCCATGAAACAGGTTCCAGGCAGCGGAGCGAATGCCGCCGCAGGATTTGGGATTGCGTTTGGAATCATCATGGCGATTGCTGCACCGATCGGGTATGGGCTGATGGGCTTCATCTTTGGAGCTATTGGCGCTCTCGTCTACAACCTGGTAGCGCGCTGGGTGGGCGGAATCGAAATGGAACTCGACGTGGTGCCGGTTGTACCCGCTCTGCCAATTCAACCGCCACCCATGCCGCCGCTTCCCGAACCTCCCGCGGCATGAGCGTGCTAGAATCACGGGTTTGCCTCGCCACAGTCCCTTCATAAGATCGTGCGAACACGCGTGCGGTATCGGCCCGGCAACAAGGATTTTGTATGCCTGACACAATGCTGGCCGTAGTAAAACCTAATCCCGCGCCGGGAGCTGAAATCCGGCAGGTGAAAGTCCCCCAGGTCGGACTCGCCGATGTGCTGGTGAAGGTTGATGTGGCGTCGGTTTGCGGCACCGATCTTCATATTTATAACTGGGACCCCTGGGCTCAAAACCGTATTCATCCTCCGCTAATTCCAGGCCACGAATTTTGTGGTCACGTTGCCGCTGTCGGGAAAGAAGTCACCACTGTAAAGGAAGGCGACTTTGTTTCCGCCGAGATGCACGTTGCCTGTGGCAAGTGCCTCCAATGCCGCACAGGCGAAGCGCACATCTGCCAACACGTGAAGATCATCGGAGTGGATGCTAACGGCGCATTCGCCGAATATGTGGTCATCCCGGAATCGAATATCTGGAAGCTCGATCCGTCTATCCCGAAGGAATACGCATCGATACTCGATCCACTGGGCAATGCCGTACACACGGTACTCGCCGGTGAGATCGCGGCAAAAACAGTCGCGATCACCGGCACGGGACCGATCGGGCTATTTTCGATTGCTGTAGCACGCGCCTGCGGAGCGACACAGGTTTTTGCTATTGAAACAAACAAATATCGTCGCGCGATCGCCCAGCAGATGAAAGCCGATTACGTGATCGATCCTGCCGTGGAAGACGCCAAGCAGATTGTGCTAGACGCCACGGACGGAATCGGCGTGGATGTCGTGTTGGAAATGGCAGGGCATCCCTCAGCGATTCGCACTGGTTTCGACATTCTGCGGCGCGGCGGACGTATCTCACTGCTGGGAATTCCTTCGCGACCGATCTCACTGGATTTCGCAGACGACATCATCTTCAAAGGCGCCACCATTCAGGGGATCAACGGCCGCAAGATGTATCAGACGTGGTATCAGATGACCGCGCTGCTCAAGGCCGGAAAGCTGGATCTGCATCCGGTGATCACCGATAGGCTTGCAATGCAGGACTTCAACAAGGGCATGGAACGGCTGAGAACCGGGGAAGCTAGCAAGATCCTGTTGTATCCGAATGGGAATAGATAAATAAATAGTCGGAACTCGTTCGGGCTCCCATCTAGATTCCCAGCACTTCCGTGTCGGGCGTTCCTTTGGCGCCCTTCGGGCTTGTTCGATGTGAGTTCTGCTTGGACGGTTCGAATGAGGCCGCTCCCGGAAATCCCTGACCTGTCTGGGTCTGATACGCCGCTCTCATGTTCTAAAATCTCATCTGAATTCATCCGCGTGAATCTGCGGTGGAGGTTTTCATGAATACCGCTACTCGCACCAATCCTCTTACTTTTCTCCACGACCAACTGGAAGACCTGAAGGCCAAGGGCACCTACTTCCATCTTCGCGTGCTCCAGGACGAGCAGGCTGCGGTGTGTACCTTCGATGGCAAGAAGGTTATCAACCTGGCATCGAATAACTATCTCGGACTGACCACCCATCCGAAGCTGCGCGAGGCGGCGCTGGAAGCGACACGGAAATATGGCGTGGGATCCGGTGCGGTACGCACGATCGCCGGCACGATGTCGCTGCACATGCAGTTGGAAGAAAAGATTGCGCGTTTCAAGAACGTGGAAGCCTGCGTGGTCTTCCAGTCGGGTTTCACTGCAAATTCAGGTACGGTTTCGGCAATCCTGGGAAAAGAAGATTTCATCATCTCCGATGAACTGAATCACGCGTCCATCATCGATGGTGCCCGCCTCTCACGCGCGAAGATTCTTGTCTTCCGGCACAAAGATCTTGGCCATGCGGAAGAGCAACTGGCGAGCGTAAGGGATCAGCCCGGGCATAAGCTGCTCATTACCGACGGTGTTTTCTCGATGGATGGTGACGTCGGGCCGCTACCTGGTCTGTGCGATCTCGCGGAAAAGTATGGCGCCATTATGATGGTCGACGACGCGCATGCTTCTGGCGTGCTCGGCCGTAACGGCCGCGGCACGATCGATCATTTCAACGTTCATGGACGCGTGGATGTGCAGGTAGGAACACTGTCGAAAGCGATCGGCGCGCTGGGTGGATATGTTTGCGGCTCACGCGATCTGATCGAATTTCTATACCACCGTGGACGGCCATTCCTATTCTCGACATCGCATCCGCCATCTGTCGCAGCCACTTGCCTTGCAGCATTCGACGTCCTTGAGAAGGAACCCGAGCGCATCGACCGACTCTGGGAGAACACTCGTTTCTTCAAGAAAGAGCTCGGGAATCTCGGCTTCAACATCGGTGGTAAAAACACGCCTGCGAGCGAAACGCCGATCACGCCTTTGATTGTTGGCGAAGGCCGCCTGGCGATGGAGTTTTCGCGCGAACTGTTTAAAGAAGGCGTGATGGCTACGGGGATTGCGTTTCCCACCGTGCCTGAAGGTAAGGCTCGTATCCGGGCGATTATGACAGCGACTCACACGCGTGAGGATCTGGATCAGGCACTGGAAGTGCTGAAACGCGTGGGCAAGCGCCTGGGTATTATCTCTTAGGAGCTAACCGTGAGAACACAAAGGCTAATTTTGCTTTGCGTCCTTCGTAGTTATAGCTTTGTAAAAGCTTTCCCTCGTTCTTCCCTTCCTAGCCAGACCACGATTGCCAGCAAGATGATGTTGACAATTTCGAATCCCGCCAGGGCCCAGCGATAACCGACCGCATCGCGAAGGGCATATTCGATCGTGCTCGTAGGCGCGGCGATCAGTATTCCCAGTTGATAAGCAAGTCCCGGAACCAGACCACGAGTCGCATCCGGCGATACCTCGACAAGGTGCGCCGGGATAATTCCCCATGCCCCCTGAACCCCCATCTGGATCAGGAAGGCTCCGAGAGCGAGCACCACCGTCCTCCATCCGAATGCCCATAGTGGAATCATCACCAATGAGAGTAGGAGTGCGGAAATGATGCCGAGGCGGCGCCCAATCTTCTCAGAGAGTTGTCCGAAGATGATCGCGCCAAGGATCGCTCCCAGGTTATAGAGCATCGCAATGTAGGCGACGGTGTTGGCCGCAATGCCGTGTTCGTGTTTCAAGAAGTCGGGATAAAGGTCCTGCGTGCCATGTGAAAGAAACATCATGAGGGTCATCATGACCACCAGGAAGAGGAAGCGCTTCCAATAGCGCAGCGTTTCACCAACAATCGCACCGAAACTCGGCAGCTTATGTTGCTTCCAGGCGTCCGACTCAGGAACCTTGGTACGGATGTAGAGCGCGAGAAGCGCGGGGATGCCGCCTACCCAGAACATCCAGCGCCATCCTAGACTCGGGAGAACAAGTCGCGCGGCAATCGCAGCGAGTAGGTAGCCAAACGAATAACCGCTCTGAAGAAATCCCGAGAGAACTCCACGCAGGCGATTTGGCGCACTTTCCATCGCCAACGACGCGCCCACGCCCCACTCGCCACCCATCCCAATTCCGTACAACACGCGTAAAACCAGAAACATGGTGTAGTTCACCGAGAAACCGCAAAGCACTTCGACAACAGAAAAGAAGACCACGTCGACCATCAGCGGTACTCGGCGGCCATAACGGTCGGCCAGCAATCCAAAGAGCAAGGCTCCTAAAGGGCGCGTCGCCAACGTTGCGGTGACGGTGACCACAATGAGCGCTTTGGAAACGTGAAACTGGGCAGCTAACGCATCGTAGAGGAAAACGACGACAAAAAAGTCGAATGCATCAAGCGTCCAGCCTAGGAAACTGGCAGTGACGGCGTGGAAGCGATCCCTCTGCGTCATTCCGGCGACGGTTGCTTCGGTCATTCAGTATGCCTTCACAGGTGCAGCAAGATAACACACCGGGTGGTGACTAAAGGCATCAGAAGATAGCCTTGCCCGCATGCCCTGTTTCAGATAAACCAGTGCTGGATGCATCCTCGCTGGCCCACCTGGGTGTTCGTGTGGTTGTGGCTATCCACCGCAGCCGTCGCACAAGTGTCCCTGAACTCACTGGATGTGACCGTCGCGGTTCAAACTGATGGCAGCGCCATCGTGGTCGAGCGATTCAGCCCGGCCATGCCCGCCGAAACACTGGCCTGGCGAACACAAGATGCCTATCCTCGTGCTCTGGGACTACGCACGCCTCGAGAAATCCAGATCATCGATGTAAGCGACGGGAGCGGGCAGAAGCTCTCCTACACCGAGCGAACAGCGGGAAATTTTCTGGAAGTGTCGATCGCCTCGGCAAGAGCGACAGAGTTGAAGATCAGCTACTCCGTCAATCCTGCCGTCCATTTCTTACGCGATCGTGATGAATTGGTCTGGCGTGCGGGCGAGAACTGGGCTGGACCCGTAAAAGCGTCGAATATCACAATAGAGTTGCCCGAGGCCGTCGCTGAGCAGTTTCGCGCTCAGGGCAGTTACATCGGGGAGTCGGGACTGAGAGTGCTGCCTGCGCAGGAGACCAGCACCTCGGCCCAGATCGACTGTGCCGCAACTCTGTCCGCGGGCCATCCATGCACAGCAGATGTCGTGTTCCCAACCGGACTGTTAATCGAAGCGAGCATCTGGAAACGCGCGGCTGCATCGCTCACGGTAAACCCCATTTTTGTGCTGCCGATAGTCGTTTTGGCCCTGATTGTGGGCATTCAGTTATATCGTGTCCGGCGAGTTCCCCCAACGTATGCGCCCCAATACGCTCCGCCTGATGGACTCACACCTGCGGAAGTGGGCGTGATCATCGACGATAAACTTGACCCGCGGGATGTGGTTGCAACCATCGTCGATCTCGCCGTACGCGGCTATCTGACGATGGAAGAGTGCAAGCCAGATGAGGGCGTTCATTTCGAAGGACAGGATTACACTTTGCGAAGTGTGCGGGAGAAGGACGCCTGGCAGGAACTGGCCCCGCACGAACGCACTGCGCTCTTTCACATCTTTTACGGGGGTGAGTGGACGAAGCTCTCGAGTCTCTTCCAGCGCTTCTATTCAATTGTTCCCCTCATCCGGAATGACGTTTTTGCTCTGCTGCGGAATAAGGGCCTTTATCGCTTCGACCCCGATTTTCTCTCTACCCTGCAATTGCCTCAATGGGCCGGGCAGGCGTTTACCGTAGGCGCGTATCTTTGCGTACTTCTCTTTGCCAGCAGCAAGAACACGTGGATCTTTGTCATGGCGGCACTCATGGTATCGGTGATCATCACCCTACTTTGGTTGCGTGCGTTCTCCCCGAAGAGTTCCCTTGGGAAACTGGTTTACGCACATGTTCGAGGATTTCAGGACTTCATGAATTCCGTTGAGAAAGACCATCTGGAGCGGGTGCCGTCCGAAAAGTTCCAGACCTGGATGCCCTACGCAATCGCACTTGGTGTGGAGCACCACTGGACCGAGGCGTTCTCCGGAATCGCAATCCCCAAGCCGGAGTGGTACGAATCCCCCGAGGCCAGAGATCAGCACGGAGACGTGCTCGGCTTTCTGGTACAAACCTTCGCTCGCAACGCTTACCGTGCTTTGCTTTCACGTCCACGCGGCGGCTGGTTCAGAGGCAACGCTGAAGGGAATTCGAATGCCGCGAGGGCGGTCACAGGCGGCGTCCAACACTAGAGATCCGATCTCGAAGTTCCAGCTGCAGAATCTCTGCACCTATTGCCTGGCCTCAAAGGCAGGTGGTGTGCCATTCGCTCATATTTCCTGCCCCAGTGCGGCTCAAGACTCCATCGTAGTCGAAATCCGGCTGTTATAATCAGGAATTGCCCTCATGAAAACGAAGCAATTAGAAGAGATGCCAGTGAGATTGGCGAAGCAGGAAAAGCAAAGTCCTCGATTTGCGAAAATCCGATCGACCACGGTGCTCTGCGTCCGCAAAAATGGGCAGGTTGTCATGGCCGGAGACGGCCAGGTCACGCTCGGCGAACACGTCATCAAGCACAACGCCCGAAAGATCCGGCGCATGTACCAGGAAAAGATTCTGGCCGGCTTTGCCGGATCCACGGCCGACGCTTTCTCCCTGTTCAGCCGATTCGAAGCCAAGCTGGAGCAGTTCCATGGAAATCTTGGCCGCGGGGCAGTGGAATTGGCCAAAGATTGGCGCACCGACAAGGCTTTGCGGCATCTGGAAGCGTTGCTGCTTGTTGCCGATAAGACGCAAACCTTTCTTATCAGCGGTCAGGGCGATGTAATCGAACCCGAAACCGGCATCGCGGCCATCGGCAGTGGCGGGCCGTTCGCTCAGTCAGCCGCGCAGGCGTTGGTGGAGCACACGCAAATGTCGGCGCGCGAGATCGCGGAAGCAGCGATGAAGATTGCAGGCAAGTTGTGCATCTATACGAATGAGACATTCGCGATTGAGGAGTTGTAGCCGAGAGGAGCCTTTCGTGGCGGGTTACTCGGGGGATCATCGCGTGATGTTGATCGCTTCGCCGAATGGGTTTTCTAAAACTCTAGGCAAGCTGCCGACTGGAGCGAAAATGTTGAAGGCGGGGGAGGGATTGGTCGACAAAAAGGTCTGCGCGATTGATGGGACCTGGTCTGCCTTGAAGTTTGAGATTCGGAAGAAAGACCGTAGATAACCCAGGTTAGCGTCGAAGGCGCGACGCGAGCCTTGGAGAACCCAGCAGGAAGAGTTTTGGAGCAGTAATTCATGGCGATTTATTTACCTGGTACTTCGGAAGAAGAGCAGCTCGCGCTCGATGAACTTACTCCGCGTGAGATCGTAAGCGAGCTTGATAAATACGTTGTGGGCCAGCACGCCGCTAAGCGTGCTGTCGCGATTGCCTTGCGCAATCGGATGCGGCGCCAGAAGCTGACACCTGAGCTGGCAGAAGAAATCATCCCCAAGAACATCATCATGATCGGACCTACTGGCGTAGGCAAGACCGAGATCGCTCGTCGCCTCGCCAAGCTGGCGAATTCGCCCTTCCTGAAGGTTGAAGCTTCCAAGTTTACCGAAGTGGGCTACGTAGGCCGTGACGTGGAATCGATGATCCGTGACCTGGTAGAAATCGCCATCGACATGGTGCGCGAAGAGAAGCTGGAGGACGTCTCGGATAAGGCTGAGTTGAACGCCGAAGAGCGTTTGCTCGATCTGCTGTTGCCGAGCGGTGTGGGTTTCGCTTCGCGTGGCGATGGTTCACAGTCCGATCAGCATCAACTTGCTGGTGAGTCCAGCTCCCGTACCCGCGAAAAGCTCCGCCAGCAGCTTCGGGAAGGCAAGCTCGACGACCGGATCGTGGAATTAGAAACGCGCGAGAAATCGTTCCCGGCATTCGAAATCATCTCCAACCAGGGCGTGGAGGAGATGGACGTCAACATTAAGGACATGCTTCCGAACCTATTCGGCCAGCGCACGAAGAAGCGGAAGATGAAGGTCAGCGAGGCGTTTGATTACCTGGTGCAGGAAGAAGAGCAGCGCCTGATCGATATGGACCAGGTCACCCGCATCGCGGTAGAGCGCGTCGAGCAGTCCGGCATCATTTTTCTCGATGAAATCGATAAGATTGCGGGCCGCGAAAGCGGGCACGGCCCGGACGTGTCGCGCGAAGGCGTCCAGCGTGACATCCTACCGATCGTGGAAGGAACGACGGTCAACACGCGCTATGGCATGGTTCGCACCGACCACATTCTGTTCGTCGCGGCAGGTGCGTTCCACGTGTCCAAGCCCAGCGATTTGATCCCGGAACTGCAAGGCCGCTTCCCGATTCGCGTAGAACTGCAGTCGCTAACGGTTGAAGACTTCATCAAGATTCTCACTGAGCCGAAGTCGTCACTGGTGAAGCAATACACTGCTCTTCTGGAAACCGAAGGTTTGAAGCTGGAGTTCACGCAAGAGTCGCTGGAAGAAGTAGCGCGCTTTGCATTCCGGGTGAACGAAGGCACGGAAAATATCGGCGCTCGGAGATTGCATACCATTATGGAGCGCGTGCTCGACGAAATCAGCTTCAACGCGCCGGACATGAAAGAAAAGCAGATCATGGTAGACGGCGACTACGTCCGCAAGACTTTGGCAGACATCGTCAAGGACCAGGATCTGTCCCGGTACATCCTGTAACGTATTGAAGCTTTGCCGTATTTCAGATTGCAGAATACTGCCCATTCCAATCTGCAATCTGAAATTACTACCCTTTGACTGGAAACTTGTCGGGGCACCCCTGTATCCTCGTAACTTCGCATGAGAGCTATCCTTGGCGCGGTGTTCACGGCGGTGTTGTGCTTTCTGACCAGTTGCGGCACACCGGGAGCTCCGCAGGCTCCCTCGCTGAATCTGCCAAAACCTGTCGATGATTTTTCCGCGGTGCGTAAGGGGGATAAAGTTTTTCTGAGCTGGACCCCAGCGCATCAGACCACAGATCACGAGAACATCCGCCATCCTGGTGTTACAGAAGTCTGCCGCGGGGTGCGGGACTTTCCTTTGATCCGTTGCGATCAGAAGGTTGGCGAAGTTCATAGCCAAATAGCGCATTGGACGCATGCTGAACAAGTGCCAAAAGCCACTTTCACCGACACTTTGCCGCCTGAACTGGAGCAACAGAATCCGGAGGCATTTGCCATTTACGCGATTGACGACCTGAATCCGCGCGGCAACTCAGCAGGCCTATCCAACCAGGTCGAAATTCCGCTCGCCCCTACTTTGCCTCCGCCGCAAACTATCGAGGCACAGGTGACTCCGGAAGGTCCCGAACTCCACTGGACGGCCCCTAAGAATGTGCGCCAACCCGATAAGCTGAAATTTTCGTACCGTATCTACCGGCGGCTCGCACCGGGCAGCGCGCAACCCGCCACGGCAAAGCGTGGAGAGCTGATCGTTGGCGAGTTCCCCTGGAATGGAGAACAGGAAATCACATTTGTCGATCACAGTTTCGAGTGGGAGCAGAAGTATGTTTATGACGTAACCACCGTCACGCAATTCAGGGGACCGCTTGGCCAGCCTGAGCAGGTGGAAGGCGATGACTCTCCTTCCGTCACCGTGGATGTGCATGACATCTTCCCACCGGCGGTTCCTACCGGAGTACAGGCTGTCGCTTCGGGCGTTGGACAAAAGCCGTTCATCGATTTGACCTGGGCTCCGAACCTGGAGAGTGATCTGGCTGGATACAACGTCTTTCGCCACGAGGAAGGCGCGCCGGTGAAAATCAACAAGGAACTCGTGAAGTCTCCGTCGTTTCGAGACGACAATGTGTTGCCGGGACATCGTTACTACTACTCCGTTTCAGCGGTTGATCTGCGGGGAAACGAGAGCGGGCGCTCGGCGGAAACGAGCGAGGCTATCCCGTCTAAATAGAGAAGAGCCCGCTCCAGGAAGCGGGCTCAGTGCTGCAACGAGGTAGACTAGGCTGCCCTGGCTTCGACGTTGATCGTTTCCGCCATCTGGTTCAGCTTTTGATCTGTTTGCTTTTCTTCGTCGAGCGTCTGCTGAAGCAGTTGCGCCCAGTCGTTGTGCCCCAGCAATTGAGCGTAGGTTCTCGCGCAACCATAGCTCGCGATCTCATAGTGCTCGACGCGCTGGGCGGCCGAAATGATGCCGGCGTCCCGGACTTCTGCGTCGCCTTTCGCTTTCACGATCTCTTCGCCTTCCTTGATGATTCCTTCCATGCCTTTGCACTTCTTGTCATCGCGGTCGGCCTCGCGGATCTGGTCGAAGATGCGGTCAAGGCGTGAAAGCTGTCCCTTGGTCTGCTGCAGGTGCTCGCTCAAACCAGCCTTGAGCCGAGAGGAATTCGCCTTTTCAATCATTTTTGGCAGCGCTTCGATAATCTGCCGCTCGACCGAATAAAGATCCTGTAGTTGTTCGACTAAAAGTTCATTCAACGATTCCAGTTTCATGCTGGCTCCTTTTCTGAGTTGGGGTGAATTGCACGCCTGGATTCTGTAAGGAATTGCCTGCCGATAAAGGTAGGACGAGGGTGCCCCCGCGCAGGTTGTACAAACGAGAGCTGGTTGGCAGCCGGCAAATCGTCCCCGGCGGCAGGCGCGGGTAGCAGGCCATGCCCAGCTACCGTGGGTCGAGCTCGATTGGTTACTTTTGTCACCTCCATCCGGTGAAACCTCGATATCGCCTCACCCAACTCGAAGTACCCTTACTGTGGCATTTCGTGCGCCTGCGCAGCCCATGAGCTCAAGTCCTCCCAGCAGCAGCTTCGGTCGGTACGAAATTCTCGCCGAACTCGGTCGAGGATCGATGGGCGTGGTTTACCAGGCACGAGATCCGAAAATCGATCGAATTGTTGCAATCAAAACGGTTTCCCTGGAAGAAGAGAGTGACGAGCCAGAGTTTCGTGAGCGCTTCTTCCTCGAAGCTCGCGCCGCCGGGAGACTATCTCATGCTGGAATCATTACGATCTTTGATGTCGC
The DNA here is from genome assembly GCA_021324365.1 of Terriglobia bacterium. GTDB lineage: Bacteria > Acidobacteriota > Terriglobia > Terriglobales > Acidobacteriaceae > JAJPJE01. The sequence continues at coordinate 40,784 of JAJPJE010000068.1, read as the reverse complement.
TGAAGATGAGACCAGCCACGCTCCTTACATCGTGATGGAGTACGTGCACGGGCAGACCCTGAAAAAACTCCTTGCACCGGGTTACGCCAAAGTTCCTCTTGAAACCGCACTGCGCCTCGCTGAGGAGGTAGCGGATGCTCTCGCTTACGCTCACGACCGTGGCGTTGTACACCGCGACATCAAGCCGGCCAACATCATGATTACGGAACAAGAGCACGCCAAGATCATGGATTTTGGAGTAGCCAAGCTGGACCGCGTACAACGTACACACGCCGGTGTACTAATGGGAACTCCAGCTTACATGTCGCCCGAGCAACTTACGGGACAGCCGGTGGACGGGCGCTCCGATATCTTTTCTCTCGGCGTCGTGCTGTACACGATGCTGGTGGGACATCGGCCTTTCCAGGGAAATGGTGTCAGCACCATCGGATTCAAAGTAGTGAACCGTGACCCGCTGCCTTTGACCACAATCAACCCAGAGCTTCCGGCCGAAGTCGAGCGGATTGTTTCGCGTGCAATCGCCAAAGAGCTTGATAAGCGGTATCAGACCGGCGCCGAGATGGCGGCGGATCTCGCAAAAATGAGAGAACAGCTGAGGAAGGAACATGCCGATCAGCCGCTTCCGGGGCTGCTCACCGTAAGTCCTCCTTCTCGATCAACGCAAGTTCGCAGTGAGTCCTCAAAACCGTTCTCTGCTGCCGCCATTGCCCAGATGAGGGTAGAAGGTAAACCGGGCGCCGCTCGCAGCCACTCGAGGCAGCCCTTCTATGCTGTTGGAATCGCAGTAGCGATGGTCGTCGGGTTCGGACTTCTCGTCCGGCATCGACAGGCACCGCTACATTTCGCAAGCACGTCTTCATCGACTAACCTCGTTGAAGCCCGGTCAACCTCGACTCCCGCCTCGTTCAAAACGACCTCTTCGGCGAGTGCTGAACGCGGTACCTCTGCAATTTTCGAATCGAAGCAGAGCGCGGTTATACCTGAACCCGACGCGCATCTCCATATTTCCATCCAGCACCCTTTTACGAATGCCACGATGTCAGTCTGGATTGATGGAAAGTTGAAATATACAGAAGCCCTGCACGGGAAAGAAAAGAAGAAGCTATTGGTGTTCCACCGGACGCAAGGCCACTCTTACGAGAACATAAGCATTCCCGCAGGCAAACATTCCATCAAGGTCCGGGTGCAATCGGCAGAGCAGCACTATGATCACGCCAGTTCTGTTTTAGCGAGTGTTGCGGATAACGAAACGAAGATCCTCGGAGTCCGCTGCGAAAAAGAAGAACTGAAGTTGGAGTTAGAGTAAGCTCGCTCCCACCGCAGGTCTCGCCAAGTACTTGCCGTCTCCACCGTCCTCCACATAGGCACATGGCATTTTCGGATCATGGGTAAAGATCACCAGCCAGTTCTCAGGAATCGCGCGTACATAGAACTTCTTTTTGCTTGCGATCGTATCCAGCGGGAACAGATCGAAGGCCATGCCCCACGCAACGTCAAGGTGCGCAATAGTTGGAATCAGGTCGGAGATGTAGCAAGCCCGCTTGCCATTGCTGTCAATGTTCACCGACTGCAGATGCTGCGTATGTCCCGGATAAACATCGACGGAGATGCCGGGAAGAATTTCGCGCGCGCCATCGAGCAGTTCCATTCGGCCCGACTCGACCAACGGATTGTAATTATCGTTGATGTAGCTGATGCGATCGCGCTCGCTCGCCCTCTGCGCGTACTCCCATTCGCCACGTTGGACGTAGTATTTTGCATTCGGAAACGTCGGCACTGCGCGGTCATTGCGGTACACTGTGTTCCATCCACAGTGATCGAAATGCAGGTGCGTGTTGATAACGACGTCGATTTCCTCGGGCGTGATGCCAACGGCATTCAGGCTGTTCAGCAGCTTTTCTTCCGGCGCGTAAATTTTCTTCATGCGATCGCCAAGCTTGTTGCCGATACCGGTCTCAATCAGAACGGTCTTTTGGCCACCCCGCACGAGGACGGAATTTAGACCAGCGCTCAACCGGTTCATTTCGTCGGGTTGCATGCGCTTCGACCACATTACCTTTGGCACGACGCCGAAAAACGCACCGCCGTCGAGAAAGTAGTTGCCGTCGGAAAGAATCGTAAGTTCGAAATCGCCGAGCGTCAGCCGATACAAGTGTCCCCCTATGATTCCGATCCGGTGAGCCTTTGCAGCGCCGCCTCGATTCGCATTCGCATATCATCGCCCGGCTGTTTCGCGCTCGTAAGCTTTGCACGCTGGCGTTCGAAGTCTTCGCGGAAGGGCGGCCTATGATCGAACATCATATTCTTCAGTGCCTCAACTTCTGTCTTCAGGGAGCTGATCATACGCTGTTGAGCCAGCAGCAACGCGCTCAATTCATTCAAAGTTTCCCTATTGCTCACTTCGCGTCTCCTACGGTTTCGGATACTCGTGGCCATATGCCGCGAGCTGGGCTCCAGTTCAGGCGTTCTCGCGCTCGTTGATTCGTGCACCGCCATGATGGCGGAGAAGCCTTGGACGAATCACGCAATGGCTGCGGAGCATGGATCATCTCAGCCAAGCGGTCGACGTAATCGCCATAGCGGATCGGCTCGTCACAGATATTGAATACCGATCCCGGTTCGGTTCGCTGCACGGCGGTGACATAAGCTGCCGCCGCATCTTGTACATTCACCAATGAAACGAAATTCCGGCCATCGCCCGGGATAACTTCTTCACCGCTTCGAATTCGTTCAAGCAGGCGCTCTTGCCCGGTACCCGGTCCGACGAACAAGCCGCCCTTCAGAATGCACCAACGGATCGGCTTCCCTTGCCGCTGGAATAAGTACATCATCGATTCCATAATGGCCACGGGGTGAGTAATGTGGCGCCGGCCCGTTGAACTGTCGATGGGCGTCGACTCGTCAAGCCATCGATCGCCCCCGTCGGGATAGGCCATCACGACGCTCTGCAACAGAAATGTTCGGACGTTTGCCTCGAGAGCGGCTCGCTGAAGCCGCCCAGTGCCGCGAATACGCACTCGCGTATTTAAATCCCATGCGCCCGGAGCGCATGGGTCGGCAGGAATAGCAGTAGCCGCCTGGATAACGACATCGGACCCTGTGAGGATGGCCGGCAAGCGAGCCTCCAGCCCGCGCTCTAACAGATCAAGCTCCTCGAAATCCAACTCCGGTGGACCAAATTGCGCGAACAGGCGCTCGGCTCTGCGTTTATCACGGACTAAGCCGAGAACGTCGTATCCGGCAGCAAGCAGTTGTGGAAGTAAGGCACGACCGAGCACTCCCGTGGCTCCCTCAACGGCCACTCTCACGCAATCACCTCGGCTATCGTCTGCATCTTTTGATCTTAATTGGTCTGCTGCAGCCACGTTTCCTCTACGCACAATTGGCCGTGACTTCCGGCACTGCGTCCTTACCGAATCTGTGGTGGTGTTACAAAAACGGCAGGCAAAAAGCTCTGCTTACAATTTGGTTTGGGCCCAGCGAGATTTTCCCTGACGGAAGCAGCCTCTACTGGCGCACTGGACAAACGGGCCGACCTTGCCGCACCCGGCATAGCCGACTATAGCGAAGTTAAACCACTTCTTCCCAGCATGGAATAGCGATCATCAGGAGGCGAAAATGCCAGTCCTCAGGCTCGAAGAGTTCCTCAATCGACATCACACGCCCTTCACCACCATTGTTCATTCCACGACCTACACAGCGCAGGGTACGGCTGCCGTCGCACACGTACCCGGGAGGGAAATGGCAAAGACAGTCATTGTGAATGCAGACGGATGCCTTGCGATGGCCGTGCTGCCGTCTAACAAGCAACTGGATATGGCTCTATTCCGTTCGATGACGGGAGCGCAATTCGTGACGCTCGCCACCGAAGAAGAGTTTGACCGCGCGTTTCCTGACTGCGAATTGGGGGCGATGCCACCTTTTGGAAATTTGTATAACGTACCAGTGTATGTGGAGGAAAGCCTGACGCACGACCGCGAAATCGTGTTCAACGCCGGATATCACAGTGAGTTGGTTCGCATGTCGTTTCGCGACTTTTGTCAGCTCGTACACCCCGTCGTGGCCAGATTTGCTATGCGTTCGGCTACGGCATAACGAATGCGTTACTGTCGCCTTCTTTAGCGCGTCGCTTACAGCCGCTCTGCCTCGCTGAGCGTCATGTCTCCTACGCCCACGTGTGCATTGAGGTTGTATTTGCCCTGACCGTGAGCTTGAAGAGAGCGGAAGAAGCCATCGTGCTGCGCCTTCCAGGCTGGCGCCTTGATCGAGCCGATACGAACAGTCGCATCGACGTTCGAATAGTCCGAAGCTGCAGGCACATCGATCTTCAGTGAACCTACATCGAGATCAACGCTCTTATTCCCTTGCACTGCCTGTATGCGCATGTCGCCGACTGTCTGATTCACAATGAGATCACTTTGCTGCGGAACAAAAATGGTCGCATGAAAGTTGTTCTGAGGCCCCTTGAGCCTGACATATGCCTGGTTGCCGTCCACCTTGAGCTCGGCACGTACTTCGGATACCTGCGACGGATCCAGTTCGATGTAGATTCGGTTTTCTTTTGTGCCGCGGATCACGTATCCGCCAGCAGACAGCTGAAGCGTAATCTTGCCGGCCGCCATGAAAGGCCGCTCGAGACTTGCGCTGGAAGGCGCGCTATCTGCCGCGAGCGTAAAGACACTCAACAAGAGGACAAGGGCCAGTTGTAGCTTGTATACGCGATGCATTTCGGCTCCTTGCGGCAAACACGTCCGCTACAGGACAGATACGGAAGGGACCTGAAGTAAGTTGCAGAAAAGTGCTTATACGATTCTGAGCGGATTGCACCAAAACCGGTCATTTGACTTCGACGCCGTCCGGGGGCATCATTGCCGCCTGCTGACCTGGGTCGAGAGTTGCATTCACGACCTTCTCTTCCGTTCTCAACCTGAAAGGAGACTCCCGTATGTACACGCGAATGGTTGAAGTTACGGCCAAGCCTGGGAAAACGGACCAGCTCCTGGAAACGATGAAAGATACGGTTCTCAGAAAACTTCGGAGCCAACCGGGGTTCATTGATCTGGTCGGACTTGTGTCCGAGCGTAATCGCAGTCGATTGGTGGCGATCAGTTTCTGGGATAGTAAGGAGAGCGCGGAGCGCTATCACAACGAACATTTCCGCGAGATCGCCGATATGATACGCCCCTGTATGGACAAAGAGCCGACCGTGGATACTTTCCAGGTGGATACGTCGACATTTCACCACATTGCGGCAGGAAAGGCCGCGTAAACCAATATCGGCGCGGGCGGAGAACATCCGCCCGCTTGCTCGGCCAGAACTTACTTCCGCGACAATAGGGTCTGATACGGGTCGAGTAGCAACTTGCGGGTTCCTGCCGGTGCTTTGATGCGAAAGGTCGATTCATTTCCATCGGCAAAGACGCGCGCAACCAATACCGGCTGCTTCCTTTCACCAACGACTGCATATAATGGAACGGAGGTCACCTGTTCCTCCGGCGCATCTTTCTGCAGAATTGTGCCGCTGACCAGCGTGCCTGACTTGGATGGCAGGAATTTCACCGCGGACAGTTCGAGCTTCGGAATTGCGGTCCCGTTTACCCATTCGTCAAAAAACCACGAGAGCGACGGTTTACCGTCGAAACGCAAGGATGCGGGTAGATTCTCCTCGAAGGCCCGCTGCATATCGGCATTTGTGATCTGGCGCCCAGTGTAATCTTTGCAAATACCGCGCAATATTCGGAAGAAGCGGTCGTCGTCCTTAGAGTCCTCTCGTCCTTTCTTCTCAAGGGCATCGGCATCGCGAAACATGCTGTGTAACATTTCGAACAGCCATGTACCGCGCCCGTAGCTGATCGTATCGTAGCCGTCTGGAAACTCAGACGAATATAAACGGATGCCGAGCGTCACTGGACCGGCGTCCATCGCCGGTACACCGTCCGAATTCTTCTTGAGCAGAGATTCGCGGTATTGATCCAAGACACGGCGAACAAACTGTGGGTTTGTTTTTTCCACTTCGGTCAGCGCCGAGTAATTTGCAAGGGCTTCAATCATCCATTGGTCGCGATAGCTTTTCCAGCCAACAAGATCGCCCCACCACTGGTGTGCTGTCTCATGGATCGGAACAAGATAGGAGTAGAACATGCCGTCGTATTCAGACTGGTTCGCGGACTGCAGTTCATCGGGTGACAGAAAAGAGTAACTGGAGAGAAATATCAGGCTCGGCCATCCCTGGCTTGAGCGGCCCGGCATTTGTGTCAGTGACAGAGAAGAATACGGATAAGGGCCGAACTCGTTTGAGAAGTATTGGATGGCTTTGCCGACGCGAGTGCCGATACTCTCTGCGCCTACGGGCCGGGCAGTGAGTTGCGTCATCATCGCTTTGCCCCGCAATGGGCCCAGTCCAGGAGGCGTTGAGCCAGCAAGCGCAGGTATTTCAATCTTGGGGAAGTCGCGTTCCATCTCCTTTCCGGCATAGACCGCGACCTGCACGGAACCAGCGTTCTCGGTGGAGCGCCGATAGTGGCCCAGGTTGAATCCGGCCATCGGCATCGGTCGGTCCGAAATCCAATGTGATTCAACCAGGCCATTCGTGGCCTGTTCGGAAACGCGCCTTCCCGTAGCTACTAGCGTCGAGCCTGCGGGAAATTTGAAATCCAGATCAAAGTTTGCAGGATGCATTCCGCGATTCGGATACCAGATACCGCGAGCACCGACGTACATCAGGCCGCCGCCGGCGTCCGCAAGCACCGAACCCGAATACTGGAAGTGAAGATGAATCTCCTGCCCCGTCGCTAAGGGTTCAGGGAAAACCAGTGCCATAACATCGTTGCCACGGCGAGCCAATGCAGTGCCTTCGATCGCTTCGTTCTGCAGGAAGTCCAGCGGCTTGCCATCGGCCTCAACTTTTTTCACCTTTAGGTACCGTGAAAGCTCCCATAGCAGAACCCGGTTACCCCCATTCCGAACCTTCATGGTCACTACAGCATCGCAATCGAGCTCGTTGTCGGGCTTGATTTCCGTCTTGATCTTGTAATCGGAAACCTGAACTAATCGATCCTGTGCCTCTTCCGTTCCCGGTGTAGCGGTACTGCTGGCCGGAGTACTGCTGCGCGAGCGAGAGCTAACCCGCCGTGACCGCATCGGGAAAGAGGTCCAGACGTTGTAAAAACCCGCGCCTCCCTGTGCATGCTTAAATTGCGCAACACTGATCTGTTCCTGCGATAGCGTGTCGAAGAAAATGTCGAAAACCCCAAACTGTCCTCCAGAGATGCGCGCTCGCAACAGGCGATCATCGGCTGGCCTGACGAATTTGCCATCCTTGCTCGTTCCATTCAGCAAGGTAATGGTAAGTCGCAACGAATCAGACTCAGCCAACGTTTTGACCGTGCTGTCCCACTTCTGCAGGAACTCCTGTTTTGTGTCGTCTTCTTCCGGCCGCAGCCACTGCTGGAGGTCCGCGGCGGTGTTGTCATTAAAGCGAAAATACGCGGTCGAAAATCTCGCTTCGAGGATGGCGGCCTTGGTGAAGAGCCCCAGCGACTGGCGTTCAACGCGATCCGGCGGCACAAGTAGGACCTCTCCATCACCTTCGAAAAACGCACCGGTAATCTGACCATCGACGGCTCGGGTAAATCCGATAGTGCCGTCATCCAGCGTGAACTGGAGGTCCTCGCGATCAATTGACGCATCGCGGATGTGATAAACACCCGCCGGATCGAGACCCACGTCGCGCAACTGGCGATAGAGCTGCGCCGCAGCGCTCGGCGTCCCCGTCTCGCTTTCATTCGCAACGGCGCTGCCGGTTCTCTGCGGTTCGGGAAATCCCGGCTGCGGATTCGGATGCAAGGCGTTCGTGAGCCCCAAATCCTGTCCATATCCTGGGAAAACCAGGGCCACCAGTGCTAACACCAAGGAGTAACGGAGCACCCTTCGCGGCAATCGGAGAAGCGCTGCTGCTTTGCTAGAATCCGCCCACGTGCGCAAAGTATTCATCGGAGTTCTGGTCCTCGCGGCCGTCCACATGGCGGCCGACACCATTCACCTCAAGAGTGGACGCACCATCATCGCGTCCAACGTTCGTGAGGAGGACGGGCAGGTTAAATACGAACAGAACGACAGCATCTATGGTATCCCTAAATCGCTGGTAGAGAGAATCGACCGCGACAGCTCCGATCCGAATGCAGGAACAAAGTTTTCGGGTGGCTCGGGCGTGGCTGCTGATGCTCCTCTTCCGGCCACCAACGGCATGCCGCAGCAAGTGAAGATCCGCGGCAACACCGTGATTCAGGTAGTTCGCGACGGCAAGGTTGATCCCGACGCCCTTACTACCGTGGAACAAAGTGGCGATCCAAATATGGCGGCTGCCGGTTATTTCCTGGCTGGCCGCTTCGAACTCGAACACGGCGATCGCGACGCAGCTCGACGCTACCTGGAAACTGCGCTGAACTACGCACCCGATAACGGTTACATCCTGGAAACTTACGCCGTGACCCTGCACAAGCTGGGCCGCTCACGCGAAGCCATCTCTTATGCGGAACGTGCCACGCAAGCCTTACCGGAAAATTCCGATACATGGACTGCCTTGGGATTTTGCTACTACAGTGCGGATCGCAGCAAAGACGCGCTCAAGGCGTGGGAAAAGTCTTTGGACCTGCACCCGGACGACAATCTGCAGAAGTATGTGGATAAAGTCAAACGTGAGATGAGCACAGAAGCCGATTTCGGCGAGCGCGAGACCGGACATTTTACGCTTCGTTACGAAGGTGCCACCAAGGGCGCTCTTCGCCGCCAGATCGTTTCCGCGCTGGAGAACGACTACAACGATTTGAGCAATGAGCTTGGCATAACGCCATCGCAGAACATCGTGGTGGTCCTGTACACCGAGGAAGCTTACTTTGATGTAACCCGTGCGCCAAGTTGGACGGGAGCACTCAACGACGGCAAGCTGCGTATTCCTGTGCAAGGCCTGGATGGAGTTAATTCCGATCTGGCTAGAGTTCTGCGGCATGAATTGACGCACTCCTTCATTGCGCAGGCCTCGGGCGGCCGTTGCCCAACATGGCTGAACGAAGGAATTGCCCAGCTCATGGAGCCCAAGGACAGTTCGTCTGATGGACAGCAACTGGCAAAGCTATATTCCCAGCACATTGCCATTCCGATGCAGGCGCTCGAAGGCTCGTTTCTGCAATTCAAAACCAATGAGGCAATCGTCGCGTACGCCGAGTCCCTGGCTGCAACCGAGTACATTCGCGACACCTACGGCATCAGCGAACTACGCCGGATTCTGGATCGCTTGGGGCAAGGTTCCACCATGGAAGGCGCGATGAAGGAGTATCTCCACAGTAATTACCAGGACTTTGACGACGAGCTTGGCCGCTATCTGATCAGCAAGTATGGCGGCTAGTCTGAAAATTCTGCTTCCCTGGTGATTTCCTGATCCGTGTGTGGTAAGTTGTTCCGCCTTCATCGCTCCGATGCGCTCCCTGTTCTCATCACGGCCGCGGCCCGAACCGCCACGCAGACCCGTTCCACCGCGGATTCCTCAATTGGCGACAGTCGACGTCGCTGCCAGCTACCGCTCGCCGCGGGTCGGTGGCGATTACTTCGAATTTATTCACGTGGCACCCAGCCGTTTGCTGTTGGTTTTATTGGACGTGGCCGGAAGCGCCGCGCAGGCAATGCCGATTACGGCAGCGGTACAGGAATTCGTGCACAAGTTCGGTCCCAAGATATTCGCTGGACAAGATGGAAATGAGGCTGATGCGATTGCAGAAATGACCCTGTTGCTGAATCGCACCGTCTTGGCAGCCGCCGGGGCAGTGTGCCATACGCCCGCCTTCATCGCCTCTTATAACGATTCTGTCGGAGTCCTTACCTACATCAATGCAGGCCACACACCGGGTCTTCTTCGACATGGCGAAAAAGTGGAACTGTTACCTGCGAACGGCGTGCCCCTCGGGCTGTTTTCTCATTCAACACACGACGCGCAGATGGCAGCTCTTGCTCCCGGCTCCACAGTTCTATTGGTGTCGCGCGGCCTTGTCGAATTTCGTCGTGGTCGAACCGAATTTGGGCTTGAGCGGCTCCGAAACCATCTTACTTCTTCTACCACGCGCGAAGCCGCCAAACTGTGCAAGGAAGTACTGGACCAGGTGTCGCATTTCGCCGCATCGACGGACTCTGGAGTGTTAGGGAAGATTCTGCAAGTAACAAGAGCAGATCGCTTCGAGAACGATGTGACTGCGGTTGTACTCGCGCGCTATGCCGCTGCCGCGAGCGTTGGCAGCTCTTGATCGCCGCATCCGCAATGAATTCTGCGTCGGGTAAGATTCCTGCGGCATCACAGGATGCATGAATGGCGATCATTTGAAGTCAATCCGCCGGCATCTAATCGACCTTCTGAAGGGCGGAAACGCCCACATCAAACCCGAGAAGGTAATTCCTGATTTTCCTGAGCGGTTTCGGGGAACTAAGGTCGCAAAGTTCCCTCACACAGCATGGCAGCTCTTAGAGCATCTGCGCATCGCTCAGGGGGACATCCTCGAGTTCAGCCGGAATGCAAAACATGAATCGCCTCCATGGCCAAAGGGATATTGGCCGAAGGGAGCGGAACCTCCGGACCGGCACGCATGGAAGAAAAGCAGCGACCAATTCTTTGCCGATCTGAAAGCTATGGAGCAATTGGTGGCAAATTCATCAACGGATTTGCTTGCCAAGATTCCGCACGGAAATGGTCAGACTATTCTCCGTGAGGCACTGGTACTCGCCGATCACAATTCCTATCACCTGGGCCAGATGGAAGTACTCCGCAAAGCGCTCGAAGATGAGTGAAATCGCAAAAATTTACTTATCAGCTATCTTTGGCGCGAATGTGTCCGGCACCAACTCATCCGCGGTCACGAACTGGGGAGCAATGTCCACCGGAATGTCCCTCATGGCGGAGAGCCGCTGCTGCACTGCTGGACGGATTACCCCCAGTCGCGTCAGCATGTCTTTCGCCCTAGCGTAATCCCCCGTGGCTTCAATCGTCAGTAATTCATGCGTGAGATTGGTGACAGCACTGCCGATCTTGTCGAAGTTCACGGAATAGGTGCCATTAGGATTCGGCACAAAGCCGCCTTTGTCGACGAGATAGTTAAATTGCAGCGCCATGCCCTTGCCGTGAGCTTCGGCAGTTCCAAAACGCAGGGTGCGGAATGCCGAAGCCAGAAAAGTGGTGTAGAGCTGTCGCCGTGCCGCCATATCGGATTTCAGCACACCCTCAAGCTTCATCTCCTGGGCATGATCCATCATGTAACCGAGAGCCCACAGGCCGGTAATGTCAGCCTTTGTTTCTTCTATCGCGCTGTAACTCTCTTTTAGCTCGAGTCGAGGATTCGTCTCGCGACCGTTGATAGTGATCTGGTGTGGGCCGAGTCCATGCATCAGTTCGTGAGCCAGAATATGGGTGAAGAAAGGCTCAAATGCAACATCCTTGCGTTCGTCGGCAGCGATCATGTGCTCCGATATCGGCTGCAACACGCTCTTGAACTTCGCTTCCTGGACGTTGCGCAGCATCACCCGCTTCGATCCCTTCTGCTGGACGACACGATCGTCATTTGGCAGATTGTAGGCGGCAGTCTGAACGCCGTGTGCGCCGTCCCCGGTAGCAATAATCTCGTTCACTACCCGAATGGGAGCAGCAGCCCCAAGCCTCGGGTTGCGATACTTTGAGTCTTCAGGAAGGTTGTTCTCGATCTCCTGCAGGTGGGCTGCAAAAACCGCGAGCTTTTGGCTCTCTGCTTCATCACGGAGGTTTATGTAAGCCTCGAAGGCAGCTTTGTAACCAAATAGCTCATCGTTGTACGTTTCGTACGGTCCGATCGTAATATCCAGGGGAGCATCGAGATCCATCCAGGCCATGTCGCTGTCGTAATAGTCATTCGACTCGAATGCCGCAGCACGCTTGGTCAGAAAGTCTTTCAAGGTTGCGTTGTCGGTCAGGCCAGCCGCTTCGCGCAGCAGAGCGGCAGCCCTGGTCAGTTCGCCTTTGTACTCCTCGCTATACGGAACCATCGTCAGTTTGCCCGCAGTATTGCGGCGAATCACCGTGAAGAATCCTGTGGCCTGTTCCTGCTGATCTTTCGGCAGTGTCTTGACCCAGCTCTCAAAATCCGCCTTGGTCATGTCCTCGGGATAGAAGTTCGCGCCTTGCGGCTTTTGCGCCGGAACGCCGGGCATGAACGCCCGGTTCGCCTCCAGGTTCGACCATGGGCCCTTGTTAATCCAGAAGTAGCGCAGGCGCGCCTGGCCGAGCGGCGTCTTCTCAGTTTTGAGCTTCTTGTAGAGCGCTAGATCGCCGCTCCAGTACTGCTTCATGAAGACGACATTCAGCAGGCGCGCCGCTTCGATCAGCTTGGGAAGTGCCTGCTTATCGCCTGAGGAAAGTGCTTTGATGTCGACCCGCAGCGGGGTCTGCGCAAAACGCGCCGCGAGCTGATTCAGTTCAGCAGCATCGGGAAAAGAAGTTTTAGATTTTGTCCGTGCCAGGGTCATCGTACCTGCAAAAAGTAGGGAGAAGAAAATAGCCGCCCGTTTCATGTAGCGCTCCGTCACGATCGCCTGCTGAGGGCTGCGATCCAAAACGGACAAGTGTACAGAAAAGCGCCGGTCGCCGCTAATGCCGGTACTAGATTGCCTCCAACTGTTCTACAGTCCGTTCGTTGCGCACGTTGCCGGTATTCAGGGTGGTTTTGGATTCCAGGAGCATGAGATGAACTTCTTCGTCGGCGCTCGGCAGGTGTTCGATTCCGCGCGGGATAATAACGAACTCGCCGGGGTTGATGATCAACTCGTGTTCCCGCCCTCCGTCACGGTACTGCATACGCAGCCTGCCCTTCACGACAAAGAACAACTCGTCTTCGTTGTCGTGATGATGCCAGACGAATTCGCCCTTCAGCTTCACGACCTTTACGTGCGCGTCATTTAGTTCGCCGACAATTTTGGGCGAGTAATACTCCGTGAACAGCGAAAGCTTTTCTGACACATTCACCTTGCGGATCATCCAATCACCCCCGACATAAGGATTACTGAATGCCGCGTCCGGTGCACTTTATTACTGCAGCTGGAATGAGCTTTTCAACCGGATATCGCGTGAGGAAGAGCCCACCAGTACCTCAAAGGTGCCCGGTTCGGCCACCCACGCCTTCTTGGCCGTGCTGTAGTACGACAGCGCACTCTTGTCGAGAGCGAATATCACTTCTTTCGATTCGCCCGGCGCCAGCTCAACCCGGCGGAAGGCTTTCAATTCCTTTACCGGACGATCGACACTCGAGTGCCCGTCGTGAATATAAAGCTGCACGACCTCGGCTCCGGCACGCTTGCCGTCATTTCGTAATTTCATGCTGACGTTGAACGTACCTGCGCCCTGTGCCGGTGACACCTTCAGATCGCTGTAGCCGAATTTGCTGTACGACAGCCCATAACCAAATGGAAACTGCGGCATTATGTCATGCTTGTCGAAGTATCGATAACCGACATAAATACCTTCGGCATATTTCACGTGCAAATTCTCACCCGGATAATTCCCGTACGCTGGCGATTCCTTGAATTCATTGATAAAAGAAAACGGCAGCTTGCCCGACGGATTCACATCACCGAAGAGAACATCGGCCAGAGCGTGTCCTTCCTCCTCGCCGCCAAACCACATATCGAGGACCGCTGGCACTTTCTGAATCCAGCGGCTTACGTTCACCGGTGCACCGGCATTGAATACAACAACTGTTCTGGGGTTTGCCGCGACCACGTTCTGAACCAGTTCGTCCTGTCCCTGCGGCAAATCGAGGGTTTTGCGATCAAATGATTCGGATTCAATGGTGTTCGAATCGCCCACAACCAGGATGACGAAATCCGACTTCGCCGCAAGCGCGACAGCTTCTTTGAGGAGCCTGTCACGGGCTTCCGGTGTATCGTTCTGCGCATCTTGCCCTGGAATTCTCACCCCAAGCGCATAGCTGACCTCAACCCCACGCGCGCGTTCTCTAATTCCATCCAGTGGCGCTACCGCCAGACTGGTGTGCACGTTGGAGCTGCCACCTCCGCCGGTTCTTGCCACATCCGCGTTTGGACCGATTACCGCAATCGACTTGATTTTCATCTTCACCGGATCGAGCGGCAGAAGGTCGCTCTCGTTCTTCAGCAGCACGATCGCCCGAGCTTCGATCTGCCGCGCGAGTGCGCGTTGTGGCGGAGTATCAATGTTTCCAGACGGGATGAACGGATGATCGAATTGTCCGCTTTCGAACAGCACACGCAAAATGCGGCTTACATTGTCGTCGACATTCGCGACCGGAATCTGCCCCGCTTTGATCGCCGCGAGCACCTTGTCCGGAGCGAGCCAATCGCCACCGTTTCCGGCTTTAATCGTGCGCTCTGATTTCAGCCATACCTTGGCTGCCGGGCCACCCGGCATTTCTAGGTCCATGCCCGCATTCACGGTGCCTGGTGTGCTGTACGTGCTGCCCCAATCGGAAACCACGAACCCCCGAAAGCCCCAGCCGTTTTTCAGAACATCTTTCAGCAGATATTCGTTTTCGGCGCAGTAGGTTCCGTTCACCTTGTTATAGGCCGACATCACCGACCAGACGCCGCCTTCCTGCACCGCTGCTTTGAACGCCGGAAAATAGATCTCCTGTAAGGCGCGCTCTTCGATCGATTCATCGATGCGGTGACGCTCAAATTCTTCATTGTTAGCGACGAAATGCTTGACTGTCGCGATTACGCCTTCACTCTGCACACCTTTGATGTAACTCACACCCATGCGCCCGGCGAGATACGGGTCCTCGCCGTATCCTTCAAAATTTCGCCCCCAAAGGGGCACTCGCTGAATGTTCACCGTCGGTCCGAGGATCATGTTGCGTCCGATCGCCTTCATTTCCTGTCCGATGACCTGCCCTTCGGCCTGCGCAAGTTCGGGATCCCAGGTCGCTGCAACCGCGATTCCCGCGGGAAACGCCGTGCTGCTGAAAGTCGGTTTCGCGCCCGGGCCGCTGGTAATCGCCGAACTCCCGAGCCACGAGCGAATACCCATCGGACCGTCCGCCATTTTGATTGAAGGAATGCCAAGCCTCGGAATCGCGACAGTATCCATCCATCCGGCGCCGGCCAGCATGGAAACCTTCTCGTCCAATGTCATGCGTCCAAGCAGGTCGCGAAGGCGCTGCTCAACCGGGATATTGGGGTTTTTGTAAGGAGCATCAGCAGGCACCTGCTGCGCAACAACAGCTGCGGCAAAAAGCGCGGTGATCAGCAACACTGTCACGGACAGCTTCAGTGGGTTCGTCACGAGTTCTCCGCAAAAAGATTGGTTTTAGCTCTCGCAGGTAGCCGAACAGTGTACTGCAGGCGGGGTGAATTGGCTCATTTCAAGAACGATACTGCGGACTTCGAAAAGCCTGCTCCACTACCTTGTCTTACATCAAGCTGCTTTGGCCACTGCAGTAGTACTCACCAGCCGCAAAACCAGTTCCTGCGCCTCATTCAATGCTGCCTGTGCGGGTGTACTCAACCGAATGCATCCTGTGGCGGAGGGATCTAATCTGGCCGGCTCGCAAGCTACGACAATCATTCGTGCAACCTTGCCTCCGAGTCCTGTGACTTCTGCAAGAATGTCTCCGGCGTCCGCGCGTCGTGAATCGAACGGAGCCGCAGGCTGTACTCCCTTTGGTACTTCCGGTTCAAAGATAGAGACGGTGCCGGGCCGCTCGCCTTGTTGCAATGCCCTAACAAGCACCACCAATTGCCAATCTCCCACCAGCGCGTTCACCACGTCCTGGCTGCCGGCGCCGAACTCCCTGACGACAACATGGTCGGGCAAGGAAACACGTGCGAGCCGGTTACCGAGCTCAACCCCGAATGCATCGTCACCAAGGGAGACATTCCCGACGCACGCAACGAGAATCTTACCCTTCATGTTCCGCCTCCAGGTATGCGTTTTAAGAACTCCGTCTGTCGGACTGAACGACACAAGTGATACTCAGGCTGCGGATGCGTTTGCGAGCAGCTGGAGTTGTATGCGGGTTTCTTCGCGGGCTGGGAGATAGAACACAGTTAAGGCTGGCAGTAAAGAAAACCTAAGCTATCTTTATGCGACACTACTGGCGGAGAGGGGGGGATTCGAACCCCCGATACAGCTTTTGACCGTATAACGGTTTAGCAAACCGCCGCCTTCAGCCACTCGGCCACCTCTCCGCGACGGGCTTTCAACAGTTTACCACGTGCTCCTCGGCTCCAAGCCTGCACTTCCGCGGTTTGCTAATCGGTCGTACCGCGTTCCTAACTGGTATCCTGCAAAGCGTTTCGGAAAACGTGGACATCGCAGCCCCCCAAACTTCCGTCGAACTCATAAAGGACGTCAATTCCTGGTCCTTCGACATCTTTCATCATCTGCGGAATGGTGGCCTTTTCATGTCAGGACGAAACAGCAGCGCAGTTGCAATCGAGGATGTGCAGGTTTCGACTTTTACAATCCCGACTGACTCACCTGAATCCGACGGTACGCTGAAGTGGGACAAAACCACCATCGTGCTGGTCCACGTTACGGCCGGCGCCAAACAGGGTCTCGGTTATACGTACGCGGACAAAGCCACATCCGCACTGATTCAGGGCAAGCTCGCGAATGTGGTGAAAGGGCAGGACGCGATGGCGCCGCCATCCGTCTACATGGAAATGTGGCACGCCATCCGCAACCTTGGCCGGCCCGGAATTGTTTCCACCGCAATTTCCGCGATCGATTGCGCCTTGTGGGACCTGAAAGCGAAGCTCCTCGACCTTCCGCTTGTAACCTTGCTGGGCCAGGTCCACAAAGCTGTTCCGATTTATGGCAGCGGCGGCTTCACGAGCTACTCGGATGAAAGGCTTGCGGAGCAACTCGGAGGCTGGGCAACGCAGGGGATCCAGTTTGTGAAAATGAAAATCGGACGCGATGCCCAGCGGGACATCCAGCGGGTGCGAGTAGCTCGCGACGCGATTGGACCGCACACTGGTCTCTTCGTCGATGCCAACGGAGCCTACAGTCGCAAGCTGGCGCTCGCGCAGGCGGAGATCTTCGCGCATGACTACGGAGTGAGCTGGTTCGAAGAGCCTGTCTCTTCCGACGACCTGGAAGGCCTTCGTGTGATTCGCGACCGGGCGCCTGCGGGAATGGACGTAGCCGCCGGAGAATACGGGTACGACATCTTCTATTTTCACCGCATGCTGCAGGCGGGAGCCGTGGACGTACTTCAGGCCGACATCACGCGTTGCGGAGGCGTTACCGCTTTCCTGCAAGTCGCCACCCTTTGCCAAGCATACAACTTGCCGATGTCGGCGCATACTGCGCCGGCGCAGCATGTACATGCCTGCTGTGCGGCTGTGCCTCTGCGCAACCTAGAATACTTCCATGATCACGTGCGCATTGAGCGGATGCTCTTTGACGGAATCCCTGAACCAGTGAATGGGAAGCTATTCCCCGACTTGTCGCGCGCAGGAATGGGTATTGAGTTGAAAGAAACCGAGGCCCGGCGTTACGCTGCCTGACCGGAACCACTGCATCAGAACAGCGGCACGTACGTGCACCATCAGTGACACAGAATCGTTTTACGATATTTTAAGCGGCAACAATTCCGGGCCAGAGACAAATGCCCGGGCAAAGTGCACATCTAACCGGAAAGAAGGACAGGATCGCTTCCATGCGTGAGCCGAATGCCTCCAGGATTCGTCTGCGCCCGCGACACGACGTCATCCACGTGAGTCGCGGGCGAACCGTGCTGGCAGTCGACCACGAGGGCACAATTCACCCCGGCAACTCGCGTGAGGGCTTGTTCGTATACCAGACACGCACTCTCTCAAAATATTGCTGGACCATTGATGGGAAACAGCCACGCCTAAGCGCCTTCTCGCCTGTCAAGCAATTCAGCTGCCTGGCGTACTATTACCAGGCGCCGCCCAACTGCAAAGACACCCCTGCGGGGGAATGCAATCCGCTGCAGGAGACAGTTGAGCTAAAGATCTCCCGTGTCGTTGGCGAAGGCATGCACGAAGACGTCGAGGTTACCAATCACACCCAGATTCGAACATCTATCACTCTGGCTCTGGAAGCAGCTGCGGATTTTGTTGCACGTCAAGAGATCCAAGACAAACGGAAACAGCATGGTGGCCTTCAGACAAAGTGGGGCAAGAGCAGCAAGGACGAGTGGCAGTGGAGCTTCGACTATCAGAGCGAGCATCGCTATGAGCATCAGGGGGATGCTGGAGTCGCACACCTGCATCGGGGCATCACGTTGCATCTCCGGGCGGATTCGCCTCCCCAGCATCGCAGACACAAACTGTCGTTCCAAGTCGATTTGCAGCCGCACGCCGTCTGGAAGGCGTGCCTGAAGTGGCAGCCCCTTGCGGACGGGCGCCCATTGCCGGTGGAACCGCGCTGCCACGCCCTGCTGGGCTCCGACAGCGAGTACAGCCGGAAGCAAGAAGCATTCCTGCGTGAATCGACGCGTTTCGTCACGCCAGATGCCGCTGACCTGAGTGCAACGGTACAACGCGTGACCGATCGCGCGCGCCTGGATTTGACGTCTCTTCGACTGTTCGATCTCGATGAAGGTGAGCACAACTGGAAATTGGCAGCAGGTGTTCCAACCTATCTCGCGGTATTCGGTCGTGACATGCTGGCTGCGTCCTGGCAAGCTTCTATTCTGAGCAACGATATGGCTCGCGGCGCGCTCTCGGAGTTGGCTAAAACCCAGAGTCACGGTACCGATGATTGGCGAGACGCCCAACCGGGCCGCATTTTGCACGAAAAGCATACCGACCCATTGTCTGTCCTGAATTTCACTCCACACGGGTTGTACTACGGAACAGCCAATGCTCCATTTCTGTTTGCAATTTCGCTCAGTGAGCTCTGGCATTGCACGGGAGACAAGAATCTCGTGCGCCCGTACATCCGGCCTGCCCTCGAAACGCTTGCATGGGCGGATAAGTACAGCCGTGATTACGATGGCTTTTACAAGTATCGAAAACGTTCAGAGCAGGGTCTCAAAAACCAGGGCTGGAAAGATTCGTCGGACGCCATTGTCTATCCTGACGGCTCTCAGGTCGAAGATCCGCTCGGAACCTGCGAAATGCAAGCCTTCGCCTACGCAGCGAAACTTCACCTGGCAGAAACTCTCTGGTGGATGGACGACACGGAAGACGCGACACGCCTCTACGACGACGCACGTGAGTTGAAGCAGCGATTCAACGAGCGCTTCTGGATTCAAGATCAGAACTATATCGCGATGGCGGTGGATAAAGACGGCGGCCTCGTGACCAGCATTGCATCCGATCCAGGACATTGCCTGCTCTCAGGAATTCTCGAGACCGACCTCGTTCCGCAGGTCGTGAACCGGTTGATGCAGCGCGATATGTTCTCCGGATGGGGTATTCGCACTCTCTCGAGTAAACATCCTGCGTACAATCCGTTCGCGTACCATCGCGGAACCGTTTGGCCGGTTGAGAACGGCAGCTTCGTTCTCGGCATGGCACGCTATGGGCTCCATGCAGAGATGTGGCGCCTCAGCCGCGCTTTACTTGAGGCTGCCACGCTCTTTGATTATGACCGACTGCCTGAGGTGTTTGGCGGCCATCCGCGAGATGAGAAACATCCGTTCCCGTGCCTTTACGAGGAAGCTGACTCGCCGCAAGCGTGGTCGTCGTCTGTTCCACTCATAGTGTTGCAGGCGCTCCTCGGACTCTATCCCTACGCTCCCCTCAATGCTCTGCTGGTCGACCCGTGGCTTCCCGACTGGCTTCCGGAGATCACGATTGAGAACCTGTGCGTCGGGAAGGCGCATGTGAGCTTGCGCTTTCGTCGCAACGACGATGGACGAACCGATTACACCGTGTTGCAGAATGAGCAAAACCTTCGCATACTCCGCCAGCCGAGTCCGTGGTCATTGACCGCAACCTGGGGTGAGCGCGTAAAGGACGCCATCTCAAGCCTGCTATCCGCGGCCTGAAGAACCCGCGTAGCCCACTTAGTCACGCGGCGCGCGTCG
The DNA here is from genome assembly GCA_021324365.1 of Terriglobia bacterium. Taxonomy (GTDB): domain Bacteria; phylum Acidobacteriota; class Terriglobia; order Terriglobales; family Acidobacteriaceae; genus JAJPJE01. The sequence continues at coordinate 20,736 of JAJPJE010000068.1, read as the reverse complement.
GACGCGTTGTGCGCTTCTGTCGAGCGTCGAAATCTGTTGCGCTGATGACCACAAACTCGTCCATGGCCTGCAGGAACAGAGGGATCGCGACGCTGCTGTCGGCAAAGCCGAGCAGAATCGGCAAACCGGCGGCTGTCATCATTTGAACGATGTCCCCCTTACCGTGCGTGCGAAAGCTGATCTTCTTTAACCCGCCAGGGTAATCGGTGAGCATCGACATTCCGAGTACCATACCTCCATTGATCAGCGCGGATATCGCTCCACGACGATGCTTCCCCCACAAGGCGCCCGCGACGAGCATAAAATAAGCGGTCACGAAGTAGTCGAGTGAAGCATGAGTGGCTGGATCGATGAACTTTGGCAATTGCTGCGTGCGATTCAGTATGCGATCGAGAAGGCTCATGGTTAGTCTCCTTCAAAGGAGATGCGCTCGAATCGCGCGGGTGTGCCTTGAATGCAACGAGGAATGTGATGTTCGACTCCACTCTTCAAATCGAAGTAGTTGAAGCTGACATAACGCGGCTGGAAGTAGATGTAATTGTGAATGCCGCGAACAGTTCCCTGCTGGGTGGAGGCGGAGTCGACGGTGCAATCCACCGTGCCGCTGGCCCCGAGTTGCTGGACGAGTGCCGCCGGTTGGGCGGATGTGATGCAGGAGACGCGAAGGCGACGAAAGGTCATAGGTTACCGGCAAAGCACGTGATCCATACGGTAGGACCTATCTGGCGCGGCAGAGATAAAGGTGAACCCGAATTGCTCTCCTCCTGTTATTCGCGGTCGTTGCAATTGGCGGAGCAATTGGGGGCTCGAAGCATTGCATTTCCGGCGATCAGCACCGGCATTTACGGATTTCCCAAAATCCCGGCTGCGCAGATTGCTATCAAAACGGTCCACCAGCACCGCGGCAAAGTTAAACGAGTATTGTTCGTCTGTTTTGATCGAGAGACCGCTGAAATCTACCGAAGTCTGTTGCTCGACGGCACGGCAGCTAACGAATAAGAACGGGGCGCAGGCCGGATTGATGAACCTTTCGTCATCTCACTAGTAGACAGGTCCCGCCTAAGCATAGCTACTCCGAATCATCTAGAATTGTAAGCAGCATTTCCAACGCATGACACCTTTACTGGATTCCATTCACTCCCCTGCCGATGTGAAGAGACTTTCACTGCGGCAGCTCGAAACTCTTTCAGCAGAAATTCGCGAAGAATTGATCACGGTTCTGGCGAAGAACGGTGGCCATCTGGGCCCGAACCTTGGTGTCGTCGAACTGACCATCGCCATGCACTACGTTTTCAATACGCCGGCAGATCATTTCATCTTCGACGTGAGCCACCAGGCTTACGTGCATAAGCTGCTCACCGGACGCAGACAGCAGTTTCACAGTATCCGCACGCCGGGAGGTCTGAATGGGTTCATGTTGCGTACCGAGAGCGAGCACGACTGCTACGGCGCCGGCCACGCGGGGACCGCTCTTTCCGCCGCTCTAGGCATGGCAGTCGCGCGCGACAAGGCCGGCGGCAAAGAACATATCGTGGCGCTTGCCGGTGACGCGGCCTTCACCTGCGGCATCACCTACGAAGCGTTGAACAACATCGCGCACTCCACCAGGCGAATGATCGTTATCCTTAACGATAATGAATGGTCCATCGACAAAAATGTCGGTGCCATCGCTTCGTACCTGAACAAGATTGTCACGAGTCCGAAATTCGATTACCTGCACGAGCGCGCGGGGCGCTTCGTTGAGAAGCTCGGTGGCAAGACTGCCTTACGAATGGCGAAGCGGGCAGAAGAGGCTGCAAAGGGCATTTTGTGGCCCAGCGTCATATTCGAAGAGCTCGGATTGAAGTACTTCGGTCCTATTGACGGACACGATATCGGCACGCTGATCAAGACATTCGAATTCCTCAAGACACAGGATCGTCCCGTATTGCTGCACGTGCTCACGCAGAAAGGCAAAGGTTTCGAGCCCGCGATGCAGAAACAGAAGAAGTTCCACGGGCTCGGGCCTTACGATCCGGAAACTGGCGAAACCGCGCCGAGCGGCCGCAGAACCTATTCCGAGGTCTTTGCTGACACGCTGGTGAAGCTGGCGAACATAAATCCGAAGCTGGTGGCGATCACCGCCGCCATGCCGAACGGCACCGGCCTCGATCGCTTCCGCCCGCATCATCCTGATAAGTACTTCGACGTCGGGATAGCGGAAGAGCACGCGGTCCTATTTGCCGCGGGAATGGCAACGAAGGGCTTAAAACCTTTCTGCGCGATCTATTCAACGTTCTTGCAGCGTGCTTTTGATCCCATCGTGCACGACGTCTGTCTGCAGAACCTGCCCGTCGTATTCTGCATGGATCGCGGATCCCTTTCGGGCGATGATGGTCCCACCCATCACGGGTTATTCGACATCAGCTATCTGCGTGCGATTCCGAACATCGTCCACATGATTCCGAAAGACGAAGATGAACTCGCGGATATGCTTTTCACTGCCATGCAGTACGCCGGTCCAATCGCCGTTCGCTATCCGCGCGGGACTGGACCTGGTACCCCGGTGAAGGATGTGCCGCGCGCGATACCGATCGGAAAGGCCGAGCTGCTGCAACATGGAGAGAACGACCGTGTCGCGATCTTTGCGCTTGGCGCGCTCATCCCGATGGCGCGAGAGCTCGCGGTTAAACTCGAGGCCCAGGCAAGTCCCGCGGCAGTGATCAACGCCCGCTTCACGAAACCCATTGATGCCGAGATGCTGGAGTTTTACGCGCGCAGCGTAGATGTAATTGTCACCATGGAAGATCATGTACTGCATGGCGGCTTTGGAAGCGCCGTGCTGGAAGAGTTGAATAATCTCGGATTGTCCACCCCTGTTGTGCGAATCGGCTGGCCCGATCAGTTCATCGAGCACGGCAAACCGGAATCGCTGCGGGCAAAGTACGGAATCAGCGCAGAGGCGGCGTTGGAAAAGCTGCGCCCATTGCTCCAGAAGAGGGATGTGCTAAAAGCAACTGAGCACATCTGAGCTCGTGATTTCTGTCGTCGCTGGCTGCGGTAGCTCGAACAGGCCCCACCAGCTACCAGCGGCGACATACTAAACACTTCTCTGTTTCTTCTGCGCTCGTTCCGCTCGGGGCTCCGATTCTTCTGCGTAAACCGAAATTGGCTCTTTGATCGATGGCTGAATCGTCTCCACCGCAAGTCTGGGAATCCCCGGAACACCCACCTTCGCAGGACCGGTGCTTATCAGGACCTCCTCAATCCATTCGCCGACATCAGTTCCCTGTCTCGCATCTTTCACTCGAACCAAGCCGTCACGCCAGAATGACGACGTCATCTGCGAGGCCCGGCTTGGATTCATGAATACGAGAGTTGCGTGCTTTTGACCTTCCAGCGTGCGCTCACCCACAACCAGCGCGATCACATCCTGTTTTTCATTGAGACGGTATTTGACGACATCCATGGCTCGCTCCTGTCTTTTTGTGTCCCAGGGCAAGCTGCTGCTTTTTTCAAAACAAATCCGAATGCGCAGCAAACTATCCGCAGGCATTGTTGCCTGCTCTAGTACCTTCCTGCACGAGGGACAGATTCGCGTCCGAGCTTCCGCTTGTGCGTGGACACTACCAGCCAAGAGGAGATAGCAGGCAGTCTTTTATGATATGGGCCTCCGCGCCCATACCACTGTGCCGCCATCGTCAGGCGCTTTTGCGATGTCTCGATCGCACTACGCGCAGCCTATCATTTGTATTTAGGGTCGCAGTGAAGCGCATCACGTGCAGGTGTGTGCGACAACGAACTTACTTCGCCGCAAATCACGTTTTGACGAGATCACTACCGGAAATACGATCTCTGTTCTAAGATTTGCGCGTTTTGGGACATTTACAAGTTACAGGAGCCTTGAATGAAAGCGTTTGCTGCCCTACTCGTTCTGACCGCTGCCGCTTATTCTCAACAGCCTCCCACAACCGTCCCCCAGCAACTCGCTGCTATGAAGCAATGCGGATTTCTCGAAGGAAAGTGGAAGGGCGACGGCTGGATGATGATGGGACCGAGCGAGCGACGTACCTTTGTTGAAATCGAAAATGTCGAGCCGAAGCTCGGCGGATTGGTCCTGCAGGTCGAGGGTCTGGGCAGGAATTCCGAAGGCAAAACTGTACACGAAGCACTTGCGTTACTTTCCTTCGACGCTGAGTGGTATGAAATTGGCGAGATGTCTCCGGATGGAAACACGTGGCACAAGTTTTTTGAGATGACGCTCGACAAAGTTAAATAGCGCAAAGAAAACGCCCCAACCATTCGGGTGGGGCGTTCCTCTCGATAAAGCTTCTTTCTTTAAAACAGGTTCCACAAGTACTGGTTGTATACATCGTGATGGTACTGAACCTCAGGCGCCTTCACGAATGTCCCCAACAGCCGTGGGCAGCGGTCCGCCGACGCCTGTTTCAGATCGGCATAACGTGCCTTCACATCCTCTCCCAACAGTTTGGTGGTCCAATCCGCATTGCGGAAATCTTCGATGGCCGTGTAGATGTTGTCCGGCAGATACCGCTCGGCCTGCCGCAGATTCTTGATCTTCGCAATATCGCCGTCGATGCCCGTCTTGAAAACGGTCAACATCACCATATAGGGATTGGCGTCCGGACTGACCGAACGAACCTCGACGCGCATGCTCTTCTCATTGCCGATCGGAATACGGACCATCGATCCACGGTCCGTCGGCGACGCCTTGATCTGATTCGGCGCTTCGAAGTGCGGATCGAGCCTGCGGTATGCATTAACGCTAGCATTCAACAGCAGGCAGATGTCGTTGCCGTGAGTGAGAATGCGATCGATGAACGAGTATCCGAGCTTGCTCAACTTCTCCTCGCCCTTGGCATCCCAGAAAAGGTTCTTGCCTCCCTTGCTGATCGAGACATTGGTGTGCATGCCGCTTCCGTTTACGCCGACGACTGGCTTCGGCAGGAACGAAGCCGTCAAGCCCATCTTCGTCGCTACTTCTCGGCAGACCAGCTTATAGAGCTGGATTTGATCGGCCGCCGCAACCACTTCTCCGTACCCGTAGTTAATTTCGAACTGCGAGGGCGCGACCTCCGGGTGATCCTTCTCGTTCTGGAAGCCCATCGCGCGCTGCACTTCAGCAGTGGTATCGATGAAGGTGCGGAGCAGGTCCCCGGGCAGCGAGTGGTAGTAGCCGCCCGTATTCACGTACTCGAATTTGCCAGTCTCGTGGTAGTGCCGCTCGGCGTCCGCTCCTTTGAACAGGAAGCCCTCAATCTCATTCGCGGCGTTGAGCGTGTAGCCTTCCTTCTTAAACTGCTCCTGTGCGAAGCCCTTCAGAACACCGCGAATGTCGCCGGTATAAGGGCTTCCATTCTTGTCAATAACTTCGCCGAAGACCAGCACCTTCCCGGGTCCGAAGAAGTCGGCAGGACCCCAGTAGAATGCGCTCCAATCAATACCGAGGCGCAAGTCGCTCTCGCGCTGCGCCGTGAAGCCGCGGATTGATGAGCCGTCGAACGTCAGATTGTCGTAGCTCTTGAGAAGAAACTTCTTGTCATAGTCCAGCATGTGCAGACGGCCTTCCAGGTCGCTGAACATCACTGTGACTGCCTTGATACGCTTCTCGTCGGTTAGATATTTCAGACGCTCTTCTTGAATCTTGTGAAGGTCTACACGATCAAAGCGCTGTTTCTTCGCATGAAGATTCAGTTCCTCCAGCTCGTCGTATGAGAGCGCCAGAAAATTCCGCAGTTCGTTTGACATGGATCTCCTTGTGATGGGATTTATGGACCCAGGAAAAGCAGGATTGATTGCATTAACGAGAGAGAATATCGGTCGAGGTTTGTTCCTCGCCAATCAAAAGTGCTGATGCGGCATATTTAAGGAATTTATGGCCGGGCACACTGCAGCGGAAGCCGTATTTTGCGCTGAATTACCGCACAAATCAGGAACCTTTCGCTAGGCTTTAACTGCCATCGACTTCTTCGAATTCGACTTCAGTTCCTCTAGCGAGGGATAAGAACTCGGAACCGTGAGCGTGCGTTCCGGTGGCAACGATCCTGTCTGCACGGCCTTGACCAGCATTTCGAGCGCGTGACCGCCGAGCGCAGGGATGACGACGGTTGCCGTCAACGAGCCGCGACGAACATAGGTTTGTCCAGTCCCGGGAAGGCCGTCACACCCCGTGAAAGGCAGCCTTAGCCAGCGCTCCCGGTCGGCATCTTTCGTCAACTCCTGAAATGCTCTCCGCGCACCAATCGCCATCGCATCATTCTGGCATCCGACCACGCCTACTGGAAGATTCCGCGAAGTTGAGAGTTTCAACCACGAACTCACCGCATTATAGGCACTGGTCTCAGTCCACGATCCTTTTAACGTCTTGACCTCAATCTCGGGCGGCTTCGTCGTGTTCATTCCCGAGGTACGGTATCGCGAGGCATCACTCACAGTGGGGCCCTCGATGTAGAGAACACATTGCCCAGGCTCGGTGAGAATGCCGAATTGACGCCCTTGAATCCGACCCACTTCGTTGTGGTCTGAGCTGAGGCCGAACACAGGCATTTTCGCACTCCGCCGCAACTCGGTTAGATAATCTACGTCTCGGTTCATGACCACCCAACCTATGCCTACCGCGACTGCGGCTTTTGCCACCTGGGGCAATCCGGTCCCGACCGGCTCCAGCATAATGGCATCAGGGCGCGCGTCCGCAGGCCCCTGAATCACCTTCAGGAGCTGCTGGCTCTGGTTGATAGCGTCGTTATTTGCATACACGATCTGTAGATCAACGCCCAGCTTGCGCGCGCCACTTTCGAGCGATGCTGCCTGCTCGCGCTGGTAATCGTTGTCGTGAGTGGTTAGGGAAGCAAGGATCCTGAGTTTTTTCATCGCTATATAGCTTGCCGATGGCCGGATCATATACCTAAACCGATTTAGGTAAACGTTACTTTTGGTATCCGTTCCTTATTGCTATATAGCCGGGAAAAGTTGCCCCCATGCGGCTGCTTCGGCATCCGCGGTGACTGTGCCCCCCGTGCGAAGCCTCCGGTCGCTGCCTGTAAGATACTGAAAGAACTATGCTGAGCCGTGGTTTTCCCAAATCGGAGATCATGCTGAAACGTGCTCATACAGGCCTCCTGATCGTTCTGTTTTCTTTTACCGGCGCAGTTGCGCAGCAGTCGGTACCCCCATCTGCCGCAAGACAAAATGCAATAGATACCCAAACAGTCATCGTGACCGGCAGTTTCGAACCCATACCTCTGCAGGAATCGAACCGCTGGGTGGTCTCGTTCAACACCCAGCAGTATCCGCTGCTGTACGACTCGTTCGTTGACTACCTGAGCCAGGATTCCTCAGTAGACCTGCAGCAGCGCGCACCCGGTGGTGTGCAGGCCGACCTCTCCATTCGCGGCAGCACTTTCGAGCAGTCGCTAGTGCTTCTCAACGGACTACGCATCAACGATGCACAATCGGGGCACCACAACATGGATATCCCCGTTCCGCTCGACTCCATTTCCACAATCGAGGTCTTGCATGGCACGGGCTCGACATTCTATGGGGCTGACGCGATTGGCGGAGTCGTTAACTTCATCACAGCGCCGCCAGAGGCATCAGAAATCAGAATTGGAGCGGGATTGGGAAATTTCGGCTTCAATCAGCAGCGGTTTCTGGGCACGTACGTCGCCAGACGCTGGTCGGAAGAGATTGCTGCGGATCGTGATTTTTCAACCGGCTTCATCCCAGACCGTGATTATCGCAGCAGCGCCGTCTCGTCTGAGACCCGCTTCAAGACCGCCCTTGGACGCAGCGACATCCTTTTCGCCGGAAGCGATCGTCCCTTCGGCGCGGCCGGATTCTATGGTGACTTTCCTTCCTGGGAACGGACCAAGAGCTGGTACGCTTCGGGCAATCAACAATTGGGCTCGAATACCACCTTAGCTTTCGCCTACCGGCGCCACTCGGACGAATTCGTCTTGTTCCGCAACGATCCGGCCATCTATGAAAACAATCATGTCAGCCAGAGTTGGGAAGCAGCCCTACGCCGAATCAATGATGTCGGACGCAATTCATCTCTCGCGTATGGATTAGAAGCAGATGGGGATAAGATCGACAGCAATAACCTGGGACACCATGCTCGCAATCGCACTGCCGGCTATGTCAGCTTGGACCTGCGCGCGTTGCGGCGCTTCGCTGCAACCATTGGAGGACGTGAGGAAGTCTTCAGCGGCGGCCGAACCGAGTTCGCACCTACAGTTGCCGGAGGTGTCTGGCTCGGCAGGGGATGGCGAGTTCGCGCGAGCGTCAGCCGTGGCTTTCGTCTGCCCACCTATACCGACCTGTATTACAGCGATCCCGCTAATTTAGGCAATCCACTTCTGAAGCCCGAGTCAGCATGGGATTTCGAGGGCGGTCCGGAGTGGAATACGGACGGCAACGTGTCTGCCCAACTGACCGTATTCCAGCGTCGTCTGCAAGATGGCATCGACTACATCAAGTACGCCATCGATCAACCCTGGCAAGCCACGAATATCGATAGTATTAACTATTCTGGAGTGGAAGCCTCTTCGCGCTTACGCTTGCCACACCTGCAGGAACTAGGGTTCAGCTATACCTATCTTCACGCGAATCAGCAGTCTGTTCCCGGTCTCATCTCGCAATACGTGTTCAACTACGCCAGCAACAACGGGGTTTTCGCCTGGAGTGGAACGATAAAGCGTGCCGTCAATGTACGCAACCGCGTGGGAGTGACACAACGAATTGGTCGTGATGCCTATCCGCTGTGGGACTTCGCAACTGCACGCGCCGACGGACGCGTGAGGCCCTACTTGCAATTCTCAAACCTGAGCAATACCGGATACGAAGATATTCCTGGTGTCCCCATGCCAGGAAGAATGGTGATCGGCGGCATGGAACTGGTATTTGCGAAGAAGAATTAAGAGACCGGCTGCTGGAACTGGCGCGGGCAAGGCCTGAGCGCTGGTCGTTGGGGTTTTTATGACCCAAGCCTTGGCCCGCATCAGAGCAGTTGATCAACACTGCAATATTTCTCGGTTGCCAGCATGGTAGGGATTGTCATTGCATTTGAAAAATACAAAGTTTCTATGGAGGTCATAGAGACGGCGTATTAGAACGTTTCAATGCAGCAGTGAATGGCGGGCTTTCATTGCCCTTCGCTTAATGACGTCGGCCATCCGTCGCTGTACCAGGGCGAATCTGAAAGAGTCGCTGTACCAGGGCGAATCTGAAAGAAAGGTGAACGCCAGAGTGAAATCGCAGGCCACTGCCGATCCCGAGCCCTTACTCAGAAAACCATGTTCTGCACAGTTTCCTGGAACTTGGGATCATTTAGATAATTTTTGAATGAACTGTCCTTCCGCGGGTCGGGGAATTGCTCGCCTTCCCCCAGATTGTTGCGGAGTTTCCACGCAAGTTGTAGCTCCCGCATCGCCGGATCCAGTTCTCCAAGTTCCGCATAGGTGCATGCGAGGTTGTAGTGATAGATCGGGTAATCGGGGTCCTGTCTGATGGCGTCCTCGAAAGTCTGCTTGGCCTTCTCCATGTTGCCGGCCAGGGCGATCGCGACACCCAGATTATTGGTTATGACATGAAGCTGTTCAGGCTTGAGGACCTGTTCTGTGTCGTTGAGTTTCAGAGCCGTGGTGTATTCGTCGGCCGCAGCATTGTAACGACGCGTGCCGTATTGGATATCTCCGAGCAGCTGGTGCGGTGCGATGAAGCTCGAGTCCAGCTGAATCGATTCCTGCAGCAACTTCTCGGCTTTGGGAAGATTTTTGCGAGAAAGTTGCTTTTGCGCGTCATTGAACTTTTCGACCGCCTTCTTCCGATCCGCATGGAGCAGAACGGGAGCAAGCAAGAGCAGCACTAGGACGATTGGTTTACGCATCGGCCACCTCTGAAATCCACAGTCGAGGACGCAGAGCACGCAGGGCATTTCTCCCTTGACCTCAGCGTCCCCGGTTTCCACTGCGGTTATTACCGTTTTAAAAGATCCACCGGCTCATTGATGTCTCTCACCCGGAACATCCCTCTTAGAGCAGGATAGCGCTTTACCACTTCTTCATACATCGCATACGCGACCCGACGGTAAGAAATGTGGCCTTCGGGCTTACTGCGCAGTTCGGAGATATAGACCGCCTCCGCCAAATCCATTTTGAAGAGCGTGCGCTTGCGATAAGCGAGCGGAATCAAATACTCCGAGTTTTCCAGCGCTTCAAGGTGACCACGCAGCACAGACTGCAAATGTTTTGCGGCATCTGCCGCGTTCTCCATTGCCTGCGCATATTGCTCACCCGCTCCCGCGGCGAGGACTTCTTCCGGCGTGTCGAACCCATGTCGGGTGGTAAATCCCTGCCCGATCTGAATGCATCGGCGATGCCGATGCATGTCGCGAAATCCGCCGATGTCCATCAGGATGTCGAAGCGAAACTTTTGCCCGGAACAATAGGCGCGCAGCAACTCGTCATGCCCGCCGCGCAGGCGAATTCCGATATCGATGATCTCTGCGCGCTGTTTCTCTCCCAGAACCTCCACTTTCCGGCGAATCTGCCGATATGGATGATGACAGTGCTCGTACAACAATGTCGTAGCCAGCTCGATCTCCAATGGCTCGTCATCGAGTAAGTCGACCAGGTCCGCTGACTCGATCTCTTCATCGGCCATAACTTCTTTCGCAGCTGCCCGCAATTCGCGTCGCGCTTCGTTCTGATACGAACTTGGTTCGGCGTACTTGACCAGAGTTGGTGCAACACGGACGTCTTTCAGCAGCAGACCACCGGCTTCATTTGCGAGGCTCTCATCCTTTTCTCGCAGTTTGCTCACCAGGTCTCGATAGCGTTCGTAATTCAAGTTCCAGGCAGGCTGGCTGGCCGCACGCTTCAACAGTTCGCCCAGGTTCCGAATTTCAGCGTGCGGATCGGACAAGAGCCGCGAGACCTGTGTCTCCAGCGTGCGCGCATTTACGATTTGCCCGAGCGAGGTATTGGTGGCGAGCGGCAGAAGATAGCGCGTGATATCGAACGCGCGCGCGCGCAAGGTACGCTCGTACGCCTCTTGCTTCATGTCGTCTGGCTTCGCGGTGCGGACGGTCAGAAAACGAAACACTGTTTCAGACAGCGATTGATATTGCCGGAATAGCTCGTCAATAGTCTGACGGTACAGCTCCTCGGCGCGTTCATTGCCATCGAAATCCGGAACATAGTATCCGCTCTTTTGAAAATTCTGGTATCGCGTGGAACGCTCCTGGCCGTCCCATCGCTGTTCATCGACCAGAGCAATTGCCGCCAACAGCGAGAGTCTTTCCACCGCGAGTGCGACATGAGCCAGGTCAGCGATCGACCGATGTCCGTATTGGAAGTAAAAAGTATTTAGAAACTTTTCTGCCTTCTGCTCATTCAATTCCTTAAGCGATTCCTTCATCGAAAGAGCGGATCGCGAATATTTCGCCATGGCATACGCCTGAACTTCGGGCTCGGCGCCGTACACGGCGAAAACTTCTGTCTCAGTTTGTGAAGATCGTGGGTTTCCCTCTGATGTCGGCGCGGGATTCTCAGATTGCAGGACTGCTTTTTCGGACATGGCGAAAATCCTATCTGGTCCGTTGCCAGATCGGCAATCAAGCTTTTGTCCCATTTCAGTGCGCAGGGATGTAAGCAAACACTTGCTTCACATCACGCCTGCTTGGATAATGAAGAATCTGGTTTGTAGCTGATGAGGGTTCCGTACTCTTACATACTGGTGGTAGCTTTTTTTGTTTCCGGTGTCGGTTCTGGAGTAGGACAAGAATTTACGCTGGCAGACGATGTCGGACCTGGGGGGGCTGATGTTGCTTCTGCCGCGACTCACGTTCCACCCGCCGCCACCTCGCCGTCGCGTCTTGCCCCTGAAGCCGCGCTGATGGTCTATCTGCGTCATGCGCAACTGCAAGCAGAGACACTCGCCTCGTATTCGGACATCACCACGGTCGACGCGGAATTGCCCGACAGTGCACAGCGCGGGCGCCTGAGGCTGCGGCGCGTCTTCGCCGCCCCACGTTCCCTGACGTTTCAGGCCCTCGATTTTGCCGGAGATAGTTTCATTAAGACCAACGTCATTGCGCGCCTGCTGCAGTCGGAAGTCGATCATGTCCAAAAAGGTGAAGGCCCTCAAATTGCCATCACCGATGCAAATTACAAATTTACTTTCAAGGGCATGGAAGACTTTGATGGACGCATGCTTTACGCCTATGCGGTGAAGCCCCACAAGAAGCGTCCGGGATTATTTAAAGGCCGCATTTTCATTGATCCTGCAGACGGGTCACTGACCCGCGCTGAGGGAACGCTGGTCAAATCCCCATCTATCTTTGTGAAGAAAATCCGCTTCGTACAGGACTACAACGAGGTCTCCGGGTTCAGTTTGCCAATCCATATTCATTCTGTTGCTGAGACACGCATTGCCGGACGGGCGATTGTCGACGTGGTCCATGCCAATTACCAGGCTCATGCGTTCAGCGACACACAGACTACGGCTGTCGCCCGCTAATTGTCCGCACGAAAATCCTGCAATCTCCTCGTCAACCTTTCAAGATGCTGATTTAAAATAAGTTGAGCACCACGTTCCGGAAGCACCCAAAAAAGGACCCAGCGTGAGCCTGATGTTTCCACATTGGCCTCAAATCTCAGTCATCTCCGTGATCGACATCCTGCTGGTTGCCGTCCTGCTCTACCACTTTTTGAACCTGATCCGCGGAACCAGGGCTGTACCCGTACTGGTTGGCGTTGGCGGACTGGCGCTCGCGTTTTACATCGCTCATATAGTGGAGCTACGCACGGTCGATTGGGTGGTCGGCACGATTCTGCCGTACGCCATCTTTGCGTTGATCGTGGTCTTCCAGAACGAGATTCGACACGCTTTGGCCCGTTTGGGACGAAATCTTACCTTTCGCCGCACCTCAAAAGAAATCGCAGAGGCTTATGACGACATCGTGCTCGCCGCAAATCTGTTCTCTCAAAGCCAGACCGGCGCGTTGATGGTGATAGAACGCGAAATTGGACTTCGCACTTATATCGAAAGCGGCGTGCCGCTCGACGCAACGCTTTCCTACGATCTGCTGGCTACCATCTTTCGTCCAAGCGCGCCGCTACACGACGGAGCTGTGATTATCCAAAAGGAGCGAATCGCGGCTGCGGCATGCTTCCTTCCCTTGTCGATGAACCCAGTACTTTCCACCCAACTTGGTACACGTCACCGGGCCGGGATCGGCATCACCGAAGAAACCGATGCTATTGCAGTAATCGTGTCGGAAGAAACCGGCGGCATCTCTCTGGCCGCTGCAGGTAACATCGAGCGAGAAATTTCGGCTGAATATCTGCGCGAACGTCTGAGCGAATTGCTGCGCCGTTACGTACCCCCTTCCGCCCTTCCGACTCCCATCAACCCGTCTGGCGCTTATGCCCAGAACTCGGGGGCAACCGAATATGAGCGTTCCAGCGAGACACACTATCCAGGAGCCCAATGATGGATTTTCTGCGCAAGTACGTCTTCCATAATCTGGGCTTGAAACTGGTCTCGCTGGCAGTTGCGGTGTTGCTCTGGATGGCAATTGCCCGGCAACCAGTGGCCGAAATCGCGATTAACGTTCCCATTGAGTTTGTGAACGCGCCCAACAATCTGGAGATCAGCAGCGAATCAATCCCGCAGATACAGGTTCGTTTGCGCGGATACGTTGGGGCGCTGCGCGACATGAATGCAGCCCAGGTCCATGCCACCATTGATCTGTCGAATGCGCGCCCCGGTGATCGGACTTACGATCTCCCGCCTTCTCGCATTCATGCTCCCCGCGACGTAACGGTTGAAGAGGTGATCCCAAGCCAGTTTCGAGTCAGCTTTGACAACCGCGGCACTCGCAGCGTCGACGTGGAGCCGCGGGTAATTGGGACAACTGCCCCTGGCTATCGCCTTAAGGATGTAACCGTGGAACCTGCGACAATGACCATTTCAGGGCCCGCACATCGACTCGAAAATCTGCAGTCGGTCAACACCGATCCCGTGGATGCAAGCGGCGTTATCGGACGCGCTACGTTCACCACCCATGCCTTCGTTTCCGATCCGATGTTACATTTGGTCACGCCTTCGACCGTGCGGGTAACCGTCGTAACTTCCAAATAAATCTGCCTTGCCCCGTGATTTTGTAAACTGGTACATCCAACTCTCGCCTTTTGAAAGGACATTGCCCGCGCATGAGAATGTTGTTTGGTACTGATGGCATCCGGGGCGTGGCAGGTGATCCGCCTCTCGATCACAACACGGTGTTCGCTGTTGGGGCAGCCTTCGGCCGCTACTTAAGCCAACGCCACGAGGATCTCGAGGTCATCATCGGCCAGGATACGCGCGAGTCCAGCGCCTGGATTTGCGATTCGATTACTGCCGGTCTGAGGTGGGCTGGTGCCCGCGTCAAACATGCCGGGGTGATGACCACCCCCGGTGTTGCGTTCCTGGCACGTCAGGCGTTCTCGGCAGGAGTCGTCATTTCCGCCTCCCACAATCCTTGGACGGATAACGGGATCAAAATCTTCAGTCACGATGGATACAAGCTTCCCGACGAGTTGGAAGAAGAGCTTGAATCCGACATATTCGATCTGCTGCACGGTCGTGTACCAGCGCTGAAAGAAATTCCGGCGGCCAAGGCCGCGCCAGAATCCGCCATGGCTACTGATGCGCTTCTGCTGCGCCAATATGTCGAGTGGCTTGCGGCAACCGTGGAGGGAACGAGCTTCCGAGGCGTGCGTGTGCTCGTCGATTGCGCAAACGGTGCTGCCACGCCGGTGGCGCACGAAGTGTTTCGCGCCTGCGGCATTCAGGCAGATTTCATCAACGATCAGCCCAATGGACGCAACATCAATGAGAACTGCGGTGCCCTGCATCCGGAGATTGTGGCCAAAGCCGTGGCTGAAAGCGGCGGTAAATACGACCTGGGTGTCACCTTTGATGGTGACGCCGATCGCGCGCTCTTTTCCTGTAAGCAAGGGAAAGTAGTCAATGGTGACGCCGTACTCTTGCTGGCAGGTCGCGACCTGAAAGCACACGGAAAGCTGACGCAAGAAACCGTCGTTGCAACTACCATGTCAAACATGGGCCTGGAAATCGCTCTCAAGAAATCCGGTATTCGTATGTTACGGGCCGGCGTGGGAGACAAATATGTACTCGAGCAAATGCTCAAGACTGGAGCCGTTCTCGGTGGAGAACAATCCGGTCACATCATCTTTCGTGACGGCGATGCGACCACTGGCGATGGCCTGTTGACCGCCTTGCGCGTGCTGCAGGTAATTCAAAACAGTGACAAATCGCTGGCCCACTTGGTTGCAGACCTGAAGGTATTTCCGCAAGTCGTTAAGAATATCCGCGTGCGCGAGAAAAAGGCGTTCGATCAGGTTCCCGAAGTGAGCAATGCTATCAAGAGCGCCGAAGAGCAACTAGCAGGTAATGGCAGAATTGTCGTCCGCTATTCGGGAACTGAGGCGCTGGCGCGCGTGATGGTCGAAGCCGAATCCGAAGCGCAGATGAAAGCACTGACCGACCAGATCGCAGGCGCGATTCAGAAGACGCTGGGAGTGTAGGAACGTTTCACGTTTCGTGTTTCACGTTTCGCGAATAGTGTAGCGGGGGCCCCACCCCCGCCCTCTGTCGGCGTGGGTAGGAAAGTGAAACGTGAAACACTACTTCAAGTGCACCGCCGACTCGCTCCGCTTGAGTCCCGTCGCCCGCTTCTTGAGTTTCGGTATCGCATACTTCGGCTTGACCTCATGACATCCATCTTCACAATACACACCGCCAACCGCCGTGTTCGGTTCCGGCATCGGTGAGTTCACCGCGAACTCGCGGTCTTCATCCAAAACTCGCTCGATATCTTCAATCAGCCGTGCGTTCTCCTGCGCAGTTAGCCACTTCTTCTCGATCAGGTACTTCTCCATGCGGGCAATGCAGTCGCGCCGCTGCCAGTATTCCACCAGTTCGCGCGGGACATATTGCGCAGCATCGTGGATGGCATGCCCTTTCATGCGCATCATCTTCGCTTCGATGTAGGTCGGTCCTTCCCCACGACGCGCGCGTTCGCAGGCCTCGTGCGCGGCGTCGTAGACCTGATTCGCATCGGTCCCATCAACGATCACTCCGGGGATGCCGTAGGCAATCGCCCGTTCAGCCAGATCCTTGCAGAGAAACTGCTCGGAATTCGGCGTTGAGTATGCCCAAATATTGTTTTCGACGAACAACACCAGCCCGAGCTTCTGCACGGCGGCGAAGTTGATTCCTTCGTAGGTCACACCGGTGGATTGGCCACCATCGCCGATGTAGGTTATCACCGCTATGTTGCGACCTTGCAGCCGCGCGCCAAGTGCGACTCCGGTCAGCACCGGAATCAGATCACCGAGAGTCGAGATCGGTGCGACCACATTCTTCTCGCGAATGTCACCAAAGTGCGAAGACGCATCGCGGCCGTGCGTGGGCGAGCCTGCCTTCGCCATGTACTGCATCATGATGTCGCGGGCGGAAAAGCCGCGAACCAGAAGCGATCCCTGGTTGCGTATCATGGGCCCGAGCCATTCGTCCTTGTTCAGCGCATACGCGGAGGCACAAGAGCATGCCTCCTGACCCAGTCCGAAATAGACGCCACCGACAACTTTGCCCTGCTTGTACAGGTTCTCGAGTGCAGTCTCCATGCGCCGGTTCAACAGCATGTACCGATAGATCGCGAGGGATTGTACTTTGTCGAGGTACTTCGATTCGCGCAACCGCGGTGCAGGCGCGCTCAACTCGCCATGCACGACATAGCGCGTCTGCTCGTCCTCATGAATCTGCTCGATGTGAAACTCAGGATGCTCAAGGCGGTAGTCAGCGATGGTGTACGTTCGCAGGCTGCGGTCGCGCTGACCGTTGCTCGATCCTGAATTGCTGGCTCGCTTCTTGGCTGAGCGTTCCGGACGAGGAGAGTTCCCGTTCTTCTTCGGGGCCATGGCGGGGAGATTCTAACTCTTATTCACCACAGAGGCACAGAGAAGGGATAGGTGATCTGGTAATCGGTGATACAAAATTGAAAAGCACGAGATGAAGGCGTTGTTTTCAAAATACTCATTACAAATTAACTGTTACATATTTCCTCTCTGTCCCCGTGGTGAAAGAGCCTGAAGAACCTTATGCTAATCGTGAGTCGCTGCCGTGAATCCGACGAAGTTCCTCTGGCTGTTTCATTGGCACACCGATAATACGCCCAAGCAGCGCATCGAGCGTATCTACCCACAGAATCTGCCGGTCAAAGACGCGCCCGAAGTTGCGCGTGATCGCCTGTGCCACATCATCAAGCGAAACGTCTTTCTCGAGTTCCTGCGCAATCGAAGTCACCGGCTTATTCTCGATCCCGCAGGGCACAATCAGGTTGAAGTAGCTCAGGTCGGTATTCACGTTCAGAGCGAATCCATGCGAAGTCACCGAGCGCGAAATGTGTACGCCTATGGCTGCGATCTTCGCCTCTGGTTTTGATGCCCAGTCAGTCCAGACACCGGTCAGACCGGGAATGCGCTTTGTCGGAATTGTAAAGTCGAGGCATGTGCGAATCAGCACTTCTTCAATCCGGCGTACGTAGTCAACTGCACCAAGATACTTCAGCGTCGAAGTGCCCGCCTTATTCGGAAATCCGTGCAGGTCGAAGATGGGGTACCCGACCAGTTGTCCCGGGCCATGAAATGTAACGTCTCCGCCGCGATCGGTTTCGAACAGTTCCACACCTCGACGATTCAGCTCGTCATTCGAAAAAAGGATATTGGCCGTCTTCGCGTTGCGGCCCAGCGTGATCACCGGCGAATGTTGGAGAAGTAAAAGGACATCGCCGATCTTGCCTTCTTTACGCAATTCGAGAAGCTGCTGTTGCGCGCGCAACCCGCTTGCGTAATCGACGGTGCCGAGTTGTACGACAGAGATCATCTTCGCCGCAGATAACGCCGATCAGCGCAGATTCCCAAACCCTGATTTCATCAGTGTTTATCTGCGTTCATCGGCGGCCGACTTACATGTCAATTGCCAGTCCGTACACGCTTTCAAACGCGTCGCGCATGCCTTCCGACAGCGTCGGATGCGAATGGATCGTATACATCAGATCCTCGACCGTCGCCTCCAACTCCATCGCGGCCACCGACTCGGCAATCAGCTCCGTTGCATTTGGGCCGATGATGTGCACGCCGAGAATCTCGCCGTACTTCGCGTCGGAAACCACTTTGATGAAGCCTTCGTGCGCTCCCACGATCGACGCACGCGAATTAGCCGTGAAAGGGAACTTTCCAACTTTAATATCAAGGCCCTTCTCGCGGGCTTTTGCTTCTGTCAGTCCTACGCTGCCAATCTCCGGATGGCAATACGTGCAGTTCGGAATCCTCAACGGGTTTAGCGGTTTCGCCGGCTTTCCAGCGATCTTCGCCACCGCGACCATTCCTTCCATCGAGCCCGAGTGTGCCAGTTGCGGATAGCCAAACACGATGTCCCCGATCGCGTAGATGTTCGGCTCGTCGGTCTGCAGCCACTCGTTCACCAGGATGAATCCGCGCTCCGTCTGGATTTTTGTCTTCTCCAGCCCAAGATTCTCCGTTCGCGGACGCCGCCCAATCGCGATCAGAACTTTGTCGGCCTCGAGCCGCTGCGACTTGCCATCAACCTCAACGTCAACCGCCACACCGGTCTTCGTCTTCTCGACTTTCGTCACGGCGGCACTGGTAAGTACCTCGATCCCGCGCTTGCGATAGTTGCGCGCCAGTTCCTTCGAAACTTCTTCATCTTCTACCGGCACGATGCGCGGCAGCATTTCGACGACGGTCACCTTCGTGCCAAACGAGTTGTAGATCGAAGCGAATTCCACACCCACGGCGCCCGATCCCACCACGATCAGCGACTTCGGAATCTCCTTGATGCCCAATATTTCGATGTTGGTCAGAATGCGGTCGTCCGGCTTGAGGCCCGAGATCATACGCGCTTCCGACCCGCTCGCCAGCAGCACGTTCTTCGCCTGCACCTGCGACTTCGTTCCGTTGTTCTCTATCTCGACGGTGACCACGCCATTCTTCGCCGGACCGGTCAGTTTGCCGTAGCCGCGAATCACCTCCACCTTGTTCTTGCGCATGAGGAAGTCGAGACCCTTGGTGTGCTTGGTGACGATCTTGTCTTTTCGATCCTGGATCTTAGGCCAGTTCAGCTTCGGCGTCCCCAGTCCCACGATCCCGAATTCGGCGGCATCTTTCAAGTGATCGTAAATCTCGGCATTGAACAGCAGCGCTTTCGTCGGAATGCAGCCCACGTGCAGGCAGGTTCCGCCCAGCACGCTATCTTTTTCAATGAGCGCGGTCTTCAGGCCAAACTGCCCGGCGCGAATTGCCGCGGTATATCCAGCCGGACCACTGCCGACGATTGCCACATCGTAGATCTTGTCTGCCAAATGGTTCTCCCTACAGATTCAGTTGGAGGAGGTACTCAAAACAGAAGATTCTACGACACGCCAAAAGGATTCGCGAACGCCCGCGTCGCAAAACTCCGAACTGCGCGTGATGGCCTTCTGTCTACTCGGACAGCTTTAGCCCAAGAAGATCTCGATAGAAGGCGGTAGCACCACCGAGATCATCGAAATACAGCTCGAACCCGACGACACGAGCTTGTTTCCCATCTCCGCCCTCGTCGTATTTATCCCAGCAGTTTGCTTGCATCCTTCGCGAAGTACGTCAGGATGATGCTTGCCCCGGCGCGACGGATCGACGTCAACGACTCCATCATCACGCGATCGCGATCGATCCAGCCATTGCGTCCGGCGGCCTCGATCATCGCGTACTCGCCCGAAACCTGGTAAGCCGAAATCGGCACTTCGAAGCGCTCGTACGCGGCGCGAATCACGTCGAGATATGGCAGCGCGGGCTTCACCATGATCATGTCCGCGCCTTCTTCTAGATCGAGTTCGATCTCGTGCATCGCCTCGCGAAAGTTCGCCGGATCCATCTGGTACGAACGCCGGTCGCCAAATTGCGGCGCCGAATCCGCGGCCTCGCGAAACGGACCGTAGTAGCCCGAGGCATACTTGGCCGCGTACGACAGGATCGGGATGTTCTCGAACCCGGCAATATCGAGCGCCTCGCGAATCGCATTCACGCGGCCATCCATCATGTCCGACGGCGCAATGATGTCCATGCCCGCGCGCGCCTGCGAAACCGCAGTCTTCGCCAAAATCTCGAGCGAGGCGTCGTTCACGATCTCGTATTCTTCGGCGACAGCCTTCTTCATCACTGCGGTTGCTGCATCCCGCGTGGTCACCACAACCCGCTTCCCCCACTCAGGCTTCTCGACCTTTTTCACGATCCCGCAATGGCCGTGCGACATGTACTCGCACAAGCAGACATCGCCGATCACGATCAGGTCGCGCGCTTCGCGCTTGATCGCTCGCGTCGCCTTCTGCACGATGCCATCGTCGGCCCACGCGCCGGTCGCAACTTCATCTTTCGACTCCGGCAGTCCAAAGAGAATCACCGCCGGAATACCCAGCGACTTCACTTCGCGAGCTTCCTTCACTGCCTCGTCGACCGAGAGATTGAAAACGCCGGGCATGGAGCGCACTTCCTTGTGCACGCCCTCGCCGGGGCAGACAAACATCGGGTACACGAAGTTGTCGGGTGAAAGGCGCGTTTCACGGACCATGCTGCGAATGGCGTCGGTGCGGCGCAGCCGCCGCATGCGGGT
>JAJPJE010000020.1 GCA_021324365.1 Terriglobia bacterium | reverse complement strand
TTCTCGAGGCTCCCCAACCCGTCGCGGAACAGGTGCGAATCGACGCCAATCAGTGGCGCGCGGGCTTCAGTGTCAGCGATCGCTTGATCGCCTGGGCAACTGCGCCAAGCGTGACCAGTCGCCTCGCTTGGTTCAACCGTGACGGGAAAGAAATCGGGACTGTGGATGTAAAGGGTTCCCCTTACGTGGTATCGCTCTCGCTGGATGGCAGAAAGGTCGCTACCAGCGTGGGCCAGCCTGGCGGCGACGCGGACGTTTGGGTCTATGACCTAGTTCATGGCGGAGAAACCCGTTTGACGTTTGGCAACAACGTCGGCTTCGCTCCGATATGGACTTCGGATGGGCAGGCGGTCACCTATATTTCGGCGGAGCGCGACGCCGGGGGCGAGGAGATTGTCAGCAAGCCCAGCACGGGTTTGGGAACGGAAGCTGTGGTGGTCGCGCATGCCTCCCGGGTGGTTCCCAACTCTTGGTCGCCCGATGGGCGGCACCTGCTGTATATGAACTTCGCCGGGGGGCGGGGTCCACGTCTCTGGGTACACGATATTGGGTCGAATCCAAGCGACCATCCGCTCCTCCACACTGATTTGAGCGCAGGGGAAGCCCGATTCTCTCCCGATGGCAAATGGATCGCCTACAGTTCCGGTTACGAGGTGTACGTTGTACCTTATCCGAGTTTGTCGACTCGCTATGCCATTTCGAGCGGCGAAGCTGCCCAACCGGTGTGGGCAAGAGATGGCAGGCAGCTTTACTTCATAGCCGCAGACGGCACGTTAATGTCCACCAGCCTCATGGAAAGGTCTGACGGTCTGCAGGTCGGCCTGCCGCGGGCGCTGTTTCAGACGAATATTATCCAGGTGACCGAAGCCTACACACAGTTCGATGTGTCTCCGGACGGCAGCCGCTTCTTGATCAACACCCGCGTTGAGCACGACGGCCAGCCGATCAGCATCATCGAGAACTGGATTTCAGGATTGAAAAAATAGTGGTCATCTTCTTGATAACGAGAGCCTAGCCCCGGTTTAAGTAAGCAGGACACGGTGGAAGAGGACGCCACTGGGAATACAGTCGAACTATCGAGCCAGGCGACGGAACCCATCCTCTGCATGGACAGTGAATGACGCGCTACCCAGAAGTTAGCAACCGTCCGCTCCCCTCGAACCACGGTAGCGGTTGTGACGCCACGGTCACCAAAACCTGCCGTGCTGCCAAAGTACTTGTCTTGTCTGCAATGCAGATTCGGCTTACAGATCCGGCTGCCAAGTTTTAAGTTGCGAGAGTTCTTCGGCTTCGCTCAGGATCCCACAAGCGGGCTCAGAGCCCGCTGATCTTCATGGCTTCCCTCCCGTCTTGTTGAGCTCGCCAGCTTTCTCTGCCGGGGTACAATACTGCACCGATAATTCCGAATCAATCGGAGGTCAGAAGTATGATTCGACACACACTGCTGATCCGTATGCTCTTTGTTTGTCTTCTATTGCTCCTATGCAACCAACTGGTCGCACAAGGTGTTGCCGTTCCGGGCGATAACTGCAAGCCGGTAAGTCAGCGAACCCAGGAGATCGGGTGCTGGATCCTGGCCAACGAGTCCATGGGGCAACTCACAAAACCAGAGGTGTTCTGGCATCTGGACACTTATCGGACGCGGAGTGCCGCGCAGGCAGACAAGGGGCCGCAGGGCGTCGTTGTCGAATCCTTCGGTAAGGTTTGGTTGATGACCATCGCAGATGAGAAGTGGAGATCCGCGCACGGAAATCGCGTCGCCGAAATCGGCCCGCTTTTCGTCGTCACAGGAAAGATGTACTCGGCACAATTAATGGAAGCGGTTTTCACGCCCGGGATGACAGCCGCGGCACACATCCACTCCGGCCCGGAGGCCTGGTATGCGGTGGGTGGGGAAACGTGTCTCGAAACTGCCGATGGCCACATGCAGATCGGCCGGGCAGGCGGCCCTCCGGTGATCGCTCCCATGGGATTGGCCATGCACCTCACCGCTATCGGCAACGAACAGCGCCGGTCCATCGTGCTCATCCTCCATCAGTCATCGAAACCAGCTACCACCATGATCCATAATTGGACTCCAAAAGGGCTGTGCCAGAACAAGAACTGAGCAGATTACACCGACGCTAACCAATTGGGTTGCCGCCCTCCGAGCCCAAAAGCTACGGCGCAACATTGCTGGGCAATGTGGGCTAACCGGAAGGTTCTTCGGCTCGAACGGATTTGTATTCGCGGCGCCAGATGACAGGCGATGGGATCAGACGATCCGTGCAAGGGTCCAAACCCTCATCGGTGCAGGTATACCGAAATCGGCGGCAGGATAATCGAAACTTAGATTGAATCAGGAACGCGGCAAAAATATCCTGGTTGGCGGCGTAAGTGTTCCCTCGCAACCGATAGAGCGTGGTCTGGTAGATGAATACCGTTTTGTTATTTCGCCAACCTTTGCGGGCGAAGGTAGACGTTTGTTGGAAGATGTCGGGCTGCGGCGGACATTCCAATTACGATTTTTTGAGTCAAAGATTTTTCAATCAGGATCGGTTGCGCTTCGCTACTTGAAGCAATGAACGAAAATCTCGCATCAAGTGCACTGCCTGCTGCTCCTTTTTCTGGCCTGCCCCAGCTCACTGCGAAGGAATACACCAACTCGATTCAGCTTTGACCGCATCGGCATGCCCCGAGTATCTATGCCTGCACGACGGTGTTAGCATTTCCCCGCATGTTAGCCATCGGACAACAGCTATTGCACTTGGGCAGTGCGTTGGCAATCGGTCTACTTATCGGCGCCGAACGCGAGAGGCGTAAGGGAGAAGGGCCGCATCGATCCCCCGCAGGGGTTCGAACTTTTGCGCTGGCATCGCTTGTGGGAGGAGTCAGTGTCTTAACCGGTGGTGGCTTGCTGCTGGCCTTAGCGACGGCGGTATTCGCCTTGTTTTCTGCGGTGGCTTACCTTCGGACCCGTGAAGAGGACCCGGGGCTAACTTCCGAAGCGGCGCTGGTATTGACAGTGTTGTTGGGGGGGTTGGCTCAGACCGATATCATTGCGGCTTCAGCAGTCGCAGTGATTGTGACCGTTCTGCTGGCGGCGCGTGTTCGACTGCACCACTTTGTCTCCGATGTCATCAGCGAATCGGAGTTGACTGATGCGCTGATCTTCGCCGCTGCTACGTTGGTAGTGTTGCCTCTCATGCCGGATCGCTTTCTCGGTCCGTTCGGCGCCATCAACCCACGCACCATCTGGAAGGTGGTGCTCCTTGTAATGTCTATCAGTGCAGGCGGATACGTCGCCGTGCGGATGCTGGGTCCGCGCTTCGGACTGCCGGTTGCGGGGTTGGCATCAGGATTTGTATCGAGCACAGCGACCATCGGTGCAATGGGGACGCACGCTGTACGGGAGCCGAACCTTGCGAGGTCGGCCGTTGCCGGCGCCGTCTTGTCCACAGTCGCAACCATACTTCAGATGGCGGCAGTGCTGGCTGCGACTAGCCGATCAACGCTCTATCAGATGCGCTTTCCATTGATAGCTGCTGGAGTAGCCGCTCTCGCCTACGGTCTTTTTTTTTATGTTCCTCAGCGTGCGACAAACTGTGGTGCGATCGGCTCAGCCCGGTAGGGCATTTAGCCTGAAGACTGCGCTTCTTTTTGCTGCCCTCGTCGCAATTGTCTTGTTGGCGGCGGCCGCACTGAATGTGTGGCTCGGCAAGGCCGGAGTGCTGGCGGGCGCTGCCGTTGCGGGTCTCGCTGACACTCATGCGGCAGCGGTCTCGGTGGCGTCCCTGGTATCCGCGGGCAAGTTTTCTGCGCGGGAATCAGTGTTGCCAATTCTTGCCGCCCTTACTACTAACACCATCAGCAAGGTGGCAGTCGCAATATCAAGTGGACGCCGGTACGCATTGCAGATCGTTCCCGGGCTACTCGTGGTGATCGGTGCCGCCTGGTTAACCGCCATTCTGCAGTAGGAGAAGCACTGGGTACACCATCCCGGTTCACCTGCTGCCTTGCAGCTCGTTTTGAAAACACCGGAAGTGGAATTCAGAAGATCACCTTCAGCGAAAACTGGATCTGCCGTGAAGTGCCCGCCGTCTTGCTGATGTAGCCGAATCCGCTGCCGCGTAGGACATTGGAAGGCAACCCGAAGTTCACAATGTTGAAGACGTTGAAGAACTCGGAGCGAAACTCGAGCGTTCCAAATTCGCCATTACCGCGACGTCCGAACGGAGTGTCCTTAATCAATGCAACGTCGAAATTATGGAAGCCCGGCCCGCGAAAGGTATCGCGACCCAAAGTTCCGAAGCGGCCCTGGTTCGGTCCCGTTCCACCTGGAATGTTAATGGGGATGTTGAAGAAGGAAGCGTTGCTGGCGCCGCGTCCAAAATAGTCAGCCTGATTAGTGCCGCTAGTCGAAAGAGTCGGCATCGAGACAAGATCAGGACGATCCGCGCCACTATTGCCCGCCCCCGTCTGTTGCACTCCGGAATAGACGGTAAAAGGAGAGCCAGTCATCAATGTGGTGACATTCAAGAACTGCCAACCCGATGTCAGAGTTCTTCCCAGGTGCCGGACGAAACTCACGCGATTCAGAGGGAGCATCTGGATCCAACTGACCGTGAACACATGAGTCACGTCGAAGGTCGATGGGCCTTTTTCTGCGCGCGGATTCCACGGATCCTGCGGAAAGGTCTGCAAGATCACGCCGGCCCCGGCGATCGAACCTCCCATCACCGCACTGGTATCGTCGAGTGACTTGGAATAGGTGTAGCTGGCTTGTAAACCCAATCCCCACCGTGCAGAATTCTTCGTCAGACTGGTCTGTAACGCGTTGTACGAGGAATGGGAATCACTGGCGATCACGTAGATGGCACTGGGTCCGCCGATCCGATTCCCCGCTGCGTCGAATTTCGTGAAAGGTGCGAACGCGGGATCAGCGCCGATATAACTGTTCGGAAAAGCCTGGGAAGGAAGATGAATCCCGGCGGTACCTACGTATGCGGCGGTGGCGTGAAAATCGCCGAAATCATGATCAAGAGAAAGAGTCCAACTGGCAATATCCCCATTGCGGAAGTTACTCGCGACAGCACTTAACGTCGGCAATTGCGGTTGATGTCCCGGAGTCTCGGCTGCGACCGCATCCTGATATCGCTGGAGATCCATCACGGTGTTCGGCTTCGCGTCCGTGCTTCGGCCGTTGGGAAAGATCAGATTGCCGGCAACATCGTACGCAGGTGGCAAGGGTTCTGTCAGAACGGAATCCGCAAAAGGAACCGCAATTCCCGGCTGCGCAGTAATGAATGGATTAAACGCGTATGGCACCGAAGCAGTTAAAAAGTTCTCCTGCCATAAATTCATCAAACGAGTCGTAAGCGCACCACCCGCACGCAACACCGTATGCCCCGAAAGGGCATACGCGAGAGATAGCCGCGGCCCCCAGCCGTTCCAATCCTTGTTATATGGAGGCTGCGGGTTCACAACAAACTTCATTTGTGCCTGGTGATTCGCGTAGGAAGTCGGGTTGCCATTGGTGTCGAAAAATTCCGGCAGAGATGTCCGCAAGGTTTGCTCGTGAATGCGGCTATTCACCTCGTAGCGCAATCCGTAGGAAACAGTGAGCCGACTGGTGACCTTCCATGCATCCTGGAAATAGAAGTTGTACGCTTCGCGGCGCACGCCAGCCTCGTCGAACTTGCTGCCAGTAGGAGTGAATTCCGCCGGAAGATCAATGTTGTAAGAGTAAGGTGTTGCAGTGAGCAACCCGATCAGCGAATCGGGCAGCGGATCGCCAACGGCAATGTTGTGTGTCCCGCTGGCAGATGAAATTGCGACCGGGGAATACGCTGTTCCGCCTCCAAAGGAATAAGCACCGTTTGGAGTGGTGCCGAAAATGGTCGAATCGCGATTCGCGCGGATTTCAACGCCCCACTTCATCGAATGGTTCCCGCGGACATCGGCCATATCGAACTTGTATTGATATAGGTTCGAGTACGATCCATAGATCGAGCCCGCCGGAGCGCCGTAGGGCTCGAACAAACCATCTCCAAACAGGATTGCCGGTTGCGTGTGATTCGCCGCCGGAAACATGGGAGTGCTGCGGACGTAACCGATCGAGGTTTGTAGTGTCAGGTGCGGACCGATCGTGCGTGAATACGTGATCCCGGCGTTGCGCTGATGATCGAAGAACTGGATTGCAAAGCTGGGATCAAGCGCCGTCTGATCGGGATTGGTAACCGGACCGGTGACCTGATTCAGGCTGAATCTTCCGAAGAGTTGCGCTTTGCTGGAAATCTTCTGATCGATCCGGATGGAGAACTGATCGTAGTCGGTCGAAACCTTCGACGATGTCTCATAGGTACGCGCCCCAAAAGCTCCGGTCGGATTATTAGGCAACGGATAGGCATTCAGCACCGGTTTGATGGCAGGATTCACCGGTACGACGAGCGTGTCTCCCGGGAAGGTCGAAGTATCGATTCCCTGCCGTTCAGCTGCCGTGGGTACTGGAAATACCTGTGTCGTTCCTAGAATCTGCCGAAATCCCTGATATTCGCCGAAGAAATAGGTTCGATCGCGCCCGTTGTAGCCTGGAAGCATGACAGGGCCGCCGACCGTACCTCCAAATTCGTTTCGATTGAAGGGCGGTATGCGGCGGCCGCCCAGTTCGACATGGTCAAAGTAATTGCGCGCATCGAGCGCGGCGTTGCGGAAGAATTCGAATACGCTGCCATGGAGCGAATTGGTGCCGGAACGAGTCACAACATTCGTGTAACCAGCGGCTCCGTGACCAATTTCCGGCAACATGACTCCGGAACTCGACTGTACTTCCTGGATCGCGTCCACATTGAAGGTGGAAAATGTGGCACCGCCCATCTCGGGATCGGTGGTGTCGATTCCATCCATGGCAAAGACGGTGGTCGTGCCGCGCTGGCCATTCACGGCAAACTGCTGGGTGAAGTTCGCTGCACCATTGGCATCCGTCATGGTGCCGGCGGCGAGCAGGAGTAGTTTGCTGAAATCGCGAGAGTTCAGCGGCAGGCTCGAGACTTCCGATTTCGACAGACGCTCTCCTCCGGTGCCCGGGGAAACGGGCGTGGATGTCTCCTGTACGAGGAGGAGAGTGCTATCCGACTGCTGCAGTTGCAGGTCTGTATTGAGGGTGGTTGCTTCGGCAACTACAACGCTTTGCGAAGATTTGTACTTAATCCCATTTGCGAGCACCGAGACCTCATATGTCGAGGGAGCAAGCGCTGAAAACGAGAACTCTCCCTCAGCCTGCGTTCTGGCCCTATAAACAGGTTTTCCATACTGGTTGGTAAGAACGACAGCAGCTCCCGGTACTGGAGTACGCATGTGGTCACGAAGTACACCAGTCCACGACCCGGACATCGCCTGGCCGAACGCCGATCCGCATAAAGAGAAAAATACTGCAAATGTGAACGCACTTGCTGACAAGCGAGATGAAGCCACGCGGCTGGCGATTTGCACAGCCGAATTCTCCAGAGTAGTTCTGTTCATTTCACTGGTATCCGTGCAATCCGAAAGTGAACTTGCAGGTTTCTGGCGCTCAAGACGTTCTAAGTTAACGCACCGCCACACACCGACCGACTCGATGCATAGATCTGCCTTTGACGCGTACGCCGAGTGTGCTCCGCCTTACCTGCGAGAATACTGCCTCTAACGAGCGACAGTAGCTTAATTTTTCCTAAGGATACTATGTGACGTGAAGGAGCGGCATGGCTGAGAGTTTCCGCGTCTTGCACTTGGCAACAATCAGTGTGCTGTCATCGTACTGTTCGTTCGGACTGAAGGTTCGCACCTCGTCAACGACCAAAACTATCAAAACATCGGTTATTCAGGATGAGGATCGTCCTCAAGGAATTCGGTTGGCAAAATATTTGCGTTCACCATAGTGAGGTTTCGCTTTCGCCAAGATAACGACGAATCGTTACCTGAAGTATAGAGGCTGGAAGCATCAAAGGGAGCCGCTATCGAGCCTTGGTGAACGACTTTTCCATCTGTGCATAGAATGCATTATTGCCGGTTCGCAGGTCTTTGCCGTACGAGAACACCATGCCGACTCCGAGTACGCTTATCTTTGTTTGTGCGCCGGTGTCCCACATCCATTTCGACGTGGCGAACGTAGTCGTGGTGTCCATCATCTTTCCGGTATCGACGAACGGCCCCAGCTTCAACCCGAGCAGCCCGTTGTCGTAGAGGTTCTTGTCCATCTCCCAGTTGGAAAGAAAGTAGCTGCGTCCGAGAGGCGCGCTGCCCTTGACGCCGTCGTACGTACCGATGTGCGCACGCAGCCAGAGATCGTTATCGCGCTCCAGGCCCAACATAAAGAGTTCATCGAACGGCGCTTCGCCGAACGTTTTCCCCAGGCTCACGCGTGACTGCATCTCATAGTCATCTCCCCGTGTTTGCGGAAGCCAACGGCTATCCAGTTCGCTCTGCAGCTTCGCAAAAGAATGCGACGGAGCCGACCAGATGCGTGCGAGTTGCGATGTACCGCGACCCTCGATGACGAACCGCCTTTCGGGAATGCGAAGTAGTTCGTAATTGACACTCGTTAGCTGCTTCAATTGATAGCCGCTGAGCAGAAGGTTTGGCGTGATCGCCGTGCCCGCCTCCACGCTTCGGTAATCTCGGTACGAGACTTCGGCTCCTGCCGACCAGCCCCACCGGCCGCTGGTGAACGATTCGACCCCGCCACTTACGACAGCCCGCCGCAGATTCAGCGAGCCAAGAACCGGGGCCGGACCACTGAACGAGTCGCGAATGGCCCAGTTCTCATTGCGCAGATCCATGCCGAACGTGTACCGCCATTTCGAATTCAGACGCCAGGGTCCGGAAAGATTTAGAGCTCCTCGCCGTTTCTGCGCATCCCAGCGAATTAATGAGGTTACATTCACGGCTGACCGGACCAGGTTGTAATACGCGGGATAGACCGTCTGGTAGAACGCTCCGCTGAATATTGAAACCAGCGCCTGCAGCTTATTATTGCCGAACCCATTGCGCTCCTGCGCGTTGAAACCTATATCGAACTTGCCGTCGTCCCGAGCAGCAAGCCTGAAACCGTACACGGGAAAGATGCCCAGCCCTTCTACACGCCGTTCGCTCGTAATCAAGTCGCCCAATTCGAGTACGCTGCCGGGAGAAAATGCGAATGCGCGGTCCAGGACATCGGCACGCAGGCGCGGCATCGGATCAAATACGACTTTCTGGAGTGTAGGTTTGCCAGTTCGATTCCAATACCTGATGGCAGCTTCGGTGTTTCCCTCAAGGTAATAGACGGTTGCGGCAAAATTGTTCGCGTAGTCGTCGTTGCGGTCGATTCGCAATGCCATTCGCAGCCAGCGAATCGCTGCTGGATAGTCTTTCTGCTTGAATGCAAGGCCGGCAAGCTCAATCGGGAACCGTTTGTCGTTTGGCTGGAGTTTGCGTCCGGCGAGAAATGCAGTACGCGCTTCTGGCAGGCTGCCAACCTGAGCCAGAGCGCTTCCGTAATAGTAGTCAAGATCAGCCGAGCGGACGCCGGTCTTCTCGACCACGCTGATTACATCGCGCCAGCGGCTCTGATCAAAAAGTTGCTTGATTTCTGCGTCTCGGGAATCTGTTGCAGCTGCCGCGGTGGTCAGGAGAAAAAGAGCAAAGAAGTAGACTGAACGCCGCACTATTGCACGCTCGTCATCGGCACAGCGAGCAACGTCCAGCTGCCGGCGCCAGCCCATTCCTTTTGGAAACGCGTGCGCGCGGTCTTTAGAAGCTTGCGTTGTGCTGGATCATTCACCATCACCAGGTTGTTTCGTGTGTCGATTCCCGCAACAACGACGTAATGTAATTCACCGTGCCCGGGCTTTAGTGCCACGATTAGCGGACGTCCCTTTTGAAGATGTTGCTGCAAGTCGTCCCAGCGGCCCTGGAAAACGAATGTACGGAATCCGTGCTGCTGCAGATAGGCTTCAACCTTCGAGGCGTAAATGCCATGCGCATTCGGCGAGTAGAGCGCAGCAAGGATCTGCTCCGCGTCCGAATCGGGCGAAGGTACCAGATCGCCATGCTGTGCCCAATACTGCATGACCATGGCGATGGACGCGGCACCACATCCGTCCTTCGTCTGTTTTACGAAAGGCACATCCAGCCAGATCGCGGCTGTATCCGCAGAAAATACGAAGCCGCAGAGACAAATGATGGCGATCAGTCCCTGCGGCAACCGTTTCAACATCACGCGTTAGTGCACTGCGACGATGATAAGCACGAGCACCGCAATGGCGAGAATAATCCAGATCAGGTCGCGATCGCTCAGGTTGCCGGCAGCGAAGTCGTGGTTGGCCTTGTCGGCTCGCTGCGCCAGGTTCGCCAGTTCTTGATCGCTCAAGCTGGATACAGCTTTTTGCACCTGTTGCGGATCCATGCTGGCCGATCTCATCGCTTTTTCCGCCGTGGGACCGGAGAGGAATTGACGAACCGTATTCAGGTTCTGCTGACGATCCTGCGTGGTTTGAACAAGCTGCTGTTGCAGGTCGGAAGGAGATACCACATGGGTGTCGGCCAATAAGCCTTGCGGAACTGCGAATACCGCCACTAGAACCAATGCTGCTGCCGCTCGTGCACCCGTGCGTAACAGTGACATGTGTCGAACTCTCCTGATAAGAAAATTTGGCGAATTCAGAGTACCACGCGCAAACCGAATCCCATATCAGGTGAACACCGAAGCTGGTCTCCAAAGGGCTCGACCCGTTGGAGCAGGGCCGAGGCTACAACAAGCTATGGTGACGATCCCGATCAGTGCAGTGATTTTATGTACGTGATCACCTGCCAGATCTGCGGATTACCCAATTTTGACCAGGATGGCATTCCGCGAGACATATAGCCGTTTACCAGCAGCCAATGCAGATCGCCCTCAGTGGCCTGCTGCTGAACTCGATCGCTATGCAGCGACGGATGCTTCTTGTCCCCTTGCGCTTGCTTCCCATGGCATTGGGCACAGTGCTCGGCAAAGATGCGCCCGCCGGCAATCTGCGCCTCAGCTTGGTTCCTGTACGGATTGGCCTTGTCGTGTTCCTTTGCCGGAACTTTGTTTAGCCATGCGCCATCCGCCTCTGCGCGCGCAAAGATTGCGCAAGCTGATAGCAATGTAATCGCCGCAAGTCTCTTCAACAAAAATGTCATCGCAGTTCCGTTTCAGTGCAAACGTAAATGGCTGAACAGCTGTTGAATTTCATACGAAACACCAAACCGGTATAGGACTGGAATGCTGTAATTGTTCAGTCCGAAGTGCGGCCCGAATGAAAGTGTCATTCCGCCGGGCGCCTCCCAGTTAATGGAGGGTCCCAGGTAGGGCGACGTAAGGTGCATACCGAACCTGCGCCAGTCACCCAGCCCGCCGTACAACTCCACTCCGGCCTGGAACTTCTCGCGGCAGAATGTGCAAGGCTGCGCGCTGGCTGCCATTTTCAAAGCACGGCTCGCCCCGACCGCGTAGCCGAACTCCCAAGGTGCATTCGAGAGATTCTTTTCAGCGATGAAATTCTCACTGACATTCCATCCGTGCACATTACTGCCCAGTATCAATTTGACTTCCATTTCGCGCTCAACACCGGCGCGCGCGCTCGCATTCGATTCCAGAAAATCGTCTTTTCCATCGTGTCCGACGATCTCCCGCAATGTTTTGTCGGCGCTGGTATTTTCGTATTCCACGTACAACACTGGATTAATCCAGTGTTCCCGCATCAGAGGGCGAAACCGGTTCTCCCATCGGAAGCCGGTGAAGATGGTGCTGTCACCGCGGGTAGACTGGCCATCCAGATACAACTCGGAGGTCCACCAGGCTCTTACGCCGTATTCGAGTTCCAGGTTCGACCCGATGAACGAATTCCCGGGTTCCGGACCGCCCACCACATTCATGGATTCAATCTCGAGATTCCCTGGCTCCTCCATGTCCTGCGAGTACAAAACGAAATAGGGCTTCTCCTGGGCGTCACAAGGGGTTGAACTCGACAGCGCGACCGCCAGCAAGAAAACGCTCAAAATATGCCCAACTGAAAGCACCCACCATGAATTAACTCTCATTCGTGCTCTTTCTACGGCTCGCCACAGTTCTAGTTGCAACTAAGTCGCAACTAGATTTACAATCCCAACATTACGGTTTCGTCATGTTCCCGTCAATGCATCACGAACAATTTCGTCGCGACGTGATTGCGATCAGTTGCGACTAGCCGAACAGGTGCCAGCCTTGCCATTTCCGCAGACAGAGATTCCCGGACGTCTACAGTCGCAACTCTCGGAACGTGGTGTACGCATGACCGCGCAGCGTCGCGCGATTCTCAGCGTCATTGAAACTGCCAAGAAACATCTTGATGCCAGCAGTATTCTCCGCAAAGCGCAAAAGATGGACGCGACCGTCGATCGCAGCACGGTTTATCGAACACTCGAGTTGCTGAAACGGCATGGCGCTATCGACGAACTGGATCTCATGCACATGGAAGGCGAGCGTCATTTCTACGAGCGCAAAACCGGACGCGATCACCTCCACATGGCCTGTTTGCGTTGCGGAAAAATCACAGAATTTGAAAGCGAACTTTTTGAAGATTTAAAGAAACAGTTGGAACGCGATTGTCGGTTTCACATCCTGGTAGCGCGCCTGGAGGTCGGAGGTTACTGCGCGGCCTGTCGCAAGTAGAAGTCGAAACTCCGATTCGCACGTTAGCGGAAGTGCCCGATCGCGGCGTTCATCCCATCTTCGTAACACCGGATCAGCTTATCCAGCCTCTGGTTCACTTCGGCGTCGATCTGCTTGCGTGCGGGATCGGCATCGAACCACGCCAACGACTTTCTTATGCCTTCGCGGAATGGAACTGTCGCGCAGAATCCTGGTACAAACCGCTTGATCCTCGAATTGTCGAAGACAACGCTCACTGCCTTGTCTCCCAGTAAGCTTCCTTCCATCTCTGGAACGCAACTTGCGAGGAACTCCGACGCGATGTGTACGATCTTTGCTTTTACACCGACTGCCTCGGCCACAATGCGGTAGTACTGATCCCAGGTCATTACTTCGTCCGAGGTGATGTGAAAGGCGTGGCCGATCGCCTGCTCGTTACCGAACAATCCCAGCAGGCCTTTTGCAAAATCCGTATTGTGCGTGATGGTCCAGAGCGAAGTTCCATCTCCCGGCACAATCACCTTCGCCTCCCGAATCATCCGGTCCACGACGGTGTATGACTTTTGCCAGCTATTCATTACCAGCGGAATTAAGGTTTCGCCGTAGGTCAGAGACGGCCGCACGATCGTCACCGGGAACGCTTCTTCGCGATATGCCTGCATAAGGCGCTCTTCACAGGCAATCTTGTCGCGCGAGTACTGCCAGTGAGGATTTGCCGTCGGCGTCGACTCGGTCATCAGATAATGCGTCTGGGGCTTCTGATAGACACTCGCCGAACTGATAAAGATGAATTGTCGTGTGCGTCCGCGAAAGAGATTGAGATCGCGTTCGATATCCTGGGTTGTGAATGCTATCCAGTCAACCACCACGTCGAAACGCAAACTGTTAAGAGCCTCTGCGGCCGCGCGCTCATTGTGAATGTCGACTTGGACCGTCTTCACGGCCGGAATCTGCGTTGTATGCTGGCCGCGGACAACCAAGGTCAAATCGATTCCGCGTTCTGCAGCTAACCGCGTGCATGCCGTACTGATGATGCCAGTGCCGCCGATGAAGAGAACCCGCATGCAGATTGTTCTATCAGGCTCGCAAGATTTCGCCAAACTGCTGGATGGTAAATTTGAATCTTGTAATTGGGCTGCGGCAACCAAGGAGTGCTACGTGTTTACCAGGGCAAGTTCGCTGGATCGACAAACACGGTCGCGCCCAAGGCGTTTCGCAGCATACATTGCCGCATCGGCCGATTTGACCACCGTGGCCATGCTCATCCCGTCGTGCGGATACGTAGCGACCCCAACCGACGCAGTTATTTGGCACCGATATTTCGTCAGTGCTGAAAGTTTCTTGATGTGCGACCGTAAGTGTTGTGCCTTGGCCACCGCACCTTCTGTATCCGTGTTGGGCAACACGAGCAGGAATTCCTCTCCTCCGTAGCGACAGGCCACGTCCTCTCCGCGGCAATGGGACAGGATTGTGTTTCCCAGCCCTTTCAGCACCTCATCGCCACAACCATGGCCGAACTGATCGTTCAGGAGTTTGAAATGGTCGAGATCGACCATCAGAACCGATACCGCACTGCCCTGGCGGCTAGCTCGCTTCAGTTCGCGTGCCAATGCTTCTTCCAGGTAGCGCCGATTGTAGAGGCCCGTCAGCGGATCGCGAATCGCCTGCTGGCTCAGTTCGGTGCGCAGACGAAGGCTCGCAAAGGCCAGCGTAATCTCTTCACAGAACGCTTTTGCCATATGTGCGGTTCGGCTCGATAGCGCCGCTGCATGTTCGTCGCAGCCGTTCTCACTTTGGGTCTCGATATACAACACCCCAATCAGGTCGTTGCCTGAAATCAGAGGCAGCCCAAGACAACTTCGATTGCCGATCCCCTGGCGAAGTGCCGAGATCAGGTCTTTGGCAGCGGCGTTTGGTGGTTGCTGGTTAGGCACTAGGCGCACCCTCGTGATCAAACCATTATTTGCATTCGGCCAACTGGTTGCCGCCCTCCAGAAGCCGTTCGCATCTGGTCGATACAGCGCCCCGATCGAAGCGGGAAACAGGAGTGCGCCGAACCGTGCGGTGCATTCGTAGATGTCTGGTTCCGAGATGCACGACAGCAGCCCATGAGTGAATTCGCTGAACGACAGAAGTCTGCTGTTATGGAATTCCAACTGACCGAGAGCTTGAGTCAACTGCCGGGTCACTTCGGCTTGCCTTTGCTGCGCCTCACCTTTGGCGGCAATTTCAATTTCGAGCTTCTTGCGAAAAGCTCTCTGCGACGTGAGTATGCTCGAGCCAAGGAGGGTGCCGAAGCAGGCAACAAGCGGCCCCATGATGACGTGCGCTTTCCAGGGCGAAGTGAAGGTGGATATGCAATACACGCCCGCCTCCATCAATGCCTCACACAAGATAGCCAGCAGGAAAATCGCTGCGGTGCTGTCGTTCCAGAACCGTAGCCTGCCTTCGCCTTCCATAGGTAGCTGTGCCGCAGCGGGAGATAGCGCTTCCATCTTGTAGATGGTCTCTGCGCCATGCGCGCGTTACAACCGAGAACCTTGGTTTGTTACTGCAGGAATTTCCCTCAGTGGCACAATCCCAATTTGGAGTTCAAACAGAAAGGCCGCCCACAGTGTAGGCGGCCTCGAGGTTCAGCCTTTGCCCTACCAGCGATAGCCTTCTCCATATCCACGCTGATAGCCCCGCTGATATCCGTCACGGTACGCGTTGCGATAGCCCTGCTTATCTCGAAACACAGAGTTGTAACCGCGCATCGCGTGTTCATAGTCTTCGCCGTGCGTTGGACGGAATCGCTTTCCGTTCCTGCGGTCGCGAGCGCCGTTGCGGAGTCCATCGTGGTAACCGGCATCGCCAGCCTGGCGAAGATAGTCTGGATAGTATCCACCCCGGTCGTAATAGCCGCCGTTGTCGTAACCGTATCGGACGGCGCCATCATGATCGTAATCCCGGTCATGATCTCCATACTGGCCGGGGTAGCACCCGTTGTCGTAGCCACGATCATCGCGATATTGCGCGAAGGCGGCCGTGCTCATTGCCATCCAGATTGCAATTATTGCTGCTATTCCTTTTCGTCCATTTTTCATGGTTTCCTTCCAGCCTGCGGCAATCGCAGCGCAGTCAGACGAGCAAGCGCGCATAGCAGCACCCGAGAGCCGGGATATTTCCTCCCCATACATCACCAGGGCAACAGAGGTGAGTACTTTTACTCTCCCATGCATAGATAAACCCGACTCGTGGACCTTCTACTCGCTTACGCCTGTACGCTGTTCGTGGCTGTCCTGATCTCCTGCCGCGCGCGCGAAAGTGTGCTCTCGACTTCGGTTCTTTTTCTGGCAGTTGGACTTGTGCTGGGCAAGCGCCCATTCGGATTTCATGTTCCGCCCCAGGAGCTGCTATTTCGACTAGCAGACCTTGCGCTATTTAGCGTTCTATACACGTCGGGGATGAAGACGGGCGGCTTGCAGGCATTGCGGCGGTCCTGGCGGATGCCAAGCCGAGCACTGTTTGCCGGCATGCCGCTGACAATTGCTGGGGCGGCCTTGATCGCTCATTGGATGTTGTCCTTGTCCTGGGTCGGCGCGATACTCATCGGGTCGGCATTGAGCCCTACAGATCCCATCTTCATCTCGGGTGTATTTCGCGTCGAGGCCATTCCTGAACGCGTGAAGCACATCCTCAATGTCGAAAGCGGTTTCAACGATGGCCTTGCTCTTCCGCCGCTCCTGATCACATTGGCGCTGCTCACCGGAAATGCCAATCGCGCCGTGGTCAGCACCGTCTCGGATCTCGCGCTGGGTTTGCTGATTGGTATCGCAATCCCCTGGACCGGGATCAGACTGGAGCGCAGCCGCTTTTTCGGTGCAGCCGGAATCTTTCAGCGCTTAAATGCATTTGCGCTAGGACTGCTGGCGGTAGCTGAGGCTGTGCACGCCAACATCTTTTTTGCCGCGTTTGCTGCCGGGATTACTACGGCAACCTTCAGCGAAGCAGTTACCAAGGCATTCCACGATTTCGGCGACCAGGTTACCGAGCTGCTGAAACTGGCCGTACTGCTTGTCTTTGGCGCAAGAGTTGCGCCCGTTCTCTTTGCGGTTGCGCCGGCAACTGTTTACATATTTGCGGTGTTGGCGGTGTTCGCTGTTCGCCCAGTGGCAATATGGCTGTCGCTCTGGAGATCTGGATTGCCACTCCGTGAGAAGACGATGATCGGCATCTTCGGACCGAAAGGATTTGCGTCTCTAGTCTACGCCCTCATGATCCTGCATTCCGGCGGAGCCGAATCGCACCAGATCGCGCGTACCGTCGGGCTTGCTGTGACCTTCTCCATTGTCTTCTTCTCGTCCACTGATGTCTTCTTCGGTCGCTGGTTCGGAACGAACCAGAAGCGACCCGAGCACCGCAAACAGCCGAATGCGGCCTAGGCCCGCGAACAACATCAGTATCCAACGCCAGAGAAGCTGCCGAAGTGACTTATCCCTGCTTGCGCGGAAGAATGTCGTTTGCCTTCGATGCTGCCTCACTTACCAGGAAGCCCATCTTGGGATGGCTGGGTTCCATGTCGGCTCGCAATCCGAGTTCGTGTAAAGCCTCGGATGTCACGGGGCCGATCGATGCAACGAACATGCGACTGAATCCGCGATGAACTTCCTGGGCGATTCCCATCTCGTTTGCGATCTGCATCACATGCCTGGCCTGCACAGACGTCGTAAACAACACAACGTCGACATCGCCTTTCGCAATCTGCTCGGCCGCGTTTCGCAAAGGGCCTGTGTCCTCGGGTAACTGCCAGTCGTAAACCGGAACTCTTCGGACTGTTGCACCACGTTCACGCAAGCCTGCGAGTAGTTCTTCATTCGGGGCACCATACTCCTGAACCGCGATTGTCCTTCCTCGCAGTGGAACGCTCGATGGATTCGCATCGAGGGCCTGCAGCACTTCGCGCCACGTATTCGGTTCTGGAGCGATCGCCCTGATGGGAATGCCGAGCGGGCGCAAGATGCCTGCAGGCTTCGGCCCGCGCGCAATCACCGGAACGCTCTTCAAAGCGTCGAGATACGCTTGCTGCTCTCCAATGCTTTCGGCGACGCGCACGACAACCTGTGCGCCCACCCCGGTAAGAAAAATGACGGCATGAATTTCTCCGGCGATCAGTTCACGCACAAAGTCACGTGCATGGTGGTTGTCTTGCAGAGGAACTTCTCGCATCGAAGGAGCAATGATCGCTCGGCCACCGGCATTTTCGATCAGTTTGGCCATTTCGGCGCCGCGTCGGCTCTCAAATGAAAGGACACGCAAGCCATCAAAGCCGCTCCCTGCCATCTCGCCCATGCAGGCAATAGTAGCAAACAAGTTGCAAGGTAGATCAGCCGCACAGTTTCGCGACTATTTCGCCGATATCGTTATCCTGAAAAAGACGAATTGCCGCGATGCCTGACGCGCCTGCCGAAATGCAATCTCGAGCGTTCTGTAGAGTAACTCCGCCAAGCGCGAGGATCGGCATGCCCGACGGAAAGCCTGCTTCCGCTTTCTGATCGCGAGTGACCACCGACTGGCATGCCTGACGTAGTCCGTCGAGACCGACCGCAGGAACGTTGTTACCACGCTTCTCGAAAACGGGAGCATAAACTGCAAAATCTGCGCGGTGTGCTTCGGCGGCGAGCACATCTGCCAGGGAGTGGCACGATACGCCAAAGAGGAAGTTAATGTTCGAGGATGTCTCACGAGTCCCCGTGCCCGTTGCGGCCTGTCGTGCTGTTCTGATAGATGTTGCCAGGACAGCGCGCCCATCGGCGGCAGATATGTCATCGCCACGGAAGTGCACGCCATTGGCGCTCGCAGCTAACGCAACGTCCAGGCGAGAGTTAATCAAAAGACGTGCTTCTCGTGTGGCGTTTCGCATTTCACGAATTCGGGGAAGAGCTTCGGTTGCAAGATCGTAGAGTTCCCGCGCACTGAGATCGCGCTCGCGAAGTTGAATCAGGTCTACACCCGCGTCAGCCGCTTCTGCGATTTTCCCGAGCAGGCGATCGCGTTTCTCCAGTTCAGTGCCGGGGAATTGATGCCGATCGGTAATGTAGTAGAGAAGCACGAGCACTCTTTCAGTCTGTGCGTTTTTCGGCTTTCAGTATCTCAGTACTTCAGCACCGAAAAAAGCAGGTGGTCCAGGGCAAA
Organism: Terriglobia bacterium; assembly: GCA_021324365.1. Lineage (GTDB taxonomy): Bacteria > Acidobacteriota > Terriglobia > Terriglobales > Acidobacteriaceae > JAJPJE01. Next base: position 21,302 of record JAJPJE010000020.1, on the reverse strand, counting down.
GATTCTTCGATGCTTACGCGTCCAACCTCATTAGGTGCGCAGCAAACGCCCCCGGACAATTATGTCAATTGCGATGCAGATCGTGTGGTTATTCGTGCTGGCTATCCCGATTGCCTGTATCGCATGGACAGTAACCCACGAAGAACTCTTCCGCGAGCCGCGGCAATACTGCCAACGGCAGAGCCAGAACGCCCCAACGTTGGTGCGCCGCAAATTCTTCTATCTCTTTACCTGTGAATATTGCTTCAGCCACTACGTAACAATTTTCTTCCTGATCATCACACGCTACAAGTTGCTGTATCCGGGCTGGCGCGGGTACCTCGTCGCACTATTCGCGTTGGTTTGGATCGCTAACCTTCATATGAGCGTATTCGGCAGGCTGCGGCTTGATATTCGACGCGAGCGCATTGAGATCAAGGGCGTAGAACACGAAGTTAAAGACAAAATCCGGGAACCGGCACCGCAGATCGATCGCGCAGCTTAGCGACGAGTTCTGTGGCGTGGCTGGTCGCTAGTAGCCACAGAAGCCTCTATCAAGGGAGCGCGATACACCTTGGCGGCATCAGGGACGCGTTTTCGCGATTTCCGGCGACTTCTCTTTTGGAGGCGGCGCCGCGAGATGGTGTTCGGTTAAGCTATCGCGAAGATACTCGAACGCCTGCTCCGGGTTATCGCAGATCTTGAACAGATTCAGGTCCTCAGCCGAGATCGTTCCGGCATCCACCAAGGCCTGAAAGTTAATGATCTTGTTCCAGTACTCGCTTCCGTACATCACCACGACAATTTTCTTCGCAAGTTTTTCTGTCTGTGCGAGCGTCAGGATTTCGAACAGTTCGTCGAAGGTCCCAAATCCGCCGGGAAATACGATGAGTGCCTTGGCAAGATAGGCAAACCACAGCTTACGCATGAAGAAGTAGTGGAACTCGAAGTTGAGTTCAGGAGTGATATAGCGGTTGGGCATCTGCTCGAATGGAAGATTGATGTTCAGCCCAATCGTCTTGCCGCCCGCTTCAAAGGCGCCGCGATTGGCAGCCTCCATGATGCCCGGGCCACCGCCGGTGGTGACCACGAAACGGTTTCTCTTGGCAGCGACTCCGCGCGACCACGATGTAAGCATGTACGCCAGTTTGCGGGCGTCTTCGTAATAGTGCGCCATTTCAACCGCTGCTTGCGCCTGCTTCAATTCTCGCTTCTCGTCTTTGGGAGCAGGACGCGCAGAGAACGGGCGCTCCAATTCCTGTAACGCGCCCTCCGCGTCCGAAAGACTGTGAAAGCGTGCAGACCCAAAGAAAACGATGGTGTCCTGTATGCGCTCGCGCCGAAAGCGTGCGAGTGGTTCGATGTATTCCGAGAGAATGCGGAGAACGCGTCCATCAGGACTGTCGAGGAACTTCTTGTTTTCGTAGGCAAGAGGAGAGCGAAAGGGTGTTTTATCCGTCATGGTCAATACAACAGGATATCGGATGCGAGGTCCCACGGAAAATGAAGCGCCGGTTACCTTCTGGATGGCGTTTTGGTTTCGTTCTCCAGTTGCACGACAGGGTCGTGGTAATGAACCGCTTCCCAGATGCCAATCCACACGTCGATGACGCCCAGCCCGCTAATAGAGCCGCGGACAAAATTCTGTGTAAGGAAGTCGCGGACCGCGGGATGAGTCAGCATGAAGAGATTCTGATTCCACACCGAAATCCAAGGCAGGACCGCGATGAAGATTCCGAGTTCAATGCAGAACACCACGAACACGACCATCGAGATGCGGTGTATCCAGACGACGTGCCGGGGTACACCTTCGGGCGCACGAGGAGCCTCCGTTGGCGGCTGAGTCAGAATTGGCGTGCCGGCGTTCAGAGTGCCTTTATCCTGCCTTGGGGGTTCGGGTTTGTTCTGCTCGCGCGCAGAATCCATCTATTGATTCTACGGGATTCTACCCTTTCAGGGCTTTGATGCGTTCGGAAACGTCGCGATAATCAATGTTGCTTCCGTAAACCTCGAGGAAATGTTTCAGGGCAGAGTCGCGGTCGCCAGCGGCCTCGCAGGCGCAAGCCAGTTCGTATTCAACTGCAGTACGCGTTTCCTGATCGCCTGGAACCTGAAGAGCCTTTTCGTACCACTTGATGCCGGCCTCGGGAATTCCCTTTTCGACGAAGCAGTGTGCCAGCCACGTGTAGGCCTGAATGATTTGCGGGAACGCTTGTCCGCGATCGATAGCCGTGCAAACTTTCTGTAGTTCTCCTATCGCTTCATCGAGCAGTCCCATTTCCTTGAACGCCACACCCATGTTGTAGTGTGTTTCCGGATCCTCTGTATCAGTGGAACCTTCTTCCACCTCTTCCTTGAATTCGGCGAACAGTTCGGAAAGAGGTGATGAGACGTCCGCCAACTCTGATGGCGCCGTTTCGAGCGCCGCTGCAGTTGCGACAGCCGCGGCAGTCCCAGATCCCTGCGGTTGTGCGATGCTGGCTGCGGCGGCGTGCGCCGGCATTGACGGCGCCGGCATCACAGGGATGTTCGGAATGCTCGGACCGGAAGAGGGAAACGAGGCCGGAGGTGCCCCGGTGTTTCCTCCCGCCAAGAAATCGTTGCCGAGTGAGCTCTCCAGATCGAGAACGAAATCAGAAAGGACATCCGCCTTGTGTGAAGCCGCGGCAACCATCGGTTCTGGTTGTGGCTCCGGCTCCAGTGCAATCGGCTGATGCTGCGGAAGAACCTCTGTTACGTCCGGTTCCGCTTGCAGGTCTCCGAGCGGCTCGATGGTACCTTTCGCGGCCACAGCAGGTTCCGGCGCTGGAGGCGTGACGTCCGGTTGTTCCGGCACAGGCTGAGGCGCGGGTGGCTGCTCCGCGAGAATCGGCATTTCCTGCACGGGCGAGAGCTCGTGGACAACGCCGGGTATATGTTCTGGCGGGGCCGGAGCTTCTTCGATTTCAAATTCTGTGATTGGTGCAGATTTCACGCCACCGGTTCGCGGTTCCGGGGGAGGCTCGAATCCAGCGTCATCTTTTTGCGTCAGCAGATTCTCGATTGCAACGTCGTCCAACGCAGAAGATTCAACGGCAACCTCAGTCTGTCCTTTTGGCTGCGGCGCTTGCGCTCGGGCGGCTGCCTCAATCTGCTGCTCGAGCGATGCGATCTCACCGTGATCGGGAGAAAGTTGGCGCAAGCGCCCTAACGCAGCGCGTGCCTCGTCAAGCATGGACTGCGAAACATAGAAGTTGATTTCTTCCAGGAGATCCGAAATGACGCTTGGATGCGGTGCCTCAGCCGATGCCGATGTCGCTTCGGCCTCTGGAGCTTTCGCTTCGAGCGGTTCTGGGAGCTTACTCTCGACAACGGGTTCAGGCGGAGGTGGTAGATGCACTTCCGCGGGCGTCGCGTCGACCGACGGTTGCTCGGAAACAGCGGTTTCCCACTCCGCCGACAAATCGATCTCATGAGCTTCGCCGAGCTCGGCCTCGGCCGCGTGAGGAGGCGTAATTTCGAATGCTGGAATGTCGGCCGGGATCTCGTGTACTTGTGGTTCTGCGAGTGTTTGCTCTTCTGGCGCTTGCGCCGCAGCGTGGCTCTGTTCTGGCGGAGCCGGTGCCGCTTCTTGAACCGGTGGTTCTGTTGCTACTTCAGGTCCGCCGCATCGGAGGGCGTATTCTGCATACTGCTGCGCCTCGCCAGGCTTGCCGGCTTTCGCAAAGATTCGGCTGAGCAACTGGTAACAATGTGCCGCATCTTCGGTGCGGCCGCTGCGCAGATAAATGGATGCAAGCCTCTGGTTCAGACGAACATCGTCGGGAGCCTTGGCGAGGGCGCTTTCCAGCAGGTGGATAGCCTGCTGCGGCTTACCATATGACTCGTACAGTTCGGACTCGGTTACCGCTGAATTGATGCTGTCGCTAACCGCCGGCGTGTACGATTGCTGTAAAGATGGGCCGTTCTGTTCCGCCAGCTCCTCGATGAAAAACGCTTGTTCGCCCTGATCGGGCTCAGTGGGACGTGCTGCAACGTCCTGCCCCAGCCGCGCCATCACCTGCCGGTAATTCTGCATGTGCAGAGGATTTCCCGGCTCCAGTTCGGCAAGGTCCTTATATAGATCGCGCGCTTTTTCCAGTTCGCCTGCCTGGACATAGGCGTGAGCCAGCAGCTCGTTGATTTCCGGGACGCTGCTCGAAGCCCCCGCTTTCATGAAAATGTTGCGAAGCGTCTCCAGGGATGCGGGGCGATCCTTTAGTTGTCCAATAAGCGGCTGCAGGGACAGGATGACTTCGGTGCTGTCGCCTGCCAGCAGCGTGCTGGAGAACTCGTCGTAGATTCGCAGAGCGGTTTCCGCATGCCCAGAAGTGACCAGTGCAGTGGCCAATTCCCGGATGCCGCTGCTGTCGTTGTGGACCGACAGAAGCTTCCGAGCCATCGGCTCAGCTTCATCGTATTTCTCAGTCTTGAGGTATGCTCGCAGGAGCGCATGCAGGCCTACGGGAAGGGAATCGATCGTCGGCACGCGTTCCAGGAACTTAGTGCCTCCCGCTGTATCACCCGCGTCCAGCGCGATCTTGCCGCGCAGCAACAAGGCCTCGGTATTGGTCGAATCAATCGCCAGCAGCCGGTTGAGCGCATCGATGGCGGCATCTATCGATTTGCGTTCCGACAGCGAGGCCGCGATGCGGAAGAGCAGATCGCGAGCCTTATCTTTCTTTCCTAACTTGACGTAAATGTCGGCGAGTTTTCCCTGGACGGCGGCATTATCGGAGTCGCCCTCCAGCATTTTCTCGAAGATGCGGGCTGCGCCTTCATAATCATTTTTCTTCAGTGCGGAGTCAGCGAGGATCAGGTATTGCTGCCTGGCATCGTTGAGCAGCCCCTGTTGTGTGTAGAGTTCGGCAAGCTTCTGGACCATCGAAATGGAATTCGGATCCAGTTTCGTGACTTTCTTGTACATGGCGATCGCACGCAGAGTGAATCCCTGCGTCGCGTAAGAATCGCCGACCCGGGTGTAATACTCGCTTGCTTTGGAAGCGTCGCCAGAGCGCGCGTAAAGATCGCCGACGGTGTTCAGAACGGTCAGGTCTTTCGGCTCTTTCTCGATAATTTTTTCGTACTCGGCAATGGCATTCGTGAGCTTGCCCTGCTGGACATACTTTTCCGCATTGGCAAGGACCTTTTGCTTGTTGAACCCAAAGCCGAGAGCCATTCTGTAATCCGCCTGTCGGTTACTCAGTACGCCTGCGTACTACCATTTAACTGAAATGATCTTGAACAAAAGAACTGTCTCTTCGATCAAAGCTCGCGTCCGAAGGAGTTCCTTCAACATTACACACTTCGGGAACTGTCATTGGATCGAAAACGGGTTTTAAAGTACCACATATATACCTGCGTCGACCCCGCAATAGTACCGAATTGATTACGGTACCGCGGCTTACTTTGGACGTTGTACGAGTGGGGTTTGTGAAAATCGTGCGGCAAACAACAGTTCAGGTGGATTTCTGATTTGCAGTGCTTTGTTCCATCAATCGACGCAACACGCGTACTCCGCGAAGAATCTCTTCGCGTTCGCTGCTGCTGGCGAGTTTGAGTACGTCAGCCAGGGGATGAAGAGTCAACACCGGTATCCTCTTTCGCATGAAATCCTGCACCGGCTTCGATGGTGTTATCACCGTGTACCGGCGGTCCTTGGAATCCACCCTGCGAAGAAGGAAGCCGCGTTTCTGAAGCCGGTCCACAATCCCCGAGACAGTACTGTGCGAAAGACTAACACGCTCGCTGAGCTGCTTAAGGCTCAGCCCACCCGCGCGCACGACGGCTTCCATCACAAGTTGTTGCGGGGCCGTAAGGTGGCCGCGAGCGACTTCAGAATCTATCGGGCGCCGTAGAATCTGGCGCACAACGCGCAAGTGCTCGTCGAGTTCGCGGGCAATTTCTCCAATGGCCGATTCAGTGTGCATGCAGAAATCAGAAGACTCCCGGAATGAGGGCTTTAACCTCGTGCTTGTATTGCGTGTACTGATCTCCAAACTGTTGCTCCATCAGTGCCTCTTCGGTCCGCAGTTTCATAAACCAGCCAATGAACGCCAGTCCAAGAGCAACGAACCCGCACACTCGACCGATTTCGATGGCAGTACCCAGTACCATAAGCAGAAGTCCGGTATAAATCGGGTGTCGCACGAGCGCATAAGGGCCGCTTCGGACCAATTCGTGACCGGCCTTAATCGTCACCCTCGCACTCCAATTCGTTCCCAGGGTCAATCGAGCCCAGACCGCAAATAGAGCCCCGGCGAATGTTAGAATTACGCCTGCCCAGGCGGTTGCATCCGAGCTTGCAAGCAATCGCGCCTGCAAGACTTGCGGCAGATTCTGATTCGCAAACATCAGGTAGAACGCAGCGATTTCAAACGCCAGCTGCACAAGTCGCGAGGCGGTAGGCTGTACCCGAACCGACTGTTTGGCCCCCAGCCACCCCGCCAGCCAGAATACGCCCAGGCACATCCACAGCCAGCCGATCACATTTCCCAAGTCAACATGCGGCATATCCTCACCCCTGAAGATAATACGTCGTACACAACGCGTCGTATACGACATATCTTGTTACGCCGACGTCGGATTTGTCAATCGCATATTTCAGCATTATGCGCGCGGGTCGGTGAGAACTGGCTTTTCGAGGCTCGGGTGACGAAAGGCCAATACGGCGGACTCTAAGGTTACCTGCCCTACTGCGTCTAACTTCGGTTATCTTCGAGCTTCCTCCTCCAGGGAAGGTGTGCGTTTCCAGCGTTCTCCTTCGCGCTTCGCCGCAAAGTGACAAGAGGAAGCAATGGGCAAAGAGACCCTAGGACGTTACGAGATTGTCGGCGATTTGGCCGAGTACCGCGTCGGCAAAGTTATCAAAGCCACTGACCCAAAAACCAAGCAGACAGTCGCGTTGAAGACCTTTCGCCTGGATGCAACCGAGGGCCACGATCAGGAACTGCTGAAACGCTTCCGCACCGAGGCCGAAGAGGCCCGCGTTTTGAGCAGCCCAAATATCGTGACGATGGTCGGCACCGGAGAAGACAAGGGCGTCTTCTTTGCGGTGATGGAATTTGTCGATGGCATTCGCATCTTCGACATGATCTTGAGCAAGAAAGAAATCTCGACGAACGACATCGTGGACATCTCGCGACAGGTGGGCCTGGCACTCGAGCATGCCGCCAGCAAGAAGATTGTGCATCGCAATTTCAAGCCCGGCAATGTGATGGTGGAATGGGATGGCTCGGTAAAGATTATGGATTATGGCGTACCGGCTGGGATTGAGGTGGGAGCGCCAGCCAATGGAGCCATGCCGCAGCTTCTCTACTACATGTCGCCCGAGCAGGTTCAGCGCGCACCTATGGATGTTCGTTCCAACATTTACAGCTGGGGGGCGATGCTGTACGAACTGATCGGCGGGAAGAAAGCGGCGCCTGGCGAAACAAAAGAAGAGATCTGCAAAAACATCGTATCGGAAATGCCTCCGCCCCTTTTGCATCATGTGCCCGGAGTTCCGGTTGGCATCAACCACGTTGTCATGAAGGCGCTGGCTAAGAATCCCTCCGAGCGTTATCAGACAGGCAGCGAGCTCATCAACGACATCGAGAATTACAAGCAGTTTGGCAAGCCGAGTGTGCCGGTTACGGGCGATACGACTCGCATTCAAGTGAACGCCGCTGCTCCAGCGGTGGCTGGATCATCGAATTCGGCGGTGCCGAATGTTCCCCGGCCAACAGTGCCTCCCCCAATTCGTGTTGTAGGACCTGTGAGCGCCTATGCGGCGAGTCCCGTTACGCCTGAAATGACCGTCGCGCGCCCGGCCGCGCTTGCCGCACCATCTGGAGTTGGCGGATATAACCCGGTGCCCGGAGTGACGCCCATTCCGCTCGCGTCACAAAGCAGCGGCGCTCCCGCTGCGGTTGCAACCGAGCCCGAGCCCATTCCAGGTACCGTGGCCGCACAGCAGCCGAAGCCCGAGGCGAAAGTCGTCCATCCCCTGATCGTGGCTGCACCACGAAACAAGCCGATGCTCGACAGCACGGTTCGCATCTCGGCGCCGACGATGCCGGTGGAGAGATCGAACACAAGCGCACCCCTAACAACTCCGGCTACGAGGACGGTTCCTCAAGCCAGCAAGCCGAAGCCGAAAGCGAAAAAGTCCGGCTTCGACCTGGCCGATCGCAAAAACCAGATGATCGCCGGCGGCGCCGTTCTGGTATTGCTGTTGCTGGCGGTATTCGTAGGTTTGCAGTTTGGGCATTCCCATGAAGATGTGATTCAGCCAGCAGCCGGCAATGCGCTGCCCGTGCAGCAACCAGAACCGGTCGTCACCGCGCCCGCGCAGTTGCCCGAACAATCTCCGGAGGCGCTTGCAGCGGAGCAGGACAAATCTGAACCTGAGGTGGTTTTCAATAAGAAAGATCGCAAAAAGAGAACGCCGGTGAAGCCGGTGGTCGCTTCGGCTCCGATTGCGACAACCGGTCAGTTGAGCATCAATTCCGTACCTGCCGGTGCGCAGATTCAGATCGATGGCCGGACTGATCCGAGCTGGGTAACTCCGTATGAGGTTACCGTCGCAGCAGGCCCGCATTCGATCGTGGTTTCAAAGCCGGGATTTGGATCGCAGTCGGAAAACCTTGATGTCGTCGCCTCGAACCGCGCCGTTGTTTCTCTCAGATTGACAGAAATGCTGGGAATCGCAGCCGTGAACAGCGATCCGGCGGGGGCTTCGATCTACATAGACGGCCGCGACAGTGGAAAAGTGACACCCGCACAGGTTTCTGTGTCAAAAGGAACACACACCCTCGCAGTGAAGCGGCTGGGGTATTTCGATGCGTCAGAATCCGTCGAACTGGCTGCAGGCCAGACCGTTCACTATTCACCGAGCCTGAAGATGATGGGCGACGCGAATGAGGTTCACAGCGCCAATAAGCTGGGGAAACTCTTCGGTGGCGGCTCTCATGACATGGGGACGCTGAAGATCAAAACCAGTCCGCGGGGCGCCCAGATCACTATCAACAACCGGGTTATGGATCGCGCAACACCGGCCGACTTCGCAGTTCCACCAGGGAATTATGAGGTCATCCTGACGGCCCCGGGATACAAGCCACTCCGCAAAATGATCTCATTGCAAAGCGGTGATCGGCTGAACCTGGACGAAGTGCTCGAAAGGTAACAAAGCAAAAAAGAAGCTCTGCACATAGGCGTTGCGGTGCTAAGATTCTGAGCAAGATTTATCGGCCGCACGGATATGTTTGCTCGGTTACTGTAGTCGCTTTTGGCTTGCCGCAACTCCCCTCCCGCAACATAATCCTTGGCCTAAGGGTGGGTTTTCTCCCATGACGTGTCCAAAGTGTGGGGCAAGCAACCCAGGGCTTGCGACGCGTTGTTCACAGTGCGATAGCGAACTTCCTCGTGCACATTCCGATTCCACATGGGGTGGTGGCAGAGATTCGTCTCCTAGTCCAGCGCCAGTCTCAGCTTATGCTGGTGGCGCGAACCGGTCGTCCATAGGCGCCACTTCGGGCGGAGGCGGAGGGAATTTCCCGACTGCGGCGGGAGTTGGACGCGCTCGTATAAGACCCGAATCTGAGGTGGATTTCGGTCCGCGATATCGCGTTGAAAAACTTCTTGGGCAAGGCGGCATGGGGTCAGTCTACAAGGCCTATGACCTTGATCTGAACCGCACCGTAGCGCTCAAGCTCGTGCGCCCCGAACTGATGGCCCAGCCGGAGTCCTTGCAGCGCTTCAAGCAGGAACTGCTGCTTGCCAGCAAGATCTCTCACAAGAACATCCTTCGCATTCACGACCTCGGCGATGTAGCGGGAACGAAGTTCATTTCCATGGCATACGTGGACGGATCAGACCTCCACCACGTCTTGAAGGCCCAAGGTAAGCTGAGCATGGAACGCACGCTGGATATTGCCAAACAACTCTGCTCCGCTCTTGAAGCCGCGCACGGCGAAGGTGTCGTCCATCGGGATATGAAGCCGCAGAACGTCATGCTCGATAAGGACGACCACGTATACGTCTCGGATTTCGGGCTGGCCAAGTCGATCGAATCCGAGGGCGGCATGACGATGACCGGCGAATTGCTAGGGACTCCTCGTTATATGGCGCCGGAGCAAATCGAGTGCAGGCCCGTCGATGGGCGCACGGACCTGTATGCCCTTGGTCTCATCATGTACGAAATGCTGACTGGCGATGTGCCATTCCAAGCCGAATCAACATTTCAGCTGATGTACAAGCGCGCCAACGAAACACCACCTGCCCCTAAGCAGGTCAACCCGGATATCCCCGACTGGCTCAACCAGGTGGTGATGAAATGCCTGGAGCGTGATCCGGCGAAGCGCTACCAGACTGCACGCGAAATCCTGGGCGATCTGGAGTTGCAGCAGTCTCCGTCCGGCTTTCCGCCCAGCATGTCCATTCGCTTGCCCCAGATGGCGCTGAATGTGCCAATGGAGAAACGCACACTCATCGGGCTGATCGTGGCGATCGTGCTGGTCTCGAGCGGAATTGCTCTAATCGGCTACAGGATGGTGCGGAGGACGTCGGCCGCGCAGGTTGCCGTGGTTCCAGAGCGCCGAGTAGCCGTACTGCCGATCAAGGTTCTTGGGGACGAAGGTGAGTTGGGATATATCAGCACAGGTATTACCGAAGCGTTGACAGCAAAACTGTCGCAATTGAAAGAATTGAATGTTGCATCCACCGCGGCTATACAGCGAGTGAATCTGAACGATTCAGTGCCGAAAATCGCCAAGAATCTCGGTGTCAAATATGTGATCCAGGGTAGCCTGCAAGGTTCGGGCGAGAACATTCTGGTTTTGCTGAATGTGCTCGATGATAAGGGGAACCCGGTCGGCAAGGCGCTGCAACCGTTCTCCGGAAAGAAGCAGGACCTGCTGACGCTGGAAGACGACATGTTCAATGCCTTGCAACCCGGGTTATCCAGTTCCGCACAGCCGGTAGTTGCGTTCCGCCCCACCGAAAACATGAACGCATATGAGCTCTATCTGAAAGGGCGGAACACGTTCCTTCGCGGCGAACTCGACCCAAAGAATGTTCAAGCGGCGATTGGCTATTACGAACAGGCTACGGCTGCCGACCCAAATTTCGCGCTGGCGTGGGCGGGGATGGCCGATGCGTACTTACGCGTTTACAAGAGCAGTAAAGATTCCGCCGCCGCTCAGAAAGCGTTGGCCGCCGCGCAAGCGGCCAATCGCATTCAAGGTGCTGATAGCATTCCTGAAGTGCAGTACACGTTGGGAAGCGTATTAAACGCTACGGGTAAAACTGCCGAAGCGATTGCCGTCTTGCAGAGCGCACTGAAACTCGCGCCAAATTCCGATGAGGCGTATCGGCGGCTTGGCGATACGTATCGCGCTGCCGGTAAAAAGGACGATGCGATTGCTGCTTATAAGAAAGCGATTGAGTTGAACCCGTATTTCTGGTTCAACTACAACGTTCTGGGGACGACATACTATCGCTTCGGCCTGTACGAACAGGCGCTTGACGCGTTCAAGAAAGTCACGGAACTGAATCCCGATAACGCGATGGCTTATGCCAACCTGGGAGCCATCTATTTCACCCAGGACCAGTGGAACGAAAGCGTTCCCATGTTCGAGAAGTCCATTACTTTGAAGCCTGCTCCCGATGCCTATTCGAACCTGGGAACTCTGTATTTTTATCTTCATAACTACGAAAAGGCCGTCGAGAACTACAAAAAAGCAGTGGACCTGAGCCCCAAAGATCAGTTCTACACTGGCAATCTTGCGAGCGGTTATTGGTGGGCAGGGGACCATGCGCAAGCGGAAAAGACCTTTGATCAGGCTATTTCGCTAGGTTCAAAACAATTACAAGTGAACCCACGGGATGCAGGCGTGATGGGAAGCATGGCTTTGTACTATGCGCAGAAGGGCGACACGCGCAACGGCCAATCGATGATTCGCCGGGCTCGCGAAATCGATCCGAGTAACTCGGACTTGGCCTACGACGATGCCGTGATCAGCTATCTGGCCGGGCAGAAAGCTCAGTCCGTTTCCGCATTGCAAGACGCGGTCAAGAAAGGTTATTCGCTGAAGATTGCGAAAGCCGATCCGTGGCTGAACAAGGCTTTCGAGGAGCCTGAATTCCAAGCCCTTGTGGCGTCTGCATCCAAGTCAAAATAGGTCTGGGTTACCTCTAGCTCGTCCAGTGCGCATTATTCGGTAAGCAAAAAAGAAAAGCCCGACTTTGCGTCAGGCTTCTTGTTGCAGCTTACCGGGTCGGGGAGTTCACTTCTTTAGTCGAGAAAAGAAGCGTTTACGGAAGCTCACCAGCAATCCGGTTCCCAACAGAGCGAGTGATGTAGGTTCGGGGACGTTTGCGGTCAAGGTGAAATCTCCCGGTTGCCAAGTAGCCGTTCCGTTACCAGTGTTGCCTGCACAATTAGTTATCTCGCCGTCGTTTGAACAAGGCGTGAGGTCGACGTACATAATGGCGCCGACTCCAATTCCCGTGTAGTCGTTCCCAGGATCGAAATCTGGAGAACTGCACGGGTTCCCTGAACCGTCATCGGGGGGAGCGCCCGGTAGCTCACAGCCGCCGCCGTAGAACAAAAGGCTTGATACGAATCCATTGCTGTCCGTATTGATCTGGCAGGGCGAAACAAACGCTGTTCCACCGGTGGTGGGATCAATCGGGGAATCGCAGAAAACCTGACTTCCAAGGAACAGTCCCTGGTCAGCCGTCGGAAGTGTTACCAGGAGATTAGTCCAGACTTGCCCGCTCTCGTTCTGAAAGCAGAACACTGTACCCGAAGTGGCGGTCAAGCTAAGGTCGAACGAAGTTCCCTGCTCGACCGTGACCGACGGGCAGATAGGATCCCCTACGCTCATTCTTTGAGCGTGCAGCAAGCTACTGCAGAAACAAAATAAGGCCAGACATACGACGAGCTTAATCGCTTTCATGTGGGGGACTCCTTCGGTGCAGGCTCTTCGTGCAATCGAAGCTCCAAAAGGGGACTGAACGCACTTCCACTTTGCACATCTTTGTTTTCAAGAGATTAGGTGCGCGAAATGCGGATCACGCCTGTAGGCGCTGAGGTTAGCACTGCAAAGTACAGCAGCTAAACTGCAAGTGCTTGCAGTTGCCACTGCGGGAGCGGTCCTTCAGCGAAACTTGATAATGGATGGGATTGTTGGAACCCAATCTGCGATCGCGCTGCTGTTCCCGATGATCAGAGCCAACTTAAGGTGCGCTGAAATCCGAATTAGCGGCAGCGGTAACTAGGCTTTTGTAAGAGTTTTTCGGCGCAAGCTTCTTCCCAACCATCCAATCAGACCTGTTCCAAGTAATACGAAACTGGATGGTTCAGGAATCAAATTTGCTGTTCCTGAAAACTGAAAGTCCGCGGTTGCTATGCCAACAGGGTGGGCTTCTGTGGTGCCCGTAAATCCTTGCGCAATGCCAGACAGACTGTAAAGGCAGAGCACGTCAGCACTGTCTCCGCAGTCCTGGTTCAGGGTCGGGTTGTATTGAAGCTTCAAGTCAAGCGGAACGCCGCAATCATTTGCGGCCACCACATCCGGCGCACAGGTATAGAATCCCAGGAGGCCTGTAAATGTGCCGGTCGCGAATGTTGTGGGGAACGGATTTGCCGCTGTTACGGGATCGGTAATCATGTTGAAGTTGAGTTGAAGCCATATCATCTGATTGTTGTGCGGACCAGTAGCATTCACGACCGCATTCACATCTGTGAACGATTGGGTAATCTGGCAGGGGTCACCGACTACGCAATTTCTAGTATTGCTGTCGATGAACATACCCATGTTTCCGTAGTTCAGAGTTTGGCCATTCCCGAATGACATCAAAACAGTTTGATTATTATCAGTGTCGCTTGACGCTGTCCCCGATATCGAGATAGGAGTTGCAAAACAAGCGGAGCATAAGATCAGAATTAATGAAGCCAATAACAAAATCAAGCCGCTACCAATCTTCATGGATCGCCTCCGTGAACAGAAACCACGTGTTAACGCAAGTCGCCTTTGGGTGATAGTGACCAGTGTCCGCCGATCGTTACATTCAGCTAGAAGAAATTGTTGAGCTCGACCAGAACAACACCAAGTCGCAGTAACATATTCTTCCGAAACTGCAATTCGCAACGGAAATTTTAAACAATTTTTAATCTGTTCGCGGTGCGTAAATAAACGTGCCAACGGAAGACAAATAAGAAATGCTCGTTGAAATCTGCTGTGGGTCGATTGATGACGCCATCGAAGCCGAGGCCGGCGGAGCGGATCGCATCGAATTATGTTCCGCTTTATTTCTGGGAGGACTCACGCCCTCTATCGGAACCATTCTCGAAGCAAAAGCACGTCTGAAGATTCCCGTGATGGTGATGATTCGGCCTCGCGCCGGTGGTTTCTGCTACGCCGAGGCTGAAATGGCTTCGATGGAGCGCGATGCCGAAATTGCTCTGGCCAACGGCGCCGACGGACTAGTATTTGGGATCCTAAATCCAGATGGCACCGTCGACGCCAACCGTTGCCGCCGAATCCTCCAGCGAATGGGCGTTCAGCAACGCGTTTTTCACCGGGCATTCGATGTGACACCCGATCCCCGAGCCGCTCTCGACCAGCTCGTAGATCTCGGATTCACTCGCATCCTCACGAGCGGTCAGCAGGACACAGTTCCTGAAGGAATTGATTTGATCCGAGAGATCATTCAATACGCCCGCGGAAGAATCGAAATCCTGCCGGGCGGCGGCATTCGGCCGTCCCATATCGCAGAAGTTGTGCGCAGAACAGGATGCACGCAAGTTCACTTGACCGCCTTTAAGAACCAGGTCGACACTTCCACCCGAGCCAGGCCGGAGGTCACGTTTGGCGGCTCGCTGCAACCCCGGGAAGACCTCTATCAGCTAACAGATCGCGAACTTGTGCGGAGCATCGTGAGTTCCGATCAAAAATCAAGCTAAAACGGTACATCCCCGCCCCGCCACCAGTATTTGTGGAAAAAGCTGTTGATTTTGTACGCTGCTGTGAATTACTTGTGCCCTCGAATGTGACTTTGGTCACGTCCGAGAGCCCATGGAACTCGGATAAGATGCCAGCATTCATATTGATCCTGGCGGCGTAATCGGAATTAAGTCCTCCCGTCCGACTGAGCCACCACAGGTGGACTCGTGTGCTAAATCGAAGTCAGTTTCGCAGCTTACTGGTGGCCGCCTCCACCGTTCTGGTGGTGGTCTATGCCTTCGTATCCGCCGCCGCGAAGCCTTCGCATGAGCTCACGATTTTTGCCGATATCGCGCAACCTGCGCTGATCGCACTCGTCCTCGTCGCCTTCGCCAGTAACTTGCGTGGATCTCACGGTCGCGCGCGCAAATTCTGGATGCTGATGACCTCAGGCGCTGCGCTCTGGTTCATCAGCTCAGGAACCTGGGTTTATTTCGAACTTGTCCTTCATGCCGACGTAAACGCACCCACCGTTCTCGACATCGTCCTCTTTCTGCATCTCGTGCCGATGATGGCGGCGCTTGCGACAATTCCTCATGAACACCGGAGGATGCCGTCGCTGGTCGGGATGCCGCTCGCCATGATTGCGGTCTGGTGGATGTATCTTTACTCTTTCGTTGTCATACCTTGGCAGTACCTTGTTCCGGACCGCCTTCACTACGGTGCCAGTTTTAATGTCCTCTACGTAATCGAATCCATCGTTCTGATTATTGGCTGGCTGATGCTTTGGTACAGCTCCTCTGGCGGCTGGCGAAGCCTCTACGGTGCGCTCCTGCTCGCCTCGGTGGGATATACCATCAGTTCTTTTTTCATCAACATCGCCATGGATAAGAATGACTATTACACGGGCAGTCCCCATGACATTCCGCTTGTGCTGGCGGTTACAACCATGGTGTGGGCGGCATCGCTGGAGCCCGGCAGTTCATCCCAACGCGAGTCGTTGGTCACCGAAGACGAAGATGCCATGCACGCTACGTGGATCAGCCGCCTCGCCATCTGCGCGATGCTGTCGGTTCCTGTGATGGCCATCTGGAGCATGAAATTCGGCCATGCCCCTGTGACCATCCGCGAATTTCGTGTCCTGGTCTCGTTCATTGCGGTGGTGGCGCTGGCGATCTTGCTTTTCGCCAATCAGCAGATCCTAAGCAAGAAACTCCGCAACTCGCTGGCGACCGTCCGCGAATCATTCTTCGAGTTGGCGCGCACTCGCGAAGCGTTGGAATACCGTGCTACACATGACAGCATGACGGGAGCGATGAACCGGAGTGCCATACTGGCTGCGCTTGAGCGTGAACTGTCACGTGCGTCACGCTCAGCGCATGAACTCGCGGTGTTGCTGATTGATCTCGATCACTTCAAGGCCATTAACGACAATTTCGGACACGCCTCGGGCGACGTTGCGATTGTTTCCGCGTGCACTCGTATGCAGGACTGCTTGCGCGCACATGATTACGTCGGCCGCTACGGTGGGGAAGAATTCCTGGTGATCGTGACCGATTGCGATCGCACATCAGCTCTGCAGATTGCAGAACGAATCCGCACCAAAATTGCCGAGCACCCGATCACGATGAATGCGAAGCCGCTCTTCGTGACTGCCACAATAGGTATGACACTGTCGCGACCGGAGGATGTTCCAGAATCGCTGCTGCGCCGCGCCGATTTGGCGCTTTACCAAGGCAAGGCGACTGGGCGTAACCGGGTAAGCATTTCCGACTTAGCCCCAGGGGAAATATCAAATCTGCAGCCGGTTTCGAACCGCGTCGAGTGATCGCCTCGCCCTGCTTTCCAAACTTCGTCCACGTTCATTTTGTGCTTCCCGCCTGAGTGATTTTGTGAGTAGTGGTTATTCGATTCAGTCGAGCCATCACTTCGAAACACAGCCGATTGGGGTGATACGGTTTCAATTCTCCTGTGCGGGTTGGGCCTTCCTCCTCTCGGGTTGCCTCGAGACTGTCCATCTTCGTGACAAAAGCAGGAGTCCGCCCGTGAGAAGGCCGGTTTTGACCCTTGTCACGCTTTTTCGGGCCTGCATCGAAAAATGGAAGGAGACCGAGCAGATGTTTCGTATTTGCAAAGTTCTAAGTTCCATAACGCTGGGCGCGGCTCTGATCGCACCAGCGATGATGATGCACGCCCAACCTGTCCCGCAAGATCAGGACCAGAACCGTGACAACGATCGCAACTACAACAACCAGAATCGTGACAATCGCGATCGCGACTACAACAATCAGAATCGCGACTACAACCAGAACGGCCGCTACTACGATCGCTCCCACAACGACTACCATCAATGGAACGCACAGGAAGAGTCACAGTACCGTCGTTGGCTGAATGACAATCACCGCAATTACACCGACTATAACCGGCTGGACCAGCGGGATCAGCAGCAGTACTGGAATTGGCGTCATAACCAGAATGACCAGGGCAATCGCCACGATCGCGACAACCATCCGGAACAGCATTAACAAGTTTGTCGAGAGTGTGTGAACTGTGGAGCCCGCTCGCCCCGAGCGGGCCGTTTCTTTTGCGTCGCTAGAGACGTTCAGCGGTGCACCAGCAAGCCCTTATTACGAACACAGCCTTAACGCTATAAAATTTTGGCTCTAGCCGTAGATGCTGCAAGCACTTACGAATCTAGAACAGAAAAACATTTCAATGCGATGGTCACGTTCGACTTCGGTAATCTGTTGCCAGAGGACGGCTATGAAGTACAACGCCGCCAAACGTCCTTGGTCGGTGATATCTCTGCGGTTCACAGTCTTCACACTCTAATCAGCATCAACTCGTGCAGTCGCGTGTCGCGTCTGTAAAATCGATCATCAGCTCTAAAGGTTTGGCCGTCGCACGTGCGAGCTTGCAGGCTGCGCCTGGTTCTACAACTGACGGCCGAGCAAACTATCTGCTAAAGGAAGCTCTGAACAATGCGGGAGCGTCGGGTTTGCAGCAGGAGATCGGCCGCTTGCTCAACCTGCAGCCATAACTCCGCATTTCACATCCGGTCACTCAAGAGCACAGCGTCTGGAGATGCTGAGCTTTTATGTTGTCGTTTGCAGCTGATTTGAACGCCTTCACGGAAGAAGAACGGCTCCACGTGCGGAGGAACAGGGATTCAAAGTTGAGTGGTGTTGGCGGTTCACGAGCCACCAAACCCTTCAACCGCCATGCAGTCACCCCCTCACCCTTAGCGTAAATTAGTGGATATCTTCGTTTCCGCTCCAAAGCGGCGGTAATTACTGAATCTCACATCATTCAGGAACGTTTTGACTGGACCCTCGTAATCAGGGTGCGAAATCGCGTCACGCTTTTGCGCGCTGTGCGACTGCAGCATCGAAACGCTCCTTACCGGGCAGATATAGCTACGGCCTCCGATATCCGTTGCTGCGTACTCGATCGCAATCCCGGCATCGGTGACCAAAGCTCCAGCGGCCAAATCGGCTTCCACGGTCAGCAGTCGGATGGAACCGTCTGCCGGGCTGAACACAATGTCGCCGTGATAGGCAGCGCGCTCATTCCACACCTGCATGTCCGCTGTACCAGCTGTGTTAAAGCTCCCTACGATACAGCAGAACTTCACATAGTAATGTGACTTTTCATGTGGGACCTGGTAATGGAAAACAGCCAACGTTCCGTCACTGCTTTTCTCCCAGCGGGTCCACGTGATCTTCCCTTTCACGGCGTCAGCCAGGACCATGGAGAGAATCGGCCCGAACTCGCCGCTCGTGATCAGACCTCCAACACCATTTCCTTTCTTTTCGACTTTCACTCCCTTTTCTTCGATCTCTTTCCGATCTCGATAAGTCACTTCCATCTTGAGGCTTCCAACCCAGTGAAGAGGCTGATAAAAGCGGGTCTCGATGCCGTAGGGACCGGACCATTCTTCTCTCGGCTGATCTTCGAATCCGTTGCTGAAGCGAGTAGCCATAAGGTTGGGCAACTGGCGAACGGTTCGGTTCACGTAGTCCACAAGCTTGAGCAACATATCGCGCGCTGCTGCGGCGCTTGGCGATGCATCACGTGGCATTTCATCGGCAGGGGGCAGCAGAAAGATCGACGGGTCGGCTAGGAGCATGAGCTGTACGCGCGACTTGTCTCCCGGTAATTTGCTCGTCAAGTCGGCCAGGCGGGTGCCGCTCAAACGATCCGTCAACACCATCCCATTGAGCTTCTGCGCCAGGTCTCCATCTGATGTACCTTGCGCAGATGCGATGATCTGCATGAGTTCGCCGGAGCTTACTTTTTTGGGAGTGGTGTCAGTTGCTCCAGCGGTAACGCAAAAACAAATTGAAACGATCAGCATAGCGATTGGAACTCGGTGCATCAAAGACACCCCCGGTCATAGACGTTCGCAAAAGTATAGTCGCTTTTACAGAAGGCGCCATTTGATGGTGCCTACTTCTTGGTTGCCTTGCCATTGAAAAAAGGCAACCACGTAGATCCGCCGTCAGCTGAAACTTCATATTTCATGGTGTATGAACCCGGCGAAATCATTTTAATAGTCCTCCGGTTCTGAATGGTCATCCCACCATAGTTGTTCTGACCAGTCCATGTCCATGGATCCCCGTTCAATAATCCGGCAGGGACGACATGACGACCGGAGCTGTCTAATCTTTCCTCTGTATATTCCCCTTTTCCAGAATCGTACCCGAGCATTGCGATAGAGCTGCCGGGACCGCCGAGTTCTGGCGGCATCGAGAAATCGGAATGGCTGATTAGGAAGAAGCGGCCTTTCAGCCACTCAGCTTCACGCTGTCACTGAATGCACCGCCGCCGCCCCAGGGGCCGGAATGAACGGTTGCTTCGCTCGTCCAATTGCCGGCGAAGTAATCAAGCTTTTTCAATTCCGGTTCAGGAGTGGCAGGGGCTGCTTGCGCGATGGCACCAGTCGCAAACGCGGTCAGCAAAAAGAGCACAGCAACCCGGTTCTTCTTCACGCGAACGCTCCTTGTCTGTAACGAAACGAGTGTTGCTCTAGTGTGATATGGCCAATAGTGGGGATCGTCACGGCCTTGTTATGACAAATGTCATCTAGCAATCGAACCGCTTTGCGCGGAGTTTGGATTTGTAACCTGCGTTCCCGGAAGGATAACTGGATAAGGATAGCCGCGATCCTTCAGCGATTGTGGATTATCATCGAGCCGTTCGAAGTTAGGAAACTGGGCAGATATGGCTACGGCCGCTGATATTTGTTGCGGTGTACTCCCTCCGCCGAGCTGCGCAGCCGTCGCAGCTCACGGCTGTTCAAGCTGGAACAGCTATAGATCATGCGATCTGCACTTATTGAGGGGAACCAACCTCAAGGTATGGGATCTCTCTTGCAGGCACGAACACTCGGAGCTATTGCAGCTTTGCGTATTCGGCCTTCGCTTGCTTGAGGATAGGAATGTCAGAATCGGCATCTTTCCACAAAGTGAGGAAATCCTGATAGGCAGCGATGGCTTTAGTGTGAGCGGCGCTGGCATCAGGTCTCTGGGAAGATTGCGCTTCCAGGGCGTAGGCGCGGGCGATTTGCAGATGCGCCAGCGCGCCGATGGGTGCGTTGAGCACGAGCCCCGGATGATCCAAAATTCGCTGAAATTCGGCGGCAGCAGTTCCCTGACGTGAAGCCAGATAGGCCAGGCCGCGCACATAAACAGGGTACATGGCAGTCCAGCCGATCGTGCTGTCAGTAGTCTCGCCGAGCTCATAGGCCCTGGCCGATTCAAGGGCAGCAATCGCGTCGGAGGCATGTCCGTCATCAAGCGCAATCCGAGCGCGAATGGTCGGCAAGTAGTTGTATTGCACGATGGTATCTTCCGGAAATCGCTTTTCCAAATCGGCCGCGAGCGCATGAGCGCGCTGAGTGTTCCCTGCGAAGGCGAAATTGAGAGCAGTAGCATATTCCGCATCGCGACCCGTGGGGAGCGAGCGCGCGGCGGTGGCACGCGCCGCTTCGGCATTGTTGCCAAACAATGCTTCGCGTAGTCCAGAAAGTGAGTAGTAAATTGCGGCAGCTTCTTCCAAGTTCGAACGTTTCGCAGATTCGGCGGCCTGACGAGAAAACTCGCGCGCTTCCGATAGACGGCCATAATAAGCAGCCGTATTAGCCTCGGAAGCGAGTATTTCGTCCTCGACTCCCGGAATGCCCTTCGAGCGTTCTACTTGCCGCTCCATTTCGGCAGGATCGTGTTCGGCAAAGGCAAGCTGGTAAAGATCCAAATCAAACCGGGCGGAGTCAAGGCCGCGCCTCACGACGTCCGCATAGGTAGTCTTCGCATCCGCGAGGCGATCCAGCGAAGTATAAGTCGAAATGAGCAGGTAGTAGGTCGGAGTCCAGTT
>JAJPJE010000080.1 GCA_021324365.1 Terriglobia bacterium | reverse complement strand
TTCATCACAGCCAGAACCACACAAAAGATCCTTTGCGCAGTCGCTTAACCCGACCACGAATCAAAAATCACGTGCCGCATGTGTACTCCGGTTTCCACATCTACGGACAGGCAACGGTACGGAACATGGCTCCCTGATCCACGCAATTTCGTCACTCAACTCGTGACGAAACTTACGGTGCTCTCGACGCAGGATCCTCCTGCGCGCGATCGCAACGTCATGCCATTTCCTTGTAAAGCGAGCTTGCGTCCAGCCATAAGTGGCCGATATTCTATGGCTTAGCGGCAACTGTATGGGTGCGGACAATTATTTTCTGGGCGGCGAGCTGATCACGCTCGATTCAGAAGAGAGACGGGCGCGGCTCGTACAGCGCCTTCGCCAGTATCTTGAACTGCGCAATCTAAATCTCCTCATCGGTAATGGCGCAAGTCTTCCTCTTGGGGCGCCGAGGATCGGGGATGTGCGGCAAATTCGTGGAGATTTTAGCAACGAGCCATATCGACTGAAAAACGCCGCAAGCCAGGAACGTGCCCTCAAATTGTTGGACAAGCTCGTTCCCGAGAACACTGTCTTGGGTGTCGAGCCGCTGCTGACCGCATTGGCGAACGTTCAAGCAATCGACCAGCTACTGGGTGGTTCTGTTTCGGTCGCGAAGAATGACCTTCCCGCCACTGATGCCAAAGATCTCGAACGTCTTCTCAAAAAATGGCTGTTCCAGAAGTGCCGGGCGCTGAGTGAGGCGGCGGTCAATCTGAAGTATCACGAAGAACTGTTGCGGCGCATCCTTCTGCGAAGCACAACTCTGCCGCGCGCGAAGGTGTTCACCCTCAACTATGATCTTCTGCTGGAGCGAGCGCTCGACAACCTCGGCGTCCACTATTTCGACGGGTTTCTTGGCACGATCACCCGCACCATGCGGACTGAGTCTTACCACTACGATCTCTACTATCCGGGCGAAACAACCGAGGGACGGGTAAGCCGGGTCGATCGCGTTCTTCACCTCTACAAATTGCACGGCAGCATTAATTGGCGCAGACGCGCCTCCCCGGCCGGAGACGTGGTGATTAGTCACACTGAACCCGCCGAAGCCGAATACGGCGACGTGATGATCTATCCGTCACCGCTCAAAGTAACGGAGATGAACGGATACCCGTACTCTGAAATGTTCCGCCATTTTAGTACGCATATTCATCAGCCGCAGAGCGTGCTGATCGTGGTCGGATATGCCTTTCAGGACAATCACGTCAATCGCTTGATTTACCAAGCCCTCACAATCCCGAGTTTCGTGCTAATTGTCGTCACACCGGATGTGAGCAACTCCGAAATCGCTCGGCTGAACGACCTGAAGAGCAAACGAGTCATTATCCTAACGGGCGCTGAGAAGAATGCCGCGGGCGTTTACGCCAAAGGGGCCGGCACGATGCAGGACTTCAGTACGGTCTGGTTGCCTGACATCACCGAGCTGAACGTCGAATCGAGCGCACGGGAAGAAGTCAAGAAGATGTTTGATCCTACCACCGCTCCGGGCACCCTATGACTATAGACCGCACAATCGGGCGAACAGTCAAGATCAAGACCTATCAGGCGCTCGTCGAGCTCTTGCCCGACACCAGCAGCTACGTGAAAAGCAGCTACGGCGGCCTCTACGCTATTGCGGTCATCAATAGCTTCGTCGTGCTTCCGGTTGGCAGCGAACGCGTGATCGCGATCGTCACGAGCCTCGACATGGCAGAGGACGCCGAGGCCAGCTTGCAGAACCGCCAGATGCTTGTCATCGCGCGTCCCCGCCGGACCATGTGGATTAGCATGATTGGAACGATCACGCAGACCGAAACAAAGAAGCGCTTCGAGTACGGCGTGAAACGATACCCGGAGCTCGATAATCCGGTATGGTTCGCAAGTGAAGAAGATCTCGACATTATCTTCGGAAAAGCCACAAAGGATGACCAACACCATGTGTCGATCGGCAAATCTCCGATCTTTACGGACTATGACGTCAGCATCGATATCGACCAATTTTTCAGCAAGCACGCGGCCATCCTCGGAAATACCGGTTCGGGTAAGAGTTGCACGGTGACTGCGCTGTTGCGCGCGGTTCTGGATCGCAATATGCCGAACGCGCATTTCATAATTTTCGATACGAACAATGAATATGAGCGGGCATTTACAACGGACGATGGCAAGCCGCTCTATAATCGCCTAGTCATACGCAATGAGGGGGATACACCCACCGGTCTCTGGATTCCCCACTGGTTCATGAATAGCGCCGATTATCAAGCATTCTTTCGACCGGGGGAGGGTGCCCAAGCTCCTCTGCTGTTCACCGCCATCAGCACAGCTCGCATTTCGTCCGATGCGGATTCAGTGGCAACAGTTCTTACGGTAATCGAAGACACCATCTCCCATCTGGAAGCCATCGTAACAGCGACCGGTAATTCGGCATATTACGCTCGGAAGAATCTGCGGGAACAGATCAGGCCCTTGCGTGACTATATCGCTTCGCAGGAGACGAAGTTCCAGGCCGCGAACATGGCGGCGAGCTGCGGCGCGTACACTGACGTCTGTGCCACGTTCGAAGAGTGCATCCCCGCAGGGGAAGGGCCGCTAGATGCCAATTCGAACCATGCGATTCGAGAGCAATTGAATAAGCTTCGTCAGCAGCTCGCTGCCGACCGTTCCGCAAACCGCAAAGACATGGTTAGCATCGGCGTGGACTCGCCGATTCACTTCGACTTCGATATGTTTGTCACGAAGATATTTTCGGACGTTCTGAGTCGTGAGTCCGAACGAAACCCGATGTTACGAACCTATGTTGGCACGCTCCAGCTTCGCTTGGCGCAGGCCCAACACGATCCGCGGTACGCTTTTCTCTTTCGGGTTCCGCGTTTCAAGTATGCTCTTGCATCCTTTCTCCGCTTGTTATTCGGTTTGTATCCGGCGAAGCACTTCGAACATAATCCGCCATGGAAAAAGTTCTATGAGGATTCCGGCATTGATCCTGATAAGCCCCACCAGATAACGATTCTCGATTTGAGCGAGCTCGCCTCCGAGGTACTAGAGAACGTTACCGCGCTTTTTGGACGCCTCGTGCTCGAATTCATGCAGCGAAATCCTGATCGGGGGCGCTTTCCTGTCGTGCTGGTGCTGGAGGAAGCGCACCACTACATTCCGGCGAACGCACGTCTCGAACGGCAGCTGCGCGCCCGAGAAGTGTTCGAGAAGATAGCCAAAGAAGGCAGGAAATTCGGACTCAGCCTCGTAGTGGCATCCCAGCGTCCCAGCGAGTTGTCGAGAACGGTTCTCGCTCAATGCAACAGTTTCATCGTTCATCGCATTCAAAACCCGGACGACCAGGAATACTTCAAAAGCGTGATCAGCGGAATCAACCGCGAATTGCTTGACCAGTTGCCCGCGCTCGCTCAACAGCAGGCCATTGTGTTGGGAGATTGCGTGGCGCTTCCCCTTCAAGTCCGGATCAACACGGTGGATCCGCGTCCCCGAAGCGACGATCCTTCGTTTACACAGGAATGGTCGAGTCCAGAACCTACCTTGCCTGACATCGAGGAAATTGCGGCTCGATGGGAAGGCAAGAGAAAATCTGATGGGTGACCGATGTCGACGGGCCCGACGGCGAAGCTCACCCGACAGGGCAACACGGTTTAAGAGCATCATGGAAACTGCACGGCTGTCTTGCTGACAGGAGCGCCGCCGACTGGCCTTCCGACGCCACGCCGGCTCTGACTGGACGGTCGACTACCCCGAAGCGACGACGTCACATAAACAGCCAAGTCAACTTTGGAAGCCTCAGGTTAATGGATCATCACCGGCACGTACGTCCATTCCCATGGCGGCTGACGAATGCCGAAGAAGTATTGACCCGGTGCGAGGCTATGGAGATCCAGTCGCGCCCTTACCGCGGTAGTCCCGTTCTC
>JAJPJE010000037.1 GCA_021324365.1 Terriglobia bacterium | reverse complement strand
GCCAGATAGTTCAACGAACTGTGCGGACGTTGTTCGTTGTAATCACGTCGCCAGCTCTCGATCTTTTGCCGCGCGTCCCTCAAACTTAGAAACCAGTAGAAACACGCTCGCGTAATCCCGTGCCGCCGGCACAACTCCGCCGTCTCCACCCCTGCGTCAGACTCCTTCAGGATGGCGATGATCTGTTCTTCGCTGAATCGACTCTTTCGCACGACTCCTCCTCGACCCTGGGCGGGCCATTCTAGGGGAGAAGTCTCATTTACGCTGGTCTAATTTCCGGGGGGCAGGTCAGAGTAGATACGCACGGAAAACTTCGATCGAAAGGGATTTTTCGGAATTCCCGGTTTGGATTCCTGACACATCGGTGACGAGTAGAGAGGGAGACTTTCCCTGAAAGCTGCAGATAAGGAGACTGTTGCAGTTGGTATCTGGTTAAGTGTGCCGCGCAGCCACCATCCTTTTTGCGCTTTGCTTTACGAACTCAATATTCATCTCGGGAAATGTTGGCGTAAAAGCCAATATCCAGATTACATATTCCGCAATGTTCGTTACGTAACTACCTGTGAATTGAAATAGGAATGCGGCCACGAACATTGCCATGCGATAGCAATTCGAACGCACTTTCGTTCGAAAAAAGAGGTATATCTCGATTGCGAGGCGGAGCAGCACGCCTATCAATCCTAATTCGGCAAACGTCCCTGCAATCGCGTTAGGAATCACTGCTGTTTGGAAGCCAATCGTTTCAGTTGCAACAATACTTTCTCCCAAAACCTTTGACTGGCCAAAGCCTACTCCCCACCACAGGCTACGGAGAGCTGCGATCCGGAACGAAAGATAGTAAGAAAAGACCGTTCTACTCAGAGTCGAGGAGTCCTTACCAGCGATTATCTCTGCCGTTCTCTTCGAAATCGGATTGTCAGTCCCGAGCACGAGAACAACGATAACGCACAGGAGGACCCCACTGATGAGCACACTGCGCCGCTTTATGAGTTCACGAAAATAAGCGAGCAGGGACAAAAAGACGGCAGCGGAAACGATCGCGAAGCCTCCGTAGGATTCGGACAGAACGAAAGGCACGGCGACCATGATGAAATATCCGAATCGCCGCAAACTTGGACCTAAAATCAGCCGGTACAAAAAAAATATTAATAGAGGCGTGAGCAACATCGCCAGGTAAGAGGGCTCATACACTAACAGCGTCAATCTGCTGAAATGCTGCCCTGTATTTAGGTTGATCTCGTCGGTCCAGAACAACTCCCGACCGGGCGTGTACCGCAACAGCATCGCTATCACGGTTAGAAAGAAATTGAGCATTGTGACCTGCTCAAAAAGGCGGCTTAGGGTCTTAATATTCTTCAACGCAACATAAAAGGCATATGCGTTCACGTATACAAGCCCGATCAAAACGTAGGAGCGCAAGTACAAGAGAGGAGATGCAATGCCGTGAGATACCTGTGCGACGAGAAACGGAAAAGATAACAGCAGAAATGGCTTCAGCACCCGTTTCGAACCGGCGTGAATTACCCAGAAGTACAACAGAGGTGCTAATGCGGTGGTGTACAGCAGGCCCATTGGAAGGCCTACGCTGTTGAAGAGCAAGTACAAAGCAGCAAAAGGTAAGTACTTGTGCAATGTCAACGAGGCGGTCGGCATTCCCGGCACTGTTGTTACTGCACCAGCTGTCCTATTGACTGCTCTGCTCACGGACCATTCCATTTGTAGGTTGTGAACCAATTTTCCAGGCAAGAACATCTCGTTGATTACGCAAGATGCTGATGTAGGACAGATACTTCATTAGCATCGTGTATCGTGCTCCGCCCAGTATAGTGAGAGCGGTTCGAAATAATGCATTGATGGTCTTGAGGCGAATGTCATCCGGGTTGTAGTTAAGCACACTGATTTTTCCAGCTGGATCGGCAGCACTCAAAAGATGCCTTCGTTTCGCCTGGGCAAAAAACCTGCCATTCGCATCGAATGGATCTTCACCTGAGAATTCGGCAGAGTAAATCGAAAACACCCTTCGCGCGAGCGAGTTTATGCGGACTCCGTTTGAGAATGTGCCGAATCCGTAAGGAATGCTGATGAACTCCTGATAGCCGTTTGCGACCACCCTTTGACGATAAAACTGATACAAAGGCGCAAACTCGGGGCGATTTTCCAGAGTGTATTTACAGTGATTCTTTGAAATCTGCAATTCGCTCGTAATGTCGATTCCACTAAAGTGGAAAAAGATCAGCGGCTCCCCGTTAATTGTGTACTCCCCTGATTGCTGCCGTAGCCTCCGTTCGTGAAAGTTCCAGCTCGCGACATTGCAACCAGGATGCTTTAGAACGCGTATGCCGTCGAAGTAGCAAGGAGCTAAGTCGACCCACTTCTGATCCACAAACAACCCTGTCCGGGTATCGGAATACGCCAACTGCAGACACCGCTGTTCCCACCATTGCAGAAAGCGCTGAGTCTCCTGGGTATTGCTTACACCAATGAAGCCTAGGTTAAAGACCCCCGTTGCCGAAAAATCCTGGTCTGATGGACGCTCGAAATCGGGAACGGGGGTGGTTGCATGAGGTGTTACCAGCACGTTGCATTTTGCAAGCTGCTCATACAGGAGTTCTAGACCTCCAAATATGTATATGTCCGGATCGAAGTAGATAACGCTTTGATAGCCAGATTTGAGTAAGTGCGCAAGCAACGTGGGTTTTACGTTGGTATTAAGTTCCAGAATGTCATACTTGAATGCGATCGAACGGAAGTCGGGGATATCAAGTTCGTCCACGTATAACACCTTGAATCGCCCGTCGGTCGACGCCTGATCTATTGCTTTGCAATGCTGATCTACCACCAAAATGAAAAATGCGTCAACGGGACGAAATTTCGCGTAGGATTCAGCGAGGGTTCTAGCGAACGGAAAGTAGTTAGCAGATACGATTGTGCACGCCGCACAGCTTGTCATGGCAACTTCATCCAACGGCCCAATTCCGGCTGAAATCTCTTAATAACTCTGGCCGGAGTGCCTATGGCGAGACAGTTCTCCGGCAGTTCGCCGACAACGACAGAGTTCGCTCCAATGACCGATCCTTGCCCTATTTTTGCGCCTGGCGATACGACTACACCATCGCCCAGCCATACTCTATCTCCGACTATTGTGCGCAAACCACGGCTTAAGGGTCTATCGGTCGGCTTTATCTCTGGACTGCTCTGCGCTTCACCTTTGTACGAACCATGATTATGGTCTGTGATGATGACCTTACTACCGAGGAGAACACCGTTGCCAATCTCGACGTAGTGAGTGGCTGCAATGTGAACAAACTGGCTTGCATTTACATCATCCTTGATGATGATAGTTGGAGCAATCTCCGCAGAATCTTCCGCAAGGGCCTCAATCCAGAGGAAATCACCTGCTCGGAAGCGTCTCCCGAATTGTATGAAATTCGTTCCTCTTAAAATCGGGTGCCGTCCAACGCTAATGCGATTGCTGAATTTGAGGCGTAGTGCCGACCCCACCAACCAGCGGCGGAGTTCACCTCCAAGGCACATAAGAGTGAATAGAGCGCCATTGGCTTTATACAGAAGTTTTATGCGTTCTCTTATCCGTGTCAGCTTCAGTCAATTCACCTCGCCAAATTGCTGAAGTCACCAGAATGCGCCTTTCCTAAGAGTTCTGCCTTTAGTACTTGCAGGCGTTCGCGTTCTTCCGGCCTCTCACGCAAGCGACTCCATGCATCTTCTGCAAACACCAACACAAGGCTAAGGATGAATGCACACAAACCGCCTACCAAGACCATGATAGTGCGCTTAGGAAATGATCTCTTGTCCGGGATGATTGCGGGATCTACTACTTGTATGATCGACCCCTGCTTCGCTTCGTCTATTTTTGCAAGTTCAAGCTGTTTCGCCAGAAACTCGAAAATTGCTTCGTTGTACTTGACGGTGCGCAATGTTCGGAGATACTCAAGACCGGCCTCCGGGACGCGGCCTTTGGGAAGAAGCAAGTCTGTGCTACTACCTTCCAAACCGCCTCCCATTTTCGCCAGTTGTTCTTTCAACCCCAACAACTGTTGCTCCGCAAGCCGAAGTTCAGCATTCTGATCGGCAGCAAACGAACGCATTGTATCAATCTGCACCTCCTTCGCCGCGATCTGACCTCGTAATGCGGCGACAGATTCGATAACCGCTCTGGCTTGGCTGTCCAATTGGATCAGGCCAGTTTTTGTTTCAATCAGCTTCAGCTGCTCCTCCGAAGCATTGAGGTTTGCCTTCGCCTGCTCCATTTGTTCTTCGAAGAATAAGCGCCGTTGCGCGGCTTCCGTCACGGCCAAGGTTGCAGAAAGCTTCTTGAATTCCTCCACGAATGCGTTCGCCATTTCAGCCGAGCGCTTAGCATTCTTATCTTCGACCGAAATATGTATCAGGCCATCCTTTGGATTGCTCTCGATTGTCGAGTGCGACTCCAATGCTTTTCGTGCATCGGACACCCATTTCGCATGGTAGGAGCGCATGAGGTCAAACCGCTCGACAATGGCGTTCTCCACCCTCTGGCTTTTTAACATCGCAACATACATGTCCGCCGGGTTCTTTAGTCCGAGATCCTTGCCTGCCAGCGCCGCAAGCGGATTGTTACTAAGTTGTGCCATGAGTGCCGAGGCCCCGCCGGTACTCTGGGGAGGTAATACCAAGGTCGTTGCCGTATATGAGTTGGGAATGATCAAGGAGACGATACTGACGAGCACTAAAGAGATGCCGGTGAATGATGCAATGAACCTCTTACGTCTCGCAAACAGGATGAGAATTTCCAGAAGAGAGCTCTCATCTTCTCTGGTGAACTGGCGCTGTGGCTCCTCGGACGAGTCTAAGTGCGGAGCGGACCTTAAGGCTTCGGTTTCAGTAGTAGACATACGCTGCGTTTCAAGTTCCCATTGGTAGTCCCGTAGCACAATGCACGGCTACCCGACGAGTGGCTAACTTTGGCGGCTGCAGCCTTGTTGAAGCATTGCCTAAAAGGGCACACGGCGTTGCCTAAGTATAAACCTTTCGCCATCTCGGCTAAAATGATTCGGGCATCGAAACCAGTAGGAAGTAAGTAACCTTATCACACGCGTTAGGGATGGTACGTGACACATCCCAGCCCTGAAAGACAGTCTCGAAGCTGACGTTTTATGAACGGTTGTCATCAGATGGCTTGCGACGATCCGGCAGCTTCGCTCCTTCTCATGTTCTTGCACGTAGCTTGGCCGGCAAATCATTGAACTAATAGAAGAACGGAAATTGTCTTATCAGATACTTAAAATGCATAGAGGTGCGGAGGGGAAGCCCACTGTCGGAGTCGACTTGCACGTCGTCGATGGGATGTACCAAGGTTCTCGTACGCACTGCCTAGAGCTATTTTCGCGCGTAATGGCGATTACTCCCGAATTGAATTTCGTCGCGTATTGCGGCAATCCCGAGACTCTGCTGCGAAATCATTCCCAGTTTCAGCTCCCGAATGTGAAGCTTCGCAGGATAAGCAAGAGAAGCTCCGCTGTTCGACTGCTATACGATTTACCCCGCATGGCCGTATACGATCGACTTGATCTCCTGCATACGCAGTACGTTTCGCCGCCTATTTGCAAATGCCGAACAACAGTTACCGTTCATGACATTCTGTTCGAGAGCCATCCGGAGTACTTCAGTCGATTTTTTAGATTTCGATCGAAAGCTCTTATCCGGCACTCAGCGCGTAGGAGTCAGCACATTTTCACCGTGAGCGATTTCTCGCGAACGGAAATAAGTCGACGATACTGCATCGACCCTTCTCATATCACCGTAATCTATAACGGCGTGAATAGGTCACGTTTTTTCCCGGGACAAGCAGGACAGGACTTGCTCTCGGCTTACGGATTGAAATCGAAGTCATATATCTTGACGGTTGGACGTCTAGAACCAAGGAAAAATCACGTAAATCTGCTTCGAGCCTATGCGCAACTTCCGCAACCACGTCCGAAACTTGTGATCGTCGGCCAGAGCGATTTCGGATTTGAACAGATCTTTGCAATCAGCAAGGAGTTGCCGCAATCCGATGTGAAGTTTCTCTCCGCCGTGACAGACGATATCCTTTCGGTTTTGTATCGGGACGCAGCGCTTTTTGTGTATCCTACTTGGGCAGAAGGCTTTGGGATGCCAGTAGTTGAAGCAATGGCCTCCGGAGTGCCTGTAGTCACTTCGAATACGACTTGCCTGCCAGAGATTGGAGGAGATGCCGTGTTGCTCGCCGAGCCGTCGGATTCGTCATCGATCGCTGATGCGATAATGCGTCTTCTTAGGGACGGAGATCTTCGGAAGAAGCTGGTGACATCTGGCTTGCAACGCGCCGAGCAGTTTAATTGGAATGTTGCAGCGCAGCAGGTACGACTGGCTTATCTGGAGATGCTTGGGAGGTCGCAGAGGGAATACGTTTCCCAAAAAACGACTGGAAACCTCACATCAGAATGAAACTCGCGATTTTGGGAAGCCGTGGTATTCCCGCCAGGTATGGGGGATTTGAAACCTTCGCCGAGGAACTTGCGACCAGGTTGGTCCGGCGTGGCCACTCTGTGACGGTTTTTTGTGAACTCAGCCAACATAATCCCACTTCATACCGAGGAGTCCAACTCGAGTATGTAAAGGCATCCCCCTGGGGGGCGCTAAGCACGATTCGGTTCGATCTTACGTCGTTGTGGCGCGTGCGAAAGGGCTTTGATTTCGTTTACATGCTGGGCTACGGAGCTTCCTTTTTTTGTTGGCTACCAAGACTGTATGGCACTCAACTCTGGATCAACATGGACGGGCTTGAATGGACCAGGACAAAATGGAACGCAATTGCGCGACTGTACCTTCGAGCGTCAGAAGCGATTGCAACACTGACACCAAACAGGATTATCGCCGACGCAAGCGCAATGAAAGCAAATCTTGAGTCACGGTACTCACGCTTGCCTATCTGCGACGTGATTCCCTATGGAGCCGAAATACCAACTCAGTTCGATGTGGAATGCCTGACCGAGTTCGAGGTTAGTAAGGGCGAATACTACCTGGTCGTTTGCCGATTAGAACCAGAGAATCACATTTCAGAAATCGTCGAGGGATTCGCGCAATCAGGCATTGCACGGTCTTTGATTGTTGTGGGGGATCGAAACACTCCCACCAGTTACGTCCGGAACTTGCTGCGTCATGAGAGTTCACGAATAAGATTCGTTGGAACCGTCTATGACAAACTTAAGCTAGCCAGCATGAGGCGATATTGCCGTGCCTATATCCACGGACATAGCGTTGGAGGGACCAATCCTAGCTTGCTGGAAGCGATGGCCTGCGGCAACGTTGTGCTAGCTCATGACAATATCTTTAACCGCGAAGTGCTGGGGGATTCAGGATTATTCTTTCAATCATCGCAAGAGTTGTCAAAGCAACTGATCGCCCTCGATGGCGGTTCGGTAAGTGACGACGTTCACAGAGTTCGCAACGCGGACCGCGCTCGCACCCTCTACAATTGGGAGAGAATAACGGACGCCTACTGCGAGCTCATGAGGATCTCCTCGGAACAGCTACCCAGCAAGCGAAATGTCTGTGTAAACTTCGGTCCCGACGCTCACCTGCCTTCCGAAATGAGTGCGCGATAAGCCGCACCCTCGTATTGCTCAGCAGCTTAGACTCCCTACGAAGGCTGGTACCCGATTGAGGGCAACAGAACTATTTTCCGGAGGCTCCATGAAGGCACTATTCTCAATTCTGCTTTCTACAGCAATGACTTTTCATACGGCGACTCTGCTAGTTGCCGAGAATCCGACTTTGATTCTTCAAAGTGCCAGGGTTGCTTCTGCGGATTCTACCCGAACCGCGCACGGAGTACGCTTTGCGGATCAGTTTCCTCCACCCTCAATAACCAATGCCATTGCGGACGCCGGCAAGGAGCCAGTCATCGTGTTCGTGCCTTGTGGAACTTACTATGACAACATCTCCATAACGAGGAGCAATGTAAGCATCATAGGTGGCGGGCGGGATTGCACCAATGTTGCGCCGCGATCAGACAAGCTGCCTGTGATTGCAATCGATGCTACGTCCTCGGGAGTAACGGGAATTAATCACGTAAACATTTCGGACTTATCTTTACATAATCCCCAGAGATATAACGTGGACGGATTGGTCATCAAAGGCCGACTTGATATCGATCAACCAAATGATCGCCATTCGATACGGAGAGTTTACATATCTGGTTTTCGAAATGGAGTCAGCATACTTGGCCGAATGATTTGGAGCGAGTTTGACTTTGTTTTCTCAGAGGCGAACACCGCAAACGGCTGGTACATTTCTTCGCCAGCTGTGCAGCACGACAATTTGTTCGTACATATACGCTCGGCATACAACGGCCAGTATGGTGTGTACTGGAACAACTCGAACCGCAGATTACTGTCTGCAGCCAACTCCTGGATCAATCCAAATATTGAGTATAACGGCATCAAATATTCCATAGACAACTGTGCAGGCTTCTACGCGACTGGCACTACTTCAGGTTCAATAACTGATGGCTATTTTGAGGGTAACTGCACAGCATCTACCGATGGTAGAGGAGCTGATATTAGATTGACAGGCTCCTATGCGCGAGAATTCAACATAACGAATTCATACTTCTCCTCACAAATAAACATCTATAACGACGCAAAGCTTACGACGGGTGAGTACAGAGGCAATTTTTTCTTTGGACGTACCTCTTTACGAATTGCAACGGATCATCCGGACAGTCGGCTAGTCATTGGTCAGAACCGTGACACTGCTGAACATAGCTTCATGCTCGACCGAAGTGGTAATTCACATGTTGAATTTCTCAACTCGCTGGTGTTTTCTGCGAGCGGAAAACAACTACAAAAATCACACATAACGACTGGAAGGGCCAAACTCTTGAGCAGCGGAAAGCTCACAGTGAATCTCGCCGCAGGATCAGCCTTCGAAAGTAGCCAATCATACGTGTGTACAGTACAGGATGTGAGCAGCCCACGAGTAATCACCTATTCTCCCGAGAGCGGCTCAAAATTCACCGTGACGGGCGCTGCCAATGATAGGTTTACTTATTTGTGTGCCGGTAGCTAAAAGCTCGGTGATGTTGAACCTGGCGTAACTCGTTCGCAGGCACAGTGCCACCCCGCAGTTTTAGCGAGAGCTTCAGACAGAGCTATCCGCTGTGAAAGACCCAGTTCCTCTTCGGCTCTCCGGATCTCAGGCAGGTATTGCGTCAAAGGTGATACAAAGGTAGTGTTGCCCGAAATGCTCACATCCACATTCGGTGCGATGGACCGTCGGACTAAATGTGCAAGTTCGCCAATGCTGATCGCCTCGGCTGAGCCGACGTTATAGGGGCGGCAAGACTTGCCCAAAAACAGGACAGTCCACAGCCAGATCGCGAGATCGGCTGCATACAAATACGATCTTTTGGGTGTTCCGTCGCCTTTGATGACTATCGGTCCGCCGGCCAATGCATCGCGAATAAAGTTTCCGATCGCGAAGTGAGCGTCCAGTGGTAAATGTGGACCTACGAAGGCAAAACAGCGGGCGATTTTGACTTCAAAGTACTTCGAATACAAGACGCACATCAACTCGGCCGTTCGCTTCCCTTCTCCATACACCGATGCCGGATCAAGACAATCGGGCGCTCCGATATAGGCCTCTTCAATGTGCGAGATGTCTGGCGGTTGAGGGCCATACACCGCACCCGAGCTGGTTAAGAGAAACTTTCTAGCACCGCAATGCCGTGCAAACTCCAACGTTCGCTTTGTGCCGTCGAGAATTGTCGACAGCATTTCCAGCGGCTGCTCGGAGGACAGCTTGGCGCTGGCCTCGGTCGCGGCATGAATCACGTATTCAAAACGACCTGAAGGAAAATCGAAAGACCGAACGTCACCGGTATGAAAGCTTAGAACCGAATTGTCCTTCAAATGCGGGCATTTGCGGAAAAAACGTTCGGGATCACGGGTAAGAACCACAGCTTCAGCATTAAGCTTGAACCTACGATTTGCCTCCAGGAAGCTCTCCAGCAACCAAATACCGAAGAATCCGGTACCGCCGGTAAAAAAGAATCGGTGCCCGCGAGCTTCCTCCCAAAGGTGCCGAGTCGCGGCACAGATGAGATCGAGATCTTCGGACGGAAGCTCAGGCATCGACTTCTCCGCTACGAAGTGAGGCTTAGGTCGCAATTGCGTCACTCTTCTTGTCAGAATCTTTCTTCGCCTTCTGGTCAACCGCTAAACCGCGGTTGTAAATGAGTTTCTTCAGAGAAGGATTGTAGGCATACGGGCTGTCTACGTCGTCAATGAGAACCGGCTGGTCTTTGGAGATTGGCCGTAACAAGACCTCGCCCCTCATCAATTCCCTGCATGACAACTGGCCCCGTTGCAGAGGTATGGCCAAATAGACATCGTCGTCACCGAGAGCGTGTCCCTCAGGAAGGTCACGGGCTGCATAGACACCTCTCACCAGGGCGTCAAGATATTCGATCTCTTTGCGGGGCGGATTTCGTTTCTGAGTTCCCGGCGCTCCGCACATCTCCTTTGCTTTCTGGAAAGCTTTAAACCAGCGATCGATCTGTTCAGGAACTGAACAGTAGGGAGAAACCGGAGTTCCGTCATCGTCAATGTCGATGTGCCGTTCGAAGGTGCGCGCACCTTTGGCGTAGGCGATCAACATCGATGAGGTCCAATCGTTGTACTCATGTGTCGAGAACCCGATGGTGTGATCCGGATAACGCCCCTTCAGAAAGTCAATCTGATTCATCTCCAGTTCGGAGTCTTCCGACGGATACACGGAGACGCAATGATTGATCGCGAGCGGAATGTTTCTGTTGGCGAAGAATGTGACCAGGTCATCCAAGTCCTTCAGCGAAGACCCGCCGGTGGAGACGATACAAGGACGCCGCGTCTTGGCAATCTTCTCGATCAGCACCCAGTCATTCAGATCCGAGCTGGCGATCTTGATGATCTGAATGCCCAGTTCCACACACAAGTCGACGGACTTCTCGTCGAAAGGGGTGGCCATGGTGATGCAACCGGATTCGCGAATAGACTTTGCGAGTATTGCCATGTCCTCGTCGGAAAGGCGCGTATCAAGGGTCTTCTTGATATAGCGAATGTCCGTCCGGTCCCGGAAGTCGCGATGAATGAAATGATCGACGTCTCTCAATTGCAGCTTAATGGCTGCGCGCACGTTGTTAAAGCGAACGATCTTGGAAAACTCGGAGATGATTCGAAGCCCCCGGTCAAGCTTTCCCCAATGGTTGTTGGCCATCTCCAATACAAAAAGGTCTTCGAATATGTCTCTAGAAATCATCTGCATTCCTCATTTGTGATTGAGAGCACATCGTTGAAACAATCAATCTGCCACGCACAAGCTGAGCTCTGGTGGTCATGTAACCTGCCGTACCCGTACGTTGCAAAGCAAAATGGAATTTCGGCCGCAATGGCGGCATGAAAATCCTCGGGGCTGTCTCCAATTACAATGGAGGACTGCCGATCAACCCCAAACTCTTCGACTAAGTGCGTAAGCATTAGTCCTTTGTTCTCAAAAGGCGGCTTGCGGGAGTCACGAGTTAACACTGCATCGAAGTGCGATGCAACGTTCGTCGCATTCAAAATAGCCTTGGTTACCTGCGCGGGTTTATTTGTAAATACAAACAATCGCGTTCCGTCAGCCTTCAACTGTTTTAGCGTGGATTGCACACCTGGGTAGAGGTAACTCCGTTTCCAACCTTCTGAATCATAGCTTTTTCGAAACTCTGCTTCTACCCTGTCCAATTGTGATCCTGCTCCGTTTCCAAGCAGTCTTCGCAATATGTCCTGGATTGGCGGCCCGATCAGGACCTCCAGTTGCCCGTCCATGTCTCGCCCGACACTGCGCAACGCCTGTTGAACCGAAAAGCTGATTCCGGGCAACGAATCGACCAAAGTGCCGTCAAGGTCGAAGAAGAACGACTCGGCGGAAGGAGTGCAGGACTGCATCAAACGACCTTCTCAGCTTCGGTAATCATGTTCGATGCCAACTCCTCTGGGGACAGGAACGGATACATGTCCTCCAGATTCGGAGACACGATTCTGCCATCGGGCAATTGCCGCGAGCGGATGCGGGGTTCGAACTCCTGCTTCGGGTCGAGATGAACTTCAATGATCGAAGGTCCTGGTTTGTCCAACTCAGACCAAACCTGCGGCAGATCCGCCATTCCCTTGACCTCTTGGCTTGCTATCCCATATGCCGCCGCGAGCCGTATTGCAGATGGAAAGGAGACGCCGCTGGCGGAGCTCTCACCCACCAGGCGGCCGAAGAATCCGGTCTGGGTCGCGCGTATCGAAAGGTATCCGCCGTTATTAAGCACGAAGAGCTTCACCGGCAGCTGGTGATGGAATAAAGTCTGCAGTTCCTGGATGTTCATCTGCAGGCTGCCATCGCCGGCCAGACAGATGACGCGACCGCCGCCTCGGGCGACTGCGGCACCGACAGCGGCCGGAAGATCGTATCCCATCGAAGCAGAACCGGAATTTGAAATCAGCCGCTGCCCTTTCTTGATCGAGCCTGCCTGGAAAGGCACAATGCATGCACTGGCGTTGCCACAGACGACGACATCATCG
Organism: Terriglobia bacterium; assembly: GCA_021324365.1. GTDB lineage: Bacteria > Acidobacteriota > Terriglobia > Terriglobales > Acidobacteriaceae > JAJPJE01. The sequence goes on along the minus strand of JAJPJE010000037.1, from coordinate 18,957 downwards.
CTCCGAAGATTGGCAAACAAGCTCTCGACGAAAGCATAAGGGTTCACTTTGTCGCGGCAGGCTCTCTGCTCCGGCCGAACGACGGGATATTTCCGGCGCCGGTCCTTGCACCAAGATAACCACTCCTCGTGAGACGCGACGCCAGCAGAGCTGGAAGTTAACTGCTCGGCCATCTCGGAAAGAAACAGTTTCAGGTGGCAATGGATCGCCAACTCAGGCTTGACCGTCGGCTTGTCGAGCTCGGCGGCGTCGACATCGACCTGAATCTTAAAAGCATTGCGTGCAAATGACGCCCAGTTGTAACTGATCTGTCGAATATTGAGCCTTGAGCCCAGCACCAGCACAAGGTCAGCATTCTGCACAGTGAAGTTGCCGGCCCTTTCGCCGATCGTACCCGGACGTCCGCAGAACAACTCATCGTCGGAAGCGATGAGGTCGTGGGTCCAAGCAGTAGTAACGGGGATGCGTAGTGCTCGAATGACCTGCTCGAATTCCGGAAGAGCGTTCGCAAGTCGAACACCAGTTCCTGCCAAAATTACGGGTCGTTCCGCGGCAGCTATTCTCTTCAGGACATCGTGCACTCGGTCGGCAACTTCGGAGGAATCCCAGCGGAGATCATCCTCGGCAGGGTCATAATGCTTGAGTTCTTCCGGTTCGATTTGTGCCGATTGAACGTCAATGGGTATATCGAGCCAACACGGACCCGGGCGACTGGTTTGCGCTAAATGCCAGGCACGCTCGAGGTGATATGCAATGGAATTAGGATCATCCACGAAGGCGCTGTATTTGGTAATTCCCTTCACCATACGGATGATGTCGACTTCCTGATCTCCCAGTTGCCGCAGATCGGACCTGCCGTAGGTTGCCATGCATGTTTCCCGCTTGACTTGCCCGGAGAGAATAAGCATGGGAATCGAGTCGGTCCAGGCGCCGAAAACTCCGTTCAGAGCGTTGATACCGCCGGGACCCGTGGTTACATTCAAAACACCAGGCGTCCCGGTAATCCGGGCATAGCCTTCGGCGGCAATAGCGGCTGCCTGCTCGTGATGAGTGCAGACGTACTTCATTTTCGCGGCCTTGCCGAAGGAATCGTTCAGGTGCATGGCCCCGCCGCCAGTTACCAGGAAGACGTGGCGCGCACCCCATTCTTGAAGCCGGCTGACGATGTAATCTGAGAGTTTTACCTTCATCTGGTCGAAACCTGGGCCGCCCGGGAAGGCCTGATCTTCTTCTGCTCAACAAAGTCAACGATGACGCGAACAATGTGATCGAGCATCGGTCGTGTCAATCCCGGATAAACACCGACCCAAAACACGTTGTTCATCACGAAATCGGCATTCGCGAGATTGCCAATCGTTCGGTACTGCACTTCGCTGTAGGCGGGCTGGCGCACGAGATTACCACCAAACAGCAACCGCGTTCCGATCTTCTGGGCTTCCAGTTGGCTCGTCAACTGATCGCGAGTAAACCCAGCGTCTTCGCGTACAGCGATGGGATACCCGAACCAGCTGGGATCGGAGTTTAATGTCGCCTCGGGCAGAATGAGCACATCAGAAAGCGGTTCCAGCTTTTCTGACAAGTACCGGAAATTCCGGCGACGCGCTTCGATGAACCCCGGCAGTTTCTTGATCTGCGACAACCCTAACGCGGCCTGCATGTCGGTGGGCTTCAGGTTGTACCCGATGTGCGAGTACGTATATTTGTGATCGTATCCGCAGGGGAGCTGTCCCAGATGCCAGCTGAAACGCTTGCCACAAGTATTGTCTTTTCCAGGCTCGCACCAGCAGTCGCGGCCCCAGTCACGAAAGGAATCGGCTAGCGTCTGCAACAGTGGAGAATTTGTCAGGACCGCGCCGCCCTCTCCCATAGTGATGTGGTGTGCGGGGTAGAAACTGATCGTGGCCAAGTCTCCGAATGTCCCAACATATTTGCCCTTATAGGTAGAGCCTAGGGCGTCGCAGCAATCCTCGATAAACCAAAGTTTATGGCGTTTTGCGAATTCCGCCACCACGTCCAAGTCAAAAGGGTTTCCTAAGGTATGGGCAACAATGATTGCCCGCGTTCGTGGGCTAAGTGCAGCGTCTAATTGCGTGACATCAACCTGGTACGTAGGCACAACAACATCAAGAAATACGGGCACCAGGCCGTTCTGGATGATTGGATTGACTGTCGTGGGGAATCCGGCTGCGACGGTGATAACTTCGTCTCCCGGACGTAATCGCCGATCGCCCAGCTTCGGTGACGTGAGACAGGAAACTGCAACAAGATTTGCAGAAGAACCGGAGTTTACTAGTGACACGGAGCGAATGCCGAGAAATCTTGCCAGTTCGCGTTCAAAGTCACGCGCAAATCGGCCGGTGGTAAACCATGCATCAAGAGCGGATTCCACGACCGCTTGCACGTCATCTTCGGTTATGACCTTGCCTGATACTGGAACAGGAGAAGCGCCCGGCTGAAACTCTGTGGAGGGAAAAGCTTCTTGAAAATACTGCGCAGTCAGTTCCAGTACTTGTTGCCGAAGTCGCTCGGCGTTTTCACGCATCTACCATCACCTAAATGGAAAACCTTCCTGACAAGACCCGATGCCTTTCAGTCTTCCAAGTATTCAAGGCATCAAGCCAGCTAAACCGGCATCTCTGGTAAGCTTAAACAGCCTCGACCTAAATCAGGAGTTCGACTACAACATCTTATCGAACTCCGTGTGCCGGCGTTGTATAAACTTGATTCCTGAGCCCGGCTGGATTGAGTGCGGCAGCAATATTCAAGGCTCATACGATGAAAACCGTAATCCTGGCGGGTGGACTTGGAACCCGTCTGAGCGAGGAAACTGCGGTCAAACCGAAGCCGATGGTGGAAATCGGCGGCAAGCCCATCCTGTGGCACATTCTGAAAATTTATTCATCTCACGGTATTAACGACTTTGTGGTTTGCCTAGGGTATAAGGGATACATAATTAAGGAGTTCTTCGCCAATTACTTCCTCCACACTTCAGACGCTACTTTTCACATGGCTGAGAATCGGGTCGAGGTTCACGGGCAGACAACTGAACCATGGCACGTCACGCTGGTCGACACCGGCGACGACACGGGAACCGGTGGCCGGATTAAGGCGGTTGAGAAATACCTTTCCGGCTCGGATACTTTTTGCCTTACCTATGGTGACGGCGTCGCCGACGTGAATATAAGGGACTCCATAGCGTTTCACAAATCTCACGGTTGCTTGGCGACCGTTACTGCAGTCCAACCGAAAGCCCGTTTTGGTCGATTGCAACTGGATGGTACCCGAGTCACAGCGTTCAATGAGAAACCGCTTGAGGAAGGCGGCTGGATCAATGGTGGTTTCTTCGTGCTTTCAACCAAAGTCTTGTCCTATATCGACGGACCGCACACCATGTGGGAACAAGAACCGCTAGAGCATTTGGCGAAGCAAGGTCAGCTGCAGTCGTACATGCACCGAGGATTCTGGCAGCCTATGGATACCCTACGCGACAGGCATCACCTCGAAGAGTTCTGGCAATCTGGAAGGGCGCCTTGGAAAACCTGGTAGACGCTTCGCTCTGGAAAGGCCGCAGAGTGTTCCTAACCGGCCACACCGGCTTCAAGGGTGGATGGCTTTCGCTGTGGCTTAGGCGTATGGGCTCAACCGTTCGAGGCTACGCACTCGACCCACCAACGAATCCGAATTTATTCGGCGAGTTGCGGCTGCAAGAACTTGTTGATGATGTTCGCGGCGACGTCGGTGATTTGACAAAACTCATTCATTCAATGAAGGAATTTTCACCAGATGTTGTGTTTCATCTGGCTGCTCAGCCTCTCGTTCGCCGTTCCTATACTGACCCAGTCGGGACGTATGCCACGAACATCATCGGAACCGCGCACGTTCTGGAAGCAGTCAGGGCGACTCCGTCGGTAAAAGCGGTGGTTGTGATCACCACGGACAAATGTTATGAGAACCGCGAGTGGGTCTGGGGCTATCGAGAACAGGACCCTCTGGGAGGCTACGACCCCTACAGCAGCAGCAAAGCCTGCGCGGAAATTCTAACGGCGTCGTATCGTCAGTCGTTTTTTTCATCGGACTCTGCTTCAGATCGTGGTGTCGGTGTTGCGACGGCTCGCGCGGGAAATGTTGTCGGCGGCGGAGATTGGTCAGAGGATCGCTTGATTCCCGACTTGGTTCGTGGATTTTCCAGTGGCCGAGCAGTTTTGATCCGCTATCCCGGCGCAATACGCCCATGGCAACATGTCTTGGATCCCCTAGCCGGTTATCTGCTTTTGGGCCAACGGCTTCTAAATGGTGAGCGACAATGCGCAACCGCATGGAATTTCGGGCCGTCGGACGACGAAGCTTGGACTGTGGCTCAGATAGCTGATGCCATGGCCTCGCAGTGGGGAGATGGCGCTAGCTGGACACGGGATGAGAAGCCAGTTGAGCACGAAGCGACTTACCTGAAGCTGGATGCCAGCAAGGCCCGCTTGATGCTTGGATGGCGTCCGAGGCTTAAACTGGAAAGCACGATTTCCTGGGTGATCGACTGGTTTCGAGCCCGGCAACAAGGTTGCGATATGCGCGAATTCACATCTCGGCAGATCAACGCGTACCAGGAACTCATGGCCCGTAGCACCACTTTATAAGAGAGTACTTAAGACTTGGGGACCCACACGCTTTGATCCAGCGCCTATCATCGAATCCACTCCTCAAACGCATTAAGCATGTGCTCGGCATCGACCGCGCCATTGCTTTCACGGTACTCGCAAGAGCGTGGTCGATGTCCGCAGGAGTGGTTACGCTCCTGCTGATTGCAAGATTTGTCTCTCCCACGGAGCAGGGCTACTACTACACCTTCCTCAGCCTGGTTGCGCTCCAGATCTTCTTCGAACTTGGCTTCTGTCTCGTGATTTTGCAGATGGCCAGCCACGAACGCGCGAAATTGGTCATCTCGGAAACTGGAGATGTCCAGGGCGATGACGTCGCGCATGCCCGCCTTGCTTCGGTCTTCCAAACGGCATTGCGCTGGTATTCCGTGATGTCGCTGATCATGGCATGCACGCTGATTCCCGCAGGCTTTCGATTTTTTGAAACCAGCCATCATGCTGTTTCGGTGACAGGCTGGCGAGCACCGTGGTGCGTGCTTGTGATCGCAGCATCGCTGAACCTGGTGATCGACCCCATTTTCTCTTTCCTGGAAGGATGTGGTCTGATCTCGCAGGTCGCACGCATGCGACTCGGGCAGGGTATGCTTGGATCTTTGTTGGCGTGGTCTGCCATCCTCAGCCATCATCCGCTGTTCGGCCCGCCCGGCACGTTGTGTGGGATGGTGCTGGCGGGATCAATCTGGTTGTTCCGAAGACGGCGTCTTCTCATTCATCTGGCAAAATTCAAGGTGGGACTGCATCGAGTAAGTTGGGCGCATGAAATATGGCCGTTCCAATGGCGCATTGCCATTAGCTGGCTGGGAGGGTACTTCGTTTTTCAGATCCTCAACCCAGTCCTCTTCCGATTCCAGGGGCCGATCATTGCCGGCAAGATAGGAATGTCATTGACGATCGCAAACGCGCTGGGAACCGTAGCCATGGCCTGGATGAATACTAAGGCATCGCCGTTCGGAACTTTGATAGCACAACGGCGCTTCGAAGAACTCGATCACATCTTTTTCCGAACGATGAAACAGTCACTCGCTCTGCTGGTGTTTGCAGCAATTCTCGTCTTTGGTGGATTGCTGGCTTGTACTCATTTTGCACCAAACCTCGCCGGCCGCGTTTTGCCTCCCTGGGCTTTAGGCCTGTTGCTGCTCGTTTCAGTGATGAATCACCTCGTCTTTTGTGAAGCGGTGTATCTCAGGGCTCACAAAGCAGAACCGTTCCTGATCTCCGGTCTTGTCTTCTCGATTCTGATGGGTGCCGGCACCTACTTACTGGCGCGCTTCAGCACGGTGAGTGCAGTTGTGCTGTGGTATTTCCTTGCGCTGGGAACATTTAGTCCTGTTGTCGCGACGATCATCTTCCAGAGGAAACGGAAGCTATGGCACCAAATCGAGGCTGCCCCTTCCATTCAGGCCGAGCTGATTCAGAAATCCTATAGCTGAACGCGATGACGCAACCGTCCTCACCTAAATTTCTACGCCGCTTTCAAAATCTCCGACACCACTACCTGCTCTGGATCATTGAACCACGCACATAGCATTGTGTCTTCGATATGGAAGATCTCCATGTTTCTCGCGAGTTCTTCCAGGTAGAAGGTCAGGCCGCTTTATAGAGGATTGCGATAGTCATGCCACATGACGCAAGAAAGGCGATCGGGTCTCATCAGTCGGAAAGCGTTCTCCGTATCCGATTTCACCGTCGCGAAGTCGTGGCCACCATCGATAAAGACCAAATCGACGGAGCCTTTCCACGGCGAAAAATCGAACTTCGTTGAGTCTCCCGTCAAAGTTTTAATCTTGGACGCATAACGTGTCTCGTGGAAATCCAGCGCTTTCTGCGCAGACAGATGAGTTCGGGTTAGCTCACTGTCAGCAGGATGCTGATCGGCTGCCGCAGCATCGTTCTCGTCCATATCGAGCGTGAGAATCTCGGTGCCGTCACCAACGTTCATGGCTAGGTTCAGCGTGGTAGTGCCCATGTATGTTCCGATCTCAAAAGGCGCTCCGCCTTGACCAATTTGACAGCAGCTATGACAGAGAAGGTTTCCAGCAGCGACAGCCCACCAATGCCCCGCCGCTTCGGAATTGGGAGTCGCACCAGGTTGTTGCTATTGCCGTTCAGCGACGTGAACAGCTTGTAAGGACGAATATGATGCAGCATTTCTCTCCCCACGAGATGCAGGATGCATTTGCATCAGATTTTAAAACAGGAAGAGCAACTTTGGTGGAGAAACAGTAGTGTCGATTCAATACGAAATCGACAATCTAAGGCTTCCGTCCGAGTCCCCGCAAAATGGTGGTATTCGCCCATCCCAGATTCAGGCGATCAGCCTGAACCGCAATGAGCTGAAGCCCCACAGCTTCGACAACTCGGCGAACAGCTTCAAGATTGTAAAAATTGATATGTTCGTGGATAGGTATATGAAGGTTTTCACCTTGGAGTAAGCGATCGATCTTTTCGCGATCGATATCTTCGGGAACCTCAATATATAGATAACCAGATTTGCAAATACTGTTCGCAACAGTTTTGACCATTTCCAGTGGATCCGGAACGTGTTCCAGCACGTGCGCCACCTGCACGTAGGAATACGTACTCAGCTCGTCGGCATTCCTTATCCTGGTGACACCTTCAACTGGTGTCATGTCGGAGATTTCATACACGTATTTTGTTCCTGGTAGCTTCGGCAGGAACCTTCCATCCGCGCCGCCGTAGTCAAGCATCGAAAGTTCGCGAGTTAGATCGATTTTGTCTCTAAGCCATGCGGTTAATGTCCCGACGCGAACACTGGCCTCGTCGTCCTTGCCAACTTGGGCAGCAACGGCTTCATACTCCGGTTCATAGCGGATCCGCTCCGAGTTGTATGAATCTGATCGATAGTCGCGGTACAGTTCACCCAGCATCTCCGCCGAAAACGGATTCTTGGTTTGAACGAAGCGACATTGCCGACATATCTGTAAATCGATCAATGCGGCAGTTCTATAAACTTTCCGAAGCAAGCCGTGCGGAAGAAACGGGGTTGCTCGCAACAGCTTCTTTACAGGATGCACCGCACCATCTGGCCCAAGTTCAATACCAACTACTCGCTTCAGAAAAAAGGGAGCTATTTCTCCCTTTAGACCCACATCTTTTACATCTTGCGATCCGCAGTTTCTGCAAGTCTGCATGGGTACCTTCGATTCCGCTGTGCCTGCAGGACAACATACACTTCTGCAAAATATAAACTGCACAGCGATGAACGCGTTCATTCTGGTGAATCCAGCACTCGAATGAGGTGCATGATTTGGGGACAAGAATACACGTATTGGTTCACTCCATCATGCCATTGACGCGGATTTTGCGCTAATCTCCTAGAATATGCCTTTGGGTAATAGGCTATTAAATGTTAGTGCGTTATCTGTCGCAACAATCCGCATAGAATAAGTCCGAGCATGCCAGCTTCCGAAGATCGATCCCAGCCCCCTCTGCTTACGATAGCAATACCAACATATAATCGAGCTGCTTGTTTGTCAGTCCTTCTCGATTGTATTTCCGAGCAAGTCCGCACCATGCCGAATATTGAGATCTTAATTTCGGATAATAATTCATCTGACGAAACTCAGACACTAGTCCAAGAGAAACTACGGGACGGAGTTCCTCTTCGCTATCAGCGGAACATCGAGAATATCGGGGCAGATCGGAACTTCCTTCAATGTTTTGAGTTGGCGCGCGGAAAATACGTTTGGATTGTTGGCGATGACGATGTCATCGTTCCAGGAGCTATCGCGCAAATCACCCGCTATTTACTTCAGGACGAATACGACCTTGTATATGTGAGCTCGTGCAACTTTGAAGACGTCCACGAACTCACTACGGACCCGGTACAAGCAACAAAGCCTATATTGATTACCCGGGCGACAGACCTCGCCCGTCGAGTGCACGTTTTTTTTACATTTATAAGCGGTAACATCATCAACAAGGACAGGGTAATCGCGAGTGTTCACCCCCCTTTTGTAGAGCTTGCAAATAGCAATCTGATACAACTGGGCTGGACTTACACAGCACTCCGCAATCACCGGAAAAGCCTCTTTTTCGAAGACAAACTAGTTGCCGCAAAAGCGGGAAATACTGGAGGGTACGGCCTTTTTAGAGTTTTCGGATCCAATCTCAAGAAGGTTACCGAGGATTGGTTGGGGGATAGGAAACTCGTGCGTATCATCCTCAACGCAACTCTCCAGTCTTTTCTACCACCCTACATCCTTGCGATGAGAAGTTCCACCGCGCACAACTTTGCAGCCGAAGATTCACGCGTTGTTTTAGGGCCAATCTACCGACGTCGCTGGCGCTACTGGGTATTCGTGTATCCCCTGTCCAGCTTGCCACTTAGCGTGGCCAAAATCTGGTCGTACTTCCTCCGCGCAATTAATAAATTGGATAGGCTTCTTGGGCAGCCCCTGTTGCGCTTCATCTAAACTAATATTCTCATTGCAATGCTATTGTAAGATTCGCAGGTACCGAGGCGGTTAATGGCGATGAATACTGGATTGGAATCACAGAAACGCGATTGGAAGAATCTTGGTGAATCGGACCCGTTTTGGGCCGTGCTGTCAGACCCAGCCAAGCGCAACAACCGCTGGGATACGACTGATTTCTATCGAACGGGAGAAGAAAACGTAGCGGCGATGATGTCGTTTATCTCGTCCAATCTGGGCATCCAGCTGTCCGGCAAAAGGGCTCTAGACTTTGGTTGCGGACCGGGCAGATTAACCGCCGCATTGAGTAAACGATTTGAGGAATGTTATGGGGTAGACATTTCCCCTTCAATGTTGAACATTGCGCGACAGCATGTCGATGCGAAGTTCGTCGAACACTCAGATCCAGACCTGAAATTATTCCCCAGCGACTTTTTTGACTTCATCTGCTCGTTCTATGTTCTCCAGCACCAACCCAGTCAGTCAATCGCAGCAAAGTACATCGAGGAGATTGTGCGTGTGCTCGCTCCGGGCGGTATCGCTGTGTTTCAAGTCCCATCCAACATTCCTCTGAAGAATCGAATTCAACCAAAAAGGAAACTGTATAAGATACTTAATGGCATCGGAGCATCGAAATTGTCCGGCAAGCTGAACTTAAGCCCGATCAGCATGTTGGGCATTCCAGAGAAGAGGGTGAATCAAATTGTAGAGTCGAAGGGATCTGTGATTCGCCTGGTTCAAAGGAGGCTGGTTCCTAATGGAGTTCAAGACGCAACATATTATGTCTGCAAGTGAGCTCTGCAACGCCGGTACGATACTCAGTTGAAACATTAAAAGCATTGACCCCGATCAGCAAACTGCAATTCCCTCTTAGTAGAGCGGTACATTACTCCGGCTTTTCAGAAGATCCTTTGACAAGTCGATGTAGCGACGGACCATCCCATGGCTACTGTAATCGTCCCTCTCAAAGCGTGCTTGCACCTCACTTGCTCGTTTTAGTTTTAGCTCTGGCCCGCAGTCAAGAACTGCTCTTCGCATAGCCTCAGGATCATTGAAAGGAACATAGAGTACCTGGTCGTCATTGAAATACGTTGGCACGCCTCCGGTCCTAGAACTTACAACAGGTACACCCATTCGAACAGACTGCAAAGCTACTGTTATACCGGAGTAGAGATTTCTCTTCATGGCGATCACAACGTAATCAGCCCAGCAGTAATGAGATCTAAGCACGTCCATTGTTGCGTCACGGATAACCCGCACGTTGCGATATGGTTCGACTTCCTTCTTTCTCACATTTGGTGTGATTATTACCACATCGAACTCAACATGGTTACCGAATGCGGAAAGTACGGTCGGCCAATCACGTGATCTATCTCTTCCCACCGCGAGTATGCGAATTGGAAGCGCAAGCGTCCCGCGCGGCTGACTGTGGGGAAAACTGCGAGACGAAATACCGAATCGCAATACCTGTGATGAACTGTTGGGCAATATGCTGCGAAGCTTTAGCAGGCAATCGTTGGAGTGTACTGTCAGAAGATCAACTCTACTGAGGAGCCAGGCATATAGCGATTTCCGAGCACGTGAGAAATGGTCCCACTCATCAAGGAGCCAAATACTCTGACCAATCAGCTTCGGACGTTTAGCGGAACGACAAAACATTCGAATGGCAAATGTCACGGCCAAGGATTGTCGTTCCTCCATTGTCCATACCACATCATTGTGCGAAATCGCCGGTAAATTTCGAAGGGCGTGGACGATGTCAAATCCCAAAATCTTGCGAATCGCGCGCCGAGCAAACCGAGTTGCTGAATTTTCTGGATGATCGACCGAGTACGTCAAGATGCAGCCCATTTGTTCGGCAAGATGAAAATCGTACGGCACCGGATCTGGTACTTGCCCATGAGAGAAGCGTTCTTGATGATTGGTGAGCCCCTGCCCGTGTCCTAGATGCACAAAGATATTCAGCATCGTTATCAACCGTGTAGATTCGATTTGATCTTTGTGTTTACACGAATTTCGATTTTAGTAGATTCAAATCGTCCACGCGTTGATTCCGGAATTGCGCAGTGTAGTCGAGACCATTCGCGAAAGGCTGAAGGGCTTGACCTGCCGCAAATTCCGCACGGTGATCTTACAACATAGCCAGCGGTCGTCGGAGCTGTGGGAAATTGCCGAAAGAGTGTCAGGATTTTTCAATCGGGCGCAGCTCGTTTTTGATAGTTCAGTGCAGCGGACTGGTCGCGATGCAACTTGCACCACTGTTCTGCGTGCAGCCAGATACGCCATTGTTCATTGCATGACTTGCATATCATCGAGTGGAATTGGAACCGCGTTCCAACTTGTATTGCAACCACTTGCATTGGGGTACTGAAAGTCGAACACAACATTATGGCTGGAATCAAGTCCGACAAGGCGAGCGGCGGTCATATTGTCTGCTACCGCGTAGTCAATCAGATAAGACTTACTAGGGGCTTCGTAGGCGCTCGAGCAAACCCTTGAATAGATGCTTTGACCGTAGTCGAAGTCCCAAACATCTCGAGCAGTAAGAGTGTTCGAATCTACCGAGTAGGCTGACACGGTGCTGTATGTTAAAGACTGACCGGCGGGCTCACCGACGGGTTGATTACCACTCCCGAGCCCGTCGTTGAAGACCATCAGAAAGCCCTCCGAAGTGATTGATACAGCGTGTTGGCCAATCGGATACAGCCCCCCGCCTTGAAGTATAACGGCTTTGGCTCGGAGCGACGGAAAGGTGTACCAATACTTTGTTGGATCACCGAAAATCCATTTTATGTCTCCGGTTTTGTAGTCCAGCTTGATCAGAAAGTTTTCTCGACTGGAGACAATCAAACTGTCATCACTTGGGTCATATGCGACTGCGTTCATGTGAAACCAATCCACGCCGGGCCGGACAAAAGTGCTGGGATCATCGCCGTTTGCTTGCATGTAGGTGCTAAGGATTGACCCCAAATCCCAAGTTTTCAGAACACGGCCCTCGCTAGTGATTTCCGATGCGATACTTTCGACATTGGGCCCGGTAATCACTTCCGCGATATAACCTTGTTTTCCGAGGTCAACGTTGTGATGAAAGGACGTCACGCCGGGGAATTGCAAGGGACTCTGCCGCACTGTACCGTCCAGCCCCAGATAGTGGACAATTGGGGCACCCGCATCGCCGACAATAAATCCGTCGCTTACAACAAAAGTCGAAATAGAATTCGATACTCCGGAACCCACCCATCGAATTTCCCCATCGGTGTCGACGACAACAGGCGATCCCAAGGCTGACTTGATCACAAAAAAGCTAAATCCGAGCGCAGCATTAGGGGAACGCCTCTTGATGATGATTGGGGTCGCATACAGTCCGGTTCGGTCAGTGTATGTCGGGGTCGAGATTGCAAGGGACACACTTTGAGAGGTACCGTCCCAGTACACCAAGTTCAGTAAAACCTGATTTGAATAGCCGGAATAAAGGCCGTAGACAGGTACTGTCAATACGTCCGGCCTCGCCCCTCCGCCTAGGTTCTGCGCGTATCCTCTAGTCTTCAATGATTCCATACTGTATGTCACCCGCACTGCGGCGGATGCAGAGCCAGCTTTAGGTTGGACAGTGAAAGAATAGCCCGCTAGATTCTCAAAGCCATCGCCCTGAATCTGGATGACGGCCGTAAAGGGAGTAGAACCCACCGTAAAGAAAGTGGAATAAATGTGGCTGGCGGCCGCCTGGGAGGAGCTGCTGCCCCGCCCTCCGCACGCAGAAAGGCTAACAACTACAACCAAAAGAGACATTCTAAATATGTAAGGGACTGTGCGCCGGTAACAGCACGGGAGGCATCGCAAATTCAAGTGGTTCAATTTGGCGGCTTACCTCTCCTTCTCGTGAGGGTGATAAATGTTTAGCACAAACTGTACGTCAGGATAACAGCATAGAACCTTTAGCTTGAGATGTGAGCTGTATCACGTATGTACAGGAGCCCTGACGCTCTTGATCTAATTGCTGGCACGCGTTGATCTGTACTGCGATGTGGCAGGCAGATGTAGCGTAGCTGACCGTTTGGAGAGATTACTGCCTGTCCATGGCAGCTGCGGGCCCGCAAACTCTCTGAGGCGATACCAAGCAGCACGATAAGGTATTGGAGATGAATCGATGTCACGGATACAGTTCAGCACTACCCCCAACTTTAATTGAGGCGCGTCCCGTAGTTGTGGAAATGTAAGGCACTCCGTCCGCCATCACAGCATCGGGAAATTTCCAGCCCGTTTCCAGCACGCCCGCCCCCGAAATAGTCCCGATGTCAGAAAATTCCGCCGCTTCGACTGGGCTTTCAATGTTAGTACTATCGAGCGCATTGAAAACTAATTCGCCGACTGAACCTCCTTCTAAATTGACGAGCGATGGTACTGGGGAGTATGGTCTCGCGTTCTGCAATGCAAATCCGTCGAATTCGATGCGATGAATCGAAGACTGATTTTCGAGGATGATCGCCGCCACGTCTACACTTTGAGGCCTGTAGATCCTGCAGTTTTGAAAAGCGAGACTCAATCCAATGAACGGTACAGCCCCGTAGAGTGGAGAAGGCCGTGCAAAAGCGCTAGTCTCATTCGCCTGTGGGCTCTTCCAGACAACCTGGGACTGGAAAGGAATGAATGCGACATCCTGCAGCACAATGTTTCCGAAGTTCTCTGCAATTCCGAGAACTGCAGGAGCGGTGAAGACACAATTAGAAATGCGCAAAGTGCCAATAGACTTGGGAACGCTCCCGGCGGCTACACCAATGAGAAACGCTGCCTCAGCAAGCGTACCGGTACAGTTCTCTACTAAAACCGAGTCGATCCTAAACTTGGCTGGACTGCCGTTTGTTGTATACATCCGCATTAACGACCAGCTGTTGAATTCGCAGCCGGTTACGGTTATGCGCGAGATGTCTCCTGTGTAACCTTCAGGACAATTTAGTGCGATTGAATCATCATCTGTTTTAAACCTGCAGTTCGCGATTTTTATATCGTTTGCCGGACCATTGATATGGAGTCCGTCGGTACTTGCACCTCTGCTCTGCAATACACAACCGGAAACTGACACGTTGCCGACATTCGAGAGTCGGATGTGATAGGCGGGCGTATTCACGACGACCACATTTTCGATCGTGACGTCGTCCAGGTTCATCAGGTTGATGCCACAAAACCAGACAATGCCATTAGCGCCTTGCTTGCTTCCCAGAGTCGAAACCCTGTATTGGTTTCCATTAACGGTAAAATTGCTGAGGGAAACGTTCGATCCTCGTGCGGGAGCTGGCGGACCGGGATCAAATGGTATGGCGGCGTTGGCAGGGCCGTTGTGGATTGCATCATTGTTAGCGCCGTCTTTTAAAAAAAACCCCGTCCCGCAACCCAATCCGGCGATAGCCCAGTGGCCCTCTGCCGGCATGAATAGGCCAGAAACGAGTGCGCTGCCGTCGATGATGAGTGTAATTGGATTCGTGGCGCTCGCTGCGGCCATTGCCGCATTGATTTTGGGCGCATCGTCTGTGGGCGGACCGCCGGTATGCTTGTTGCGCCCTGTCCTCAAATCGCAATCGAGCGCGCAGCCGATCTCTGAGGCTCGAATATAGGTCATACCCGGTACAGGCACTGGCGGGTCGGCAGGGCCGAGGCAGGGGATGTCAATCCCATTATCGGCACAATTCGTCATGGTGCCACAAAACATACAGGCAGCTGCGAACGCTCCTGCCCTTTTTATAAAAGAACGCCTATTGAGAAGCTCCAGAATACGATTCTGCTCTTCCGCCACGGTCGCTTAATTTATCCTCAGCAGTGCATTTTCAAGGCGTATGAAATTTGACTGGTACGGTTGGAATGATAACGCTATGTGATACCAGAGCACCAGAAACTCACAATTGTTCCGGTTTTTGGAACAAATATATAAGTCGGCAGACGACATCGTTCGTTAGGCCCGGCAAGCCCGGGTTGTGTTCAGCAGGGAATAGCTGTTTTCGCTGACGCCAGCGACAGGCAAATGGGGCTATTGACGAACTGAAAATAGATCAATATCGAACTGCAACAGCGATGTCGCAGTTGTTACAGGGCAGGATCGCCTTCAGAAAACAGCTAACTGACGCGATTCAACGGCGCTAGGGGACGGCCATCTGTAACGAAAAATGGAGACGCAACATTGGGCGTCGATGAACCAGATCCCGCCTGTAGTTGAACCAGATCGCAATCGACCATCATCCGAACGAGATCTTCAAAAGGCACTCTTGCGCGCCAACCTAATTTTGCATGAGCTTTGGCGCAGTCACCCCGCAAATGGTCCACCTCGGCAGGGCGGTACAAAGCTGGATCAATCTCGACAAAATCTCTGTAATCGAGGCCAATATGCCCAAAGGCAATTTCGACTAACTCTCGTACGGAATGGCACTCACCCGTAGCAATAACGAAATCTTCTGGGGCGGGTTGTTGCATCATCAGCCACATGGCTTCGACGTAGTCGGCGGCATAGCCCCAGTCTCTCTTGGCATCGAGATTGCCCATCTTGAGCTTCTGTTGAAGCCCAAGGCGGATTCGTGCTACCGCGTGTGTCACTTTGCGGCTGACGAACTCCAAACCTCGCCGTGGAGATTCATGATTGAATAGAATCCCGGAGACTGCATAGACGCCGTAGCTCTCACGGTAATTTACAGTCATCCAATGGCCGTATAGTTTCGCCACTCCGTACGGACTACGAGGATAGAAACGCGTATTTTCGTTTTGTGGGGACTCATTTACCATCCCGAACATCTCGCTCGACGACGCCTGATAAAAGCGAATCTTAGGATTCACGGTTCGGATCGCTTCCAGCATTCTGGTGACCCCCAACGCGGTGAACTCGCCAGTCAGAACCGGCTGGTTCCAAGACGTGGGAACAAAGGACTGTGCCGCGAGATTGTAGACTTCGTCGGGTTCTGAAATTTGAATGGCGCTGATCAGCGAACTCGAATCGAGCAGATCGCCCGGGATTAGCTCCACCTGATCTCGCAGGCTTCCCAATCGATCGTAATTGGTGGAACTGCTGCGGCGGACCAAGCCGCAGACTTTGTAGCCGTTTCGCAATAACAACTCAGCCAAATAAGAACCGTCTTGCCCAGTAATCCCTGTGATCAGAGCTCGCCTCATGCAGAACCCACCCTCGCTCACGCTGTGGAATGCTACTCAAGAGTCTATGGGCATGAGCGTTGCCGGGGAATTGGCAAGCAGGATACGGGCGGTACGATCTTGAGATTGGCTACCAATCTGTACCCAGCCCTTTGGATCACGCGATGTTCCGCCAGTTCGGCTCGCTTCAGGGGCGCTGGTTAAGTCCTGATCCAGCCGGGTTGGCCGCTGCTAATCCCATAAAGCCTCAGACCTTGAATCAGTATGCATATGTAGCGAACAATCCCTTAATGGCCATGGATGCGTCAGGGACGGCGAGAGAATCTTCTTGAACCCAGGTTAGCCCAAAAGAGGGGCGAACCTAGGCCACCGGCCAATCAGCCGATTAGTGCTCCTCTTTCTTCGCCAGGTAGCCGGTACGGTAATAGACCTGATATGGCAGCGGAGCTGCGGGGCGCGTTACACGGACCTTTAGCTTTCTCCACTTCCCGTCGTAGGCAGCGGTGCTGGGCTTATATGCGAGCACGTATTCATTCCGCAACTCTGTGCTGATACGCGAAGCAGCGTCCGGAATCCCTGCGGAGTTGTCGAGGGCTATGGTGCGGCCGCCAGTCTGTTCGGTAACTTCCGTGAGCCATTGCTTACCGAATCGCTCTTCCAGCTTCTTCGTGACAAGGATCGAGGGTGAGTCGCAGATATCGATGGCATAAATCTGGGCGTCCGATTCCCTCGCCCGGTGTTTCACCGCCCGCAGGCTGTGGCGGCTCATGTTGTCGCCACCGTCCGAAATGATGACCAGTGCTTTTCGCCGGTACTGAGCCTTCCGTAGCTTCTCAATGCCCATGTAGATGGCATCGGCAAGAGCGGTGCCACCCTTCGAGCGGATGTCGGCCAGGTCAGACTGGATGGTCTCGGTGGATTGCGTGGTGTCGGCAAGAAGTCGGGGGCGATTCGCAAAGGTAATTACGAAGTAATCGTCCCGTGGATCAGCGTTCCTGAAGAACTCGCTAACCGCCTGTCGCACACGATCAATTTTGTTCGACATACTGCTGCTGAAATCCACGATGATGCCGACCGAGATCGGCGCGTCCTCGGAGTAGAAGTAGCGGATGGTCTGCTCATGCTCGGAGTCGAAGAGCTGAAATTCCTTCTTCTGCAGGTCCAGAATGGGCGCGCCTTGGGAGTTGGTGACAACGACTGGAACAAGGACTAAGTCGACATCGACGCGCACAGCTTTCATCTGTACGGCAAGGTCATCCTGGTGCGAGTTTTGCGGCAAGGACCGAGGGACGATGTGAACCTCATCGGCGGATTGCGAAAAGGTGTTAATCGCCAGCGCAATCAGGAACAGGAGATTCAAGGCGCGGCAGGTAGACAGAGAGAAGTTCACCATAGTCCGGCCGGGCTGAGTCACCCGGTCTCACCCTCAGTTTTCAAATGGGACATGATCATAAACGTGCAAGTCTGGGTTTCGGAATGGGGCAAATGCACTAGCCTGACATTTGATGAGTGGAAGGGATCATCCAGGCAACTCACGAGCCCTGTCTAGAAGAAAAGGAGGGGGCAATGCAGATCCCGGCCGACGAAGGAAAGAGCTGGCTTCGGCGTGGCTGAACCGGGACAGGGACGATGCCTGCTGTCCATCGAAGGTGGACTGTCTGACGAAAGCCGGGTGCGAGCAAAGGCCAACATGGCAAGCATCTTAGGAATGAGGTATCCTTCGGGCATCTCGAGGCCTATTGCCTCAACAAAGAGGCCGAGCAGGCGAGTACTGTTATGGCGACGGGAACGGCGACGCAACTGAGTTCCGGCATCGTAAAGGAATTCTGCTCGATTCTCGGCGATCGGGGGGTTATCTCTTCTCTCGAAGAGCTACGCACATACGAGTGCGATGCGTTGACCAATTTCCGGGTATGTCCTAGTGCCGTACTCCTCCCCGACTCCGCGGAACAGGTGCAGTCTATCGTCCGAATATGCCATCGCGAGCGGATTCCATTCGTTGCCCGAGGTTCCGGGACGGGATTGAGTGGCGGCGCTTTGCCGGTCAAAGACGGGGTCGTAATCAGCCTGGCACGGATGAACCGTATTCTCGAGGTCGATCTGCCAAACGCCCGGGTGGTGGTGGAACCTGGGGTTATCAATCTCGACGTAACTGGACGCGTTCTGCCAAATGAGTATTTCTACGCTCCCGATCCATCGTCGCAGTCCGTTTGCAGCATTGGCGGCAACGTCGCCGAAAATTCCGGTGGGGCTCATTGCCTGAAGTACGGGTTCACCACAACCCATGTGCTGGGGCTGGAAGTGGTATTGCCGGATGGAACCGTCGTGCATCTTGGCGGCAAGTCGCTCGATACTCCGGGCTACGATCTTCTCGGGGTATTTGTCGGCTCGGAAGGGACGCTGGGAATTGCGACGAAAGTGATCCTGAGAATTGTGAAACGACCGGAGTGCGTGCGAACGATCCTGGCAGCATTCAACACGACCAACGAAGCCGGGGCGGCAGTGAGCGACATTATTGCTGCCGGCATGCTGCCCGCGGCAATAGAGATGATGGACAATCTTGCGATCCAGGCGGCGGAGGCAGCAGTACACGCAAACTATCCAGATTGCGGTGGACTGTTGCTTGTGGAACTGGACGGGCCCGAGTCGGAAGTCGAGGCCCTGATGACGAACCTCGATGAACTTTGCCGCAAGAACGGTGCCTGGGAAATACGAGTCGCTGTTTCCGAGACCGAAAGGAT
>JAJPJE010000051.1 GCA_021324365.1 Terriglobia bacterium | reverse complement strand
GCTTCATTTGATCAATTAACGATTGCCACAAGTCGGCATCGATCTGCAACGCATCCCGACCAGCAAAAGCCTGAATTGACCCTGCATCATTTCTCAGCATGAGCACGCGCGCGCTCATGCCAGCCGCTCTTTTTTGTGTCTCCTCTATATCCCGTTGAAGATCCGCGCGCATTTCAGACCATCCCGCACTCGAGCCGCCGCAACAGCCTGGGTTGGAGGTACCCGCTTGTGTTTGTGCGAAGACAGACGCGACCAAAAGAAAAGGTATGAGCAGTTTCATGAGCTAGATGCTAGCTCCAATCGAACAGCAACTTCTCCAACAAAAAGGGGCTCTGCCGAGCCCCTCGATGTTGTTTTTTCAGTATTCAGTCACGCAGCCTGAGCGCTTTTCTGGCGCAATCCCTTCAGCAACTGCTGACCATCGGGACTACCCAACCCGGTGCACGGATCCCATCCCTTGCCGGCTTTAAATGATCCATTGTTCCCTTGCGTGATGTCGTGAAAAGCAATAGCAGGCTCAGAGTACAACAATGGATTCAGATACCCAACGGGCGTTCCTAATCCTTGATTCAGGCGTGCGATTAGGCCGGCCCAAAGTGGTGCGACGGCGCTGGTCCCGCCGAACACATCCTCTGTTCCGTCGACGATAATATCGTAGCCGGTTTGAGGGTCAGCATCGCCCGCCACATCAGGAACACCACGGCCTTTCTTCATGTTCACTGATTTCTGCCATGCTGGCACCGGGAACTGCTGGCTGTAACCGCCGCCGGTTGCACCCTGTCCGGGGCCATCGTTCCAAACTGTTTCTGCTTGGATCTGAGTACCGCTGGTGACAAGTTTCGTTCCACCGCACGCCAGGGCAAATGGACTGGACGCCGGAAAATCCACATGATCTCCGCTGGGCTCGCCATCGCTCGATCCATTATCGCCGCAAGCGACACATACGCTGACTCCCATGGAAGCAGCAACCTGGAACGCGCTGTCGAAAGCAGTCATTGCCTGCGACGTCCATTGATCCTCCGCCGATCCCCAACTGATCGAAATCACAGAGGGTTTGTACGTCTTGTCGTGGACAGCCGCTTTAATCGCATCGAGGAAACCGCGATCGGTATTCGGAGCGAAATAGACGACGATCTGCGCTCCGGGTGCCACTGCTCCGGCAACTTCGATGTCCAGCAGCACTTCTCCGTCTGGCCCATTCGGATCGCCGGTTGGCGAATTGTTAGCCCCGTCCACCCCCATGGCCGTAACCGTAGGCAAAGGAATATTCAGTTTGCTGAAGTACGTCTGCAGATCCTGATCGCGATAACCGCCGCCAAGCTCGATCATCGCGATGCACTGGCCGCTGCCATTCAACCCAGGAGGAAAGTCGTAGAGATCGGCAATCTGGTTGGGTGTGAACGATTGCCCGGCTACGTGCGGTCCGGTTTTTCGCTGTCGCCGCCGAAAGTGCGGCCTCGCTTGCGGACGGTTGTCCAGTCCCAGGACGCTCTCCACATCATTCGCGAGCTCCTGCGGAATCTGAACCGGTCCCGTGCGTCCGCGATATGATTCGTTCCCTCTCTCGAAGCGCTCCAGCGAAACGTTAAATGCGGAGGCGAAAGCTGAGACGGTGCCAGACAGGATTACGGTTCGCTTCAGCGGATCTGCACTTTCTACCTTCAGATTGTTTTCGCGCGCGAAGCTTTGCACTCGCTGCATGCTGGCAGGGGATGCGGAGAACTTCTGTTCGGCCTGTTCTCGTGTCTGTCTTTTCCCCTTAGGCTGACTCAGTGAATTTTGGATGATCTCCTGCGAATCAATCGGCGAGTGCGGACGCAGCGTCACAGTGATCTCAATCAACTCGTTGGGATCAGCTGCGCCCGTGGAGCGAAATCCAGTAACGGGCCGGCGTTCGCTACCGTTAAGGGAAATCCTCTTGTTGGAAGCCATGCGAATTCTCCTTCCGAACTTTCAATTGTTTTCGCTGGTTAGTAAGTTGGAGGCTACGAGCGCCGGGCACCGTTGCTCAACAGCAGAACGACTGGGGAGGACCAATGTTGAACTGAACTGCGTCGCGCCCGCAAATGCATCATGCGGTACCTTGAATTATGCCCCGGTTTCCCGGTCGTCGGCGGCGGAATTGTTCTATTCTCCCGAAATTGGAAGTGCATGACAGCAAAGCACCTACCAATCCGAGCGCTCGAATCGGATTTGCACAGTCTGCGCTACCAGCGAACGCGATTCTCCGAATCCTCAACAAGAACCACGTCGTACTTATCCAGCATCGGCATGAGCACCGCTTCAAGTTCTTCTTTCCAGAGGCTGCCTTCGTAGAATTTGGCTTTCATCGGTTCGCGCGAAGCAAGATCAGGAAACCCACGCATGAAGAAGAACACATCGGGATCCTCTACGGAGAGAAACGGCCCCAGTATTTTCATTCCGACTTCATGGTGTGCCGGAATGGACTTGGTGCGGAACACTTCCAGAAACTCAGAACGCTTGCCTGGCTTCGTGCGGTACGTTCGCATTTCGATGATCATTAGTGGTTTTCTCTCTGCAATCACTGCGCGGATTTCCAATCCACATCCGCTGCTTCAGAGGTCAACGTTATCCGAAAAGAACAAACCGCTCGCGACTAGCGTGCAGGCGCCGGTGAGCTTGTTACTGGTGAGTTTGTGCCAACGACAGACTTCTCCAGTTCCCTGACAGCTGGTTCGAGCAGCTTGCGGATGGCTGGTAGCATCACGCGAGCGGCAGTTTCTCCTGCCGCAATTAATTCGGCAGCACGGTCAAAACTGTCGTAGCTGAAGCCCCTCACATCAGGTTCAATCTTCACGTCCGTCTGGGCGTGCCAGGCGTCGCACATGCTTTCTTGCGCAATGGAAAAGCACTGCCCGATTACGTCGAAAATGTGACGCGGCCCTTGCAGATTTACCCAATTCGCGCTCAGGTGAACCGAAATCACCCGATCTGCACCCATTTTCCTCAGCGGTTGAGCTGGCACTGGATAGGACAGCATTCCATCTACAAATTGGCGTCCATCAAAATGCACCGGCAAGAACATGCCTGGATATGCACAACTGGCGCGCACCGGATCTACCAGGCCGCCGCTGCGAAAAACCATGCCTTCACCCGTCACGAAGTCGGTCGCCGCCACTGCCAGTGGAATGCGCAGTTCTTCAAACGTGCGGCATTTCAACAACTTCTTCAGAAAGCCCGCCATGCGATCGTTGGACGCGAAACCGTAACGGGAAATTGTCCACCGAGCGAAATCTTTGAAGCGAACCAGTCGCGCAACTTCTTCCAGTTCGCGAGTGCTCATCCCGCTGCAATACGCGGCGCCAATGATCGAACCTACGCTGGTGCCCGCAACGAAATCTATGGGCACTTTTTCTTCTTCGAGAACTTTCAGAACCCCGATGTGAGCCAGTCCGCGTGCAAATCCGCCACCCAGCGCTATGCCGAACTTGGCTTTTCTAAAGGGAGTGATTGGAAACGAGGGGGAATTGGAACGGCTGAATTCCTTCTTGAATGCCCGAAAACTTCGTGTCCATCTTGCCAAAGTCCCCATGGACTGGGCCCCGACCCCATGCTGCCTTATACCCTAAGATGCTGCATTTGACTCGCGTGATGTAATCCCATTGGGTTACGCCGGGGTGTAACCGTGCAAGCTCTGATTTTGCCTACGTTTGCGGTCGGCGTTTTGTGCTCTCAATTCCGGTGACGCAGTTTATGATGGCGGCTCGGATAACGAATGGCACGCGAATTCTCGGCAGGGGGCGTACTGGTCAGGTGGCGTAAGGGCCGCTGGTGGATGGCAGTTATTGAGCCCCAAGGACGTACTGCCTTCTCCGAATCGGCAAAAGACACTTTGGCCCTGCCCAAGGGATTGATTGATCCTGGTGAGAAAGCCGAAAATACAGCGCTGCGCGAAATTCATGAAGAAACAGGTGCCGTCGGAGAACTAATAGCAAAGCTCAAGGACATTAAGTACTTTTACGTGCGTACCTGGGGTGACGGCGCCCGCGTATTCAAAGTCGTAAGTTTTTACCTGGTGCTCTATCGGTCCGGCAAGCTGGGCAACATCACGCCGGAAATGCGAAAGGAAGTTCGCCGGGCGATTTGGCTGCCAATTGATGATTGGGAGCAGCTCTCTTACAAAGGAGAGCGTGAGGTAGCGCAATCCGCTCGAGAGTACTTGCTGGCACACGCGGAGTTGCAGCCGGATCCCAAAGCAACGAGTTCTGAATCGTAAATTCTATTCAGCGAGACTTCATGCCAATCACACCTCACATGGAAAAGCACTTCACCGGCGGCGAGGTCGTCCGCGACGTTGTAATCGGTATGTCAGACGGCCTTACTGTGCCATTTGCCCTCGCCGCAGGTCTGTCAGGAGCCATCGGCAGGACGCATGTCATCGTCATCGCCGGACTCGCGGAAATTGCGGCTGGATCGATTGCTATGGGACTGGGCGGCTACCTTGCCGCACGAAGTGATGTGGAGCACTACGACAGCGAACGAGAGCGCGAGGTGCGCGAGGTCCATGAACTTCCCGATGAGGAAGAACGGGAGGTCCGGGAAGTGCTCCACGAGTGGGGCATGGCCCCCGAAGAGAGTGGACCGGTGGTGCAAGCGCTCCGAAAACGCCCCGCTGCCTGGGTGGACTTCATGATGCGCTTTGAACTCGGCTTGGAAAAACCGGATCCGGGACGCGCCCTCCGCAGCGCGGGAACCATTGCTGCTTCCTACATTGTCGGTGGCCTTATTCCATTGTTCCCATACGTGGTATTGAATGTCGCAACCCGAGCCTTGTTGCTGTCAGTCGTAGTAACCCTGGCCGCGCTGGGGGTGTTCGGCTATATCAAGGGGCGGTTCACGGGCTTGCGGCCCTTCCGAAGTGCGTCACAAACAATGGTGATCGGCGCACTTGCCGCGGGAGCGGCTTTTCTGCTAGCGCGATTAATCTCATAACTAACTTATTTTCAATAAGTTACTTGACATGAAGCAGTCGAGGGTCTAAGCTGGCTTCAACTTAATAAGGCGCGCGTCGTTGCCATCCTCACCCCACATCTTCTTCGGCGCGCGCCGTTTCTATTTTTAGCCGTGGTGATCATCCTGAATCAGCAGAATTCCAATTCTTAAGGTTCTGGTTCCCTCGACTTCGCTCGGGATTTCGGCTGCGGGTTCGCGATCCGCTCACGCCCGCAAAACGCCTCAACTTCGGCGCGCGCCGTTTTCAGCTTTTAAACGCGATCGTGTGGTGGCGGGAGAGCAGGAAATCCAAACCCGAGTTCTCCAGATTGAACTCATGACCAACCAGGACCGCGGTGTCCTCTTCTGCCGGGGGTTGTGAGATGGAGGCCAGCGGAAAGAGACAAAGTGCAAGCAGTAACGTGATGGTTCGCCGGAGCATGGGAACGAATACGGATCAAATACCTTGCTTGTTCCAGCACAGTCCCGTACCCGCTTGGATCGAGCGGGCTGCACGAAGCATGCTTTCCCGTTCTGAATCTGCTCGCGAATGTTTCTTCCCAGTTTCTGCATCGAGTACCCGCCCCGGTGTATCTTGTTCGCTGGCCCTGAAGCGGTCGTGGGGATCGCTTTCATACCCGTTGGATTCATTGGGCCGGGAAATCGTCATGAAACGCATTGATAAAGTTGCAGTTCTGGGTGCCGGTACCATGGGTGCGCGCATCGCCGCCCACCTCGCGAACGCGGGTCTTCCCTCCTATCTGCTGGATCGGGTAGTCCCAGACGCGGATGGCCCAGCCCGTAATGGAATCGCTGCACAAGGCTTGGAAGGCGCAGTCAAGTCGAAACCTGCAGCCTTCTTCGAGCCGTCCCTGTCCAAGCTGATCACCATAGGCAATTTCGACGACAATCTGAAGTGGGTTGCCGAATGCGACTGGGTCATCGAGGCAATCGTCGAAGACCTCGAGATCAAGCGCTCGCTACTGAAAAAAGTCGAGGCCGTGCGACGGCCGGGCACCATCATTACCACCAATACCAGCGGGCTCCCGGTTTGCAAGATTGCTGAAGGTTTTTCCGAAGACTTTCGCAGGAACTGGTTCGGAACACACTTCTTCAACCCTCCCCGATACATGCGCTTGCTGGAGCTCATCCCCACCCCGGATTCCGATCGCGCGGCCATGAACGCCATTGCTCAGTTCTGCGATCTTCGGCTCGGCAAAGGGATCGTATGGGCGAAGGACACGCCCAACTTCATCGGTAATCGCATTGGCACATTCTCCGTGCTCAATGTCATGCGCCTTATGCAGGAGATGGATCTCACCATCGAAGAAGTCGACGCGCTTACCGGACAAGCGGTAGGCTGGCCGAAGTCGGCGACCTTTCGCACCATCGACCTCGTTGGCCTCGATATTCTGGGACACGTCGTCGGCAACATGCAGGCAAATGTTCGTGACGAGCGCAGCGATCTGAAGCTGCCTGATTTCTATCGCCGTATGCTGGATCGCAAGCTGCTCGGCGACAAAACAAAGGCCGGTTTCTACAAGAAGCAGAAAGGTCCAGAAGGCGACCAGCGGCTCGCAATAGACTGGAAAACGCTCGAATACCATCCGCGAAAAAAAGCCAGCTTTGCCAACCTCGAAATGGCAAAAAACGTCGAGAGCACGCCCGAGCGACTGAAGATGCTACTCGCACCTGCTAAGGGCGATAAAGCCGCGCAATTCCTGTGGTCGGCATTATCGGATCTTTGGACATACGCCGCGAATCGCATACCAGAGATCAGCGACACGATCGTTGAGATCGATCGCGCAATGAAACTCGGCTTCAACTGGGAACTCGGTCCCTTCGAGCTATGGGATGCTGCCGGTGTCTCCGCCACGGTCGAGCGCATGAAGAAGGAAGGCAAGCCGGTCGCGGCAAATGTGGAGCGGCTGCTTGCCTCCGGGGCGACGACCTGGTACCAGGACGCGCCGAAAGCCCGCTCCGGCAAGGCGTATTTCGATCTCGCGAACGCGAGCTACAAGGAAGTGCAGGTTCCCGAGGGCGTTTGGTCCGTTTCTGTCGCAGAGAAATCTAATGGAGTCGTAAAGAAGAATGCGGGTGCGTCGCTGGTCGATTTGGGCGATGGCGTAGGCTGCATCGCGTTCCATTCGAAGATGAATGCGATTGGTGGCGACATTGTGCAGTTGATTACGGAGACACTGAAGCCGGGCTCGAAGACGGGCGCGAACTTCGACGCCTTCGTGATCACCAACGACGCGGTAAATTTCAGTGTTGGCGCGAACATCATGCTGCTGCTGATGTCGGTCCAGGAGCAGGAGTGGGATGACATTGACTTCATGATCCGCGGCTTTCAAGGGATGACACAAGCCATCAAGTTCTCGCCGAAGCCCGTTGTCGTGGCGCCCTTTGGTATGGCCCTGGGTGGAGGCTGTGAAGTGGCCTTGCATGCTCCGGTCCGCCAGCCTCATGCAGAGCTTTACATGGGCCTTGTCGAGGTCGGAGTTGGCCTGCTTCCAGGTGGTGGCGGCTGCAAGGAGATGACGCTGCGTGCAGTGGATGCGGCCAATACGATTCGCAAAGACGGCCGCGGTGAGTCAGTCGAAATTATGGAAGCCATGAAGCGAACTTTCGAGACCGTTGCGATGGCCAAGGTTTCAACGTCGGCAAACGAAGCACGAAATCTCGGGTTCTTACTGAATGGCGATGAGATCGTCATGAATCGCGAACGCGTGCTGGCCGATGCCAAGGATCGTGCGTTGGAAATGGCGCATTCCGGATACCGTGCTCCGGTTCCTCGGACCGACGTCCCTGCCCCGGGAGAAAGCATCCTGGCCACGCTGAAATTGGGCGTCCACCTGATGCGGCAAGGCGAATACATCAGCGACCATGATCAGAAAGTCGGTAACAAAGTCGCCGAAGTGCTCTGTGGCGGCGCGGTTTCGCCGGGCACTCCGGTAACCGAGCAATATCTGCTCGATTTGGAGCGCGAAGCATTTAAGTCTCTGTGTGGGGAAAAGAAAACGCAGGAGCGGATTGCGTTCACATTAAAGACGGGAAAGCCGTTAAGAAACTAGCGGTGAGTTGTTAGTGGCCAGTACCTCAAAACGAAAGCCCAGAGTAAAGGCAGAGCCTTGTTATGAGAGAAGCTGTAATCGTAAGTTCCGTGCGTACTGCCGTTGGCAAGGCGTATAAAGGGACGCTGCGCACCACTCGTCCCGATGATCTCGCCGCCACGGCGATCAAGGGCGCCTTGGAGCGTGTACCGCAGGTCGATCCTAAGGAAATCGAAGACGTGATTATTGGCTGTGCCATGCCGGAGGCTGAGCAAGGGATGAACGTCGCCCGTATCGCCTCGCTGCGTGCGGGATTGCCAGTTGAGTGTTCGGCAATGACCATCAACCGTTTCTGCTCGTCGGGATTACAGGCAATCTCGCTGGCAGCGGATTCGATCGCCTCCGGCCGCGCGGAAATTGCCGTCGCGGGTGGCACCGAGTCGATGACCATGATCCCCATGGGCGGCCACAAAGTCTCCGCCAACCCGTGGCTGGTCTCAAATTATCCTGATGCCTATCTCTCCATGGGACTGACGGCAGAACGGCTCGCCCAGCGCTTTCACATCACCCGGGAAGAAGCCGACCAGTTTTCGTTGCAGTCGCATCGGAAGGCGACTGCAGCAATCCAGGGGGGGCGCTTCGACGACGAGATCGTGCCAGTCCCCGTCAGCTTTACGACTCCAAATGGATCGAAACCGAAGCGCGTCGATATCACCTTCAAAGTCGACGAAGGCCCCCGCACCGACACGACCATGGAAGCCCTGGGGAGCCTGCGACCTGCGTTCCATGCGAAGGGTACAGTCACAGCCGGCAATTCGTCGCAAATGTCCGACGGAGCAGCCGCCGCAGTGCTGATGTCCGCTGATCGCGCAAAGCAACTTGGAATCAAACCACTGGCCAGGTTGGTAGCATTCGCTACGGCTGGTTACAAGCCCGAAGAAATGGGTATTGGGCCAGTATTCGCGATCCCTAAAGCCCTGAAAATGGCTGGGCTAAAACTTTCAGACATCGAGGTATTCGAATTAAACGAAGCGTTCGCGGCCCAGTCACTCGCTGTTATCAAGGAAGCCAAGCTGGATGGAAACAAAGTCAACCCCAACGGGGGCGCGATCGCTCTCGGCCATCCCCTCGGTTGCACGGGTGCGAAGTTGACGGCAACGATCATCCGCGAACTGCAGCGGCGCAAGGCGCGCTACGGAGTGGTGACGATGTGCGTCGGCGGCGGTATGGGAGCCGCAGGAGTTTTTGAGAACTTAAGCTAGCCAGAAAGGACATAAAGCAGTACCGCGGCAAGCTTTCGCTGCGGCTTCAGCAGATGAGCCATTGAGCTTTTGTTATTGCGTGTCCTTGGTGGCTAAGGAGATTTATGGCAACAGCAAGCATTACACGGCGCAAAGTAATTGGCGGGAGTTTTCTCCTCGACGAGACACCGCTCGACGAAGTATTCACTCCTGAAGATTTCAACGAGCAGCATCAGCTTATCGCTCAGACGACCGAGGATTTCGCCAACAACGAGATCGTGCCGGTCATCGATCGCATCGAAAAAAAAGAGTTTACCCTCACTCGCGAGCTCATCAAAAAGGCCAGCGAGCTTGGGATTACTTCCGTCGATGTCCCCGAAGAATACGGCGGCACGGAGATGGATAAGATGTCCTCGGCCATCATTGCCGACCGCATCGCCAAATCGGGCAGCTTCTCCGTCAGCTTTCTAGGCCACGTCGGCATCGGCACATTGCCTATCGTCTATTTCGGGACCGAAGAACAGAAAAAGAAGTACATCCCACGGCTGGCTTCGGGCGAATTGGTCGGCGCTTACGCTCTCTCCGAATCATCGTCCGGCTCGGACGCTTTGAATTGCCGCACCAAGGCCGTGCTCTCGCCGGACGGCAAGCACTACGTCCTGAACGGCGAGAAAATGTGGATCACCAACGCATCATTCGCCGACGTATTCATCATTTTTACCAAGATCGATGGGGAAAAGTTTTCGGCATTCATCGTCGAGCGCGGATTCCCCGGATTTTCCGTCGGGGCCGAAGAGCACAAGATGGGTATTCGTGGCTCCTCCACTTGCCCCTTGATCCTCAACGACTGCAAAGTGCCCGTCGAGAATCTGCTGGGCGAAATCGGTAAAGGGCATGTCATCGCCTTCAACATTTTAAACATTGGCCGCTTCAAGCTAGGTGCAGCCTGTGTCGGCGGCGCGCGGAACAGTCTCGCGAATGCGATCAACTATGCCAAACAGAGAAAAGCTTTCGGCAAGACTATTGCCGACTTCGGCATGATTCGCGAAAAGCTCGCGATGATGGCTGCGCTTGTTTACGTCGGAGAAGCGGTTACCTACCGCACGGTCGGCATGATGGATGTCGCGCTCGGCGAGGTGGACAAGTCTGCCGCCGATTCGAACCACCAGGTCCGCAAAGCAATCGAGGAGTACGCGGTGGAGTGCTCCATTATCAAGGTGTGGGGCTCCGAAATGCTGGACTACGTTGTCGACGAGACTGTACAGGTCTATGGCGGCTACGGTTTCGTCGAGGAGTATCCGGCGGAACGAGCCTATCGCGATTCACGCGTGAACCGCATCTTCGAGGGCACCAACGAGATCAACCGGCAGATCGCGATTGGCTGGATGCTGAAGAAAGCCATGTCCGGCCAGTTGGCGCTTATGCCCGCGATCAAGAAGGTGCTCGACGAGGTAATGTCCGGTCCAAGTTTCGGCAATGCTGAGGAGGGCCCGCTGGCGGCCGAGAAGTCCATCATCGCGAACATGAAGAAAATCGCGCTCTTCGCGTCCGGATCGGCCTCGCAAAAATACATGCAGGCAATTGGCGAGCAGCAGGAAATTCTTGGCGCGCTCGCCGATGTGCTGATTGAAACCTTTGTCGCCGAGTCCACACTGCTACGCACGCAGAAGATTGTGCAGACGCAGGGTGAAGCAGCCGCAGCGCTGCCGATTGCTTACACGCAACTTTACTTGACGGAAGCCATGACCCGCATCGAAGCGGCTGCAAAGAAAGTGCTGGGAGCGGTTGCCGAAGGCGACATGTTGCGCACGCAAATGGCGATCCTGCGGCGCCTGGTGAAGTACGAGCCCTTCAACACCATTGGCCTCACTCAGCAGGTCGCGGCCAGGGTGATCGACGCTGGAAAGTATGTAACAGCCTGAACTCGGGCTTTCAAAGAGTGACCCAAAAAGGTATGAGGTTTGGGTCACTCTTTTCCGCCCTTTCCTTTAGTGCTGAGGGCTCCCCCCTCCTCCCTGCTGCGACTGACGCATCTGTGTCAATTTCTGCTGCTGTTCGG
The DNA here is from genome assembly GCA_021324365.1 of Terriglobia bacterium. Classification (GTDB taxonomy): domain Bacteria; phylum Acidobacteriota; class Terriglobia; order Terriglobales; family Acidobacteriaceae; genus JAJPJE01. Next base: position 13,738 of record JAJPJE010000051.1, on the reverse strand, counting down.
GAGTGAGAATACCCTGGATTTGTGGTCCGGCGGCTCGGCGAATCTCCAGCATCTTTTGCTGTTTTTGCGTCGGGGAAAGGGTGGAATCGGCCCCTACGGCGTTCATTTGCGTTACTTCGCCCTGCAGGATTGGACGCAATTTGTTCTGCTGGTCGGGCGTTAGATTCACGCTCTGCGTCAGCCATGCGATCGTCTCATCCACCTGGCTGGCTGGAACCGCTTCTTGTGACTGCCCTGAGTTGCCAGCCTGAGATTGTCCCGACGTCTGCGATTGCGGACTGCTGGCCGAAGCGCCTGGCGTGGGCGTTTGCGCCTGCGATCCGGCGGAGGTTGAACTTTGAGCTGCGGCGAACGTTGCACCGCAAGCAACGGCCAGGGCTAGAGCCAACATGGAAACGGCGAACTTGAAATTCTTCGGCATTGTTTCTCCTTCGACGAAGTGGAGGAGACGGTCCAAGAACCTGACTGGTTCCATCAAGAGATTCCTCTCGTGCACGCGGAGTTGTGCTGGAGAGATGCGAAATCCAGAGTACCGGAAAGTGACCGAGGAGCTAATAGGGTGAGAGGCGAATCGATTGAAGAGCTGAAAGACTGAGCGACTGCCCTACTTCCTTCTATACACCACTTTCAGCTTCTCGCCTTCCAGGATTCGCTGTATCTGACTACGCGCGTGAGCTGCCCAGGCGCTCGAATTGTCCAGCTGAATGTATGCCTTCCAGTGGTTCAGGGCTTTCCGCGAATCACGTACCTTCTCGTACGCGAGAGCAAGGTTATAGTGGGCGTCGGCGTAAGTGGGAGCCAATTGCAGGGCGATCTTGTAGACCTTGACTGCTTCCTGGATGCGACCGGTTTCGTCCAAAACATTACCTAGATCGAAATAAGCCAGCGCGTACCGCGAATCGGCTTCGATTGCTTTGCGGTAGTGGCTCTCCGCCTTTACGAAATCCTGCGCATTGTAATACAGCGTCCCCAGGTTGATGTGCGCCGCTGCATGGTTGGGCTCCAGTTCCAGGACCTGCTTGTAGCATTCCATGGCTTCGAGCTGCGAATTCGGATCTTCTTCCAGCGTAATACCGCGTGCGAAGAACTCGGCTGCCGTTTCCGTCTGATACAGCGTGGTCATCTTAGCGCTCGCGGGGACAACTTCGCCTGCCGGTTCGAAGTCCATTACCCATTGGCCGGCGAGCGGCTCCAGCGCCCTTCCATCATGTCGGAATGCAACCCGCGATCCGGTGGAGAACGTGCCCGCCTCCAGCAGAGGATTCTCCATGCCTGCAACCTGCTTCTGCATCGCCAGTAACGATTCGCGAATCACCGCCGGGCGCACTCGCTTCGCGCGCAGATCGCGGACTTTCTTCAGTTGAAGGAGGTCGAAGAAGGAAAAGGGTTCCGCTGCCGCTACCAGTCCAGCTTTTTGCCACTGGACCAATTGCCGCGGCGTGATGCGAAGGATTCGCAGAACGTCGGCTCGTTTGTATCGATGCACGGCTTAAAAGAACTCGTAACCTACGCGGAATTATCTGTATCTAATCGTTTCAGTGCAAGAGCAAAGGCCAGTACTTTTTCCACAACTAGTTACTTTTCGTAGGATTTTCCGGCATCAATTGCGAGTTGCACCAGCTATGTAGCAGTCGTTAACAGCATTCTGATGCCGGTTCTCAAGCCCGTGGCGTTCTGTTAATCTTTCGAGTTTGCCCGGCCGTAACTGTGCCCCCAGAGAGGAACTAATCTTGTCTGTGCCCAACGAAATCGCTATACCCCGAAAAACCGCACTCAACGCTGTCCATCGCCAGATGGGGGCCAAGATGGTGGATTTCAACGGGTGGGACATGCCGGTCGAATATCCTAAGCACGGCGGACTGATTGCCGAACATCTCGCAGTACGAAATGGTGTTGGGGTGTTCGATGTAAGCCATATGGGCGACATTCGCGTGCACGGACCGGAAGCGTTAGCTGCGATTCAGCACATCACGATTAACGACGCTTCGAAGCTGAACGTAGGTCAGGCCCAATATTCGGCGATGCTTTACCCCCAAGGCACATTTGTTGATGACGTGATCGTGCACAAAATGGCGGATGACGATTACATGATCGTTATCAATGCCGGCACGCGAGAGAAAGACTTCGGTTGGGTACGCGACAATGCGAGCGGTTTTAATTGTACGGTCACCGATCTCAGCGACGCTTTTACTCAGATCGCGATCCAGGGGCCGCGCGGAGTGGATACTCTGCAGAAGCTGACTGACGCTCACCTGAGCAACGTAAAGTTCTACTGGTTCACCCACGGCACTGTTGCAGGATTGAAAAACATCCTGATCGCGCGTACTGGTTATACCGCCGAAGACGGCTTCGAGATTTACGTTCCCTCAGATCCAGAGATAAGTGCGATTGTCTGGAACCAGGTGCTCGAGGCGGGCAAGGAATTTGGCGCGATTCCTGCCGGGCTAGGCGCCCGCAATACGCTGCGCCTTGAAGGCAAGCTTCCCCTCTACGGACATGAGATTTCGGACACCATCAATGTCTGGGAGGCTGGACTCGATCGCTTCTGCAAGATGGATAAGGCCGAATTCACAGGGCAGGCTGCGTTGGCAAAAGCCAAAGCCACCGGCCTCAAGCGCAACCTGATTGGTCTGGAGATGCTGGAGCGCGGCATTGCCCGGGACGGATACAAAGTACTCGACCTGGGCGGCAAAGAGATCGGCTACGTGACCAGCGGTTCGTACGCGCCATTCCTGAAGAAGAACATAGCGCTTGCCTACGTTCCGCCGGATTACTCGGCCGTGGGCTCGGAACTGGCTGTCGAAATTCGCGGACAGGCGGTGAAGGCCCGAGTTGTGCCAACACCTTTTTATAAGCGTCCCAAGAAGAGTTCCTGAACTTTGTGTTCCTTTGTAGCCTCTGTGGTTTAGAGTAAGGCTTTCTGGAGATCATCATGTCTTATCCTGCCGACGCGAAATACACCAAAGAACATGAGTGGATCAAGATCAACGGCAACTTGGCCACAGTCGGTATCACCGACTACGCCCAGAACTCGCTGGGGGACATCGTGTTTGTCGAATTGCCAAAGCCGGGCACTACGATCACTGCGGGGAAGAGTTTTGGCACAGTGGAATCCGTGAAAGCCGTGTCGGACCTCTATGCTCCCGTCAGCGGCACGGTTACAGAAGTAAATTCTGATCTTGGTTCCGCGCCCGAGAAGGTCAACCAGGATGCGAATAACACCTGGATGATCAAGCTCACGCTCAGCAATGCCGGCGAAGCGAATGGTCTACTTTCGGCCGCTGACTATGAGAAGTTCATTGCAGAAGAACAGGCGTAGCTCCGTCCAAGTGATGGTATTCGGACCGGTTTTCGAAGCTTCACACAGCGAGCCAACAATCCTTGGCGGTATTTTCGGTGCCCGCGTTGGTGCTTCGGTTTTTAGCTGTGTATGGTTTCGTTACCTCACTCGCAAGGACGAACCTCGACCACCTGTCTACAACGTAGTTGGCATTACGCTGATTTGTTGCATCTTACCTCTATTCGGCATCCGGGAGCTGGTCCGGACGTTGAAGATGTAGAGAAGTTACGCTTCGTTCAAAGCTTTTTCTCTGTGCCTCAGTGGTGGAATCTGAACTCCACACTCAACGCTGACGAATCCCCCCTCGGCCATTTACAATCATCTGTGATTCCCTCAAGCGATCTCACCTGATCGGCTGCCGTGAATTAAGGTTCATCAACGGCGAGGGCCACACCCGGATAATATGCGCTATCTTCCTAAGTCACCCAGTGACCGCGACCAGATGCTGCGCGAAATCGGCGTTCGTTCCATCGACGACCTCTTCGCGCCCATTCCGCCCGACGCACAAGTAAAGGGCGGCCTCAACATCCCGCGCCAGATGGCGGAATCGGAGATTCTCGACTACTTCCGCCAGCGCGCTTCAGAAAACGCGCTCGGATACTCCAGCTTCCTCGGTGCCGGGGCTTACAACCACTACCGTCCAGTCGTCATCGACAGCCTCATCTCGCGTGGCGAGTTCTTCACTGCCTACACGCCGTATCAGCCGGAGATTTCGCAGGGAACGCTGCAATCCATCTTTGAGTTCCAGACCATGATCTGCGAGTTAACCGGCATGGAAGTCGCCAATGCCTCCATGTACGACGGATCGACGGCCGCAACTGAGTCCGTGATGATGGCCGACCGCATCACCGGGCGGACTGGAGCCGTTGTCGCTCGCAGCGTGCATCCCGAGTACCGCGAAGTACTCGCCACCTACGCTAAGAATCAGGGTATGTCGATCGCGGAAGTCGGATACCAGGAGAACGGGCGAGCAGATCTCTCCGAGCTCGAAGAGGCGATCACAGACAAGACCTCGTGCGTGCTGATCCAGTCCCCGAATTTCTTCGGAACACTGGAAGACGTAGCTGCGGTCGCGGATATCGCACATAAGAAGGGCGCTTTGCTGGTTGTCGCGATCGCCGAGGCGGTCTCGCTCGGCATCGTTCGTCCACCGGTTGAAGCCGATGTTGTCGCCATGGAAGCCCAGTCCTTCGGGGTACCGGTTGGATTTGGCGGCCCATACGCAGGCGTGATCGCAACAAAAGAAAAATTCGTCCGGCAGATTCCCGGTCGCTTGGTCGGCGAAACGGTCGACAGACAGGGTCGCCGCGGATTCGTCCTGACGCTCTCGACTCGCGAACAACACATCCGCCGCGAGAAGGCCACCTCGAACATCTGTACTAACCAGGCGCTGATCGCACTGATGGCTACGATCTTCATGACTGTTTATGGCCGGGAAGGCATACGCGAATTAGCCCAACAAAACCTGGCAAAAGCCGCCTACGCCGCCGAAGAATTCGGTCGCAAGGGAAAGGTCCTGTTCAGCGGCGCGCCCCGTTTCAACGAATTTGTCGTGCAGACGAAAGAAGAGCCGCGCGCAATCAATGATCGCCTGCTCGAACGCAAGATCGTGGGTGGCTTCCCCTTGAAGAAGTTCTATCCCGAACTCGGCAACGCAGCGCTCTGGTGCTGCACGGAACTGACTACGCGCGCGGCTATCGATGCTGCGGCGAAGGAGGTGGCCTAATGAGCGATCGCGATATCAAGAAGGCCACCACGCAGGTCAATCAGAACGAGGGCCTCATCATGGAGAAGTCCTCACCCGGCAAGAAAGGCTACAAGCTGCCGCCGTTGGATGTGCCTGCCGTGAATATCTCGAAAATGCTAGGTGACCTGGAACGCCGCGACGATATTGCCGCCGAACTTCCGGAGGTCAGTGAGATCGAAATTATCCGGCACTTCACACGTATTTCGACTTGGAACTACGCCGTCGATTACGGCATGTACCCGCTCGGTTCCTGCACCATGAAGTACAACGCGCGGATCAATGAAGTAGTCGCGCGGCTCGACGGTTTGGCTGGTGCTCACCCGTATCAGCCCGAAAAGCTTTCGCAGGGCGCCATGAAGATTCTGCAGCTGCTCTCCGAGTGCCTGATCGAGATCACCGGCATGGACGCAATCACGCTTCAACCTGCCGCCGGAGCACACGGAGAACTCACTGGAGTCCTGCTGGTGCGCGCGTATCTGGAATCCCAGGGGAACCCGCGAAAAAAAATCCTCATCCCCGACTCGGCACATGGCACCAATCCAGCCACCGCTGCTATTGCCGGCTATGCGGTCGAGAATCTTAAATCTAACCAAAAGGGCATGATCGACCTGAATGCCCTCGAAAAGCAGGTCACCGAAGATATCGCCGCGCTGATGCTCACCAACCCGAGCACCATCGGTGTCTATGAGAGCGACATTCATCACATCGCCGGAATCCTGCACCGCAAAGGCGCGTTGCTCTATATGGATGGCGCCAACATGAACGCCCTCTGCGGCAAAACCCAGCCCGGCAAGAACGGCGTAGATGTAATGCACCTGAACCTGCACAAGACCTTTTCCACGCCACACGGAGGAGGAGGTCCCGGATCAGGTCCGGTCGCGTGCAAGAAGATCCTGGAGCCTTTCCTGCCGACACCGGTGGTGATCGAAAAATCCGATGGCACGCTCGGATTCGACTACAACCGCCCGAAATCCATTGGCCGCGTTCGCGCCTTCTATGGCAATTTCGGTATGCACGTTCGCGCTCTGGCCTACATCCTCGCGAACGGCCCCGATGGACTGCGGCAGACCACCGAAGACGCCGTCCTCAACGCGAACTATATTCGCAAGAAGCTTGAGGGCATCTACGAGCTGCCCTACAAGACGCAAACTCTTCACGAAGTGGTTTTCAACGACCGCATTCAGCAACGCAAAGGCGTGAAGACCGGCGACATTGCCAAGCGGCTGATCGACTACGGCTTCCATTCATACACGGTCTCGTTTCCGCTCATCGTGCCGGGCGCGTTGATGATCGAGCCGACGGAAAGCGAATCCAAAGAAGAGCTGGACTTGTTCATTGACGCGATGAAGGCAATCGCGAAAGAAGCGGAAGACGAACCCGACACGGTTCTCAACGCACCACACACGACGCGTATTTCGCGGCTCGACGAAGTCCGTGCGGCCCGCCAGCCAATTCTTCGCTGGAAAAAACAGGCAAAATACGCTGCGGAGTAAAGTTTTTACCACCAAGGCCACGAAGGTTCACAAAATGAAAAACAAAAAACCAGAACTGGGGGTTTTACTATGTGTTCCTTCGTGTCCTTTGTGGTTAGTGTTCTGTTACCTCCACGCTTGCCTGGGTGTTCTCCCATTGCAGTTTCAGCGTGGCTGCTTTCGCGCCGGTCTTCTCCAACAAGATCGTGAACTGCTCCACCGGCCCTGAGGTCTTGCCCACCTTCATGGGAACTCGAACAAGATCCTGATCCTCTTTATAGACAGTTCCCCATTGACCGGTCTGTTTGTTGATGATTAGCGTCCATTCGTTCTCGTTAGGGATCGTGTACAACGTGTACTTGCCTGCGGGCACGTGTTTGCCGGCCACCATCAGATCGGCTGTCGTAACGAAGGTAGTGGCTTCGTTCGCCCCGGTGCGCCATTCTTTGCCATATGGCACCAGGCCGCCAAAGATCTTGCGCCCCTTGGCGTACGGACGGCTGTAATCGATGGTGATACTCTTTCCGTCCGCAAACGTCACCTGCGCCTGTCCCGGCGGGCTTGGACGCTTGCTTTTGTCCGCACCCATCTGCGCGGCCAGCGTGAATGCACAAAGTAATGCAGCAACAACCAGTACGGCTTTCCGCATTTCTCCTCCTTGTTTGAAACCACGTTGAAAAGAATGCCAACCGAAGCGGGATGATTATCACAAACTGCCTGCTCCTCGTACAATCAGCCCATGTCCGCTTTTGAAACACACCGTGACGAACTCGAGAAATACGAGTTCATGATGGGCCCTGCACGCGGCCGGCTCGCTGTCACAATGGACGTCGTCACTGACGCAATGGCACTCGTAGGTCAGCATGGAGTGTATTGCCAAAGCCAGCGCTGGCCCGGCAAGCCCGTTATGGACATCCAATTGATTATGCGGTCCCTCGAAGAGGCAAAAGAACTGATCCGTAGCGTAATGGACGAGCTGAAGAAGGAAAAAGACAACGGCAGGACTGGGTGAAGACCGAAAAGCATAGAGGATCGGGCCATTGCTTCCCGAGTTCCAAGCCAATGACGAGGAGTGATTATGACGACAGACACGAACTATACCTATGAAGATGTCGCCGGAATGATCGACCATTCCTTGCTGAATCCAACTCTTTCAGTCGCGGAATTGGATAAAGGAATCGAGTTGGCGAAGCTCTATCAGGTAGCCAGCGTCTGTATCATGCCGTTTCACCTCAAGCGATGTGCCGAGATGCTGCGCGGTTCGGGCGTCGCACCGAGCACCACCGTCGGCTTTCCGCATGGCGGTCACACCACGGCCACAAAGGTTTCAGAATCCAAACAAGCGCTTTTCGAGGGCTGCCTCGAACTCGACATGGTGGTGAATATCAGCCAGGTGCTGAGCGGACATTTGAACTATGTTCAGGATGAAATCAAACAGATCGTCGACTTGGCTCATGATGCCGGCACCAAGGTGAAAGTCATCTTCGAGAACTGCTATCTCAACCGCGACCAAAAGCTTGCCCTTTGCGAGATTTGCACGACCGCAGGCGCCGACTGGGTGAAGACCTCTACCGGCTATGGCACCGGAGGCTTCACTTTCGAAGATATTGATCTCATGCTGAAGCACGTCGGGAAAGGCGTGCAGGTGAAAGCCGCTGGAGGGGTGCGCGATCTCGATACGCTGTTGAAGCTGCGGACGCTGGGAGTAACTCGGTGCGGCGCCAGCCGTACTGCCGTCATGCTGGATGAATGCCGAACACGGCTTGAAATGCCCGCAGTCGCGAGCTGAATTTGTGAGTTGGTGACAGGAGTCTGATTAGGGAATGGCTGTAGGAGGGAGGACCGGCAGGGCTTTGACGATCGCGATTAGAAGTGCCGCTGCGCGATCTGCTTGGCCTGACGTTGCATGTGCGTCTCTTCCGAACTGGCGGCGATACCCACCGCGAAGAAGAACAACACCACCAAAGTCACTGCTAACATGTTCCAACCTCCCCCAGGTAAAGGGTGAGCTAACGTAGACCCACACCACGATCCATTCAAGTTACGAGTGGGATACGTCCTCTGGTTACTACAGTTTTTTGCCGACCGCTGATGACAATCTCGCTCGGCCTTTACCGTTCTCTTGCTTGTGAAACACCAACCCTTCTGCTAACGCCGAGTTGCGCGAATCCTGCTAGCCATCGCCGCATCCTGGTTGTCCTTCGATGCTCCTATGTTGATTCACGCGCAGACACCCCCGGGAGTCCCGAAACTACAAATCACTTCTCAGGGATCAAAGCGCGCCGAGCAAGAAACCTAAACTGAGCGTGCCGGCACCCTCGGTGGCGCGCGGGCCAAGTCAACTTCCAGCCTCCTTGATAATCGGCCGCATCAGTTCCTGGAACTCGGGGAGACTCGTATCCACCGGCTTCTGCTGAATGCTTGGGCCGAGTTCCTGAACTCGATTGGAATCCTGATTGTAGGCGGGCCATGCCGGCAGGCCGGTCCCGTTGGGGTTGGCCGACTTTGCGAAGTTTACCCAATACCGCCGCAGGGTTTCGCCGAAGGTCTGCTGCCCTTGAACAAACGTCCAATCGCGTGGAAAGCTCTCGCTGAGAAAATACAACTCTTCGCCATGGCAGGCTCCGAGGCGTGCCCGTTTGCCTGCGTCGGCCCAGGTGAAAAGGTAGAGATACGCCGGTTCGCCGATCCGAGTCATGGAGCGCGCCATGGACCAGGCTCCAAACGTGAAGCCAGCGTTTTGGAGCTTAAGGTACTGCGGGGCAACGTCGGCATCCGATTGCGCTGGCCACAGGCGAAACTCCTGAGCCGCATAGCCCCCTGTGTCTGCTCGCAGGAAACTCCAGTATGCGGAGAGCGTCGACGGACCTGGTCCAAATACCGTTGCCTCATCGGCATTGCTGCCGACCAGCACAGGGATGTGCGCCTGTCTGGCTTCGGAAAAGATTGTGGCTGGCTGATCAGGAATCACCCATCCATCAACGATGGCATCGAAATTAAGTTCCGGATGACGACGCCACGCGTCCAGAATTGCCGTCGCGGGCAGGGAGCGTAGATTCCGGATTGCGCTTGCGTCCTTGACCAGACCCAGATCCGCTGCCAGCTCTTCACCGTTCCCTTCGCCCGTCCCCTGGACCTGGTTGAAGTGAACGGGCCGGCGTATATCTTCGATCAGCGTGCTCTCGCAATCTCCACTTTCCATGATGGCCCGCTGAAACAGCCCACGCGCGAGTGGAGAAGCCATCATCAGGCAGACGTCGAATGCGCCGGCCGATTGTCCCATCACGGTGATGCGGCCGGGGTCTCCGCCAAATGCCGCAATGTTCTGCTTCACCCACCGCAGCGCCTGAATCTGGTCGAGAATTCCGTAGTCACCCGACGAGTGGACCGGAGACGCCGCGGTCAGCGCAGGGTGTGCGAAAAACCCGAACGGCCCAAGGCGGTAGTTTGCCGTCACCACAACAACGCCAAGCCGAGAAAGCGGCGGACCGAGCGGATCGAGCTGGCTATAGCCACTGCGATTCGAACCGCCATGAAAGTAAACGATAACGGGAAGATCCGCATGACGTGAGAGACGCGGTGTCCAGACGTTGAGATACAGACAGTCCTCACTCCAGCGCGGATACGGCAGCCAGCCTGCGGGAAGTTGCGGACAGGCGGGTGCGAATGCCGCGGCGGTTTTCACGCCGGACCATAAGCGTGGGGGCTGCGGTGGTTCCCAGCGCAAATCTCCGACTGGAGGAGCGGCGTAGGGAATACCGAGAAATGCTGCCGCCTGGTTCCCGCCAGGCGAGCGGAGGCCCTGCAGCAAGCCGGTGTCGATCTTCACCTGCGGCAATGAATGGGTCTGCGTGCGCAGCGGACCGGCGCCCAGCACCAGCAATCCAACCAGGAGGAACCAGTGTCGCTTGGGAATGCGCATCGCGGCCTCCCCGCTCAAGGCTGCTTCCGCGTGTATTCGCCGCGGAAGGCAATCGTCCAGGTTTTGCCCTCATCGAATGACTTCTCCCATAGCTGCTCGACCCGGCTATTGTTGAGGCCGCGAATCGTCACTCGATTCAGGACGGTTTTGCCTTCTGGATCGCGGCTGGGACCGGTGAACACCGCGGAACCGGATGTGACGTTGCCATCGAGAAAGACATGGACGCGTCCCTCGTTGTCGGCAAACAGGCCGTGCCAGCTTTTGTCGTCCGCGCTGTAGCCAAAGAAGTTCTCTCCGGCGTGTCCACGGCCGCCGTCCCAGCGTTCCACCACGAGACATTTCCCCAGCTCCAGGGTGACACTGCTCTTCGCTTGAGCCCCGCCGCCGGGAGCTGCAATTGTCCAATCTCCCACCCAGAAATCGAGCGCACGGTTAGGGGGATTCGTGCTGCAAACCGACGCACCCGTAGCGGCAAAGGCTCCTGGCGAAAAGCCAATTAACGCTGTTCCGAAGACGGTCGCAAGGAGCGTGGCCAACCGCCAAACTTTCCTCATCGATCTGTGATTCTGATAGCGATTCATTTCCGATTCCTCCTGGTTTTGGATCGGCCGCTGCAATCGTCCGATTCCACTTGGTAAAGACCTGACGTTGTCTCGTATATCCGTTCTCGTCGTTCAAACCGTGGTTCTCTCCGGACGCCGCGCATGAAAGCGAAAATACCCAGCTTGCCTTTGGACCCGAATCACCTCGAGGCCGGCTTCCCTGAGCCGGCGGGGAAGAGTATCCGGGTCGACAGGAGCAAAGGTGTCACCGAGGTGAATCAATCGCATTAACGTGCTGGGCAGGGTGTCTGTGCCCACCAGTTCGCCACCCGGACGCAGGACTCTTCCGATCTCGCGAAGGACGGTGTCCTGCATTTGAGGGGAGGGCACATGATGCAACATGGTGAAGGTCGCACATCCCGAGAAGGCGGCATCGGGAAATGGCATCGCAGCCGCATCGCCAGTTATCACGTCAACATTTGCGCCGCGCATCTGCCGGCGCAGCGACGCCGCCAGTGCAGGGTCGGCCTCGATCGTCGTCAGGCGCGTGACCCGGGTGCGAAGAAATTCGGTGGTGAGGCCGGGACCGGGCCCAATCTCCAGAACGTCGTTGCCGAGCTTCGCTCCGGAAAGAATTACGGGAAGCCTTTGTTCGAGCGTGCGCCGCCAATGGCCGGAGCTGCAGAGCCAGTGATGAAGGCGATTCACGGGCGTCCTCCTGGGGACAACTTCAAACATGCCCAGAATAGGGATTTCGCAATGGCCGCGCATTCGATATTGTGTCAATGAATGTCGAAAATGCGACAGGACGCGCTCTTTGACCCACTGGCAGCGAGCGATGCCTCGATCGTCTCACTGGCCCACGATTACGCAGCGGGTCATAGGATCCCGATGCATTTCCACGACCTCGATCAATTGGTCTGTGCTGCGCGCGGAGTGATGACGGTGAGAAGCGCCGAGGGCGCGTGGGTGGTTCCCACGCATCGTGCGGTCTGGATTCCCAAAGGAACGCCGCACACGATCTCCATGTCCGGTACTGTGGCCATGCGGACGCTGTATTTCAAGCCGCGATTGGCCGCATCGCTCCCGCGGCAATGTTGCGTGGTGAATGTGCCCGCACTGCTTAGAGAGTTGATTCTCCACGCCTGCGGAGTTGGCCCGCTCGGGCGGAAGGTAGGCTGGCAGCGTCACCTGGTCGATGTGATCCTGGACCAGTTGCACCGCATCCAGATAGCGCCTTTGCAGCTTCCCGCCCTGAAAGATCCAAGAGCCCTTCGGGTTGCCGACGCCCTGCTTGCTGATCCTGCCGATCGGAGGCCACTGGCCGAAATTTGCCGAACCAGCGGCGCCAGCCGAAGGACGATTGAGCGCCTATATCTCGTAGAGACGGGAATGTCTTTTGGAAAATGGCGGCAGCAGTTACGTCTGATGGAGGCAATGCGCCTGTTGGCAGAGGGTTCAAAGGTCACACATGCCGCACTTGAAGCAGGCTACAGCACCTCGAGCGCTTTCATTGCTGCATTTCGCAAAGTCCTCGGTGCCACGCCTGGCCAGTACTTCATAGAAGTACCGAAGAGCTGATTTTTTGTACGGCGCGCGAATGGCTACCAATTCATCGCGTCCGCTGATATTGCGTCGTTTTTCGACCGCGTGAACCACGAACTGCTCCGCGAGCGGATTCATGCGCGCATTCGCCCGCCAGAGCTGCTAGACCTGCTCGATGGTTGGATACAACTTCAGTCTGGGATGGAAGAACCACGAAATGCGTGGCCGGCCCGTCTTCATCGCGCCACTTGCGCAGCTGCTTGGCAACGAACTCGGGGCCGTAGCACCACGGGAAGGAAGGTTTGCTGGAAGGAAAATTCGTTGGAATGGCTGGGATATGGGCCAGGGAGCGTAGCGACCGAGGGCCAGATCCCAGAGGCAGGCTGGCCCCAAGGTCTCTTAAGTTGAGTTTATGCAGAACTCTCATCTTAAGGAGCGAACCAACCATGCCCATTCTTCAGAGTACGCAAGAGCCTGCTGTTCTGGTAGCCATCGACATCGCTAAGTCGCGTCACGAAGTACTGATGGAATCTCCCGGCTGGAGGAATCGCAAGCGCCTTGTCCTGCTCAACACCGCCGTCGAGTTCCGGCGCTTTGCCGATTACCTGCCACCCTCAGGCATCCTGTCCGTATCGTTTTTGAAGCCACCGGCAACTACCATCGCCCGCTTGCCCACCCTATGATTGGCGGAAGGCTTTCATCTCTCGCTAGCTCCTTCGCTGGCCGTCGCTCGCACTCGAGAAGCCATGCACAACTCATGGGATAAGAACGATCCCAAGGACGCACAAGTGCTGCTGCATCTGCTCAAGACCGGCGTCATGATGGTTGGCATGTCGTTCGGCATCAATACGGGGCCGCCAATCGGGGCAAGCGAGCAACAACTGCTTGCTTTCGCCGCCCACTGGCGATACTGCTTGGAGCCGCATTTTTCGTGCTTGGCGTAAAGATGTTGTATGAACAGATCCTGTCGCCCGCTGTCACATCGTTTGCGGCCATCCAGGCGCTGTGGTGGTTTTCTGCGGCGATTGCACTCATGCTGCGGTCTCCTACCTTGGCTGAACTAACAAATGCTGCATCTGTACGGGCCTCAAGCTGATCACATAGCGAAAGACTATACGCTGAGTGGGCCGCTGCATTTCGTCCCCACTCGGGCGCAGGATGCACAATCAG
>JAJPJE010000047.1 GCA_021324365.1 Terriglobia bacterium | reverse complement strand
GGAGAAAGTTTGCGCATCTGGAGAAAAATATTTTGAATTTTTACCCTTCGGGGCCTTTTGGGTCCGTCGAATGACCTGTTCCCCCCGAATCAGGCGGCGCAAACGGTTGATGGCTCTGTACACGCGGAAGTAAAGGGCAGCGCCGGATGGCCCGTCTTCCTCCCTGCCCAACTCGTTGCGATGGAATCCGTCGCAGTAGAACTTGCGGACGAGTTCGCATTCGCTTGCCGAGAGGACACCCATGCTCTGCGCTTTCGACAGAAGTTGCTCCAGGAAAACGCCTTCCTCGAAATCGCGTGCCTGGCTGCCCGGAGTGTTGGCTGCCATTTCGTCCAATGGAAGCGATTGCAGTAGTTCGTTGATTGCCCACCGAAAAAGGCTCTGCCGAAACCTTCTCGCCAATGCGGCAGGCAAGTGGCCATTGAGGGTCTGCATCTCGGGTGATCTCGCAGTCTCCAGGAAGCACACGGCCGCCTGTTGCGCGATGTCCTCGGGACACAGCCCAGGAAATTTTTGGCAAGCCTCCCGATAAACCTTGTGGATCGTGGGCATATACGCCAGAAGAAGCAATTGCTGCCCGATTTCGTCGGCGGTCCCATTCGCGATGGACTCAACCAGCGCGTGCAGGATGCCGTTCCAAGCCTTGTGATTCACGTCCTCAACCCGCTCGTGCTCGTGCAGTTGCGCGATTACATCAGCAGGCGAATCGAAGTGGTTCAAAACGGGGTGGTTGAGGGCGAAAGCCTGGAATTGGGTTCGGGCTGTTTGTGTGCTTAGCGAATTGAGCAGACTTCGCTCAACCTGACAGACGACACAGGAGCAATTGTTCTCCTTTGGCATTTAGATTCACCCCTGGGGGACTCGCGAGCAGACGGGGCGAAACCCATCCCGGATCGGAAATCAGCGCATCGCGGCCTGGTTTCGTTCCGACCGCCCATTCAAACATTTTCCCCTTCACTATCTATGAGGCAAGTTTTCGGCAAAAACGCAGAAAGAATTTTCAACAAATTTCTAGTCTCGATTTCGGCCGCCCCGACAATTAGCCAAGGCCGTACCTCAGTGACATTGAGGACGTAGAGCCGGGACGAAGACGAAAGCTTTCATTCCGCAGCGCGGCATGGTTGAATGGGGACCTCGGAAGCCATTCCACGGTGAAAAACCAATGGTGATCTGCGACCGCTTGCGGGCGTTGCGCGAAGAAAAGAAGCTGTCACAGGGCGACATCGAGAAGCGCACAGGTCTGCTGCGCTGCTATATCTCGCGCGTCGAAAATGGCCACACTGTTCCAACAGTGGAGACGCTGGAGAAGATGGCGCGGGCGCTCGAAGTCCCGCTGTACAGGCTCTTCTACGATGGCGAGGCTCCACCGAAACTCGATAATCTTCGGAAGCGCAAGATAGCCGAAGAGATTACTCGCGGAAGTTCCGGTAAGGACACGCGGTTCCTCGCGAATTTTCGAAGGTCGTTAGAGCCACCCATCACCGCGACAGAACGCTGTTGATGTCCCTCGCTCAGAAATTCGCGTCTAAGCGCAATAGGCGAAAGTCTAGGGCCACCTGAGCGTAGAAGCTCCCCAGCCGAGGAGTCCCTTCCTCCGATTCATTGGCAAAGCTGGACCGACGGCGACACCGAGGATGCCACTCAGACTCGTTGGATCACTCGGTAGATCGAGTCCTTCTCTGTAACAACATGACAATAAATAACTTGCGTGTTGTTCCAATGTTGTTCCAGTTTTCGCTTGACACCTCGGCACTCCCTTTGGTAATGTGCGGAACAACATTGGAACAACGGAGGAGACGATGGAAAAGAGCTACAAGGCAAGTCTTAGTCAAAGCCAAGATCGAGAGGGATGGTCGATTATATTTCGCCACCCAGTTCGCAAGGACAAAGCGACAGGGCGGCCTGGCTTGCGGGTGCGCCAAGGGCTCGGAACTAAGGATCGCCACGAGGCGGAAGCGCTCGTCGAACAGATGAACGAGATATTGAATGATCCGACGTATTGGGATATCGGAGCACGGAATCGCGCTGAAGCAAAGTTTAAGCAACGCGTCGTTGACATCTTCTATTACGGGTTGTCTTCCGAAAGCACGGATTTCCTGGCGGTAAGGGAATCCACAATCCCCCTTCCTCCATCTGACGGCGAGTACCGGCGCCTCCTACTTGTTGGTACCACCGGAAGCGGGAAAACGACCATCGCGCGTCAGATACTTGGCACTGATTCCAAGAAGGAGCGGTTCCCATCCACATCCACTGGCAAGACAACCGTTGCAGATATGGAACTGATCCTCGCGGCTGGACCTTTCCGTGCGGTAGTTACATTTATGCCTCACGATCAGGTGTTGGATTATATTCAGGACTGCGTGTCGGCCGCAGCCCTTTCCTGTTGGCGGCGTGAGAATGATGTCGACGTTGCTCGTCATCTGCTCAACCATGTCAGCCAACGCTTCCGCCTTAACCACGTGTTCGGCAACGGGCCCTTCATAGAGAAGGCTTCAGATGCTGATGACGAAAATATTGACGAACCGATTCCTGAGGATGTCAACGACGCATTCCCGATCGACCTGTCCGAAACGAATCGGCACATTGCAGATTGGGTTCAACGCATCCGAGACATTACGACCCGAGTCAGCGCCCAACTACGGATTGAGTTGCAGCCCGGCAAGGGAGATGAACGCGTATTTGAAGAACTATTCGAGGAAGAATTGGACTCCAGGCTTCGAGAGGACGACGATTGCCAAGCGATACTCGACGAAGTTATGGATGAGATCGAGAAACGCTTCGACCTCCTCAGAAGCGGTAAGATCCACAAAAATAAACAGGGCTGGCCTGAGCTGTGGCGCTTTGAGACCGACGACCGAGCCCTGTTTTTGAAAACGGTTGGTGGGTTCTCAAGTAACCATGCGAAATATTTTGGAACTCTGCTGTCTCCACTAGTCAACGGCATCCGCGTGTCGGGGCCATTTCAACCGACTTGGTGCAATGAGGACCTGAAGCTGGTCATCTTCGATGGCGAGGGCTTGGGGCATACGCCCGATTCTTCCGCAAGTATCCCAACAACGATTACACGTCGCATCGACGAATCGGATGTCGTTCTCTTGATAGATAACGCTACACAGCCGATGCAAGCTGCTCCTGTCGTTCTAATGAAGAGCCTCGCTGCCACTGGCAAGACATCTAAGCTCATGATCTGTTTTACGCATATGGATCAGGTCAAGGGCGACAACATCCCTACTTTTGGTCTCAAAAAGCAGCACGTTGTGGCTTCTGCTGAAAACGTTCTTACCGCAATAGGGACAGAGTTGGGCAGGTTTGCTGAGCGTGCGTTGCGTCAAAGCATGCAGCGTGGTTGCTTTTTTGTAGGAAACATTGATCGGGAGTTGGAAAGCAACTCGAAACTCGATCAGCGGTCAATCGACCAGTTCTTACAGTTGCTTGCTGCTGTCACTGCCGTGCGCGAACTGCGGCGTTTGGCCGCTGCACGTCCTGTGTACGACAGGGTGAATTTGGTTCTCGCGGTGAAGAATGCTACTGAGAAGTTCCATGAGGATTGGGCAATTCGGCTTGGCTTGCGCTCGAAACCTGGTGTTTCCAAAGAACACTGGACCAGAGTGAAGGCGTTAAGTCGGCGATTAGCGCTTGGGTGGGCCGACGAATACGACACGCTAAAGCCGGTCGCAGATCTTCATCGCAACTTGCAGAATGACATCTACGTCTTCATCCAGAGCCCACTCCGGTGGGATGGTCCCGAGCCGGATGATGATGAGAAGCAGTCAGTCTTTGATCGTCTAGCAGAAGCAATTAGTTCCCGCGCACTTGAGCTTGTGACTCGCCGGATACGACAAGAGCACATAGAGCAGTGGCAACAGGCTTACAACTGCCGGGGAATCGGGTCAAGTTTCACGCGCGCGTCGATCATAGAGAGCGACATTTATGATCGCGCTGCGCCGATTCCCGATGTGGCTCCCTCGCCTGATCGAAATGCATTTCTGCACGAGGTGATCGCCGCAGTGGATGAAGCCGCCAGCGTGCTGAAAGTCCAGCTCGCGTGAATTAAAACAAGGGAGCCACCCTGCCTCCGAGTGACCATGTGCTCGCTAAGGTATTATTCGTCGGATGAGTTCTGCCCACTGGACGGGTGGCAAATTCTGCTATACAGAATGGTCCCGATGCTGTCTGCCTTGCCCGGCCTTCGGGTCGGCAAGAATTTTCATGTAGCGGTTGAAGCACGACGAACAGCAGGTCAGGCGCCGCTCAGCAATTTTTTGCGGCCATCGTCATGACCATTAGCAGCGGATTCGGCATTTCCCTGAGCGAACTGCTTCGAGGCGTGGACGCAGGATATAAGCACAGAGTCGGCGTGCGTCGATAGGAAATCCATGACCAAGAAGGTGATCTCCCCTGGCGCGGTACACAGTGTCCCAGCGGATTTACGAAAAGTTCTCGTTTCCGACCCGGCGGCGCTTGCGAAATGGGAGGATATAACGCCACTCGCGCGCAATGAGTGGATCTGCTGGGTTATCTCCGTCAAGAAACCGGAAACCAGAAGGCAGCACATTGAGCGGGTACGCACGGAACTTAAGGAAGGAATGCGC
>JAJPJE010000101.1 GCA_021324365.1 Terriglobia bacterium | reverse complement strand
TCTTCCAAGCCAAACCATTTTTACGAGAGCGAAATGGCGCCTTCAAAGGCGTAGACGCCGGAGTCTGCTCATCGAAGCTGTTGACAATGCCAACGTCGTTATAGACGACATGACAGCTGACTTTTGTGGTTGGCCACGAACAACCAGCTTACTAGTGGCCGCGCGCGGGCAAGAATGTCCGCGCCACACTCAACCCAATCACACACTCAGTTATCATCAAGCCGTGAAATCGGTAATCATCGGCACTGCGGGCCACATCGATCACGGCAAAACTGCGCTGGTCAAAGCACTGACTGGCATCGACGCCGACCGCCTGGAAGAAGAGAAGCGCCGTGGCATCACTATCGATATCGGCTTCGCGCACCTGAATCTGAAATCACCTAACGGAGAAGACCTGAGGCTTGGCTTCGTCGACGTCCCCGGTCACGAGCGCTTCGTGCGCAACATGCTGGCCGGTATCGGTGGAATTGACCTGGTACTGTTGGTAATCGCTGCCGATGAAGGCATTAAACCGCAGACGGTCGAGCATTTCGACATCTGCCGGCTGCTGAGGATCCGCCGTGGAATTACGGTGATCACAAAAGCCGATGCAGTCGATGCCGAGACGCTGGATGTCGTCCGGCTCGAACTCGAAGAATTTCTTAGGGGTTCGTTTCTGGCCCATGCGCCGATGGTGGCAGTCAGTTCTCTCAAAGGCAGTGGGCTCGACGATTTGAAACGCGAACTCTCGAAAGCTGCAGCCGAGGTTCCGGCTAAGGATTCCTCGGCGCTCTTCAGGTTGCCAATCGATCGCGTCTTCACCATGAAAGGCTTTGGCACGGTCGTCACTGGCACGCTAATCGCGGGCACCGTGAAGAAAGATGAAGAACTGGAGGTATTTCCTTCAGGACGGCGCGTGCGCGTACGCGGAGTGCAGGTGCATGGGAAGGCCGCCGAACACGCCGTTGCCGGACAACGCACCGCGATCAACCTCGCAGGTGTGGAGCTCGAGGATCTGGAGCGGGGGATGACGCTGGCGCCTCCGGGACTGCTGCACACAACCAAGCGACTGGACGTGTCACTGGCGGTGCTTCCGTCGGCCCGCGTCTTGAAAGATCGCGCGCGCGTGCATCTGCATGCGTATGCCAGCGAGACCATTGCCGAAGTAGTGCTGTACAGGGAGAAAGAGCTGAAACCCGGCGAATCGGGCTACGCGCAGTTGCGCCTGACGGAGCCCTTACTGCTGCTGCCTGGAGATCGTTTTATTCTGCGTCAGTTTTCGCCAGTCGTAACAGTCGGCGGAGGAGTGGTAATTGATGCGGCTCCACTGGCACGCCGAGCCAGGCAGTCCCACGACTCCGATGCTCACGTGGCGCAGCCGCCCTTGGCTGCGCAAAACCTGCCACTGCTCGCAGAAGGTACTCGAGAACAAGTCCTGTTTGCCCGGATCGCCCGTCGCGGTTCCAACGGACTGCGTCTGATCGACGCTCTAGCCGAAACCGGCTGGCCGCCAGAAGTCGTGGCCTCTACGGCGACGGCACTGGTATCGCCCAAGGCGCCACCGGAGCTTCGTGCCCTGCGGTTAAACGAATTTCTGATCGCACAGTCCGCAGTCACTCAGTCCAGCGAGGCCCTGCTGAACGCACTTAAAAAGTTTCACGATTCGAACCCGCTGGTCGGCGGAATGGGCAAGGAGCAGCTTCGGGAACACCTGCATCTTGCTCCCGAAATCTTCGCCGGGCTTATCGATCTTCTCGCGAAAGAAAAGAAAATGGAAGTAGGCGGAGAACTCGTGCGCCTTCCTGGCCGCGGCGTGGTCATGAAAGATGAAGAAGCGGAGGCGAAGAAGAAAATCGAAGATGCTTTTTCGTCCGCAGGACTCGAAGTGCCGTACCTGAAAGATGTGATCCCAAAGCTACCGGTCGACAAAGCGCGCGCGCAGAAGATCGTAACGTTGCTTCTGCGAGATCGCGTGCTGGTGAAGGTTTCTGATGATCTTGTGTTTCATCGCTCCGCGCTGGAGGCGTTGCGAAAACGGCTGCTTGCTTTCAAGGCCAAATCCGCTAGCATTGATGTAGCTGGATTTAAGGACCTCACTGGGGTTACCCGCAAATACGCTATTCCACTACTGGAATATTTCGATCGTGAGCGCGTCACGAGGCGCGTTGGCGACAAGAGGGAGATTTTGTGATGGCCAGCTGCGAACAGCTACTCGAACAACTACGTCAGCTCGTTGATCGCGTGCCTCCGGCGCTGCGGTCGATGTCCGAAGAACAAGCCGCCAGCGGAAGCGGGCCGGACAAATGGTCGGCCAAGCAGGAACTCGGGCATCTGCTGGATTCGGCGGTGGTCAATCACTATCGCTGGGTGCGGGTGCTATTCGAAGATAATCCGACGCTGTCCGGATATGACGGGCCGGCGTGGGTCTCGATGCACGATTACCAGCAGCGTGGCTGGTCCGATCTGATCGAGACCTGGGTCCGGCTGAATGAACACATGCTGATGCTGGCAGAAGGCATTCCTGCGAGTGGCTGGGAACGCTCGGCGATCTTCGATGCGAGGCCGGCGACGCTGGAGTTCATGCTGAACGACTACGTTCACCATGCCGCCCATCATCTGGCACACGTCACCGGACTGAGCAAGGCGGAGTTGGGCGTCCAAGGAGCAGAACGCGCCATAGCATAATCATGGTTGTCAGTCGGTGGTCGTTAGTCATTCGCGTCGATCTCCTGGCTAACGACTAACGACCAGCGACTAAATCTTCTCTGGCGCCGTTTCCAATTCTGCTCCCAGCGGGTCGGTAAATCGATTCGTAAAGTTCGCGAGGCCAATCAGCAGATCGAGATCGACGATCTGATCCTCGCTGAAATGGCGCTTCAGAATCTCGATATCCGATGGATCGACCTGCCAGGGCGTTTTCGTCAGCTTCTCGGCAAACGTCAGCGCGTCGCGTTCGGGGTCAGTGAAGCGAGTGTAGTCGCCCTTCTTGAGAGCCTGCCATTCGTCAGAGGTAAGTCCGGTTCGCTTCGACGAAGCGAGATGATGTTGCAATCAATAATGGCACTGATTAAGCAGCGATGTTCGAATGTAGACGAGCTCGTACAGGCGGCGATCCAAGCTTCGCCCGACGCTGGCGTAGAAGGCCAGAAATGCGGTGAGCGCTTTGGGCTGGCGTGCCATGATCTTGTGAATGCTGCCCGGCTTTCCGCCGAGTCGATGCTCGTAGAGCTGCTGGACTTCGGTGCTGGCATTTTGCGGCTCAACATAGGAGATTCTGGCTGACATGAATTCCTCCAGAGAAGTCGGCGCGAAGCGATAGCATTCAAGCGATAGCATTCAGCAGTCACTTAAAATCGCGGCCAGCGAATGCTGACTACTGAGTGCTTTCTTCCCAGCTCAATATAATAACGGCAGAGAGTTTCCACTCACACTCAT
>JAJPJE010000073.1 GCA_021324365.1 Terriglobia bacterium | reverse complement strand
TCTTCCAAGCCAAACCATTTTTACGAGAGCGAAATGGCGCCTTCAAAGGCGTAGACGCCGGAGTCTGCTCATCGAAGCTGTTGACAATGCCAACGTCGTTATAGACGGCATGACAAAGTCCACGCTAACGTTCGCATTCGAGAGCGACCGGCCAATAGTGCCGTTTAATGCCAGATCAGCATTTTGGCAGCGTAAATCTGCGATTAAGCCTTTGCCAACTCGGCGAGGGCCTTCAGATCCGGAACTTCCACGTCCGACTGTGCAACAGCGGCTCTGGTCGCGCCTGATCCGCGCTTTCCAGCACGCCGGTTAACCCAGACGTTTGCAATCCCCAACTCCCGTGCCGGAACGATGTCGTGATAAATGCTCTGCGCGCAGTGCAGGATCTTTTCCTTCGGCATCCCTATGCGCTCCACCGCAAGGTGGAAATTGTTCAGGGAAGGCTTGTAGCTGCGCGCCTGCTCTGCCGTATTCACGAAGTCGAACGGAACCTGCAGGGCCTTGGCGGTCTCGGCAAACAGGTCATTGTCGATATTCGAAATAACGCCGAGTTTGTAATTCGATTTCAGCCGACGTAGAGCTTCCACCGTGTCGGAAAATACCGGCCAGGTCGGAAGAGAGTTCGGGAACGCATTCAGTTCAGCTTCGGTAAGTGGGAAGACAATGCGCGCGGACATCTTCCACATTACGCGCTGAAGCACTTGCCGGTATTTCTTGTAGTCCCCAGTTTCTTCTTCGGCTTCGATGGCAGCGAAGAGTTCGAGAATGCCGTCATCGCTGAGACGGCGATGGTGCGAGTCGAGTATCGGCCTGACTGCTGCCAGAATCCCCGATTCCCAGTCGATCAGTGTGCCGTAGCAGTCGAAGGTAAGGCACTCGAATTGGGAAAAGTCCAGCATGGCGCACTTGTCAGTTGCTAGTTGTTACAAATCCAGAGTTACTGTAGCTGGGCCGAAAGGACAAGTGAAAAAGCGATCATCCTGGTGCTTTCGATTTTTTAACGTCGGGACAACATTTGTTGCCGGCGGGCATCTTATCGAACAGAGGCCAACGGTAGACGCGAAGGCCGCTCGCCATCGGTTGCTTCGGTAGCCGAAGAGCAGAACTCGAATGAATCAGGGAAACCTGAGACGATCGAGTTCAACCATCATTTCAAGTTGTGACTATCAGTGAGTCGGCGCAAGCAGGTTCGTTGATAGCCGTAAATTGAAGATATGGGCGACCTGACGAAAGTCAGATATACGAGCACTTCGCCGAAATCGTAGGTCTCTTTTTATTTCTGGGTCAGCTACCGATCTCACGGGTTCACACGGATCTGAGAAAAGTCTATAGAGTCTGTGACTTATTGATTTACAGGAATCTTGATGATCTTCTTCTGGATCGCGTAAGTCACCAGCTGCGCCTTGTTATGAATGTCGAGTTTCCGCATCAGGTTGAATTTGTGCGCCTCGACTGTTTTCACACTGAGCCCAAGCAGCACCGCGATTTCCTTCACTGAGTTTCCTTCCGCCAGCAGCTTGAGGATCTCGCGCTCGCGCGGTGTCAAAGTGGAAATTCGCGGACGCATTTTAGCGTCGCGTACACGCGCACGGAAGTCCTCGACTAGTTTGCCGAGCACTTGGGAACTCAAATACTTGCCCCCTTTGTAGACATCGCGAACCGCTGTGAGTAATTGTGGTGCGGGCGTATCTTTCAGCACGTATCCGGCAGCACCAACCTCAAGACACTGAACCAGGTAGTCTTCGTCCTCATACATGGTAAGGAACAGGACCTTGGTCTCGGGCCGATTTTTTCGGATGTGGCGGGCGGCTTCGAAAGACGACAGACCGGGCATGCCGATATCCATCAGCACGATGTCCGGCCGCAGATCGCGAGCTTTCTCGACGGCATCGCCGGCATCGGCGGCTTCTCCAACGACTTCGAAATCGGACTCGGTTTCCAGCAGACGGCGAACGCCCTGACGGAACAGCGTGTGATCATCGACTAAGAGGCAACGGATTTTGGGCATAGAAATAAACACCTGTGCTTCAGCGCCGGACTGATCGTGCTGCCGTTTGCCGAAGTGAGAAATTTTGCAGACGTCAGTGGCGAACTGACTACGGTTGCGTCAAAACACCTGCAGCGACCTTGCGCACCAGGAACGGTCGCTTCGTTCTCGGCGGCACGATGGGAGTCGTTCCCTGACTCGTCACCGGGATCGTAATCTCGATGCGCGTGCCCTTATTCTTTGCGGAAACGACCTGCACGCTTCCGCCGAGCATGCCAACGCGCTCACGCATGCCCGCCAACCCGAAACTGCGGCCGATGACGGGCTTACGCTCGCCGAATCCAACACCATCGTCCTGTATGACCAGTTGGACCATGTCTTCTACGCGCGACATCTGCACGCTTGCGCTCTTCGCTTTCGCGTGCTTGGCGATATTGTGCAGAGCTTCCTGCACCACGCGGTAGATCGTGGTCTCAACTTCGGGCGCGAACCGGCCAACGCTATCCGGAATCGCTACCCTTGTACGCACACCAGTTCGTTTGCCAAGATCCTTTGCCTCTTTGCGGATGGCCGCAACCAGGCCGAGTTCCTGGAGTACTAATGGTGAGAGTCTCGCAATGATCCTACGGATGCCTTCGATGGTCTGATCGACCACGTTTACTGTCTCCTGGACCTTATTCTGGACCTCATCGGAAACAGCACCGCTGGTCAGCATTCCCAGATAGAGCCGGATGACCATAAGCTGCTGGCCAGTGGCATCGTGCAGCTCGCGGCTGATCCGCTTCCGCTCTTCTTCCTGAGCGCGCAACAGGTGGGCCGAAAGTTCGGCAATCCGGGCCTCGCGCTCGCGCAATGCGTCAGTAATTCGCGCTCGCTCAATCGCAAGGGCGGAACGATCCGCAATTGCACGCAGCAGTTCCCGCTCACTGGGAAGCCATTCATACGGCTTCGGAAATCCGATGGCGAGAACGCCGATGATCTCCTGATCAATCCGCAGCGGCACCGCCCAGAGGGCTCTCGCTTTTTTACGGATCAGCGGATTCAGCAAGCCGTCAGAATGATCGAGATCCGGCAGCATCGCGGGCTCACCAGTTTCAGCAACTTCGCCAGTAAAGCCGCGGCCCACAGGAACAAGAAAATCCGGATCCACTTGCTCTTCCAATCCCACCAGGGCTGCGACCCGCAGCACATCCGCACCCGGTTCACGCAACAGCAGCACTCCAACGGCAGCATCAAAGGTCTGCTTGGAAATGCTCAAAACCTGCTCCAGCAGAGCAGAAAGGTTCTCTGCAGAGAGCTCGGCATCCAGAACGGACAGAATCGCTGCAGAGGCATTCCGCTGCGTATCAAAGTAAGTGCCGGCGATCGATGTGAAAGTGCTCGAATTGAACGTTTCGATCGCCGACATGGCTTCCGCATGGGCCATTGGCGACAGTGTCTGCAGGTAAGGTTCGCAGAACGACTGGTAAAGCTCGAGGGAACGCGCAACCACACGTGTATCTACATTCAGTTTGGCAAGGCGCGTCCCGTAATAACGAAGGTTCTCTCCGAAGAGGCCGAAATCCGTCTGACAGCAAATGCCAAGGCCGGTCCCCAGGTTTAAGCGCTCCAACGCCGCCATGGCACGACCGTCCAGCGCAAGCTCTTCGAACATGTGCGTCCGCCACGCAGTGGTGATTTCGGCGAAGTGAGGTTCAAGAACATGAACCAATTCTTGAATTCGAGCGCGTGCTGATTCCTTGATAGGCAGCACTGGAGGCAAGCGGAATACTCCTACGGCGAAAAATCAACGTCTCAGGTGAGACTGGAAGCCCAGGCTGGGTCTGACTTCGCGAAAATCCTTATTTACTGCGGAGACTCAGTTACTACGCAGTAAGCAAAAACTAACCTGAACAGACCTAGATTCTACCCTGTTTTACCGATATTTACTACCTAACCGCGACAAATGATTACCACAAAATAAACAGCATTTTCCAGAGGATTTACACAAAAAAGCACCCAGCATTAAGCGGTGAGCACTTAGTCGAGCGATTTGTGTCCGCGGTTTTCTGATTCGGGCTTTATTCATTGCTGGTTCGTTTCATCATTTTCAGCGACCCAGCACATCTCCTCACGAACACTTGGGGCTGAGCGCTGAATACTGAGTACCAGCTACTTCAGACTGCGTTCACGAACGCTCATCAGATACAATCAATGTTTTCAGCTATCTGACAGGAAACCACTTAGAACTCATGCTCCGATTCTCTACCGCAGGCGAGTCGCACGGGGAAAGCCTGATTGCCATGCTTTCGGGTCTGCCAGCCGGCTTGCCGGTTGATCCGACATTCATAGACCGGGAACTCTGGCGTCGCCAGCAGGGCTTTGGCCGGGGTGGAAGGATGAAGATCGAGCGCGACAGCGCGCATATCCTTTCCGGCGTCCGGCATGGGAAAACCATCGGTTCGCCCATTTCAATCCAGATTGCCAATCGGGACTGGCAGAACTGGCAAGAAATTCTGCCCGTGGAGGAGGGTGATCCCGGCAAACACAAGAGCGTCGCATCTCCTCGTCCAGGACACGCCGATCTCGCTGGAGCCTTGAAGTACAACTTTCCGGAGGCACGTTACGTTTTAGAACGCGCATCGGCCCGTGAGTCCACTTCTCGTGTTGCCATGGGTGCCATCGCCAAGTTGCTACTGCGCGAGTTAGGCATTGAAGTCCTAAGCCACGTGGTGCAGGTGGGCTCAGCAGCTTTGGATCGCGAAGCTACATGGGAGGAAATTGCGGCGCTATATCCGAAGCAGGAGATCCTGCTCAACTGTGTTGACACGGAAACCGAAGAGCGCATGAAGGGCGAAGTCGACAAGGTACTGCGCACTGGCGATTCCGTAGGCGGCATCTTCGAAGTTCGTGCGCACAATGTTCCACCCGGATTGGGCACGTACGTGAACTGGGACGAACGCCTCGACGGGCTGCTCGCATGGGCAGTCATGTCGCTGCAGGCGGTGAAGGCTGTGGAAATTGGATACGGGGTCACAGGCGCCGCATCCCCCGGTTCCGCAGTGCATGACGAGATTGGCTACGACGCGGCTGGCGAGGCGGTTACCGGTTTTCGCCGCAAAACAAATCGCGCCGGTGGATTGGAAGGCGGCGTTTCTAATGGCGAGGACATAATTGTTCGCGGCTATCTGAAGCCGATCTCGACCTTGAGGCGTCCATTAGCATCGGTTGATTTCGCCACTCGCGAACCGGTGAAGGCTGCCTACGAACGCTCGGACGTATGCGTCGTTCCCGCGGCCGGTGTGGCGGGTGAAGCCATGGTCGCGCTAATTCTCGCCCGCTGCGTTCTGGAGAAGTTCGGCGGTGACTCGCTGACAGAGTTGCTGCGCAATTTCCACGGTTATCAGGAACAGCTTCGGAGTTTTTAGCGAAAACAGAGCAATGATCTATCCCATCGTAAAACTTGGTGACCCCGTGCTGGAGAAACCCGCGGAAACCGTCACCATATTCGACGACGAGTTGAAGCAATTAATCGAAGACATGTTCGAATCCATGTATGCGGCCCACGGCATCGGCCTGGCAGCGCCGCAGATCGGCATTTCCAGGCGAATCGCCGTCGTCGACGTAACCTTCAAAGAAGATCCGAATGCCAAGGTCGTGCTGATCAATCCGGAGATCACCCACATGGAGGGGCGGCAAAGCCAGAGTGAGGGCTGCCTGAGTATTCCCGACTTCCGGGAAAATGTCGCTCGCGCTCTGCGCGTCACCGTCCGCGCCCAGAACGTGAATGGCAAGTGGCAGGAGCACACCGGAGAAGATTTGCTCGCCCGCGCCTTTCAACATGAGACTGATCACTTGAACGGCAAACTTTATATTCACCGCATCAGTGCTCTGAAGCGCGACCTGATCAAACGCAAGGTGCGCAAATTGGCAAAGGCCGGCGAATGGTGATCGAGTCCGGTCACAGCAGCACGAGTACTTTATTCTCCTGAGAACCGTAAGCCAATGGATCTGATCTTCTGCGGTACGCCTCAATTCGCGGTGCCGACGCTGCGGGTTCTCGCAGAAAGAGGCCATACCATCCAGCTCGTAGTTACGCAACCGGACCGGCCCAGCGGACGTGGGATGGAATTAGGCATTCCGCCGGTAAAGCAACTAGCCCTGCAACTCGGGGTGCCCATGATGCAGCCAGAAAAGATCAAGAGCAATGCCGAGTTCCGCGCACGTCTCGAAGAACTTCGTCCGGAAGCTATCATCGTTGTCGGATACGGCCGCATCCTTCCGCACTGGATGATCGATCTGCCGCCGCTCGGGAACCTGAATCTTCATGCGTCGTTACTTCCGAAATATCGCGGAGCCGCGCCGATCCAGTGGGCGATCGCAAATGGCGAGACCGTAACCGGCGTGACCACGATGCGTATAGACGCGGGCCTCGATACCGGCGACATTCTGTTGCAGCGGGAACTTCCGATCTTTCCTGACGACACAGCCGTAACCCTCGGGCCGAAGCTCGCCGAAGTGGGGGCCGAACTGATGGCACAAACCCTCGACGGGCTGCGCGAAGGAAAAATCACGCCAGAGAAGCAGGACGAAGCACAGGCGAGTCTAGCGCCGATCCTGAAGAAGGAAGATGGCCTGATCGATTTCCATTGCAGCGCGACTGACACCTGGAACCGCATGCGCGGCTTTCAGCCCTGGCCTGGCGTGTACACGGCATTTCGCGGGAAAAAGTTGAGCATAACCGCAGCGCGGCCTATCGAGCCTCTGAATTCGACCTTCGCTGAAGCGGAGATCGCGATTGACCACGGTCGGTTGCTGGTGGGCTTCGGAAAAAGTACCGTGCTCGAGCTCTTGGAAGTGCAGCCCGAAGGCAAGAAGCGCATGTCCGCGCGCGACTTCATCAACGGCCATCATCCGCAGTCGGGTGAGAAACTGGGAAGGTAGCGCGGTCTGATTTGTCACACGAGCCATTAACGGCTCAATGACTCACTCATGATTAGCCCCGCACGCACTGCCGCCTACGACATTCTCTTTCGCGTGGAGACTCAGCAGGCTTACGCTTCCGAACTACTGCATTCCGCACGCCTAGAAAAACTCTCTCCCGCAGACCGCGGCCTATGCACGGAAGTCGTTCTCGGCACTCTGCGCTGGCGCATGCGTCTCGACGACGCAATCCGCGATCTCTCGTCACAGAAATTGGAAAAGCTTGACGCCGAAGTCCTGACCGCTCTGCGTCTGGCTGCGTACCAGATCGGATTTCTGCAACGCGTCCCTGCCCACGCCGCCGTAAACGACAGCGTGGATCTGGTGAAGCGCAGCCGCAAGACTTCGGCAGCTTCCTTCGTAAATGCCGTGTTGCGTAAGCTGGCGACGAATCCCTCTCTGCTAGTAGCCGTGCTGGCACCTGGTCCAAAAACAGTGCTGGATCTGTCCCAACTCTACTCACATCCGTTGTGGCTGGTCGAGCGCTGGGCAGTGGAATACGGCATGGAGCGGGCAGAAGCGATCTGTGTTTTCGACCAGAGCCCCCCAGACACGGTTCTGTACGTTTCGAGCAGTGAAGTTGACCGTGAACTAACGCGGGAAGGGCTGCAACTGGCTCCTGGGCTTCTGGTCAGTTCGGCACGCCGCGTAGTCGCCGGAGATGTGGTGCGCTCCGAAACGATTCGCGGCGGACGCGCATGGATACAAGATGAAGGCTCACAGCTCGTAGCGATGCTGGTCGGAAACGCCTGTCATATTCTCGACTGCTGTGCCGCGCCTGGTGGCAAGACCGCAATCATGGCTACCAGGAATCCGCAGGCCAAAGTTCGAGCGCTGGAAATACATAAGCACCGCGCCGAAGCAATGCAAGTGCGGCTCAGCCGCATGCAGAACGTTGAGGTCATTCATAAGGATGCAACCCAGGCTGCGTGCTCAGCCGAGTTCGAACGCGTCCTCGCGGACATGCCGTGCTCGGGGACCGGTACACTGGCGCGCAATCCCGAAATCCGCTGGCGATTGAAACCCGGAGACCTGCCCGACTTGCACGCCCGCCAGATTGCGATTCTCAAAGCTGCCATCGGGCAGGCCAGGCCAGGTGGACGCATCGTGTACTCGAGTTGTTCGCTTGAACCAGAAGAGAATGCGGCAGTGGTCGACGAAGTGCTTCGATCCGATGCCACCGTGCGTGTCGTTGCGGTTCGCCGAGAATTGAAAAGACTCCATAGTTCAGGCGAACTCGTCTGGAGCGATCTCGACGGAATGCTCAATGGTCCATACTTACGAACCCTTCCTGGCATTCACCCGTGCGATGGATTCTTTGCGGCGATTCTCGAGCGACGGTGATTGTCGAGTTGCTACGCTTTATCTACTCACATCCAACTGAATCACCGTTTCCGCTGTAATCTTCTGTCCCGGAGCTGGTGACTGATGTACCACAAGGTTCGGCACAGGCGCTGATGTAGCCGCCGGAGAGACTGTTGGTGTTGTGGGCAAAGTTGGCGGCGCGGGTGGTGGAGCAAAGGGCCCGAGTAGTTGCACTGCACTAGCCGGGGGTGCCGGCGTTGCCGGTACCGTCCGAACCTCCACCTTCAGTCCTACGTGATCAATCAGCGCCGTAGCGTCATCTACATTGCGTCCGACCATGTTAGGCATGACGTACGCCGGCTTTTCCGGCTCTGCGCCCACCAGCAAGCTGATGGTCGGTGATTCTGCCGATGTTGAATTCCCCGGCGGCGATTGCGCCGCCACCTGGTCTTCCGGCACATTCGGCAAGTGAGCGACTGCAACGGTCCCCACATCGAGACCGCGTTCCCGCAAATTCAGATCCGCCGCCCGGCTGCTCTGTCCGACCACATCGGGAATGGTCGTCCGCTGCGGCCCGAGGCTTTCCGCGAGATGAATACAATATCCCCGGCGTACCCGGGTCCCCGCTGCTGGACTCTGCGACACGACGTGGCCCTCGGGAATCGTCGCGCTGTAAAACTGCCCATCAACTACGGTGAGCAAGCCACTATTTATTGAGATGCGTTCTGCTTCCGCGGGTATCAGCTTGGAGAGGTTTGGTACGTTTACCTCGCCACCATGAATGGCAACCCGCATGGCGGTAAGCGCCGAAATCAACGCGACCGCGATCAGGATTAGCGCGAGTACAACGAATCGAAAGAAAGCCTTCATGAGCTGGGCTGATTGTACCCGACCTCACCGCCTGCAAGCGGGCTCGGAGGAGAATGGGTTATCGCAGAGGCACGTGGACAATACATGGCCTTCGCCGGATACTGGTGACATTGGGAACGACGACAGACAAAACGGAGCTTCTGCGCAAGCTGCCCTCGGTTGACGGGCTGCTACGCTGGCCTGCGATTCAGAGCCTCGTTGCACGCGAAGGGCAATCCGCGGTCGTCGAGGCAACTCGTACCGTACTTGCTCGAATTCGCGAGGAGATCCTGGCGGCGACGCTCGACAAAACCGGTGTAGACCTTGCAATTTCTGGCCTATCGGAAGCGATCGAACGGCAGACCGGCGCTGATCTTTCCTACTCTCTTCGAGGTGTAATCAACGCGACCGGGGTTATCCTGCACACCAATCTGGGACGCGCTCCCCTGGACGTCCGAGCTTTACATCACGTTAGCCAAGTGGCAGCCGGGTACTCGAATCTCGAGTTCGACCTCGACTCGGGCGAGCGCGGAAAGCGCGATGTGCACGTTGATCGGCTGTTTGCTCGCTTGCTGGGCGATGCCGGGCGCGAGGTCTCTACGATCGTTGTCAACAACAACGCAGCAGCGGTTCTGATCGCACTGAATACTCTCGCCGAAGGCGGAGAAGTGATCGTATCGCGCGGCGAGCTGGTCGAAATCGGCGGATCATTCCGCGTCCCCGAGGTGATGGCCAAATCGGGAGCCACTTTGCGCGAGGTAGGTACAACCAATCGGACTCGCGCCGCAGATTACGAGAACGCCATAACCGAAAAGACGCGCCTGCTCATGCGCGTGCATCGGTCAAACTTCGAGATGGTCGGATTCACCGAGCAGCCCTCTCTGGATGAACTGGTTGAGATTGGGCATAAGCATCGCGTCCCGGTACTTGAAGACGTAGGTAGTGGCGCGTTTTTTGACCTTCGCGATGTGAATGCTAACGGCGAGACAACGATCCTCGATTCCATTCGAGCTGGCGTGGACGTTGTAACTTATAGCGGAGACAAGCTCTTGGGCGGTCCACAGGCTGGCCTGATCAGCGGGACGCGTGAATTAGTGGCGAAAATACGCAAGAACCCGCTGTTCCGCGCCCTGCGTGTCGACAAACTTATCTATTCTGCGCTGGAAGCCACCATGCTCGCTTATGTGAAACACGACTACGATGCGATCCCTGCGATTCGCCTGATGCGTACGCCAGCTGAAGAATTGGCGCGTCGGGCAGAGGCAATCCAGGTGCGAGTTTCCGTAGCGTTGACGGGTGTGGAGGTTGTGAACAGCGAGTCGGTGATCGGCGGCGGTGCCGCCCCTACTGCGACTTTGCCGAGTGTAGCGCTGGCGATTAGCTCGGCCTCGATGAGTGCTGATGAGTTCGCTGAATGCTTACGCCGCAGTGACCCACCAGTCGTTGTGCGAGTTGAAAACGATCGGGTACTGATTGACTTGCGCACAGTATTTCCTGAGCAGGACGAACTGGTTGCTCGTGCGTTGCTGTCGCTGAAGTGACAAGGAGACGATTATGTCGACCCCGAATCCACAAAAACCGCAACAGCCCGAGGTTCAGCAACACGTCCGTGAAGCTCATTCGCTGCTCACGTCGCTGCGCGCACAGCTCGCCGAACATCCTGAGTTGGAGAAAGCAATCCTGGAGCTGGAACTGGCGCTCGACAAGCTGACGATTAAGACGGCAGGAATGCTTTAGGGCAGAGACGCTTTACTCGCGCTCGCCATGCTGCGCGTGGCGAGTGCCCCAGGCGAAGGCCTCTATCCCGCTGCAACAAAAGGGATTGGTGGAGCCTGTTTCAAGTCATTTCTGAGAGCTCGTTTTCGGTTCATGGCCACCATCTACACCATCGGACATTCCACCCGCTCATTGGAGGAACTGGTGGAAGCACTTCGCGCCCACGGTATTCAGACCCTCGCCGATATTCGATCTTTTCCCATGTCGCGCCGGCTGCCGCATTTCAATCGCGAGAGTCTCGAATCGGAATTACCCAGAGCTGGAATCCAGTACATCTGGGAACCGGGTCTCGGAGGCCGTCGCAAGAAGATCCTGCAAGAATCGCGTAATACGGCGCTGCGTAACGACAGCTTTCGCAATTACGCCGACTACATGCTCACTCCGGAATTTCGCTCTGCGATAGATAACTTGATTGCCAGAGCGGAACGCGAACGAATTGCCATGATGTGCGCCGAGCGCGTCTACTTCCGCTGCCACCGCATGCTGGTTTCCGATTGGCTGGCTGCTCATGGTCACGAAGTCCTGCACATCGATGCGGCGGGACCTGTGAAGCCACATAGGCCATTGGCTGAAGGCAGACTTGAAGGCGGTCAGCTGATCTACGATGGTGGCGACTTGTTCTGACCTGCACCTGATATCTTGGTAGGCAACAACTATGAGCGCAATCGACAAAGCTATCGCCGCAAATCAGGATTTCATCGTCAATTACGATCCAAACCGGGTGTCACCGCGCCCTCGCCTGAAACTCATCATTCTGACCTGCATGGACACCCGTATTTCTTACAAAGCTCTAGGCCTCGAGCCGGGCGATGTGCACATGATTCGGAATGCGGGTGGCATCGTCACTGACGATGCGCTCCGCTCCATTCTCGTGTCGCATTACCTGCTTGGCACGGAAGAATTGATGATCATCAACCACACAGATTGCGGATTGATGAAGGCAAGTGAAGAAGAGCTGCACGCCACCATTGAGTCAAAGGCTGGGGTGTGGTCGAACACGCCAATTCGCTTTCACGCGTTCAAGGACGTCGAGAAAAACGTCCGCGAGCAGATCACGAAAATAAAGTCGCACAACTGGGTAAAGTCGGACCTGACGATTCGCGGATTCGTTTATGACGTTGCAACCGGAAAGCTGCGGGAAGTGAAAGCGTAACAATGGTTGTCCATTGTCGGCTGTCAGAAATCGCCAGCACCGTTGAACTAAGCGGCGACCGTTTCAAGCTGAAGAATGCGTGAAGTCGTGTCGGCGATTGACTCCAGGTCGCCTGCCGTACAAAGACAGGTGTCGATGTGATCGGGAGGCACCTGCGGCGTTTCTGTGTACAGCGACACGAGTCTGGCCCCGGGTCGCACCACTTTGAAAAGACGGACGAGCTTCGCGCTCACCGAAATACCATGGCGTTGATCAAGGACGATCACATCCAGCGTTCGATTGAGAAACGCCGTCGCTACGGCTTCGCTTAAATCACGCAGCGCGATAAAGCGGCAACCAAGGCGCTCAAATGATTTGCTCCACTCATCGGCGTCGGCGAGTTCACTGCTGATGTACAGAACAGTACGGAGGCTCATAACTTTCTTCCACACGTACTGACGCAAAACCACAGCGGGTGACGCGCTCGTACTCGAAAATTTGCAAATCTTTACAAAGCAGGGTTGGTGGACGTTTCTGGATAAGTTTCGCCTGAACCCAGCCAAGGTTTGCGCCTCGGGGTGATCTACAGAGCGGCGCCGTTTGGGCCGCAGGGTTACTTCAGCCGAACAACTGCCGGCGAGCCGATTCGCAAATCGCCACGACCGCTGGGTGCTTGATCTTTCTTTCTGCGGAGATCGCGAAAAAACGCAGTTTCACGTCTTTTGTCGCTCCAATGCGGACGATTGCATCCTGTTTACGTAATTCCTTCACAAAGACCGAGGCTACGGGAAACACGGCTCTTCCTGATTGCGCGAAAGCGCGCAACATAGCATAGTCCTCGAACTCGCCGACGATATGCGGCCGCACCCGCTTCGAGTCAAACCAGTAGTCCAGCTCGCGCCGCAGCGCTGTGTTGTCGGTCGGAAGCAGCAGGGGTACTCCGGACAGGCAATTCGGGAATGATCCTTTGATTTTTCTGACTACCGGGCCGATGCCCACGAAGGTGATGCCCGATTCGCCAAGTGGATGGTTGTACACGCGAATCCCACGACCGGGTTCGGCAGGAGAATCCGAGAGCACCACATCCAATTCAAGCGCGGCCAAGCGCGCTACAAGCTGGTCTGACGCCGCTTCGCGGCAAACGATCCGAATGCTTTCACGGAGGTGCAAAGCAGGCTCGATCAACCATTGAGCGATCATCTTGGGCAGTACATCTGCAACCCCAATGTCGACTCGGATGGGACGCCCACTTGGGCGGTTACGAACTGTGTCCAGCAGTTCCCGGCCCAGAGAAAAAATGTCCTCCGCATATTCAGAAACCGTGCGGCCGGTTTCCGTAAGTACGAGCTTCCGGCCGGAGCGATGGAAGAGCGGTTCGCCAAAGAACTCCTGTAGTTCATGCAACTGAACACTTATCGCCGGAGGAGACACGTGGAGCTCCTGTGCAGCCTGGGTGACGCCTCCAGACCGCACCACGCGCCAGAAATAGTACAAGTGATGGTAATTGAGCCATTCCATAGAGATTGCGAGACTGTTAAGTATAAATTAACTAAACCGGAAATATTAGGTAATGGATTTAACGATTGTGCCAACTTATATTGCGGCTTAGGAGGTACCGATGCAAACGGAACTGAGGTTACATAACGCGAACGCGGAAAAACTTCTCCTCGCTTACGTCGACCGTCGGCTGGCTTTTGCGTTGAGTCATGTTGGGGAGCGAATCGGCAGAGTTACCGCCAGGATCAGTGCTTCGGGACCCACTCGTGGAGAACTGACCTGCCGCCTCATCGCCCATTTCCACCAGTTTGGAGAGGTAGCCGCGGAAGCCACGGACTCAGATGTTTATACCGCTATAGACCGCTGTGCCGGCCGGCTGGCACGTCGTTGTCAGTCGAAAATTACACGCAGCCGGACTGACCGGGCAAGTCGCGTTTCGATTCGTTTTTCGAAAGCCCTACTGGAAACAGCTTGAAATTATCCTCGAAAGGAAAAGCAGTAATGAGCTCTACAAGTCTATATCTTACCGAGACCGACGCACGACAACTGCAGATAATGCTGGACCGCTTCGAACTGAGCCATCATGACCGCGATCATCGCATGGCGCTCGAGGAGGAAATTGCGCGCGCCAGAGTGGTACCAGCCTCCGAGATTCCGCCGGACGTTGTCAGAATGCATTCGCGAGTACGGATTGTCGACATGCGTACAGGAGAACAGATGGTGTTCCAGATTGTTTATCCGGAGGAAGCAAACTATTCCGCAGGAAAGATTTCGGTACTGGCGCCAATCGGTACGGCGTTACTTGGTTATCGCGCCGGGACCGAAATAGATTGGCGAGTACCGTCTGGTTATCGACGCCTTCGGATTGAAGCTGTGGAGCATACGGCCAAGCCAATGCGGACTGCGGCTTGAGTTCCCCGCGTTGCCAACGAAAGGACGTCTATCTGATTATCGAAACAAAAAAGGCCGCCCTTGGGGCGGCCTTCACCTGCAAAAAGCTCTGACTACGAGTTCTCGTTCGAAGCGCGCTTCCAGGAGATCAGTTCCCCGATGGTCGAAGCGCCTGTGCTCGAAGCCGGATGCTTATAAGCTTCCACATCCGCTCGGGTGGCTTCTGCGCCCACAGATCGAATGCTCAGGCCCACTTTCTTCTCGGCTTCGTTCATCTTGATGATCTTGAACTCGTGCTCCTGGCCAGGTTCGAGCTTGAGCGGCTGCCCGTTCGCGTCCACTGCTTCCGAGTTGTGGCAGAGTCCTTCGACGCCTTCCGCCAGCTCCACGAATGCCCCGAAGCTCGCCAGACGCAGCACCTTGCCGTGCACCACATCTCCAACCCGGTGTTGCTGGAAGAATGTCTCCCAGACATCCGGTTGAAGCTGCTTAATGCCGAGCGACAAGCGGCGGTTCTCGGGTTCGATCCCGAGTACGATCGCCTTTACTCGATCGCCCTTCTTCAGAACCTCCGAAGGATGCTTCACGCGTTTGGTCCAGCTCAGATTGCTGACGTGGACCAGTCCGTCGATACCATCTTCAATCTCAATAAACGCTCCAAAGTCGGTAAGATTGCGAACGCGTCCTTCCACGGTTGAGCCAATTGGGAACTTCTCTCCCAGCGACTCCCATGGATTAGCCTGCAGCTGCTTCAGTCCGAGCGAAATGCGACGCTCGGTCGGATTCACGTTGAGCACTACGGTCTCGACTTCATCGCCTACATTAACAATCTTCGAGGGGTGCTTCATGCGCTTCGACCAGGTCATTTCGCTCACGTGCACCAGCCCTTCAATACCTTGTTCCAGTTCCACGAAGGCACCGTAATCGGTAACGCTGATCACGCGTCCCTTGACGTGTGCTCCCACAGGGTAGCGTTCCGCGGCGTCGAGCCATGGATCAGGCGTGAGCTGCTTGAACCCGAGAGAGACGCGCTGCTTGTCTTTGTCGAACTTCAGGATCTTGACCTGAATCTGGTCACCGACCTGCACGAGATCGCGCGGATGAGTGAGCCGGCCCCATGACATGTCAGTCACATGCAGAAGCCCGTCAATCCCGCCGAGATCCACAAACGCACCGTAGTCGGTGAGGTTCTTCACGGTGCCGGTCAGGATGGCACCTTCTTCCAGGTGCTCCATCGTCTTCTCGCGCTTCGCCGCGACCTCTTCGTCGAGAATCTGCTTCCGTGAAGCAACGATGTTGCCGCGCTTTTTGTTCAATTTGATAACACGGACATCAAATTCCTGGCCTTTCATCCCATCGAGGTTGCGCACCGGCCGCACATCTACCTGCGAGCCAGGCAAGAAAGCGCGAGCTCCGAGAATGTCCACAGTCAGACCGCCTTTGATACGGTCGATAACGCGGGCGCGGATCGGGCGCTTCTCGTTGTAGGCTGCTTCTATCTCGTCCCACGCACGCAGTCGCTGCGCCTTCTGGTGGGAGAGGTGGATGTAGCCTTCCTCGGTTTCACCTTTCTCGATCATTACGTCGATCTCTTGACCGGGGTGAACGGTAATGTTCCCTTCGTGATCGCGAACTTCGGCAACGGGCACGACACCTTCGGACTTCATGCCGACGTCGACCATTACATATTGGTCGGTTACTTTGACCACCGTGCCTTTAATGACGCGATCTTCGCTGGTGACGGTTTCGGGTTCGGGAGTGAATGTTTCCAGGGCGGTTGCGAAATCTTCCATGTTCTCTTTTTCTGTTCTGACAGGACCCGGACTTGGCCGAGATTCGGAAGCCGGAATGGACTGTGAATTGGATTGGGTATTGCTGGGTGCTTCGTTCTGGCTGATCGCTGTATTGTCCGCAGCCCGTGCAGACTGAGACTGATCGTGATCGAGTGCGGTTTCGTCGAACAAGGCCATTTTATGAACGACCGCTTCGCCTCAGGGAGGCGACGGCGAGGTAAATTTTGCGGACTGCTGGCTTGCTTCGTCGGGGTGTTTGCCCGAGTTACGGGCTGAGACTATCCAGCGGCCAGAGTCTCCGGAGCTTGCTCACTCCAAGGGACTTCTCGACTATAGCAACGGCCTGCAAAGAGTGTCAAACCAAGCCAAACTGGCTCTTTTCACACCAATTACGCAATTCCCATAACAGCTGCCGCATATCGCGCGCTTGACGATCCATCCACGAACTGTCAGATGTGACCGCGCTCACCATGGTCGCACAAAAAACTATTCCTCCGACCATAAAATGATTTTATTCCGGATTTTTGACTCGGCTGTAACAATTGGTACGCTCACTTTTATGGATTACCTATGGACGCCATGGCGTTACACCTATGTGAGTAACGCAGAAAAAGCACAGGGTTGCGTCTTCTGCGAACGCGTGAGCTGGAACGACGACCAGCGGGCGCTGATTGTCTATCGCGGCCAACATTCCTTCATCATCCTGAATGCATTCCCATACACATCAGGACACGTCATGGTTGTGCCTTACCAGCACGTAGATGAACTGCAGAAACTCTCCAAGGAAACCGCAGAAGAAATGATGCTGCTATCGCAACGATTGGAACAGGTCCTCCGGAAGCTCTACCATCCGGACGGCATCAACCTGGGAATGAATATCGGCAAAGCGGCAGGCGCGGGCATCGCCGGACATATCCATATGCACGTGCTTCCGCGCTGGGTCGCCGATGCTAATTTCATGACAGTAGTGGGCGAAACCCGGATACTGCCGGAAGATCTTGCGACAACCTGGGAGCGGATTCATGCGGAGTTCGATGTCAAGTAAGTGGTAATCGGGTAAGCGCAATCCCGAACACGGCTGACCTCCCATTTCAGGCGACCCGGTAACCAATCACGTGATTCCATTGACGCGTGCAACCCTGGCGTTGACAATCGACCTGAATGCAAGAGCCATTCTCTACACCACCCGAACCGGAAAGTACTGGCGAGTGGATTCCCCTAGTCATTGGCGCCGGGGTCATTCTTATTATCCTGGCCGGAGTCTTCCTTCTAAGCCGCAATCGCGACAAGAACGTGGGACCTCCGCCCGAAGCGCCGTACGCCTCGAATCTTCAGATCAGCGACGTAAAGATGAGCCAGGCACAGAACTTTGTAGGCGCGCAGGTCACCTATCTCGAAGGCAACATCGCCAATAGCGGCAGCAGGGTGGTGAACGGAATCACTGTGGAATCCGTCTTCCGCAACAGCCTGGGAGAAGTGGTAGGACGAGAAAGCCAGCCCCTCATGATCCTGGAAGCGCGTCCCGGTTACAACGACGCGGTCAGCTTGAAGCAGCATCCTTTGCAACCCAACGAGCGTCAACCCTTCCGCCTGACCTTCGAACATATCTCCGCTGACTGGAATCAGGGAGTGCCGGAGTTGCGCATCGTCGATGTGAAGTTCAAGTAATTGTTTTTCACCGGGGAGACGCAGAGAGACGAAGAAAGACGGTTTGTTGGTTTTCTTTCGGCAACGGGCGAGGACTGGCCCAAGTTCGGTAATTTCAAGTCTGAAATTTTGAATCTGACGTCTCAAAAGGTTCTGTGATTCTGTGTCTCTGTGGTGGAGATCTGCTCCAGCCACTCGTCGAAATCTCTCAGCGCTCTCTCGCATTGCAACCGGTGGCGTTCTTTCTTGTCGCGGATCTTCTGTTCCCACGGCGGCAGCAGATCGAAGGTGATGTTGGCGGGCTGGAAATTGCGTGGATCCGCGCGCGTGATGTAGTGGATCAGTGATCCAAAAGCCGTCGCTCTCGGCGGACTCTGAAGGGGTGCGGCTTGAGAATCTCGTTTGCCTCTATCGCGCCCGGCCTGGGGATCGCCTTCGCTTGGAAGGGGCGCGGCTTCAGCCGCGCCGGTATGGCACCGAGCTTCGGGGCCTTTGGGTGCTGAGGCAATTTGAGCGAGTGCTGCTGCCGTCAGTCCCGCAATCAGCCCTGTAGCGACCGATTCGACATAGCCTTCTACCCCTGAGATTTGCCCCGCAAAGATTACGTTGGGATGCTGCCTCATCTGTAGCGTCTGCGTCAGCAAAGCGGGCGAATTGATGTACGTGTTGCGGTGGATCTGCCCGTACCGCAAGAACCTAGCATTTTCCAGCCCGGGAATTAGCCGCAATACTCGTGCCTGGTCGCCGTACTTGAGGTGATTCTGAAATCCCACAATGTTGTAGGAATCCGCGCGCAGATTCTCCTGCCGCAGCTGAACGACTGCGTAGGGTGTCTGCCCAGTCTGAGGGTTACGGAGTCCCACCGGCTTCATCGGCCCGAAGCGCAGCGTGTCTCGCCCGCGGCGTGCGATCTCCTCGATGGGAAGGCAACTCTCGAAATAGTTCAGATTCTCCCAGTCGTGGGAGTCAACAGATTGCGCCGAGATCAGCCCGTCATAGAAGCGATCGTACTCTTCTTTCGTGAATGGACAATTGATGTAGTCTGCCGTGCCCTTGTCGTAACGCGCCGCCATGTACACGCGCGACATATCGATGGAGTCGGCGTCGACGATCGGGCTGATCGAGTCGTAGAAGAAGAGTCTGGCAGGCTCACGTGGGGCAGCCGTCCCCGGCTGCCCAGCCTCAGCGCTGAGCCTCTGGATCTCGGCGGCCAGCGCATCCGATGTCAATGGCCCCGTCGCGACAACAGTGATCTCCTCCGCCTCGTCAATCCTTGTGATCTCTTCGCGGTAAATGCGGATCAGCGGTTCGCGCTTTAGTGCTTCCGTCACCTTCCTGGCGAATACGTCGCGATCCACGGCCAGCGCGTGACCGGCGGGAACCTGCGCCTCCCGTGCAATTTCGAGGAGCAACGATCCGGCGCGCCGCATTTCTTCCTTCAGCAGCCAGGGCGCGGTGTTCTCACTGTCCGACTTCAGGGAATTCGAGCAAACCAGTTCGGCGAAGTTGGAAGTCTGGTGCGCGGGAGTGTTTCGCACCGGGCGCATTTCGTAGAGGTCAACCAGGATGCCGCGCCGTGCGCATTGCCAGGCTGCTTCCGAGCCGGCCAGTCC
>JAJPJE010000044.1 GCA_021324365.1 Terriglobia bacterium | reverse complement strand
CCGCGGAAGGATTCGCGACGGGCGGCTCCGCCGGGAACCAGAAACGGCTAAGATTTTTCGTCTCACCGAGACGAGAACAGGATGGAAGTAGACAAACATCATAGGAGCGGCACGATGGGATCGAAGAACTGTAACCGGTTTTCCTGGGGCGATGCTGCGTTCCTTTACCTTGAGCGAGAAGGCACTCCGCTGAATGTGGCGTCGGTATTCGTTTTCGAGGGCAAGCTGGCACTGCAGGATTGCATTGACCTGGTTGAGAAGAAGCTGCCGCTGCTGCCGCGCTATCAACAACGTGTCTCAGCACCGCCTTACAATCTCGGGCTGCCCACCTGGGAGTACTCGCCGCACTTCGATATACACGACCATATCCGCGAGGTGAAGCTCAAAAGTGGGACGGAAGCCGAACTCAAGCGAGTTGCAGGTGCCGTCCTCAGCCCAGTAATGGATCGTAGGCGTCCGCTTTGGGACCTTACCCTGTTACAAGGTCTGAAGGGCGGGAACACCGGGTTGGTAGCCCGAATTCATCACTGCCTTGCGGACGGAATCGCGGGCATCGGATTAATGAACGTACTGCTCGATTCCACGCCGGTACCATCAGCCGCGCGCGACAGAAGCAGGCGTGTCAGCAAACAGCCCCAGAGAGACTCAGGTGCAGTTCTGTTGGAAT
Source organism: Terriglobia bacterium (assembly GCA_021324365.1). Classification (GTDB taxonomy): domain Bacteria; phylum Acidobacteriota; class Terriglobia; order Terriglobales; family Acidobacteriaceae; genus JAJPJE01. Next base: position 29,358 of record JAJPJE010000044.1, on the reverse strand, counting down.
CACTGGCGGAGTCCTACTCGGAATTTCTGAACAAGCTGCTAACGACGCAAGCCGAAGTACTGAAGCTCGCGCAGGACGTGATCTCAAGAAACGGTACGCAGCCTTTTGGTGATCTGGCGGCGATATTGCCGGAGATGACGGCTCCTGCCGAGCGCCTGCCATTCAACAAAGTCTGCCGCGGCCCTCAGAAATTTGCCTGGACGCGTTTTCCTATGGCCGGGATGAAAGCGATCCGCGAGCGCTGCGGTGGCAAGTTCAACGATGTGGTTTTGACCATCGTAACCTCGGCATTTCGCAAATACGCGGAAGCGCAAAAAGTGAAGACAGCGAACCGTCTTCTCCGTCTCGTTGTGCCGGTTAACGCGAGAGGCGATGGCGATACCCGCGAGCTGGGCAATCGAATTTCCTTTATTCCTGTGCCCGTACCCTTGGACATTCGCGATCCGCGAAAACTACTGGCGAATGTGTCCGGGCGAACGCAGTTGATTAAGAGCACACGTATTGCAGAATTCGTCGGATTGATGGCAACAGTTCTCGGCGCCATTCCTGCTTCGATTCAGGCCCTCATTGGGCCAATCGCGAGCCAGTTGCCACTGAGCGTCTGCAACTCGATCTGCACCAATGTGCCCGGCCCGCAGGAACCCGTCTTTCTGCTTGGACACAAAATGCTGTCGTGGTACCCGTACGTTCCGATCGGCGGCGAGATGGGAATCAATTGCGCAATCATTACCTATAACGGCTACGCTCATATCGGCTTCACCGGAGACGTGTATGCCGCTCCGGATCTGGAGCGGATCGAGCACTTCGCGAACGAGAGTTTTGCCGAACTGTGTGCAGCCGCTGGCGTCACAATGGAAAGAACTCCTCGGCGAAAGCACGCAACGCGTCAGAGGGCAAAGACAGCGACAAAGGATTTGTCGCGCCCTAAGGTCCTCATCAGCGAAAGCGAAGAATCGCAGCCGATCGCCCTGGCAGCAATTGCCTGATATAAGACTTCATTGAGGGCTCAAGCGGAACGTCTTTTGCGCAATCGCGGAGTAGTTGAGCGGCGATTCGATTTCCGCCTCTTACTCGGGGCAGACCGTTTAGGGTTTACCTCTGTCTTCTTCAACTGCCCTTCGAGTTCGGTAATGCGCTTACGAAGTTGCAACAGTTCCTCTTCAGTAGATCGTTTGTTGCCGCCGGATTCGTGCAAAAAACTCTTCACCGTCTCCAGTGGCGACAGCGCCGCTGACTGAATACCAGAGAACCGATTTTGAACCGCGTGTTGCACTTTCTGGTAAGCATCGAACGCCGTTTTTAAGTACCACATGATGAACTCGCGTCCCATACGGTCGGTCGCGAGGATAAGTTGCCGCAGGAACTCGACAGGCAAACCGTGAGGTTGTCCTTTGGCATCTTCCACAATGATCTGCGTAAGCGTGACGCGCGTGAGATCTTCCCCGGTTTTCGCGTCAACTACCTGCACCACAGTTCCATTTCGGATCAGTGCCGCAATATCTTCCAGGTTGATGTAACGGCTTGCAAAAGTGTCGTACAGCCTGCGATTTGAATATTTCTTGATGACAACGGGTTCGCCGCGCAAGTCCACCTACCTTTTTGCACTGCACAATTCTCTCGCGCATCATTGACAAGAGCATCGGAAAATCCTAGCTTAAAACTGATGCTGCATTGCAGCAATTTTGAGGAGGTATTATGCCACAGACTGTAAGGTCCGAGCCCTCTCGGGCCTACGCTCGGGATTCGTCCTTCATGTCCCTGCTGTCGGGATGGGTGCAGCAGGGTGTCGAAAGCTTTATAGCCACACAGAGAATTCTCGTAGATCTCGCGATTCGGCAAAACGCGAATGCTATGAATGTTATTCGCGAACGGCTCGCTGATCCGGATATCTGCCCAGCAGCCATCATCAGCGAACTGGCCGGTGAGGGCGTCACGAACTTCATCGAAGCGCAGCGTATCCTGCTGAGCCTAGTACAGAGTGAAAACGAAATCTTAATGAAAGGCGTCAAAGAGCGCGTGGGGATTACGAAGACCACAGCGGCCATGAGCGATATGGTTCGACGCAGCATCGACAACTTCCTTGACATGCAACACGGATTCCTGAAGATCGCCAGCAAACACACACAACACTGGCTAATGGGAGCCAAAGCCGGAAAGAATGCCGATGGAGTCCGCCTCGTCGACATCGCACAGGAAGGCATGGAGAATTTTGTTCGCTCGCAGAAGAAATTTCTCGACATCCTCGCTGAAGAGACAGTCCATGCCACGAGCAGAGAGCGCGGAACCGAACGAAAGACGAAGAAGACGGAGTTGAGCCAGCTCGCGCTGGAGGCCACCGATTCCTTTATCGATGCGCAAAAGAAGTTGCTCGACGTGGCTGGGAAGCAAGTAACCGCAGGAGTAAAAGCCGCCGGGCGGACGGCAAAGATGTTTAAGCCGCTGCCGTTCGAGCCACTCGCGGATATCACCCGCAAAGGAGTGAAAGGATTTGTCGATGCGGAAAAGGCGATGATCGACTCGATGGTGAAGGGCGGCAGAAAGATCGAAACCAGGCCTCCGCGTCGTGTGAAGGCACGCGTCACGCGCAAGACGCGCGCACCCAGAGTTGCCGCCGCGGTTGCCTGAAACTCGCTGACTCGAGTAGCCAACCGGCAACCAACGGATTTGGCACAACCGAACACACTGGCCGTGCCGCTGTTCCGGCAGCGGCACGTTTTTGAAAAAATCTACGCTCTGGGAGCGTCAATTCGGGGCCCCTTCCGCTGACACGGGGGCGTGGTGTACTCTCTGGCCACTTTTGTATCCAATTGCGTAAGCCTGTAGGTCGTCGTGCGCCGAGTGCCTCGATTGTCGGGAAAGTGGGAATGCCTCTAGTGATGGTGCCGAGAAACGGGATTCGCAAAGACTCCGCAGAAGCCGACATTCCCATCTGGAAAGAAGCCCTGTTCGGCGCCGAGCTGCTGCTGTTGCATACGTCGCCCGTGTACTACGGTTTTGGGGTTCCCAAGGGCAATGGGTCAGCAGTCATCGTTATTCCGGGATTTCTGGGTACCGATTTATATCTTGCTCAACTCCATTCCTGGCTGAGCCGAATCGGTTACACTGCTTTCTTTTCAGGCATCGGCTTAAACGCCGAATGCCCGAACCTGCTCATTGAGCGAAGGCTGGATCAGACCTTGGAAACGGCGCTGGATGTAACCGGACGTCCGGTTCATTTGATCGGCCACAGCTTGGGCGGCATTATCGCGCGTTCCATTGCCGGGCAGCGGCCCAACGATATCGCTTCCGTGATTACGCTGGCTTCGCCTTTCCGCGGCACGGTTGCACACCGGAGCATTCTGCGCGCGGCGGAATTGGTTCGGCAGCACATCATCGAAGAGCATGGCGCAGCCGTTCTGCCTTCCTGCTATACAGGTCGATGTACATGCGATTTCCTCGATTCCTTGCGACGGAAACTTCCTTCCTCTGTTCGGCAGACGGCGGTCTATACGAAGCACGACGGCATTGTGGATTGGCGCTATTGCCGTACCGAACGGAGCGATTCAGATTTCGAGGTCTCCGGTACGCACGTTGGCCTCGCATTTAATCCTGCTGTGTACAGCATCATTGCCAATCGGCTGGCCGATGCGGCCACCGGGGACTCATCCCAAGTTCCCAAATAGTTGAAATTGCTACTCCTTAGGGTTTTCGGAACTCAAGGCAGTTGCTTGCACTACTGAGTTCTCCTGAACCATTTCAGGCAACTTCAACCCGGCAGCTCATCATCACCGCTGGCGCGGCACTCTCGCTATACACTGTCTCCGTGCGCATTGGCATCGATATCCGGGCGATTGGCGATTTCGGCGTTGGCACCTACATACGCAACGTAGTCCGTACACTCGGCAAGCTCGATCGTGACGATGACTACCTGCTAATTGGCGAGGGCGACCGCATTCGTGAAATGGGCGACCTGCCGCCCAACTTCCACAAGATCCGCTTCAACAAGCGTGTAAACTCCGTGCCCGGGTGGTTGGGGCTTCGTGAAATCCTCAGCCGCCATCAATGCGACCTGGTCCATGTACCATCGCTGTTCTGGATGCCGCAACTTCGCCTTCCCTGCCCTTACATTGTGACGGTGCACGACGTGCTCGATTTCATGTATCGCGCGAAGAACGGCTCCAACTGGCAACGCACTTTGCATTACTACTCGACACAGCAGGTGTTGCGGCATGCAAAGCGAATTCTAGCCGTTTCCAACTTCACCAAGATGGATATTGCACGGCTCTTTGAGATTCGCCCGGACAAAATCGAGGTCATCTATAACGCCATCGATGAACGCTTCATGCAGGGACACGCTACCGAGCGCGAACGCCAGTTCATTGCCGAGCGTTTTCAGGTCAATTACCCATTCATCCTTTATGCAGGGCGTATCGGTCCGCAGAAGAATCTGGTGCGCATAATCGAAGCGTTTTCCGCGCTGAAGACGGAGCTTGCCAAGGAAGGCAAATATCCGGATCTCAAGCTGATCATCATTGGGGACGAGGTTTCCCGGCACCTTGACGTTCGCCGTACGGTGGTCAAAAGCGGAGTTCAGAACGATGTGCGTTTCCTGGGCTTCGTTTCCATTGACGTGCTGCGTATCTTCTACGACACAGCGAAGATTTTCGTTTTTCCATCCCTGTATGAGGGTTTTGGATTGCCGCCGCTGGAGGCTATGTCGCATGGCACGCCTGTCGTCACTTCCAACACGTCTTCTCTTCCGGAAGTGGTGGGCAAAGCCGCGGTCATGGTCAATCCCGAGAACGTTTTCGAAATTATGCGCGCCCTGAATCGAGTACTTCTAGACCAAGGTCTGCGCGACAAGCTCAAAGACAGCGGCTACGAACAGGTTAAGCGCTTCTCGTGGGAGAGTTCCGTCCGGCGAATTCTGGACGTTTACCGGGAAGTCGGGTCGGCCCGGGTTACCGCCGCAGTTGGATAGCGGCAGCTTGGCACGAACCTGACACTCTGCTTCGTCCGCATGTGCCGCCCTGGCCAGCCTGGTTGACTGCGCAATTAACTTTTATTCATTTGGCGCAGTTTTACCCATCCCACATACGTTTTCTGCTAAATTCGGCTTATCGGATCACCTTTAGTGCCCTGTTCAGCTTCTAACTCTCTGCCCACTTCTTCCACACGGTTCCTCGGGGGGTCTCTTGCCGGGCCAGTATTGCTGCAGGTTACTTAGTTTTCTGGTACTGATTGCGATAGCACTACCTCACCTGAGTAGCGCACAGGCGGTACCGGCGAAGACCGCGCCAAGCCTGGACTCGATCATTGCCCATTTGCGCGAAGCTGCCGACCAGAACCGGATGCGCTGGTCGTCTTATCGCTTGGTACGTGAGTACCAGATGTTCCACGAGCGCAATACTGCTCCTATGGCCCAGGTAAAGGCCGAGCTCGACTACGATCCTAACGGCAATAGCGGATACCAGATCCTCGAAAGCAAGGGCAACGATCGCGGGTCGAAGATCGTGAGCAAACTCCTCGACGGCGAAGCCAACGGCTGGTCGAAGTGCAATCGTCCACATCCTCCTTATGCAATTTCCCGCGACAATTATGACTTCAGCTTTCTCGGCACGGAATCGTTGGATGGCCATCAGACTTATGTGATCGCACTTCATCCCAGGCGGAAAGATTCGGGATTAATCGACGGCAAAGCGTGGGTCGACACGGAAAGCTTTCTCATCCGCAAGATCGCCGGCCAGGAAGCTAAATCGCCCTCCTGGTGGGTTCGAAATGTCACCCTGACATTGACCTTCGGCAATTTCGGCGGAATGTGGTTGCAGACGATGAGCCAAGCCGTTGCCGACATTCGCCTGATAGGCGAATACACCATGGTTGGCCGTGCCGTTGGGGTCGAAACATCGGAGATGGCGCGCTCCGGCACTTTTGCTTCTGCACCTTAATTTTTCTTAAGCTTCCATTTGTAAAAAATTGTAAAAGTGCCGCAGAGGTGTCTTCCCTCACAGCGTCTCTGGCCATCCTTGAACTTACAATTAGCACTGCAGAGTTTTTGATCCTGTAATCCAACGCCTCGATCCCGAGTCCATCCTGAGTACCGGAATTTTGCATTTTGCCGATCGAGTGCTGCTCTCTGAAGGAGTCCCATGATTTCAAATCGCAGAGCGCTCCCAATCTGTCTGACGCTTGTAATCGCATACATGATGTCGATGGCGCAAACCGCACCGTCGGGCAGGGCTGTCGGAAGCGTGAAGGCGATTTCCGGCAACATCCTCGCCGTGAATACCGACAACGGTGGCGAAGTGAAGGTATCGGTTGCGAACGGCGCTCGGGTGCTGCAATTGGAACCGGGGCAGCACGATCTCAAAGCCGCGTTACCGCTGCAAATCCAAGATGTGCAGGTTGGCGATCGCGTCCTGGCGCGCGGCAATTTATCCAGCGATGGAAAGAATCTCGATGCAGCGCTGCTCATCGTGATGAAGAAGGCTTCGATTTCTGAGTTGCAGCAAAAAGAGCGCGAAGACTGGCAGAAGAACAGTATTGGCGGGCTCGTCAAGGAAGTAGACGCCGCGGCGCACACCATAACTGTCACCGTAGGAGCCGGGGCCGCCAGCAAATCAGTCCTGGTGCGCGCGTCCAAAGACACCATCGTTCGGCGATACGCACCGAACTCCATCAAATTCGACGATGCGAAGACTAGCACACTCGCCGAGATCAAGCCCGGCGATCAAGTCCGCGCGCGTGGAACGAAAAACGCCGATGGCACGGAAATGGATGCGCAAGAGATTGTTTCAGGATCGTTCCGCAACATAGCGGGAACGGTGCAGGCCGTGAGCAGCGATGATAAGACGCTCACCGTGATGGATCTCGCGACCAAGAAATCGGTGACGGTCAGGGTAACCGCCGATTCCCAAATGCACCAATTGCCTGCGATGATGGCAGAGCGTATCGCGACGCGACTGAAAGGCGCGCCAGTGAATGCCCAGGGCCCTCCTCGAGCGGGATCAGTTATTACTACTCCAACCGCAGGAGCATCCGGCAATAGATGGAACGGACGAGCGGCGGAAAGCTCGGAAGGAAACGGTAACGGCGGAGATCTTCAGCGCATATTGAGCCGTACGCCTGCGATCGGTCTCGCTGACCTCAAGAAAGGCGACGCAGTGATGATCGTCTCCACTGAAGGCGGAGAAGGCAACCCGGTTACAGCAATCACGTTGCTCAGCGGAGTGGAACCGATTCTTACGGCTTCACCCGAGCAGGGGAAAGCCGCTATGGCACTCTCGGCATGGAGTCTCGACAGCGGCGGCGCCGCCGAGAGCGCAACACAATAGCTTCGGCAGTAATTCATTCTCAGGAGACGCAATGCACTCGTGGCGGTCAGACGCGCGCAGTCGGCTGTTGCAAGCTGTCATCATCGTTCTGGTTATATTTTTCTCACCCGGTCATTCATTGGGGCAGACTGTGGCCGGCGCTCTGCACGGTCAGGTTACGGACCCTTCTGGGGCGGTGGTCACCAACGCCACCGTCTCGATAATGACGCCGGACGGCCAATCGCTCACGGCGACGACGAACAGCAGAGGCGAATACGACATAAAAGGACTGGCTGCGGGCGCGTACACCATCACCACTGTAGCTGATGGATTCACGACATTTCAGCAGCAGGTAACCATTGCTGCCGGTGAGAATCATCTCCTGAACATTCCGCTGGAAATTCGCGTTCAGCAGCAGCACGTGCAGGTTCAGGACCAGGGCACCAACGTCGACGTCACCTCAGAGAACAACGCCAGTTCGACCATTATTCGTGGCAAAGATCTCGAGGCTTTGTCCGACGACCCCGATCAACTGCAGGACGACTTGACTGCGCTCGCTGGACCTTCCGTGGGCCCTAACGGCGGCGAGATCTACATCGATGGATTCACCGGAGGAACGCTTCCTCCAAAATCCTCCATCCGCGAAATTCGCATAAACCAGAATCCATTCTCAGCGCAATATGACAAGCTCGGATATGGCCGTATTGAAGTTTTTACCAAGCCCGGTACGGATCAATATCACGGCCAGTTTTATGTGATGGGCAATACTTCGGCATTCAACACCAACAACCCATTCGCTACTACGTATCCGAGCTACGCTTCTGAGCAATACAGTGCAAGCGTTGGTGGTCCCCTCAGCAAGAAAGCTTCCTTCTTCGTGAACACGGATCGGCGCAATATTTCTGATGAAGGTATTGTGAGCGCCTACACACTGGACAACAGCTTCAACCAGGTGCCATTCAGCGATTCAGTTCCCAATCCCAAAACAAGAACTAATATCAGTCCGCGCATTGATTATCAGCTCACCCCCACCAACACGCTGACCGCTCGCTACCAGTACACAAACTGGAGCGAGAAGAACGATGGAGTCGGCCAGTTTGCACTGGCGCCGCAGGCCTACGACGACAATACCACCCGCCACTCCGTGCAAATCAGTGATACACAGGTATTGAGCAACAATGTGGTCAATGAAACGCGCTTTGAATACTTGCGCGATGGCGAACAGAAGACGCCGCTCAGCACCGATCCCACACTGGATGTTCAAGCCGCGTTTCTCACCGGCGGAAACCAATATCAGTACTCGTCGGACAATCAGAATCATTTCGAGTTCCAGAACTACACCTCCCTCGTTCGCGGAACTCATCTCGTGAAGTTTGGCGGACGCTTGCGGGTTATGACCGACGACAACAGCAGCAACAGTGGTTTCAACGGCAACTGGCTGTTCTCGTCGCTGAACGCATACCAGGTGACCGAGCAGGGAATCGCAGCGGGCTGGACGGCACAGCAGATCAGACAAGCGGGTGGAGGAGCCAGTCAGTTCTCGATTACAACGGGAGTACCTCATGCCACTGCGAACTACGTCGACATGGGTGTCTATGCAGAGGATAGCTGGCGCGTGCGCCCGAACCTGAGCGTCGATTACGGTTTGCGCATCGAAAGCCAGAACGAATTGAACTCACCAATAAACCTGGCCCCCCGCATCGGCTTCGCATGGGGAATCGGGCGCAAAGGTTCTACGCCCAAGACGGTTCTGCGAGCTGGCTACGGCGTTTTTTACGATCGGCTGCAGATCGACAACATGATGAATCTTGCGTTACAGAACGGTATAACACAGACGCAGTACATCGTGCCGCAGCCGGACTTCTATCCCAATGTTCCCTCGGCTTCCGTGCTTGCGTCTCTGCCCGGAGCAAAAGTACAACCGAGCGTCTATCGCCTGGCGCCTGACATTCGCGCACCTTACATCATGCAATCTGCCGTCGGCCTCGAACGACAGCTTGGTCGCATCGGCACGGTTGCCGCAACCTACTTGAACTCGCGAGCCGTGCACGAATTCGTGACGATCAACGCCAATGCTCCTCTGCCGGGCACCTACAACCCTGCTGACCCAACTAGTGGAGTGCGCCCCTATCCGAATCAGGGCAACATCTATCAGTACACATCGGAAGGCATTTTCAAGCAGAACCAGCTGATCGTGAATGCGAACGTGCGCGCCGGCAAGCTGTTATCGTTATTCGGTTATTACACCTTGGGATACGCCAACAGCAACACGAACGGAATCGACAGTTTTGCTTCCAATTCCTACGATCTCTCCCTCGATTACGGCCGCGCCGCTTATGACGTGCGCCATCGCGTATTTCTGGGCGGGACTGTCGCGCTGCCTTACGCATTTCGCCTGAATCCATTTGTGGTGATCGCTTCCGGGCGGCCGTTCAACATCACATTGGCGCAAGACCTGAACGGCGACTCCATCTTCAACGATCGTCCTCCGTACGCGACTCAAAGCTTAGGCGCGAACATTGTGAATACGCCATGGGGCAGCTTCAACAAGCAGCCTGCGCTTGGGTACACGCCCGCGCCACCGTACCTCGGCGATGGTCCGGGATTGGCAACATTCAATCTGCGTGTCAGCAAGACCTTCGGACTTGGTAAGCGCGTAGAGAGACCGTCCGGCGCTGGCGGTAATTTTGGAGGTCCTGGCGGTGGCCATAATCATGGCTTCCATGGGTTATCCAGCATGGGTGGCCCGGGCGGAATGCCCAGCACTACCAATCAGCGCTACAACCTCACATTCAGCGTTGCCGCCCGAAACCTTTTCAATCGCGCCAACTTGGCTACTCCGATCGGCAATCTGGATTCGCCGATCTTCGGACAATCCAACGGACTCGCCGGCGGCCCCTGGTCTTCGCAAAATGCCGTCCGCCGCTTCGATCTTCAGGCTCAGTTCGCCTTCTAAACGTAGATCTAACGCCGTCGAACCCGAACTGCAAATGAGAGAGTGACCGATTCATTTACCCATTTGCTCTCAACACCTTTGGCACCATACGTGTCTCTAGATCATCTTTCGCGGACACTTCCTTTTGACGCTGAATCCACTTTGAAACTGAAGGTAGTGACCACCGTAACCGGCCGTTACTAAAGACCACTGACCGGATGCCGTGTAACTCGGTTACTGTCACAGACAGTAAATGGACTTCCGTGTGGCCCTTTAAAAGGCGAACGGAATGAAGGTTGCCGGGGGCAGTGAAACGGCAACAGCGCTGGGTAAGGTGATTGTGAAGCGAAAGCCTAAGACGTTGCGACATCTCCGGTTGGTGCTGCTGATAATGACGGCAGCGGCGCTCTCCGCGCATGCTCAGGCGACGCTGACGATCAGTGCACCAGCCGCGCTACCGCAATTCCAGCTCACCTCGATCACGACTGCTACGAACAATCTAGTGATACAGACGAACTGGAACTTCCCCTTCGGTTCCTCTCACTGGTGGTCGGCCAATCTCAGCATTTGCGTTTACATGTCTTTGCCAATGACGGGTACGGGCACTAACACGGACACAATTCCAGCCACTGCTGTCCAAGTGAATGGATCGAGCATCGTGACCGGCGGCACCAATTGCGGTGTACCAAACGCGTATCCAGTGGTGACGAATTCAGCTCTTTCGTTTTTCGGAAAGGCACCCTCCGGGACAACTCAGCATGGCTCCCGGTCGGACACATTAGGTATTTCGATTTCAGGTTATCCGGCCAATCTTGAGTCGGACACATACACCGGCACGATCAATCTGATCGCAACGGTGCAGTAGCTGTGGGAGGTTTTTGCAGTAGATGTGGCAAGCATCAAGAAGTACATCCTTAATCGGATGAAGACACAGAGGAATAGGAGAAAGAAAAGCAATGAAGAGCAAATGGGTGGTCTTGATTCTGGCAGTTGTAGCACTGAGTGCAGCAAGCTTCGCACAAACCGCGACGACACCGATCGTAGCGACGAAGGCGGAGAGCCTGAGCATCAGCGTCTCCAGCTTCCCTGCCTCGTTCAATGTGATGAGTCCTGGCACTCCGCAAACCTTAACTACGACCAGCAGTTGGAATGTGAAGCCGTCACGAACCGGCGTCGCGATCTGCGTGAGCCTGACCACTCCACTGTCCGGTACCACTGGCAACACCGATGTAATCGATGGAACCATGGTGCAGGCGCAGCCCGAAGGAACCGGTCCATTCACCAACATCAATGCAGGAACTGGCTGCGGGCAGCCCACTGCAACATTGATCACAACCCACACGGCTAACACCAAGGCGCTCCGTCAGCAGTCAAACGTGAGCGATACGGTGGCGATCCAGCTAGGAAACAACATTCCCGCGACGTTCGAAGCGGACACCTATACCGGCACGATCACGGTATATGCGTCTGCGCAGTAGTCAGGACTTGGTAATGACGCAACTCAGCACAAGAAGCTCGCAGTTGACGTTGATTGCCGCCATCCTGCTCGTCTTTGTTTTCGCGATCTCTGCGGCGGGTCAGACAGTCTCTCCTCCCGTCGCGGAGTATCGCGGCAAAGCCTCCGGGATGGTGGAATTTCGAAACGATGGCGACGCTCCCCTCGCCACCATCCTGGAAGTAAAGGGCTTCACCGTTGATGAAGACGGAAAGCTGCTCTACGCCCCGCTCGACCCCAAGATTGATGTTGAGTTTGGCGCCAGCAGCTTCATTATTCCTCCGCATCAATCACATTTCGTTTTCTACAAATCGCGAAGTGAGATGCCATCGTACTGGTTTGCGTTCGTCGCTACGTTAACCCGCGCGAATGCGGATAAGCACCAGATGCGATTGAATTTCGTTCTGCCGCACGTGGTGTATGTGTATCAGAAACCGAAATTGAAACGTGCGGATGTAAACGTCACCCTTGTGCCGGGCGACAACGGTTCCTTCAGAGTGCAGATCCAAAATCACTCGGGGAAACTGGCCCGGGTTGAATCCATCGAAACACACGGTTTTGAGAAGTCCCTGCAATTGGGTGGTGTACCGATTTTTCCGAACAAGCAACGATTCGTCGAATTCAATGCTGGGCAGCATAACTCGAAGGCAACTGTGGAGGTTGTGTTTGAGGACGGATTCACGATTACGGTTCCCGTCAGTTAACGAGAGGATGCGTTGGCGAAGGTGTTCGCAATGCGGAGGCGCAAAGCACGTTGTCTGATGTTTCAGATAATGTTGCTTTTTCTGTGTTGTGTGACTCTCTCCGTGATTCCGCTCTCGGCTCAAGCAGTGTGGGGTCAAGCTGGAACTTCCACCCTGATGAACGCTTCCGGCGCAGAACTGAACTATAAATGGGCTCCCGTCAGTGGTTGGATAGGCGGCGGCTACTCGAACAGCGTCGACTTAGGCGGATATCTGCAGACCCGGGTTGACTACTATGACCTGGGCGCCGGCGACCGTTATCTGCCTTTCTCGCTCGCCACCGATGTGTTTGACAGCTCGCGCTACTTTTCTGCGCGGGGTCTCTTTGTACATCGCGATAATGAAAGTGACTCGTGGACTGCCTTTGCTGGGGCAACCAGCGCTGACACCTCTCACTTCTTTTATCATTCATTCGCAACCGAAGATCCGGTAAGCGGTTTCATCTACACGCGGAAACTTACGGACCGGCTTACGCTGCAGTCCTTTAACGTTGTCCAATCCAAAGTGACCTCCATTCAGTCACTGAAATATGCCCTCCGGCAGAACTGGACCGTGAGCGGCTCGGGCGGAATGGGTTACGGCAACCATTTCGCCGCGATCGCTACCGACTACTCCCTGCCAAGACTCCAGGTAACCGCCGGCTATACATCTGTAGGAGACAACTTCCAGTTGATGACGGGCACTACCAACCTAGCTCCAGAACGTGTCGGAGCGAATGTGCACGTTCGATTCCAGCCTTGGAAGCGGCTACAGCTTTCCGGTGATCACGACAAGTTTCTGTCGCTTGGTTTGCCGACGAACACTCCGGCAATCCCGGTCACCTTGGATTCTCTTTCGGCTTCGACCTGGCTGAAAGGCTTCTCGCTGAGCGGCGCAATCAGCAACAGTAGTTCCGGGCTGCTGAAGAATAAGACTGAATCAGTTTCGGTCTCGCGCGATCTGATCTCGCATCTCAGCGCGTCGGCCTCGTTCATGCGATTCCAGCTTCAAAGCGGCCCCTCAAACCTCGCAATCGGCACACTGCGCGAAAAAATCTCGCCTCGGCTAAGTATTTACGAGGGCATCTCAAAATCGGGCAATACTAATAATGTCGTATGGGGAATGCAGATTTTCTCGAACCGGCTGACGTTCGGTTTGGAAAACAATGTTTACTACTCACCGCTCGCGGGCGCTTTCAACGGCAAGCAATACGGTCAGGCTTGGACTGTTAACATTGGCCTGCCGATCATTCATGGCATCCGCCTGCATGCCGACACCTATGTAGATCCCGCGGGCCAAACCCGCTATACCACGTGGGCTGACGGAATCGGCTTCAGCCGAGGCGGCGAACAGGTCCCGCAGACCTCATCCACCACGAACGCCAGCATCGGTTCTTACATTGTCCGCGGACGCGTGCAGGACCCGACCGGAAAACCGATCTGGGGCATTGCCGTTCAGGTCGATGGACAGACTGGATTTTCCGACAGCGATGGCGAATTCTTCCTGCGCTTCCCGCACTCCGACACTTATCCCGTTGCCGTGCTGAATGAACGCTCTCTGAACCGTACTGATTACGAAGTAGTTATCGCTCCAGCGACCGCCACCTCGCAGCCCGAAAAGATAGCTGCGCCAATTATCATCGTGCTCCGACCCATGGTACCGGCGGCAAGAGCCAGGTAAGTGTGTGCGGGTTGCACCTACGTCTGCAAAGGAATGCGATTGCAAGAATTTCATTTGTAACCGGTTGCAATGTTGTTATAGGCATTGGCGAGAAACTGAATAGAAAAACTCGCGTAAGATTCGGTATCGGAAGGGGACTGCTGTCTGGGGAAACTCTGATACAAGAACGTACAGCAGACTCGCGAGTTCTACAAGACCTCCGGCTTAAGCAATTCGAGATGTTTTGCTATTAAACCTCGTGACGAAAGTCACGGAATGCTGCTAATCTTCCCTGATTCGTTCGGCAATCTTGCCGATCTCCCAGATGATGCTCCGCAATCGCTTCGCTCGTTGTGCCGTTCACAGTGCGGTGTGCACTGTGATTTTGCTCGCAATTCCTAACGCTCACGCTCAGTGGAACAAGGGTTCCTCTCTATCAGCTTCGGCCACGGTTCGCATGGTCGCCGTCTTGCCAAGTTCAATTACCGTGAGTGTACGCCAGGTCCCGTTGTCTTTCGACTTCGACCCGGAGGCAGTGGCGGCACCTCTCTCCTTCCCAGTGACAACCATCTGGAATGTGAACCCGAACGAGGTTCGGGAATTCGAAGTTGTCGCTTACTTTGCGAACCCTGCTCAGGCTCTCACTGCGCCCGGGGCGAAGACCATCGCCTCACGATATGTTCTTGGGAGTGTCAATGGGAACACATACGCGCGGTTCGATCAGACCAATCGCATCGGGCCGGCTTCCGGCAGCTTGCGCCTCCTGGGTGCCGGTATCTCTCATCAGAATGCACGCGGATCAGTCGATCAACTGCTTCAGGTCAAACTTGATAACACGGAACTCGCTGGCTTTCCTGCCGCCCACTATTCAGGCGTTTTACAGATTGAAGCCCGCTACTACTGATCGGGTTCGCCGTACTGGCACGTCTTTTGGCAATGGGAAGATAGTAAGTTTCTCATCGTCTCGACTGCACCAACTCATCGGCGTGCCGCAACTCCGGGAACAGCCACGACCACAACACAATTACCACGAGCGTTCCAAGTCCGCCCATCACCACGGCTGGCACTGTCCCGAACCAATGTGCAGTAATACCGGATTCAAACTGGCCAAATTCGTTCGAAGCGCCGATAAATAACATGTTCACGGCGCTCACGCGCCCGCGCATTTCGTCCGGCGTGGCTATTTGCACCAGTGTATTTCGAATGACCACACTGACCATGTCGCTGGCCCCAAGCAATAACAGGGAAAGCAGCGATATCCATAAGTTCCGCGACAGCCCAAACACAACTGTGAACACGCCGAAGCCAGCGACACACGACAACATCGTGAAGCCCGCACGTCTCCGAATCGGACGATAAGCCAGCAGAATCGCCATCGCTGCGGCGCCTATGCCTGGCGCACCGCGCAACAGCCCCAGCCCCCACGGGCCCGTTCTCAGGATCTCTTTTGCATACACTGGCAGGAGCGCCACGGCTCCGCCCAGCAATACCGCAAATAGGTCGAGTGAGATCGAGCCCAGAATTAATTTCTTTCTCCAGATGTAGTGGAACCCTGCTAGAACCGTCTTCATGCTCGGTGGCTCACGCCGCGTTGCAGGCAAGCGCGGATGAATTCTTGAAGTCGCTATGGCGGCCAGGAGCGAGGTGACTATAGCAGTTCCATACACTGCACCGGGTCCACGCGCGGCAGCGTATACGAGTCCACCGATCATCGGACCGAGAATTGTTGCCGTCTGGAAAATAGTTGCACCCCAGGCGACGGCATTCGGAAAGTGTTCCTCGGCCACAAGTTGCGGCAGAAAAGCTTGGCCTGCCGGACCGTTGAAGGATCGAACTACGCCTAGCAATACGAGCACAAGAAAAATCGGATAAACGGAATGCGGGCGACGCATGGTAATCTCCAGCAACAGTGCCGAGCAGATTGCAAACGCCGTTTGGCAGACAATAATCAGCCGCCGCCGCTCGAAGTGGTCGGCAACATGTCCCGAGAGCAGAAAAAGGAGAAAACCGGGAAGAAACTGTGCTAATCCGACGAGCCCCAGATCCAGTGGACGATGTGTAAGTTCGTAGACTTGCCAGCCCACGGCAACCGACTGCATCTCCAGCGAGCTGACAATAAGAAATCGGGCCGCCTGATAGAGAACGAAATCCGGGTATGTAAAAGCGATTCGTCCCGAAAGTGCCTGCTCTGAAACTGCCATCCACTTCTATTCTGACAGATGCACACAAAGATGCAGGCTCAAACTCAGCTACTGCCTACTGACTACTCGGTTTTCGGGTCTCCCACCCACGCCCGCTTTTGGCGACGGGATGGGAAACAGAAATCTGGATGCCCACCGTCGATCCCTCGGTCGACGTAAGGGTGGGGGGAACGAGGTCTGGATATCGGATTACTGACCTTGCATCGACGCCGCCGTGCTCGCTGGCGCAAACGCATCCCCCAATGACATGATCTTCATTGCCGATTTCAGCTGTTCCAGACTTGCCTTGCTATTCACGGTAATTTCTACCGTGCTCCCCGGCAGGAGATCAAAGTAGTTGTCCGACACGCTTGCATCCAGATCGCCGAACGAGGCGTATACAGTCCTGGCCAGCGCCTTCGACGAAAGTGTCAGCTTGTATGCACTGCCAGTCGGCGTGAGATTGCTTGTGATCTGGCTCGGCCCGAGTCGCATCTCTTTCGCTGGCAGAAAGTATAGCGAGTTCGTCGACAGGCTCTTCCCTCCGGAGGTCAGCTCCGCCACCAAAAAAATGTTTGAGGGATCGGCATCTGCCGGCACGAATTGCTCACGCGGCACCTTGAAATACGCTTTACTGGAAAGTGCAGGCACTTCGATCGCTTGCGTTGAGGTCTTGAGCACCTTGCCATCCAAGTCCATCAAGGTGACTTTCAGATTTCCGCTGAACGGCTCAGTGAGATCGGAAACGACATATACCGCCACGCTTCCGTCTTCTTCGTGCGGAGAGACGAGCACGTCGTTGTAGAAGCGACGCGCATAATATTGAAGAGCCTTCCAGCGTCCGTAATAATCAAGACTCGCCCATGATGCCACCGGCCAGCAATCGTTCAGCTGCCAGTAGATCGATCCCATGTTACGAGGACGAATGCGGCGCAAGTGCTCGGCGCCGATCTTGATCGCCTCCGCCTGCAAAACCTGGCTTACATATAAGAAGGATGGGAAATCCTTCGGCTCGGGATAATCCCGCAGCATGTACTCGTGGATCTTCTGATTGCCTGCGGCGTTCTTCTGATGTGCAAGCAATACTGGCGTGGTGATTCCCTTTCGGTCTTCCGGAATTGTGAACGACTCGATGGTGCGCATCTCCGGAAAAGACTGGAAGCCATATTCGGTCATGAAGCGCGGGAAGTAGTTTTCGTATCCGCGCAGCGGCTCCATGCCATGCCAGATAGCCCAATTATGCATATCGCCCGACTGGTACTCCTTGCTGGTTTCTTCGTAATCGGAACTGGGCGAACTCGGCCAGTATGGGATTTCAGGTTCGAGCCGCGAAACTAGGCTCGGAAGAATCCCACTGAAAACAGTGAGATAGTCCTGCCACATCTGCAGTTTGACTTCGGGCGGTAAGTTCTGGACGGCACCCCAGCGACCCTTGAAATGCGCTTCGGTTTCGTTGTTGCCGCACCAGATCACGATGCTCGGGTGATCGCGCAGTCGCCGTACCTGGTAGTCGGCTTCGGCGGCAACATTCAATTTCCACGGATAGTACCCTGGCTGCCAGTCATTGCCGAACATGAAGTCCTGCCAGACCATGATGCCGAGTTCGTCGCACAAGTCGTAGAACTCGTCGGTCTCATAGTATCCCCCGCCCCAGTGGCGAATCATGTTCATATTCGCCTTCCGCGCGGACTCCATGATGCGGCGGTAGTTCGCCTGCGTGACCCGCGAGGGGAAGCTGTCAAAGGGAATGACGTCGGCGCCTTTTCCGTACACAGGAATGCCGTTGATGATGAACTCGAAGCTGCGCCCCCATTTGTCGACATCGCGCCGAAGTACAACCGACCGCAGGCCGGTGCGCTTCGTCGCTCCATCAGCGGCGCGGTTGTTGATGTTCAGTTGCGCGTGGAATGTGTACAGCGTCTGTGGGCCGTAGCCCGCCGGATACCACAGATCCGGCTTCGCGATCTCCACTGGAAAGCGGAACTGATTCAGCCCGGAATGAAGCTCGACGTTCCGGCTGATTTCACCTTTTTTCGCGTCTTGCCGGTAGTTCACGACTATCGTTGCCGGTCCGCTCGCGGAACTGAGCACGTCGACATCAGCTACAAGGTGCGCAACGTCTGTCGTCACATCTGGCTGAGCGATGTGAAAATCGTAAATGCGCGCATCATCCCAGGCTTCAATGCGCGCCGGGCGCCAGACTCCGCTGGTCACGAAACGCGGCCCCCAGTCCCAACCATATTCGTATGCCGGCTTGCGAAGATACGTCTTGTCGGCCACCTGCTCGCGCTGTTGCCAGGGATCTTTTGAGGCCAGTTCCTTCGCCTTGGTGATCGGCGACGGGAAAGACAGCAACAACTCGTTCGCGCCCGGCTTCAAAAATGGCTTGATGTCACCACGAAATTGGCGAAATGCATTATCGGCGCTGAGGATCAATTTCCCGTTTAGATACACGTCGGCATAGCTGTCGATGCCATCGAAAACGATCTCGATATTCCGATGCCGCAGCAGGTCCGCTGGAGCGTTGATTGTGGTCCGATACTCCCACGAAGCATTTTCAATCCATTGCAGCTTCGCCTCATTATCGCGGTAGTACGGATCAGGAATCAGCTTATTGTGCAGCAGATCAAGATGTATGTCGCCCGGCACAGTCGCCGGATACCACTTTGCTGTGGTTCCAGTTCCGCCGGATGCAGTTTGGCGAAACTCCCAGCCGGAATTAAGCGGGATCGCTACCTTGGTTAAGTTTGGTTGTGAAAGAGCGGAGGCGGATGTAAGACACATGATCGCAAGAGCCCAAACAGCGATACGAAGCTGTCGCGTCATCATCGGTGAGTTTTCCCTGTATGAAGTGGAATCTGTGGCATGAGAAAGCAGAACATCTTACACCCTCTGTGTAGCGCCGGTTTCTGGGGGGACTGTTTCGTGGGACTCTGGCCAGCGGCAGAATGCAGCAACGATGCACAGCGGCACGTGAATGATTCTACGACTCTCTCCGCACTTCCGGCAGATTGATCCCCAACTGCTGGCACTTCTTATAAAGATGGCTCCGCTCCAGTCCCAATGCCTTTGCCGTGCCAGTCATATTGAAGGAATGCGCCTTCAATTCCGACACAATCGTGGCTTTCTCAAATTCCGAAACGCGATCTGCCAGTGTCCCTGATCCATTTGCGAGAATCGTGTTCGCAGCCCGCTTATGCAGGTCCGGAATCGCCATCTCCACCGCCTCACGATCCACCTGCCCGCCTACCGACAGCAGGAGCAATCGCTCTACGACATTCCGCAGCTCGCGCACATTTCCCGGCCACGAGTACTGTTGCAGAGTCTCGATCGCTTCCGGCGAAAAGATCGATGGCTTCCAGTTGTTCTGGGCGGCGACCTGCGAGGCGAAGTGCTCGATCAGTGCAGAAATATCTTCTCGTCGCTCCCGTAGCGGTGGCAGCATGATCGGAAACACATACACCCGGTGCAGCAGATCCTGGCGGAACTTCCCTTCTTTCACCAACTCTTCCAAATTGCGGTGCGTTGCCACCAGCACACGCACGTCGACAGTAATCGTCTTGTCTCCACCGATGCGCTCGACCTCACCTTCTTCCAGGACGCGCAACAACTTCGCCTGCATCGGCAGGGGCATATCGCCGATCTCGTCGAGAAAAAGTGTTCCGTGATGCGCCTGCTCGAACTTGCCCGCATGCCGATTCGCCGCGCCAGTGAATGATCCTTTCTCATGTCCGAACAGCTCTGACTCGATCAATTCCGCGGGAACAGCCGCGCAATTCAGCGTTACGAACGGGCCATTTCGACGCGGGCTTTTCGCATGCAGCGTTCGGGCAACCAGTTCCTTACCTGTTCCCGTTTCGCCAAAGATGCACACGCGCGACTCGCTCGAAGCCACACGCTCGATCTGTCCTATCAGGCGGCGCATAACTTCGCCTGTCCACACGATCTCATGTTTCCCAATGCGCTCCTGAAGATCGCGATTTTCAACTTCGAGCCGCTTCAACTTCAGCGCGTTCTCGACAGTCAGCAGCAGCTTGTCCGTGGATATCGGCTTTTCCAGGAAGTCGAGCGCCCCGAGCCGCGTGGCTTTCACGGCCATATCAATGTGCGCCTGTCCAGACATCATGACCACGGGCGCCTGAACCCCTTGTGTTTTCAGGTCCTCGAGCAATGCCAATCCATCTCGGTTCGGCATGACTACGTCCGAGAGGATGAGGTCGAAAGGCCGCGACAAAGCCAGCTCCAGCGCGCGCGCGGCGTTGTCGGATACCGTCGCTTCATGACCGGCCAGGCGAAACGCGCGCGACAGCGACGCAAGCGTATTCGCCTCGTCATCAACAATCAGGATGTCGGCTTTTGCAGTGTTGTTCACACCGTTGCTCCCATCCGTACGCTCGCCAGGTCGGATTCCGCCGCGCGCTTTGGCAGATCGATGATAAATGTGGTGCCCTGTCCCGGCTCGCTAACCACGCTGATACTGCCATGATGATCGCTGACGATCGACTGCACCACTGCGAGTCCCAGCCCCGTGCCATGTTTTTTGGTCGTGTAATACGGCGTGAATATCCGCTCTCGCTCTTCTGGCGTCAGCCCAATACCCGTGTCGCTGATTTCCAGTCTCGCGTACTCTCCGCGATCGTGAGTGCGCAAATGCAACGTACCACCTTTCGGCATAGCGTCAATTGCATTAAGAAAGAGATTCGATACAACTCGGTGCATCAAATCCGGGTCAAGCGGAATCACTCTTAGCTCGCGATCCAGCTCCAGCTTCAGCGCGATTGCCTTCGGAGATTCTTTCACCTGCGCCTGATGCAACGTCGCCACTTTCTGCACCAACTCGTTCAACGAGGTCGGCTGTAGCTGGGGTCTGGGCATCTTCGAAAAGTCACTGAAGCGGGCAATGATCGTCTTCAGGTTTTGAATTTCAGCCAACAGAGTCGCGGAACTCTCATTGAAGATCTCCTCGAACTCCGGGGCCGGCAGCGCACGCGCCCGGCTCAGATTCTCGACCGTGAGTTGCAATGGGAAAAGCGGATTCTTCAACTCGTGCGCCAGGCGCCGCGCCAGTTCGCGCCATGCCGCGACGCGCTCGGTCTGTACCAGGCGATCGCGCTGCTCAATGAGCTCTTTCGTCATGGCATTGAAGGCGTCGGCCAAATCCTGCAGTTCATCGTCCGTATCAGACTGCACCTGCACGTCCCAGTTCCCGCCCGCCACTTCGCGCGAGGCCTCGGCCAACTGCTCAATGGGGCGGCTGAATCTTGCGGCAATCCACACGCTGATCAGAATTCCCAGCAAAATGCCGACGCCCGCAACGATAAATGCCGTCGCTCGGATATTTCGCTGCAACTCGAGCAAGGGCCGCCGCGATGTTCCCGCCAGCAGCACGGCCGCAACTTCGCCCGCATCGTCTTTGACTGGGATGGCCTGCACAGTCGCACGGTCGAGCTTCATCGGAGAAAGCTGCACGATTGCCGAATGCTCGGAGCCGCTTTGTATCGCCAAGTTGAGCAGAGGTGCCAAACCAGCTGCAGAAGAAGAAGGTTCTCCCATCACGTCGGCTGGGTTAAATTTTGGTCCGTTCACACGGTAGAGCCAGGCGTACATTCCCGGCGGGAGGGAGAGTGTTTCCAGAAACTGCAGGTCCAGGCGTTTGCCACCCTCGAGGTAAACCAATGCATCTCCTACTCGCACCGTTCGAAGCGCAATCAACCCGAGCGCATAGCCCTCCGGTAGTTCAATTTTTTTCAGGAATGCATCGTTGGGAGGCTCGGCAGGCAGGTTTTGGCGATATCCAAAACGGGCGGGCCATTCTGCAGAAGAGATGATGTTCCCGTTTGTGTCCAGTATCTGGAGAAAGTCTAACCCGTATTCCTGCGCGGTCGCGGCGGCCTGTTGCAAATACACAGACATCTCGCCGCCATGCGCCGACTCCAATGCAAGGCGCTGGATGTCTTCGCTGCGCGCAATACGCTCCAGCTTGTGCACAACATCCTGCCCCTGCGACTCGAACTCTTTGCGAAACTGCGCGACCAGAGCTCCGGTTCGTTCCTGATCCACCTGCTCGAAAGCGCTGCGAGTGCGCAGCGACACCGCGTACGCGACCAATGCCACCACGATTACTACAACTAACGAAAACGTGATCAGAAGCCGCTGGCGAAGGTTCATCGCCGATCCTCAAGCCACATCTCGCGAACTGCCGGCGAGCCGGTCGCAGTCAATGACCAGTTGCGGACACGCGAACCCGCGGCGTAACTGCTCGGCACGTATAAAAGAGGTATTACTCGATACGAAGAAAGCAAAGCCCGCTCGGCTTCATAAATGCCATCCAGGTTGTCGTCTACAGGATCTCCCTCCTGTCCTCCCACCAGTATCGAAACCCCTTGCAGTGCCGGGCTCGGCACCGTCGAAGACAGCTGCACGCGGAGCAGCTCAAGATCGGGGTGCACAATCCCTCTCACCGGTACCGCTTGCATCACGATCCCCGCATCACGAGCGTTGAGCGCCACGCGCTCAGCCACGAGTTGTTGAATGCCATCACCCGGCAAATAGCCGATCGTAATCACTCCACTCTGTTTCGCTTGCCCGCGCAGGTCGCGCGCCATGACTAAATTCTGCTGCGTCGGAAACAGGAAGTCGTACCCCGTCATCCAGTTTGGCAGCACCGCCGCTGCCACCTCTCCCTCCTTTTGAAAAATGACGTTCAGCAGCGAATTACGGTCGATTGCCAGAGAAATGGCTTGCCGCAGGCGGCTGTCCTGCAACGCCTGCGATTGCTGCGATGGCACAAGCGCGATTAGCTCCATGTTGCGTGATACCAGCGTGCGCATGCGCTCCTGCTGGGCATATCGAACCTGCTGCGCCGGAACCTCCACCACGTCGGTGCGTGCGACGCTCAGATCCATCCACTGGTCCCGCAAGTTACGATTGGCCGTCGTCTCCACCGCATCCACATACGGGCGGCCCTGCCAATAATCCTCGAATGCCGCCAGCTTCGCCGTGTTTCCCACCAGGCCGACAAGACGAAACGGCCCTGTACCGATTACGGCTCCGGAAGCATCGGTCTTGGCGACGGCATAATCCTGGAGCGTTAGGAGTTCCGGCAAAAGTGGTTGCGCATCCTCGCATTCGAAGACAACGTTTGCGCCAACGACTCGCACCGATTTCCACGGTGCACCCTGTTTCCCATTCAGAGCCTGCGCTATGTCGGCGGCTGT
Source organism: Terriglobia bacterium (assembly GCA_021324365.1). Taxonomy (GTDB): domain Bacteria; phylum Acidobacteriota; class Terriglobia; order Terriglobales; family Acidobacteriaceae; genus JAJPJE01. The sequence continues at coordinate 5,858 of JAJPJE010000044.1, read as the reverse complement.
CAGAGTGTTGTCGTCGTGAAAATGAACGTTTGCGCGAACCGAGAATTGCCAGCGGCGCCCCTCGTTCTGTGACTCCCAAATTGTCGCTAGCAGCGGCTGCACACGCCCGAGCGCATCCACGGTCGTCAGTGTCTCGGCTACCAGCGGGTCGCGATTCAAGTCTTCTGTGTAGACTCCGCCACTTCTTTCCATCCGCACAACGCCCCCGTAGTGCGGTCGCGTGCGCGCCGCAGCCGTAACGACAAACACCATCAGGCTACTGATTGCAAGCGATCGTAACGTTGTACGCATCGTATTGTCCTGTCTGCAGGTTGTGTACCACCGCGAATGCGCTGCTCCCATCCGCGTTTTGCCACAAGGCGGTTACTGGGCCATCCATTGTTGCTGCCGACGCTACCTCGTTCGGTTCGCGATCCACGATCTCATACGCATGCAGCGAGTCCGTGGTTGTGTCGTCGCCGGCCGCTGTCACCAGCAATTGAGTTCCTAATCCACAACTGCTTTTCATCGAGATCATATCGCTGCCCCAGTTGCTTGTACCCGGGATCGCTCGCAACGCGACGCCATCCCATGAGACCACTTGGCCATCGATAGCAGCAAAGAGCCACAGCGTGTAATTGCCACGTGGCAGCGTCGCTGCGGAATAAAACGGCGGCGCCTGCGTGCCCATTCCCGGGGCTAGAATGCCAGTGAAGTAATTTCGTGCGGAATTGAAGAACGCTTTCTGCGTCCCCAGCGGCCACGGATCATCCGTGTCGCGGCAACTTACCGCAAGCGGAGCGCCCGCGCTGCTGGTGCAGTTCACGCCTGGGAGGTAAGCGTCGAAGAGGTGATCTTGTGCCATCTGGATTTTTCCGCGGAGATCGGCGGGAAAGATGCCGGCATGCGCGATCGGAAAACTTTGCTGCAAGTTCCACTTGCCGCTATTCAATTCATACAAGGCAATCGCCGATCCGCTCAGCACCAACAGGTTCCGGATGTTCCCTGACTCCACGACAGCTGCGTCCAGGATCGGCTCGCTTTGCGAAATCAGAAAAGTCTTGCGGATCGCCATCACTGAACCCGATCGCGTCAACGCCCCCGAAGCGGTCTTCTCCACGGCGGTCATTACGATCTTCGTATCCGGTCCTTGCCGCACTTCGGCCACAATCAGCCACTCGTGTACATTTTCGGAAATCGTCACCTGGATTTCGCTGGTACTGCTTCCCGGGTCGCGCAGCTGAACTCCGCTGGCTCGCAGTTGCGTCTCCAGCGGCACGCGGATCGCCGCGACTTCGGAGGGAGATAAAGGAGATAAATTGCGAAACGTGAGTGAAGCGTTGCCCGGACCGATAAGGCTCACAATCTGGGCCGCGAGCCGCGTTGTGGCGGCATCCCACTCGCTCGCCGCAACCGCAGCTTGTACCATAGCCAAGGCTGCAGCCAGCAACCAAACCACTCTAGTGATTTTCTGCATCTGTTGCCGCGAATTATAGCCTGTGCCACGCATGATCTCTGCGCCCCTGTAGTGCCAGTGTCTCGCCGGCTGCTCCGTGGGCCTCCGGCCCGCGCCAAGTTCTCTCTGCCCCGCACCGTTGTTTGCACAGGTCATCTCGGGCGACTGGCCGCTGTGTTTCGCGATTGTTTTTCGATCGCGCGGTCAGGAGTCGAGAGATCTTGCGCCACTCATTGCTCCACCAATTACAGACACCGGGCGCTGCATCTGCGGCAACAGGCACCGCGCCCGGCTCTCGCAACCGACACCTTCAGTGACCGCCACCGTCCGGCGGATCGTCCTGCTGCATCTGCTGTTGCTGCGTCTGGTTCGCGTTCAGCCCGCGGAACACGTCGTTCGCGAAGAAGAACTTGCTGTCGGTCGGCACCATCATCAGCTGGATCTTGTCCGAAAGCTTCTCGGCAATGATCTTGTTGATCAGCAGCGGATTCGTCTTCAGCACTGCGGCTTCGCTCTTCATGCGCTCCGCGTCGGCTGCGGCCGTCACGCGAATGCGATTCGCCTCCGCGTCCGCCAGCAGGTTGCGTCGTTGCAGTTCGGCCTTGCTGTCGATGACCTTCGCCTCGGCTGCCGCCTCGGCGTTCTTGATCGTCGCTTCCTTACGCGCCTCTGCTTCCAGCCTCGACTGCTGAATCTGCTTCTCCTTCAGCGGCAGCGTGTACTGCATGGCATCGGCTTCGCCCTTCGCCTCCAGCACCTTCGACTGCGCGTTCGCCTCGGCCTGTGTCACCTGCTGTGCCTTCTGCGCTTCTGCCTGCAATTGCGAGATCTTCACCTGCTTCTGCTGGATCTCCGTCTGCACCGACAGCTGATCGTCTTCCTGCTCCTTCAGCAGCAGATCCTCGAGCCCTTTTGCGTACTCCGGAGGCAGCTGGATATCGCGCAGCATCACTTCTTTGACGATCACGCCATCCGCAGCCAGCTTTTTGGTGATGATGTCCGCCGCTTTCTCTCTAACTTCCTCGCGCTTGCTGCTGAAGATCTCACGCACCGTGTAGTTCGGCGCCAACTCCCGCCAGACGCTCGCGACCACCGGTGGAACCAGTTCCGTCTCGACCGGTTGCGGGAGATGGCTCTGTATGTAATCCAGCCGCTTCGGGTCCAGCTGATACCGCACCGTAGTTTCCAGCCCCAGCGTCAGACCTTCTTTCGCCTGCACGCGCATCGGCTCGCGCTTTGTCTTCGCGTCTGCGCCTTCCGCCATACCTGTAGTGAACAGCTTGTCGCGGATATCGAAGATCTCCACATGCTCGATGAACGGCGTGACGAAATGCGATCCCGGATACAGCGTGCCCGGCTCCGTCCCGCTCAACTGGCTGACACGCACGCCAGCGCTTCCGCTCGGAACCACCGCAATGCTTACCGACAGGAGCAGCGGAATCCACGCCAGCGCCGCCAGCGCCACTGTGGTTCGCCACCGGACCGGCTCTGCTTCCACCGCTTCGGCACCCTCTGGTTTCGCCTCCCGTGTCTTCATCCCAAGCCACAAGTCATACATCACAATCGCAGCAGCCGCTACAAACAGCGTTACCGCGGCAACAAACAACATGTACTTGAACGCGATCATTGTCTTCTCCTTACTTCTCCGGACTTGCTCAGTCCTCGCGCCCCGACTGCCATTGTTTCCGTGAGCGTTCCACCGTTCGCGGGGCTAACACGAAGCGGAACAGCCCTCCAAAGAACATCTCTTCGACCAACACGGCCAGGGCAAACGAGAACGCCAGCCCCGCCACTACGGTTACGACTTCCTTCATTTCCTGCATGGCCCACCTCACTCCACATCGAATTCGTTACTGTTGCGCTCCGCCGCCGACCATCGCCGTCGTCTGCGGAACATCTGCTTTCGCCATAACCACTGCCGGCGTGCCGAACCACCGGGTCGTCTCCTGATCGCGCTCGCCGCGGATCTCCACCTCATCACCCACCTGCACCAGCGTGAACAGCTCTTCCAGGTCGTGCTTTGCCATGCGAATGCATCCGTGTAACGCAGCCTTGCCAATCGACCTCGGCTCGTTCGTTCCGTGGATTCCGTAGCCCTTCTGGTTCAGGCCAATCCAGCGAGTACCGATAGGACTTGCTGGTCCTGCCGGGATCACTACATGAGGGTGGTAATAGGTCGGATCGGTAATGCGGACAACAACCTGAAAAGTACCTGTCGGACTCGGCGTCGAATTCTTGCCGACAGCTACCGGATAGATCTTCTTTACGACTCCGTCTTCAAGCAGGGCCAGCTTGCGATCCTCCAGGCTAACGACTACTTTGCGTGCACTCCGGACACCTTCTACTGGATTCTGGGCATTCGCTGCCAGGGACATGAGAATGAGTGCCAGGATCAGGATTGCCGTCGCTTCCAGATTCGAGTTGCCGATCAGCCGCCGCATGTCGTCACCTCTGTTTCACTTACGGGCAAACAGAAATGCAGCGCGGGGACCACAACCTTAATCATTGAAAGTAAGCGACTTAGAATGAATTCAAGTAACAAAAAGCGTGTCTGCCGACACGCGCTGTGTCACGCCTGACACATGCCTGAGAAGCGCTCGCGGGGAATACCACTGATTTCTCCTGTCATTCCGAGCCGCAGGCGAGGAAGCCCTATCGCAAGCAGAAATTTCCAGGTGGTCCACCCTATTGCCTTCCTTGGCGAAAGGTGGCGAGGGGAAACGCGAAACGCAAAACGTGAAGCTGCCTTCTACAACCGTCCCCTACTCCGGCCCATCGCATATGGGTGAATCTAATCGACCGGCGTACAGTCGGCGTACTCACAACCATCCTCATCTTTCTCGCCGTAGGCGCCATTGCATACGGCGGGCGCAGCACGCTCGTCTGCTTTCTGTTTGCGATTTTCTTCGCTTATCTTCTGGATCCGGCCGTATCCCTGGCAGAGTCGAGGCTGACTAAGGGATCCCGTGGCCGGGCCATCCTGCTGGTGTTTGGGACTGCTGGGACTTCTGGTTCTGTGGGGCTACTTAGTAGGCCCGCGTCTGGCGGCAGAAGCGCGCAGCCTCGCCGCCGCACTTCCAGGTCTGCTGGAAAAAGTAAGGACCGGCCAGATCGCTCACCAGATCGGTTCCAGCCGCGGCTGGAGTTTCAAAACGCAGGCACGGCTCGCTTCTTTTCTTTCCAGCCATCAGCAGACCATCGTTCGATGGGCGAGCGAGATTGGAAAGAAGATCGCCTCCGGCGCCAGCCATGTGGTGTGGTTTGTTCTGATACCGATTCTCGCCGTGTTCTTTCTGCGCGACGGCCGCGCCATTGCCGAGACTGCGATCCAGACCGGAGACCGTGGAACCCAGCGGCAATTCCTGCGCGGACTGACCGAAGACCTCAATCAGATGCTGGCCGCCTACATCCGCGCGCAGCTTACGCTGGCGATCATCTCGCTGGTGGTTTATATCGTTGTGCTGGAGATCATGCGCGTACCGTACGCCATAGTACTGGGCACGCTCGGTGGATTCCTGGAATTCATTCCTGTCGTCGGCCCGTTGATAGCTGCGGTCATGATTCTCGGCATCGCCTTCATCGCCAACTACCACCATTTGCTGATCCTGCTGCTGTTCCTTGTGGCGTGGCGTCTGATTCAGGATTACGTGAACTCACCACGCATCATGGGTGGAAGAGTGCAGTTGCATCCACTGGCTGCGCTGTTTGCAATCCTGATCGGTGGCGAAATCGGCGGAGTCGTGGGCGTCTACCTTTCAATTCCGATTATGGCTACATTGCGGATTTTCTGGCGCCGCTATCAACGTTACTCTGAGGCCGAACACTCCCAGACGGAAGTGATTTCACCGCGTAACCGCCCGGCAGCGCGATGACGTCTCGGATTTCGCGATTGTGCGCGAGGCTCATGCGGCTGGAGCCGACAAAGTGGGACTAATCACAGCGAAGATGGAGCAGAACGGCTGATCTGAACCTGTTGCCTGCAGCCGGATCGGTTCGTCCAAGCAGCAAAGGGAGCAGCGGCATAGCCACTGCTCCCTTTTTGGCTGGTACCCTCCCCCAGGTACTTCGCCAACTTGTTTACTAAACTCACGAACACCAACTGGAAAGGCACTCCGGCTGCCAAACCGTTTTCGCAATTCGAAAGAGGCAAAGTAATTGGTTCGCAAAGACTTATCGACGGCTATACGGGCATCGTTCGGAAAGCCAAAGTTGTCGAACGACGGCATCTGTCGATGGCAGTGACAGAAAGTGTCATGAGTTCCAGAGTTGAATGAAACACGATCGATGATTGCGAAAATGGGCAGACAGGCAAAATACCTCTAGCAGGCTGCTGAAAAACTACTCGTAATCCACAGCGCAGGCATGCTACCAGAGAGCATGCGCGGAAACGATCATCAGCAAGATCAGATGTTCAGCTATTTGT
>JAJPJE010000102.1 GCA_021324365.1 Terriglobia bacterium | reverse complement strand
CGTTACCGGGGTGTGTTGTTGTTGCCATAAGTTCCTGCTAATGTTGGGGGTGACGCCGTGAGATCCATGGCGGGAGCAGCAACCTTGGGCAACTTAGCTGGCGCTCTTGAGCTACGGGCGGAAGAATCTTCGATCGTCGCCGAACTAAAGGCGGGATCGGAAGACGCCTATGCCTGGCTCATCAGCCAGTATCAGGCGCCTGTCTACAACCTCATCTACCGCATGCTGAACGACACGGCGGATGCGGCCGATACCACACAGGAAGTTTTCCTGAAGGTTTTTCGTGGCATGAAGCACTTCAACGGCGCTTCGAGCCTGAAGACCTGGATCTACCGGATCGCTGTTCATGAGGCATCAAACCGGCGCCGCTGGTGGTTCCGTCATCAGTCGCGCGAAACGTCGATGGAAGTCGAATCAGCCGGCGACAGTGACGATCACGGCTCCTGCCTGAAAGAGATTCTGGTCGACGAACGTACCTCCCCGTTCGACGACCTGGCGCGCACCGAAATGCGAGCGCGGGTTGAAGATGCGCTCCACCAGGTGGCAGAGCCTTATCGCACCACTTTGGTGCTGCGCGACATGGAAGAGTTGTCATACGAAGAGATTGCGGAAGTGATGGAAGTCTCCCTGGGTACGGTGAAATCGCGTCTCACTCGCGGTCGAGATGCTTTGAAGAAGAAGCTGGAACGTTTCTTGCAAACCTCTCCTTCAAAGCTGCCGAGCCGCTCCGCACGCGAAGCGGTTGGACGCAGTGGACGCGAAATCGAGGTTACGTCATGAAGTGCACGAAGGTGAAGTCGCTACTTTCGTGGCATCTGGATGGGAACCTGGAGATTCAGGATCGGCGAGCGTTGACCGAACATCTGGGGTCTTGCACAGATTGCCACACTGCGTTGTTGGAACTGAAGCAGTTGAAGATGCTGGTTCATTCCGTCGGGCACCAACCGGCGCCCCCGGATCTCGCGCTGAAGATTCGTCTGGCAATCTCTCGCGAAGCCGCAAGGGTACGCACCAGCCCGCTGGAAAATCTGTGTTTTCGTGTGCAGACGGCCATGCGCGCTTTCATGGTGCCGGCCACGGCCGGTATCCTCAGTGCAATTGTGTTCTTCGGCCTGCTGATCGGCTTCTTCGTTATGCCTTCGCAGACGAATGATGTCCCGACCATGCTTTACACCCCACCGGAACTGGCAGTAGCCCCGTTCGGGCTCACCGACGATATTAATGCGAGTTCCATTGTGGTGGAGGCTTACATTGACGCGAACGGTCGCGTACAGGACTACCGCGTTCTTTCCGCTCCGCACGACGCGAACGTAGTAGATTCCGATCTGAAGAACATCCTGATCTTCACCGTGTTCAAGCCGGCCACGTCGTTTGGACGCCCCACAACGGGGCGGGCCGTGCTGACCTTCTCGAACGTGAACGTGCGCGGTTAAACTCGCGCGTTAGCAGCAATCTAAGCCGCTGGATGCCCCGGCGGCTTTTTCTCTTCAACCGTCATTTCGCCAGGGAGCAGGAAGTTGCGGATTTCAAAACCGCCCATTTCCGATACGCGTCCCGCAACCGGTACTTCTCGCGACCGTACGACGATCGTGTAGCCGTTGGCGTGAAAGCAGACATTGAAGAACTCGCCGATTATGCCAATGGTCCTGGAGAAGTTGAAACTGTTACCTTCCTTCAGGCGGAACACATATTGGTTGCCGCCGGAAGTCACGTTTACTGACTCGAAGCGATCGTTCGGACAACTCACGGATACGATTTCACCGCGAACCGGAATTGTGCCCGTTGCAAACTTACCCCAGCGTACATGTCGAGAAAAAATGTCATCCGAGCATCTCCGGCCGTTTCCACCTCCGTTTGACCGCATTCCTTGCAACCCCGTAAACTTTCTCTGAGTTTCTGCCTCAAATTCCAGGAGGTTTGTGCTGGGCTCCTTGATTCGAAACACACTTTTCGTTGTCCTCTTAATTGTCGTCGCGCAGTTCTCGTTCGCTCAAACCGGCGCTCCGGCCGATGCCGCATCCGGCAAATCGAAACCAGCTACGCCTCCGGCAATTCCCCGCTCGACTCCTGCACCAGAGGCAACTGGCGAATCACAGCCCTCTAAGGTAACGCTGGATTATAAGGAAACCCTCTTTTCCGTCTTCGCCGCGCTCAACGCCTGTGGCTACAACGTCGATTTGAACGAGTCCGACCCGGTTCGCCAGGAGATTCGTAACGAAGTTCGCCAGGCAATCGACACTTCAGCCAAAGCCGCCAGCGCAACCAAGGAAATTTGCGACTTTTATCGCGATCACCAGCAGCCCGATTCCGCGCAAAACGTTGCGCAATACGTCTCGCTAGCTCTCAATCTTGATGAACCACCTAAGTTCGCCACCAAGTTGCGCGAAGCCGATATGCCGCCGGATGCGAGTTACGTCCTCGGTTTCGTCCCCCTGCTGAGGAACTTTTACGAGGACGCAGGTTTGCACGGCATCTGGATGAAGCATCAGCGGGAGTACGAGCGCATCATCGAGAGTCTCCAGGAACCGATCGCCAATACCATTCTCGCCACCGAGGTCTACCTCAAAATTCCCATCAGCGGATACCAGGGCCGGCAATTCCTCATTTATGTTGAACCCATGGATGCGCCCGCGCACGTCAATGCTCGCAATTATGGCGCCGACTACTTCATCGTGATGGCGCCGGAACACGGCACCGTCAACCTCGCGCAAATCCGGCACACCTACCTTCACTTCCTTCTGGATCCTCTGGCTCTCAAACGAGGCGAAGCGATGAAGCGTTTATCGCCGCTTTTGAAAGATGTGCAAACCGCGCCTTTGGACGACAGCTTCAAACGCGATATCAGTCTCCTGGTGACGGAATCTTTGATTCGAGCCATCGAGGCGCACCTCGTGACAGGCAAAGCCGCCGAACCTCAACGTCAGCAACTGGTAACCGATTCCATGACTTCCGGTTACATACTGACACGATATTTCTACGATCAGCTCTCGTCTTTCGCCAACGATCCTGCGGGCATCAACTCCGTTTATCCGGACTGGCTCTACAGTCTCGACGTCTCCAAGGAACACAAACGGGCTTCGCAAATTACGTTCTCCTCCAGGCCGGCGCCTGAGGTATTGAGTACCGTCGCCGAGCAGAGAAAAGATCCTCTCGATCAGGCCGAGCAGAAACTGGGGGAAGGAGATGTTCCCGGCGCTCAAAAGTTGGCTCAGGAAGTGCTCGATCAGAAACCTTCCGATCCGGCTAGGGCTTTCTTTATTCTCGGACAGGTAGCAACGATGAATCGCGACGTGGACGGCGCCGTGAATTATTTCGAGCAGACTATACAAGCTTCAAAAGAGCCGCGCCTCACTGCCTGGTCCCATATTTATCTTGGCCGCATTTATGACATGCAGGACGATCGCGATGCCGCTGTCCAGCAGTACAAGGCAGCCTTGCTGGCCGGCGATGAGGGGGCAATGACGAAAGCTGCTGCAGAGCGCGGATTAAAGCAGCCCTTCCATGCGCCGCAGCAGGGCAACAAGCAGGAGCAGTAATCATGCGTACGGGCGACAAGGAGAAGCAATGATCAACGTATTGAAGGCCGCGCTCCTTTCTGGAGCACTGGCCGTTATGGCCGTGGCCCAAACTGGCACTGGGAGCAGCGGAAACAGCACTCCGCAGGCAGAGCCGCAGAAGCAGACCGAGCCGCAACCGTCTCCCGCCACACCAGCAACGCCCGCCACAGGCCAAACCACCTCATCCACGGAACCCGCGCAGACTCCCGCGCCTGTAATCAAGCGACAGCCTCAGGCGAAGACGCAGGACGAATACAAGGCATATCTCGACGCTGCTGCCAAGCCAGATCCTGCTTCTCTCGAACAGGCGGCCAACGATTTCGCTGCCAAGTATCCGACCAGCGAACTGCGGTCGGTGTTGTTCCAACGCGAGATGAGCATGTATCAGGCGTCCAACAACGCTGAGAAAACCATTGAGGCGGGGAAGAAAGTCATCTCTATCGATCCCGATAATGCAGCAGCCCTGGTGACCGTGTCATCTGTCATGGCCAATAAAACGCGTGACAACGATCTCGACCATGATGAGCGCATGGCTGAAGCCACCAAATACGCGAATCATGCTCTTGAAACCATAGACAACGGCACCGGGGTTCCGGCCGGAACGGCGCAAGATAAAATTCCTCTATTCAAAGAACTGGTCCGCTCCATGGCCTACTCTTCCCTGGGCACAGTGGAATTCAACAAGAAAAATTATCCTCAGGCGGAGACCTATCTTCGCAAGTCGGTGGAAAGCGCCGCCATGCAGCCTGACCCTGTGACCTGGCTGCAACTCTCTCTCGCATTGGACCGTGAAAACAAGTACGGGGACGCCCTGCAAGCGGCCAATAAATGTATCGAGATCGCACAGAATCATCCGGCAGGGACCTATTGCGTCGATGAGCGCGACCGCCTAGTCAAACTGGTCGGCCCAGCAGCCGCGCAAAAGCCTGCTAGTGATACGCCGAAACCGTAGCTTTTCCGCATGCCATAGGCCTTCGCATGAAAGCCCGAGAATTCGCAAAGCTCGAACAAGCGCTCGGTCATCGCTTCCGGCACAAGAACCTACTGGAACAGGCCCTGACCCACACTTCTTATGCGCGTGAAATGGAACAGTCATCAGAAGAGGGCACTATTGTTTCCGACAACGAGCAATTGGAATTCCTCGGCGACGCCGTGCTCGAACTTGTTACCAGCGAAAAGCTATTTCAAACCTTCCCTCAGTTTCGTGAAGGAGAGTTGTCGAAATTTCGCGCTTACCTGGTCAGCGAACAGCACCTGATTCAAGCGGCAAAAAAGCTTCGTATTGGAAAGTATCTGCGCCTTGGACGTGGTGAAGAGAAGAGTGGTGGCCGGGAGAAAGTCACTCTGCAAGTCGACGCGTTGGAAGCCTTGCTGGCGGCTATGTACCTCGACTGCGGCATGGAGAAGACGCGCACCTTCATCTTTGCGAAGGTGCTGGGCCCGGAGATTCGAAAGCTTACCCGCAAGAAGAACGCCGTGCTCCCGGTCACGGATTACAAATCAGCATTGCAGGAGAAGGCGCACCAGCTGGGGCTCCCGCATCCGCGCTACAACGTCGTTCACGAGCATGGTCCTCAGCACAATAAGACGTTCACCATTGAGGTTCGCATTCCTCACTCCGGTAACGGTCGGGCGGACTTCACCAGCCAGGCCGAGGGAACAACGAAGAAGCAGGGCGAGCAGGCTGCAGCCAAGCTTGCGCTGGAATATCTGAAGGAGCACTGGAAGTCAGGAACACGAAGTCTGTTTTGAATTTGTTGAATGCCGCGCAGCACTGGCACAGCCTGGCCTGGCTGGTAAGTGCCGGGAACGATGTATCGAGTAAATCCGGGTCCCCATTCGGAGGGGACACAATTTCTGTAGTCAGCCTTCTTCGTAGCACCTAGATGACCGAAACAGCCATAGCACCGGAGCTCACGATCGCAACAAAAACAACGGTCAAGCGTGCCCGAAGCTTTCGCTTCGTGCAATGGCTCGCGGGCGTCATCGTGATCGCGATCTTTGTAATGACCTTCGTCGTCCAGGCCTTCGAAATCCCATCAGAGTCAATGGAACGCACGCTGCTGATCGGCGACTATCTCCTGGTGAACAAGAGCAGCTTCGCGCATGGCGGCCACTGGACTGCCCTGCTTCCGTACAGACCTCTGCAGTGCGGCGACATCATCGTTTTCCGCTATCCTGTGCAACCTTCGCAGCACTTCGTCAAGCGCGTGATCGGCTTGCCCGGGGATCACATCCACCTGGTCGACAAACGCGTGTTTGTAAATGGGCAGTTGCTGAAGGAAAAATACACGTACTACAAGTCCAATGGCCTGGATCCGTATCGCGATGACTTTCCGGATACGGATTACTTCTCCGAGAACATAGACCCGCATTGGTGGATCCAGATGAGGAGCGCGATCCACAATGGCGAGATCGTCGTCCCTCCAGGAAATTACTTCGTTCTCGGCGACAATCGCGACGAAAGCCTGGACAGCCGTTATTGGGGCTTTGTCCCCGAAGAGAATATTGTCGGACGCCCATTGCTCATCTACTGGTCGATAAATCGCAGCGACTCCGCCAATGTTCTCCAAGATGCTAAACTTGACGGTTTAGCAGGCTTCATCCGGAGACATTGGGGCAAACTCCGCTGGCATCGCATGCTCGTGCTCGTGAAGTAGCCCTCTCCTGAAGGCAGGACTCGAACCGCTTGGCAAAGGAAAATAACAAGAAAGCTGCGACCGCACCCTCCCCTAAGCCCGAAAAGAAACATGAAACGACCATGGAGTTCATCGCCTCCATGGCGGTTGTGCTGGTCGTGGGATTGTTCATTATTACGTTCAACCTGCAGGCATTCGAAATTCCGTCTTCCTCGATGGAAAACACGCTATTGATCGGCGATCACGTCTTCGTGGATCGCGTCACGCTGGCGCCTAAAACCAACTGGATGCCGATCACTCCATATCGCACTCCGAAGCATGGCGACATCATCGTTTTTCTCTCGCCTGCTGAGCCGGGGCTCTACGTCGTCAAGCGCGTCATTGGTATTCCGGGTGATCACATTCAGTTGAAGGACGGCGTGGTTTATCGCAATGGGCAGGCATTAACGGAACCTTATGTGATTCACACCACCGGCAGCTATAACCCGTATCGCGACAATTTCCCCGACGTTGCACCTCCCGAGGGAATGATCACTCCTGAGTGGCATCTGGAGATGAGTTCTTACATTCAGAATGGCGAACTCGTGGTCCCGCCCGGGCGCTATTTCGGAATGGGTGACAACCGCGATGTAAGCTACGACAGCCGCTACTTCGGCTTTATTCCGCAGGAAAATATCATCGGACGCCCGATGTTTATCTACTGGTCGTTCGAAGAACCGCCCGGGCAATATCTGAAGACCAGCATCGGCGATCGCATTGCCTTCGCCGGTAAAGTCATCATCCACTTCTTCGATCAGACTCGTTGGCGGCGCATGTTTCATGTCGTGCGCTAAATGATTTTCCGATCTCAAAGGCGTTTTCTGCTCGCCGCAATCGCTATCTTCCTGCTTGCGGCCTTTGTCGTGCCCGCCATCAACGTCGGCCGCTATCGTGTGGTCGTTTCCCGTTCCCTGAGCGCCGCTCTGGGACGTGAAGTCACCGTACGCCAGGTCAGCATGCACCTGTTGCCCATGCCAGGGTTGACGCTCAGTGGGCTCGTCGTTGGCGACGATCCGCGTTTCAGTGCAGAACCAATACTGCGCGCGGACGAGGTGACCGCAACCTTGCGCTTGACGTCCCTCTGGCGAGGACGTCTCGAAATCTCACAACTCAGCCTCAGCGACCCCAGCCTTAACCTGGTGCGCCTCCCTAGTGGCCAGTGGAATGTGGAAAGCCTTTTCGAGCGCGTACGGGAAACTCCGGTGGCACCGACGTCAAAGACACGCCCCGAGGTGCGTTCGCGCTTTCCCTATATTGAATCGACCGGCGGACGGATCAATCTGAAATTGGGACTGGAGAAAACGGTTTACGCGCTGAATGATGCCGACTTCGCCTTGTGGCTTGCCTCAGAAGACGAATGGCGCATGCGACTGGAAGCACGTCCCATGCGTACCGATTCCAATCTGAGCGATACTGGCACGATCCGCATTGAAGGCAGCGCCCGCCGCGCTGCTTCATTGGGCGAAACGCCACTCGTACTCCGCGCGACGTGGGAGCGCGGACAGCTGGGCCAAATCACGACGCTGCTCCGCGGTAGTGATGCCGGCTGGCGTGGAACGGTTCAGCTCAACGCGAACTTGACGGGTACTCCTCACAATCTGCACATTGCAACCGAATCGACCATCCAGGACTTCCGCCGCTACGACATCTTTTCCGGCGATTCGCTTGTCCTTTATGCAAAATGCACCGCGCAATACAACAACCTCTCTCGTTCGTTCAGCGATATTTCATGCGTAAGCCCCGCCGGAAGTGGCCAAATTCAGGTCCAGGGAACCGCGGATCTGAGCACTCCTCGAAGTTACGGCCTCTCCTTTTCTCTAACCAAGATCCCTGCGCAGTTTGCCGTCAATCTCGCGCGCCACTCAAAACTCGGTATGGCAAGCGATCTCACGGCGGTTGGCACCCTCGACGGCGAATTCACTCTGAAGACCAAAGATGGGCAGCGCCTCTGGGCGGGAAACGGCACCACCTCTGAATGGGAAATACGCTCGTCGCAACTTGGGAACCGACAGTTGGTCGTTAGTGCCATGCAGCTCAGCGTTCCCGATTCATTGAAGAACGCTTCTCTTCGAAATACCCCAAAGACGACCGTTGCAGGCGCAAACCGCTTGGGCATCCGTCCCTTCGTGCTGAACCTTGGCGCGGCCACTCCCACCAGCGTTAGCGGGTGGATAAACGCAAGCTCCTATCACTTCGTGCTCCAGGGTGACGCAGACCTCAGGCGTGCGCTGCAGGTCTCCGGGGTGTTTGGACTGTATTCTCCGGCCGCAGCGATGGATGGCAATGTCCATCTGAATGGCCAACTCGACGGCGAATGGGCCCACTTCGAACAACCTCTCCTCACCGGGCATGCGGAGCTTCGCAACGCAACGGCTACGCTCAAGGGCTTCGGAGCGCCGCTCCACATCGCCACGGCAGATGTGACCGCCGATTCGGATCACGTCGCGCTGCAGAATCTTACTCTTGCTTTCGCGAAGCCGCGTGTGGCGGCCACCGGATCGCTGGAATTGCCTCGGCACTGCCAGCCCTCGCCAGATTGCGAACTCACCTTCTATTTCAAGTCTGATTCGCTTTCTGTCGACGACCTGAATCGTATCGTGAATCCTAAAGCTTGGGATCGCCCCTGGTATGAGCGACTGGTTGGCGGGAACAGCGATTCCGGAGCGCCCTGGCACTGGATCTTCGCGCGCGGCCATATCGCCGCACAGAGGTTGACCCTCAAGGCCGTTCCAGCCACAAAGGCGAGCGCCGATATCGAGATGCGCCCCGATTCTGTCGGCATCCTTAATGTTCGCGCCACTCTACTCGGCGGGACATACCAAGGCCAACTGATGCTCGCAGTCGGAAAGGATCAGCCTCTCTACGAATCGAAAGGCCAATTCGATCATATTTCCATGAGCGAACTGGCCGCACTGATGAAAGATGGTTGGGCTACGGGAACGCTTTCTCTTTCTTACGATGGAACGGCAACTGGCTGGCAGGCTGGTGATCTGCTCAGTTCCGCTTCCGTAAGCGGTGACTTCGATTGGCGCACCGGAACGTTGCCGCACCTCATCCTCGCCAACGATGGTCAACCACTTACCATTCAACATTTCGCAGGCAAAGTTGCTTTCCAGAAAGGATCCCTGAATATCTCGGAAGGCAAATTACAGAACCACAGCGGCATCTACCGCGTAAGCGGAAATGCCTCCCTTGGACGAGACTTGAACATCACCCTCACCGGCGATTCCAGCATTTATAGCATCGGCGGAACACTGGCTCGGCCCCGCGTTGCCCCGGTTGAGAATGAATCCAAGCAGGCCAGCCTCCGCGGAACATCCCGCTGAATATGGTTCGTCGCGCCACCACAATTCGAGCGCTCTTGATCTGTTGCCTGTCGGTCGCTCTCTTCGGGCAATTGACGTCCAACAACTTCACTGGTGCGCGCACCGCCGAGCAAAAGTTTGCTCATATTGAGCAGAATGGCCGCCGTCCTCATCCTGATCCAACTCCCACGGTCCTCACGGAGGATGAAGTGAACTCCTGGTTCAGTTCCGGAGAAGCCGGCCTTCCCAAGGGCATCAGCCATCTGCAATTACGGACCGAACCGGGCGTAGTGCACGGCAGCGCCGATGTTGATTTCGATCAGGTAACCGCCGGACGGTACTCGGCCAATCCGCTGATGTCGCTGTTCAGCGGCGTTCACCATGTCATTGCCGACGCCCACGCCGAAGCTCACAGCGGAACTGGCGAAGTCCACATCGATTCCGTGTCAATCGATGGCGTCACAGTTCCACGGATGGCTTTGGAGTATTTCGTCAGCCGCTACATACATCCCAAGTACCCGAACCTCGGCATCGACAGCACCTTCAAACTCCCCGATAAGATTGATTCAGCAACGGTCGGCTCACACCAGGTGACCATCATTCAAAAGTAACTCCCGGGTACCCATCTGCGCCCTTCTTGGCGGAGGTGAGTAAAAGAAGGTGCCCCAAGGTGACTTGGAACTCCGCTCTTCCAGAATTACAAAAAGTTCACGGCCCGCTAAAAACACCCGCCGCTTTGCGTTGTAAACTACTCATCATAACTGTTGTGCAGGTGTGGGGATGAAGGCTTCATCTAAACTCTTTGCTGCTTTGGCACTGGCTCTAATGCTGCCGTCCGTGTATGCGGAAGCCTCTGAAAAAGAGCCTCTGCCGGCTGGAACAATTCTCGCTGTGCGGATCGACTCTGATGCAAAGATGAAGGTCGGCATCCCGGTTCGTGGACATCTCACCGAGCCCGTTTATTCTCACGACCGCCTTCTCATCCCTGCTGGTGCCGTCGTCGACGGCAAGATCATCGCTTTGCATCCTGCTTCGCACCACCGAAGTCTGAACGCAAAGTTGCAGGGTGATTTCACTCCGCTTCATGACGCAGCCGTGCAATTCCAGGACGTCCGGTTACCCGCCGGCACAGAGATTGCCCTCTCGACCGATCCCACAACAGAAGGGGTGGAGACGCTTCGCATTCAGAGTGCGTACGCTGCTGCACATCATCAATCAATAGCCCGAAGGGTCTGGAACGACCTGAACGGACGCAAGAATGATGCAGTCGCAACTTTTACCGCCCCCGGGAAAGCTTCACGCCTGAAGAAGATGTTCTATAACCAGCTGCCATATCATCCGGAAACTCTCGACTCTGGCTTGGAATACAACGCCGAACTCAATCAACCGCTTGAACTCAGCGTAGTCGGTATTGCTCCGAAAGAAGCCGCACAGAATGACAAGAAAGGTCTAGAAAAAACTGCCACGCTACATGCGCTTCTGACTACGCCAGTCGACTCGAAAACCGCAATCCAGGGAACGCCAGTAAAAGCCGAAGTCACCGAGCCGTTCTTCGACGACCAGAACCGCGTCATCGTTCCACAAGGCAGTCTGCTGATCGGCAAGGTAAGCCAATCGAAACCGGCTGGCCGCTGGGGACGTAACGGCATACTCCGTTTTACCTTCAACCAGCTTCAATTCCCTGCCGGATTCAAGCAAGAGGTATACGGAACGACCAGCGCCATTGCCGTCGATCATCGCTCCAACATGCAGATGGATGTTGAGGGTGGCGTAAGTGCGCAGAAGCCAAGCGCGCTATTGCCGCTGGCCATGGGCGTTCTTTCCGCAGCGGCCTTGCAGGAAGATGAGGCTTCTCTCGCCCATGCTGCAACTTCGAGCAACGGCTTCGCCCTGATAGGCCGCGCTCTCGCGCTCGGCACCCAATCCAACTATGTCGGCGGAGCGATTGGAGCGTACGGAACTGCGCGCACCGCCTACTCGCGATTCATTGCGCACGGCGCCGATGTCTTCTTCCCTAAAGACACGCGCATCGAGATCGAAGTTGACCCCATCACTTCCCGCATGCTGGAAACCCACTGAACTGTGGAGCAGGAATCGAAAGTAGCGCCACGGCCCGCCTTGAGCGAAGTCGAAGGGTCTCGCCCGGCCGTTGCGTGGGCTCTGGCCCAGCCCTTGCCCTCTTCTCGCGTGATACCATCGAAGTACCAGCATGAATCTGGATGTCGTACAGATCCTGTTTGAAATCATCGCGTTCCTCTTCGCGATCAGCGTGCACGAGTCTGCGCATGCCTGGATGGCGAATCGCTGTGGTGATCCCACGGCACGCATGCTGGGCCGAATCACTCTGAACCCCATCAGGCACATCGATCCGGTGGGAACCATTCTGCTCCCAGCGATCGCGTTGATCAGCCATTTTCCCGTGATTGGATGGGCAAAGCCGACTCCAGTAGACCCGCGCCATTTCAAGAACCCCGTCCGCGACGATATTCTGACTTCATTGGCAGGACCGGCTAGCAACTTGCTCGTCGCAGGCGCGTCGGTTGTGGGGCTCGCGGTCATTGCAAATACCTCCGCTCTCGGCAGAGCCCTTGTGCACGGATTCGCAGCTCAGTCTGGCTCTATTCTGGTGCCCATTACTGTTCTGCTTTACGAGTTCATGTATATCAACGTGTTGCTCGCGGCCTTTAATGTCATTCCTGTGCCGCCCCTCGATGGCAGTCACGTGCTCCGCCATTTTCTACCTGAATCCATGCGCCGCGCCTACGACATGGCTGGCATGATTGGCTTGGTACTGCTGTTCTTGGTCGGGGGACCGGTCATCCGCTTTCTGATGGCTCCAGTTCTTCAATTTTTCCAGTTTGTCCTCGCGAGAATTTAATGCCAGAAAAAATCAACCGAAAACCCCGCGTTCTAAGCGGGATGCGTCCCACCGGTAAACTTCACCTCGGCCATCTTGTTGGTGCCCTCGATAATTGGGTCCGTCTGCAACATCAATACGACTGCTTCTTCTTCGTCGCCGATTGGCACGCGCTCACCAGCGACTACGCCGACACCGCCGCCATAAAGTCGAACATCATCGAAATGCTTTTTGATTGGCTCGCTGCCGGTCTTGATCCCGAGATCGCGACTATTTTCATCCAGTCGCACGTGCCGGCGCATGCCGAACTACACCTCCTGCTTTCGATGATCACTCCTCTGGGCTGGTTAGAGCGTGTTCCCACGTACAAAGAGCAGCGCGATAACATCAAGGAGAAGGATCTCGGCACCTACGGTTTTCTCGGCTACCCGGTCCTCCAATCCGCTGACATAATGATGTACAAGGGCGACTATGTCCCCGTAGGCGAAGATCAGGTACCGCACGTCGAGATCACCCGGGAAATAGCCCGCCGCTTCAACATGTTCTACTCGGGAAATCGAAAGCCGGTGTTCCCGGAACCACAACCGTTGCTCACGCCGATGCCGAAACTTCCGGGCACCGACGGTCGGAAGATGTCGAAGTCCTACGGCAACGCCATCCTTTTGAGTGATCCCGAGCCTGTTGTCCGCCAGAAGCTGAAGACCATGGTCACTGACCCCGCGCGCGTGCGCCGCAGCGATCCGGGGAATCCGCATGTCTGCCCGGTCTACTCGCTGCACAAAATCTTCAGCGATCAGTCGACGATAGAAAGAGTCGAGGTAGGTTGCACCACGGCAGGCATCGGCTGCATCGAGTGCAAAGGCTGGGCTGCGGATGCTTTGGTTCAGATTCTCAATCCGCTGCAGGAGCGGCGTCGCAAATATGAAGAGAATCCCCGACTGGTGTGGGATATTCTGGAAGCCGGTTCGGGACGCGCGCGCAAGGTAGCAGAGGCTACCATGCACGACGCGCGTGAGGCGATGAACTTATCTCGCGACTACGAACCACCTAGAAATGAAGCCACCGCAGGAAAATAGCTGTCCTGCTTTATGTTGTTGCTGCCATAATTGAGTCACCGCATTTTGATGCCTGATCAACCAACATCTGCTCCAGCGCCCTCGGAAACCGCAACGCCGGTTGCGGCGACTGCGGAGCCCGCGAAACAGGAAGCCCAGCGCCCCAAGCGCGAAACCGAATTCCCCTTCGCCATCACTCTGGGCCAGCTTTACGACGGCCCACTCGACCTGTTGCTCGATCTGATTCGCAAGCAGGATATAGACATTTACGATATCCCCATCGCGCAGATTACGGCGCAATACCTGGGCTATGTCGAGCGCATACGCGAGTTCGACGTCGATATTGCCGCCGATTTCATCTACATGGCTTCGGTGCTCATTCAGATCAAATCGCACATGCTGCTGCCCCGTGATCCGGATTTGCCCGCCGATACGCAGGAAGATCCACGCACCGAACTGGTGAACCGGCTCCTCGAGCACGAAAAGTTCAAGATGGCCGCGCAGATGCTGCTCCAACGCCAGCAGATCGAAGACGCAGTCCTCAGCAATCCGGCCCTCAAGGAATTCAAAAACGCGGAAGGCACGGAGCCGGAGATGGCGGCCGACGTCATCGATCTCGTTCGCACCTTCCAGCAGATTCTCGACCGCGCGCGCCACCGGCCCATCATCAGCGTCGACGAAGACTCGGTTACGGTCACGCAGATGATCGACTACTTCCGCCATCGGCTCGTGGTGGAAGACCGGCCCCTCAAACTGAAGCTTTTGTTGCGCACGTTGCAGACGCGCAATGCCCTGGTCTGCGCATTTCTGGCTCTGCTGGAACTGGTACGCTTGCAGGCCATCCTGCTGCGGCAGGAACGAGTTTTTGGAGAGATCATTATCAAAAAGAGCGCCACGTTCGATAACGTGCTCGGCGAAGACGCCGCCGTTCGCGACGATTGGCGCTGATCGAAAACTGAATGGGAATTAAAGGCAAACTCGAAGCGATCATCTACGCAGCCGAAGAACCAGTGACCATCGATCAGCTCGCGCTGCTTCTCAAAGATTCTGTCGTAAGTGAAGGCGGCACGAACGCCGAAGGCGCCGAACCAGCTGCTGTTCAATCTGAAGTCAAAAGCAAAATTCGGGCCACCATCGAAGAGCTCACCGCCGAGTACAACTCCTCCGACCGTGGTATGGAGATTCGCGCCGTCGCCGGGGGCTACCGCATGGCGACTAAGCCCGAGCATCACGACGTGGTCCGCAGCTTCGCTAAGAGCCTGAAGCCTCCGATTCGGCTCTCTCTGCAGGCGCTTGAAACCCTCGCAGTGATCGCATACAAACAGCCCATCACCGCGCCCGAGATCAGCGAGATCCGCGGCGTCGACTCCCAAGGCGTACTCGCCACCCTCGTCGACCGTAAGCTTATCACTACTGCAGGCCGCAAGCAGGTGATCGGCCGTCCCATCCTTTACAAAACCACGAAAGAATTTCTCATGCGCTTCGGATTGAAAGACGTGACCGAACTGCCCAGCATGGAGGAATTTGAAAAGCTCATCAGCGGCCAGGAAGAACTGTTTGCAGTTCCTGCTGCTGAGGCTCAGGAGCCTGTAGCTGAAATCTCGACTGGTCAGAATACTGAAGGGCCCGCAGAATCAGCACCCGCAGAACAAGCTTCCGAAGCCACACACAATTAAGGCCGTTTCGCGTGTTAAGTTTCACGTTTCACGAATTCTTTTTTTATGAAACGTGAAACGCGAAACATGAAAGACGGTCACCCATCACCGCATGCACTATTGTTCCTTCGTGTAGACTATGCAGTTTGCCCTGGGTGCCCGGTTGCGGGTGCCCCGCCCTCGCCCTGTTTTGGCGTGGGTGGGAAATTAAACATCTAAACTCTCGCCATGCCGCTCGAACGACTGCAAAAAATCATCGCTGCCGCCGGAATCGCCTCGCGCCGCCACGCCGAGCAACTGATCACCTCCGGCATGGTCACGGTGAATGGCCAGATCGTCACCGAACTGGGTAGCAAGGCCGATCCTGGACACGATCACATCCGAGTGAATAACAAGCTGCTCAAAATACCGGAGCAGCACGTCTACTTCGCCCTGAATAAGCCGAAGGGCTACGTCACCACCGCCAGCGATCCGGAAGGACGGCCCACGGTCATGGATCTTCTGCGCAACGTCGGTACACGCGTCTACCCCGTCGGCCGCCTCGACTACGGCAGCGAAGGCCTGCTGCTACTGACGAACGATGGCGACCTTACCCAAAGGCTTACGCGTGCCTCCTCGCATGTGCCCAAAACGTACTTGGTCAAGGTCAGCGGCGAGCCCCAGCCAGAGGACATTCAGAAACTCCGCGCTGGCATTAAGTTGCCCCCTGTTTCACCGCGTCCTGGCGAACGGCGGCGCTCCGAGAGCGTCACAACCGCGCCCGCCAAAATTCATCTCATCAAAGAGGGCGCCAACCCGTGGTACGAAGTTACGCTGATTGAGGGTCGTAACCGGCAGATTCGCCGCATGTTCGAGGAGATCGGCCACCACGTCGAAAAAATCCGGCGCGTTTCTTACGGCCCACTTCGATTGGACGTGGAACCAGGCGAATTCCGGCCGCTCACCTCCGCAGAAGTATCCCAACTCCGGGCATCAGCGCTCGTGCGCCCTGCAGTCCCCGACTTCTCCAGATCACAGGCGCCCTCGACATCCCCAAAAAGTACCCGCAGGAGGCCAGGCCACAATCGGCCTCGCAAAAAACCATGAGCAGATTCGATCACCTGATCCTGGATCACGTCCGCGCCATGCCTACCTACGTTCCAGGTCGTTCTCCTCGGCAAGCCGAGGCGGAAAGCGGCGTCCCCTGCATCAAAATGGCGTCGAATGAAAATCCGTTTGGCCCTTCGCCGCTCGCCGTCGAAGCCATGCAAGCCGCGGCCGCAAACGTGAACTGGTATCCCGAAATCGATAACTCTGATCTACGTGCTGCGATCGCCGTTCGCCACGGAATCGATCCGACAAACGTTCTCGTCACCTGCGGCTCCAGCCAGATGCTGCACATTGTTGCCCGCACGATTCTTGCGCCGGGCTTGAACGCCATCACTGCAGACCGCTCTTTCATCGTCTATCCCATCGTGTGCATGGCAGTCGGCGCCGATCTCATCCGCGTTCCCATGCGCGACAATGCCTTTAACCTCGGCGCAATTCTTGACGCCGTAACCCACGAGACGCGGGCGATCCTGATTGCGAATCCCAATAATCCCACCGGATCGATGCTTTCGCCCGCTGATATAACTCGCTTTCTCGATGAGGTTCCCGATCAGGTGGTCGTGGTTCTCGACGAAGCCTATGCGGAGTTCGCGGAAGCCTTTGCGCAACAGCGCGGCGTTAGCTACTCGAGGTCCTTCGATTATGTTCGCGAGGGGCGCAACGTAGTCGTGCTCCGCACCTTTTCCAAGGCTCAGGGGCTGGCGGCGGCACGTATCGGCTATGCCGTGGCACCTGCCGGATTGATTCAATATTTCATGCGCGTGAAAACCGTCTTTTCCGTATCAAGCATCGCCGAAGCAGGTGCTCTCGCTGCCCTCGGGGACTTCGCGCATGTGGAGAAAACGACACAAAACAACCTGCGAGGTGCGGAGTATCTGACACGTAGCCTTGCGGAACTTGGCCTGACTGCTTTACCAACCTGGACGAACTTCCTGTACGTCGACCTCGGCGAACCTGCTTCTCCGTTTGCCAAGCGGCTCGAGGGAGAAGGCGTAATTGTTCGTCCCATGACCGGCAACTGGAACGCCCCGACAGCCATTCGCGTCACCATCGGAACTCCCGAGCAGAACGCGGTATTTCTTGGTGCGATGAAGAAGGTGCTGACCAGCGCCGCAGTTCGGTAGTCTACAATCAATAGGCTTGGTGCCCTCTTGCTGCTTTTTAGGGCAAGAGCGGAAAACTTACCAATCATTAGAGGAGTCCCTTTTTCATGGCTTCATTCGCAATCGGAGTGGATCTCGGTGGAACGAACCTGCGAATTTCCGCAGTCGACGCAGATGGCAACCTGCTCGAAAAATTGGAGACTGGGGCACAGGTTTCCCGTGGACGCGACTTCGTCATACAGGAGATGACGGAAGCGATCAAAAGTGTCAGCCTTCGTTTGCGTGGCAAAGGTGATCTCGCGGGCGTCGGCATCGGCGTCCCCGGCATCATCGACCAGGATACCGGTATGGTCCGCAAATCCCCGAATTTGCCCGATTGGCGTGACTATCCTGTGAAGGAAGAAATCGAACGACGCCTCAACGCGCCCGTCATTCTCGAGAACGACGCCAACGCCGCTGCCGTCGGTGAGCATTGGCTCGGCGCTGCCCGCAACGTTGAAGATATGTGTATTCTCACTCTCGGGACCGGTGTTGGCGGTGGCATCGTACTGCACAACCAGGTTTGGGAAGGCATGACCGGCATGGCCGGCGAACTCGGTCACATCACCGTGCATCCAGATGGTCCCAAGTGCAACTGCGGCAATTATGGATGTGTGGAGCAATTTGCATCAGCAACCGCCATCCTTCGCATGGCTCGTGAAGCGATTGCTACCGGAAATGCAAAGGAACTGAGCGAACTTTCCGCCGGCACCGGCACGTTCAAGAATGTCGAGTTCACCGCGAAGACCATCTACAACCTCGCGCTCCAGGGCGACGAGCCTTCAAAAACGATTTTCCGCAAAGTGGGTTGGGCCCTCGGCATCGTTCTCGGGGACATCGTGAACGCCTTCAACTTGCAGATGTACGTGCTAGGCGGCGGCGTTTCCAATTCCTGGGATGCGTTCGCACCGGCCATGTTTGAAGAAGTCCGGCGCCGCTCCATGGTGTACGCCGCAACTGCGCCAGCTGATGTCGAGAGAGCAAAGGGAGCGTCGGCAGGAGTTTCGTATCAGCCCTCACCAAAGTCGAGGCAGACCATCATCACGCGAGCGCTGCTGGGCGGCGACGGCGGGCTCTTCGGCGCCGCTCGATTACCCTTCCTGCGTGCTCGTACCATCACCTCACAAGCCTGAGTGTCGCACGAGTTTGCGAACTCACCTCAAAATCAGGCACAATTCCAGCGACCTACTGCTCTATAGCACCTTGGGTCTTCAAGTTGGGTTCTCCACCCGCAAAATTTCACATTAGTGGGTGGGGGAAAAGAACAATAGCGGTGCCCCATCTCTGTCTTCTCTTGGCAGAGGTGGGAGCACCAAAACTTGTTCTCTTCGTTGCAGTGCTGGCGTCTCGCCGGCTGGTGCGTGGGCCTTTGGCCCTCGCTCACGACTCATAACTAGGAACCGCATGACCTTAGAACTTGCAGGCATTACCGTTCATCCCGCAGTCATTGCTCCACTGGATCCGGAATTCTTACCTGCCGCTCTCTTCAACCGTTCGTATCGCGAACTTGCAAAACAGATAGGCCCAGTCCCCCTTCGTCTGGCGCTCGAACGCTCTGATGGTTCCATTTCAACTTTCGATACCTGCATCATTCCGCGCAGCGGCGGTAATTGCGAAGCCACACTCCTCTATGTGGAGCGTATTGTGAAGTTCCTCCTATGGCAGCGTGGAGGATGGAAGCTTCATATCGGCGGACCGGCAGAGATCGGCCAGCACATCAAGTCCGTTTATTCTGCGACCGGCGAGCGCAAATTCGACCACCACTTCATGAGCACCGTCTACGAACATCCGTTCGAGGTCGTGATTACAGACGCGCAATGCGTTCCACACTCGCAAGAGGCAACGGTACCGCTTGGACGCCACCTGAAAGGGTGCCGCGTTGGATTCGACCTCGGGGCCAGCGACCGCAAGGCAAGTGCCGTCATCGACGGCGAGCCCGTCTTCAGCGAAGAAGTCGTATGGGACCCGAAGAACGCGACCGACCCTGAATATCACTACCAGGGGGTTATGGATTCGATCCGCCGTGCGGCCTCACATTTGCCACGGCTGGATGCGGTCGGCGGTAGTGCCGCAGGCGTTTACATCAACAATCGCGTGCGCGTGGGGTCGCTTTATCGTGGAGTTTCGCCCAAAAACTTCGCCGAGAAGATCGCCCCACTGTTTCTCCGCATTCGTAAAGAGTTGGGTGTCCCGATGGAAGTAGTCAACGACGGCGAAGTCACCGCGCTCGCCGGATCGATGTCCCTTGGCGAAAACCCGGTGCTCGGAGTGGCGCTCGGATCCAGCGAGGCAGTCGGCTATGTGAATCGCGAAGGGAACATTACAAGTTGGCTGAACGAACTCGCCTTTGCTCCCGTCGACTACCGTGCAAACGGGCCCGAAGACGAATGGTCAGGTGATTGTTGTGGCGCGCAGTACTTCTCGCAGCAAGCCACCAACCGCGTAGCGGTAAATGCAGGCATGCAGTTTGCGGATAGCATGAGTTTGCCGGAGCGGCTGGTCGCCTTGCAAAAGAAAATGGCGGCCGGGGATCCCATTGCCGTCAAGGTCTACGAGACGATTGGCACTTACGTCGGCTATGGCGTTGCGCACTATGCGGACTTCTACGATCTCAAGCACGTACTCATATTGGGTCGCGTGACCACCGGCCCAGGTGGGGACGTCATCCTCAGCAAGGCTCAGGAAGTACTGCGCACTGAATTTCCGCAGCTGGCTTCCACGATTTCGATCGCATTGCCCGACGAGAAGAGCCGGCGCGTCGGCCAATCCATCGTAGCAGCCAGTTTGCCGGCGATTGCAGGAGAATAGATTCGCGTGACGCAGTCGCCCTCGGGTACGCTTTCCGAACATAGCGAGGATTTAACGCGCTCGATTCTGCGATCTCGCAATCGCACGATTGCCGATTCTTATTTCTGGCATTTCGGACAGTAATGAGCACTCCTGCCAGAAATCACGATTCGCTTAATCGCCGTCTTGCACGTCAGGCACTGCTGCCCTTCTCTTCCGTACACGCGGTGCTGTATCTGGAACAGGCCTTCGTTCCCGTCGGAATCCACATAGTCGTTGATCGACGACCCGCCCGCCGCGATCGCCTCCTCTAGTACTTGTTTCAACGCCTCATATAGCCTCCTCAACCCAACCTGGGTCACCGAAACCGCACGCCTTCGCGGACGAATACCTGCGCGCGCAAGAGCTTCATCGGCATAAATATTTCCGACTCCACTTAGCAACTTTTGATTCAACAGCGCGCTCTTGATCGGCGTTTTACGTCCATGAAACAAGTTCACGAAGTTCTCAAAGCTGACCTCCAACGGCTCCTGCCCCGGCGCGCGAAACACCTCGCGCACCACCTTCAATTTCCCGAACATCCTCGGGTCGACGTACCTCAACTCGCGTCCCGACGCCAGCTTTGCAATCAAATGCGTATGCTTTTCGACCTGCTGATCTGCCTCAGTGACCAGCACTTTCCCGGTCATACCCAAGTGTACGATCCATTGCGCATGGTCGCTTGCTCTTTTGCCCTTGCGCTCCAGGTCAATGGCAATGTGTTTCCCAACGCGCCGAATCTTCGCCAACCGGGCACCTTCGAGCGTAGTCGCAATCTCGTGCGCTGGCGAAAGTAACGGCTGCTTGCGTTCTCCAATCCACACGGATTCGATCACGTCCCCCGTCACTCGTTTCGCGAGTCCGCGCGCGATGGTTTCGACTTCAGGAAGTTCCGGCACAATGTCAGTTTACCTTGAAGATCGGAAAATCCTATCGGTCCTAACCACAGCTTCGATTGCCCTGTATCCCTTCGGAATGTAAAATTCGTTGTTACACCCCTCGTTCGCCATTTCCCTGAAAAGGTGCGCTAAAACACAGGTGGGCAAGGAGTGTGCCGTGAAGGAGGCGCTTTGAACAGGGGCAAAACCGCCATTGTTGTCGGTGCCCAATGGGGCGATGAAGGTAAGGGAAAGATTGTCGACTATCTTTCCGAGCATTTCGATGTCGTAGCGCGATACGCGGGCGGTCACAATGCAGGTCACACCGTCACCATCGCCGGGCGCAAGTTCATTCTTCAACTCGTTCCCTGTGGCATTCTTCGCCCCGGTTGCCGTGCTGTCATTGGTAACGGCGTCGTCCTCGATCCATTCGCTCTTCTGAAAGAAGTGAAGGCGCTGCGTGATGCGGGAGTACAGGTCGACGGCAATCTATTCGTCAGTAACCGCGCACAGGTTATCCTTCCGTACCATCGCATGATCGAACTCGCATCGGAAAATGCTCCCGGGCGCGTGAAGATCGGCACCACATCGCGCGGCATTGGTCCTGCGTATGAAGACAAGATGGGGCGCCGCGGCCTCCGTGTCGCGGACCTGCTCGATCACGCTCTAATGAAGACGCACATCGAGAACGCCTGCCGCGAGAAGAACACCATCGTGCACGCTTTGTTCAACTCCGAGCCGCTCGACGCCGCGGAAATCTATCGCGAATACGTGCGCGCAGCAGAAGGAATTAAACCGTTTGTTGCCGATACCGCTTCTCTACTGAACAAGGCTCTCTCCTCCGGTGAGTCGGTGATGTTTGAAGGCGCACAGGGCACGATGCTTGACATCGACCACGGCACCTACCCCTTCGTCACCTCTTCGAGCGCGACTTCCGGCGGCGCAGCAACCGGTACCGGTGTTCCGCCCACATCGATGGACACAGTGATTGGCGTAACCAAGGCTTATTGCACGCGCGTTGGCGAAGGGCCATTTCCTACCGAACTCCACGACAAACTTGGCGAGGAACTCCGTAAGAAGGGAAACGAGTTCGGTGCTGTCACCGGGCGACCACGCCGTTGCGGCTGGCTCGATCTGCCACTGCTGCGCTATTCGGCGATGATCAACGGCATCGAGTGGCTCGTGGTCACAAAGATGGACGTTCTCGACGATCTTGCCGAAATTCCGATCTGCGTGGGCTACAAGATCAACGGCAAGAAGATTACCGATATCCCTGCCCAGGGCTGTGGCTACGAGAAGATTGAGCCGATCTACAAGACGCTGCCCGGCTGGCAAAAATCGACGGCTGGCATCAGTAACTACGATAAGCTGCCCGCAAAAGCAAAAACCTACCTGGATTTCATTGAGAATGAAACGGGAGCCAAAATCGGCATGGTTTCCACCGGCCCAGATCGCGAACAAACGATGCTTGTCGGCGACTTTGAATCGGCGCTGCCGGGAGTCGAGGCGGAAAAGCCTTCCCGTCCAAAGAAAACAGCCGCGCGTCGGTAGGCACGCAAAGGAGGAAGATATGGTTGTTTTGGCTGTGACCTGGATTGCCAAAGCTGGCGCGGAACAAGCGGTCGCCGACCTTTTTCGTAAGCTGCAGAGTGAGTCGCGCAAGGAACCCGGGTGTCGCTTCTACCAGGTCCACACGCATCGGAACGACCCGCGCCGCTTCTTTATATACGAGCAGTATGAAGATGATGCCGCCCTCCAGGCTCATCGTGACTCGCGTCACTTCCAGGAACTCGCGGCCAAGAAATTGGCGCAGATCGCGGAACGGCAGGCGGGAGATTTGTACCAGCCAGTCGATTGAAAATCGATTCCGCTCGCGTTACTTCTTATCGGCCATCAGCACACCTCCTCGGGCGTAGCTCTCGCGATCCACTTCAACAAACGAGATCGAAATGCCCTCTTTCGCCGTGCCAGCTTCCTCATGAAGCACATCGGTGATGCGCGAGGCGATCTTTCGCTTCACCTCGATGCTGCGACCCTTCAGCAAAGTGATTTGAACGTGCG
Organism: Terriglobia bacterium; assembly: GCA_021324365.1. Taxonomy (GTDB): domain Bacteria; phylum Acidobacteriota; class Terriglobia; order Terriglobales; family Acidobacteriaceae; genus JAJPJE01. Next base: position 11,392 of record JAJPJE010000102.1, on the reverse strand, counting down.
GCATGGAATTCTTCTCACTGTCCCAACGAATCAAGCCCAGGCGCGCCACTCCGCCCGCCTTTGGCCGAGTGGGGACTAGAAAGCTCTACTTCGCCAGCTCGTATCCAGCAAAATAGTAACTCAGCTCAAACCGTGCAGTATCTTCCGCATCCGATCCGTGTACCGCGTTTTTCTCGATACTGCTCGCCCACTTCTTCCGGATCGTCCCTTCCGCAGCATTCGCCGGATTCGTGGCGCCCATCAGTTCGCGCCATTCTTTGATCGCATTGTCTTTTTCCAGTGCCATGACGAGGATCGGGCCACTTGCCATGAAGTCTGTCAGCGAATCGAAAAATGCCTTGCCCGCATGAACGGCGTAGAAGCCTTCTGCCTGGGGCTTGGTGATGTGCAGCATCTTTGCGCCGATAATGCGGAACCCCTTCTTCTCAATCATGCTGATGATGTCGCCAGTGGCCTGGCGCGCAACCGCGTCTGGTTTGATGATGGCCAACGTACGTTCGAGAGTCTTCATGCGTCCTTACTATTGATATGAGATCGCGGGCAAGCCGCGTACCACAACTAAGCCTTTGCTGCCGCACCCAGTACCTGCGCGACCAGTTCGCCAATCACTGCTGGCGTCTTCGCCACGCGGATACCGGCCGCTTCCAATGCCTTGACCTTCTCGGCTGCCGTTCCATGCCCACCGGAAATGATGGCGCCGGCGTGGCCCATGCGGCGTCCAGGAGGCGCAGTCTGTCCGGCGATGAACGACACCACTGGCTTCTTCACATGCGCCTTGATGTAATCTGCGGCAGTCTCCTCAGCATTGCCGCCGATCTCGCCAATCATCACGATCGCTTCCGTTTGCGGATCCTTGTTGAACAGCTCCAACGCATCGACGAAGTTGGTTCCGATGATCGGGTCGCCGCCAATTCCGATTGCAGTCGACTGTCCGATTCCACGCTTCGAGAGCTGATAGACGGCTTCATAGGTCAGCGTCCCTGAGCGCGACACAATCCCGACGTTACCCTCGCGATGGATGTGACCGGGCATGATGCCGATCTTGCATTTTCCCGGCGAGATGATGCCCGGACAATTCGGACCGATAAGGCGTGCACGACGATCCTGCAGGTAATCCCATACCCGGAGCATATCGTTTGCCGGAACGCCTTCGGTAATACAGACAATCAACTCGATCTCGGCATCGGCTGCTTCCATCACCGCGTCCGCTGCGAACGCAGGAGGCACAAAGATCACGGAAGCGTCGGCGCCGGTCTTGTCCACCGCTTCCTGCACGGTGTTGAACACCGGAAAGCCTTCGTGGGTGGTTCCGCCCTTTCCAGGAGTTACGCCGCCGACAATTTTAGTTCCGTACGCGGCGCACGCCTTCGCGTGAAACGTGCCCTCCTTGCCGGTCAGTCCCTGCACGATCACTTTCGTATTCTTATCAACCAGAATGCTCATGAATCTGTCTCCAAGCCCATTTCTTTCAGCCGCGCCAATTGCTCGGGCGTCAGCTTCTGATCAAAATTCGCGAGGTACGCTTCAAAACTGTCACCGTGGTGCATCACCACGAAGAATAGAGCAACGGCAGCACGCCGAATCGTGACCTCCTGAGGCGAGCCCGCTTCAAACTGAGCCGCAATCTTGCCCAGGATTTCGAGTTCCGCTTCCAACTCGCCAAACTGTTCCTGTGAGATCGCCACTTACCTGCCCTTTGCGGCTCCGACAACTTTTTCGGCGGCATCCTTCATCGTCTCCGCCACGATGAAATTCAACCCCGAGTTTCTGAGGATTTCGCGCCCCTGCTCCACATTCGTACCTTCCAGGCGCAACACAATCGGTAACTGGATGTTTGTTTTTCGTGCTGCCGCAACCACCCCATTTGCCAGGGTGTCTACACGCAGGATCCCGCCGAAGATATTGATCAGCACTGCGCGCACATTCTTATCGCTCAGCAGGATCTCAAACGCGTGCGTCACCTGTTCTTCGTTAGCACCACCGCCCACGTCGAGAAAGTTGGCCGGCATTCCACCCGCGAACTGAATGATGTCCATGGTGGCCATGGCCAGACCAGCGCCATTCACCATGCATCCCACGTTGCCGTCGAGCTTGATGTAGTTCAGGCCGTACTTGGACGCTTCTACTTCCAGCGGATCTTCTTCCGTGATGTCGCGCAAGTCGCGAATATCTTTATGGCGGAACAGTGAGTTGTCATCGAAGTTGACCTTCGCGTCGAGCGCGAAGATGCGCCCATCGCTGGTGACGATCAGTGGATTGATTTCCACCAGCGAGGCGTCAGTTTCCACGTATGCCTTGTACAGGCCGATCAAAAGTATGACCAACTGGTTCACTTCGCCGGGCTTCAATCCGAGAAAGTACCCGATCTTGCGGGCCTGAAAAGCAGCAAGTCCACTGCCGGAATCGATGTACTCCTTCAGAATTGCGTCCGGATTTTCGGCTGCTACCTGCTCGATTTCCATTCCTCCCGCAGCCGATGCCATCACCACCAGCTTGGCTTCGGCGCGATCGAGCAGCATACCCAGGTAGAGTTCGCGCGCGATTGGCAGCGTCTCTTCAATCAGCAGACGCCGGACGACGCGGCCTTCCGGACCGGTCTGGTGCGTAACCAGCTTCATTCCCAGCATCTTGGAAGCGAGTTCGCCGGCTTCTTCAACCGATTTAGCGATCTTCACCCCGCCGCCTTTGCCGCGGCCCCCGGCATGAATCTGCGCTTTTACGACGACGCCACTGGCGCCTTCGGAGAACAGCTTCCTGGCAACTGCCTCTGCCTCTTCGCGGCTCGTGGCAACCTCGCCACGCGGAATTGGCACACCATACTTCGCCAGTATCGACTTCGCCTGGTACTCGTGTATTTTCATGAATTCAATCCGATGATTACTAGCTACTTCGCTTATCGACACGGAAACCTGTGATTGTATAGGACGCTCAGGAGCACGGGCAATCGGATACGGAAAATTCATCCTTGCGCCATCTTTGACCATCCAAAGAAGACCCGTAAATGAAGATGAGACTAATTTCGGTAAATGTCGGTAGGCCAAGGTTGGTACTGTACGAGGGCGACACCGTGAGCACCGCCATTTTCAAAGACCCGGTAAGTGGACCCGTGCGCCTGGCGAAGCTCAACTTGGAAGGCGACCGCCAGGCCGACCTTAACGTTCACGGCGGTGTGAATAGAGCCGTTTATGCGTACCCGGTCGAGCACTATGACTTCTGGCGTGAGCGCTATCCCCACTTTCCTTGGCAATGGGGCGCCTTCGGGGAAAATCTCACGGTGGAAGGATTGGCCGAAGATACGCTCCACATCGGAGATCAAGTTTGTATCGGTTCGGCAAGGTTCACCGTCACGCAGCCCCGTACTCCGTGTTTCAAGCTCGGGATCAAGTTCGGAACAAATCGGATCATCACGGAATTCCTGGAAAGCGGCCGCTCCGGCTTTTACTTCTCCGTAACAGAAGAGGGCGAACTCCAGGCAGGAGACGACATCCGTGTGAATCCGATTGGCACCGATCAGATCACCATCGCGGAAGCAAATCACATGATGACCGCGAAATCCGTTCCTCAAGAACTATTGGAGCGGGCCCTGGCAAGCCCGAGCTTATCACCCAAGTGGCGCGAGCGCTTTCGCGAGAAGTTCGCAGCCCAACTCATCGCTCGCTGAGTCTGCTCTCATGCGAGCGCGATCCAATTCTGGCTGCGGGTTCCGAGCGCGGCGAGAAACTGTCTTACCGATCGAGGGCGAATGCGAGGTCCCAGAAAGCCCTACCATACTACGACCGTTTGCGTTCCTTGCGCTTCAACCAAGGGCGAGAATTTTTCAATTACCGCATTACAAATTCCCCGATTACCATTGATTCCGTGATCGTCGAAGCCCTCCATCAGGTCGCTAACCATCGCCACTCACTCAGCCGAGACGAGGCTCGCAGCGTCATGAGTGAAATCCTCAGCGGGGGCGCTACCGACGCCCAGATCGCCGCGCTGCTTGTCGCCTTACATATGAAGGGCGAAACGGTTGAAGAAATTGTTGGATTTGCCGAAGCCATCCGCGCAGCGGCAACACCGATTCAATTGGCACGAAATTCCGCACTCGACGTTAGCGATACGGAGCGCGACGCACTGGTCGACACCTGTGGCACCGGCGGTGATGCCAGCGGCACGTTCAATATTTCCACCGCCACTGCGCTGACCGTAGCTGGTGCCGGCGTTCGTGTTGCCAAGCACGGCAATCGCAGTGTGACTTCGAAATGCGGCTCGGCGGATGTCGTCGAAGCGCTAGGCATCCGGATCAATCTCCTTCCGGAGCAGGTTGCCGCGTGTCTCGATCGCGTCGGCATTGCGTTCCTCTTCGCGCCCTCCATGCACTCGGCGATGAAATACGTCCAGCCTGCCCGACGCGAGTTGCGCTTACGCACCGTGTTCAACCTCCTGGGCCCTCTGACGAACCCCGCCCACGCGTCGGCACAGGTTGTGGGTGTCTACTCCAGCGAACTTGTTGATAAAGTCGCGGAGGCGCTTCGACTGCTCGAGCTTCGACGCGCGTTGGTAGTTCACGGATTGGACGGGCTCGATGAGATCACTATTACGGGAGTCACGAAAGTTGCCGAGGTTCGCGATGGCGCAGTCCGAAAATATGAAGTGATGCCCGAGCTGTTCGGGGTGAAACGCGCGCCAATGGAATCGATACTCGGCGGTGATGCCAACGAAAATGCGGCGATCATCAGTGCCATCTTGTCGGGCGAGAAATCACCTAAGCGCGATGTGGTTCTCCTGAATGCCGCAGCCGCCCTGGTTGCCGCAGGACGGGCCGATACCATCCTTGAAGCCCTCCCCATTGCAGCGGATTCGATCGATTCCGGAGCCGCACAGGCAAAGCTAGATCGGCTCATCGAGTTCACTAAATCAGCGGGATCTTAAGAAACTGTGCCCGGGCCTTTCCCTCTTTTGGAACACACCCGAACTAATCCGAAAAAGCCCTTTTCGGAACAACCGCTTTTCACCGTGCGTATATACTCGCAGCCCAGGATCTCCCGTCAAGAAAGGTTCACTTCATGTCGCGACTACGACTCACTCTTGCGCCGGTGGCATTCGTAATCTTCCTCGCGTGTTCCGCCGGTTTTGGGCAACAGACGACGGCCGACACACGTATGCCGGACTCGATTCCAGTGCCCGTCGCAGCACAACCCTCCGCACACTTTGACGCCGTGATCGCAACAGATGCCTATCTCGCCGAGATACCCTCCTCTGCGCGCGCACGCTCCGACGCTTATTTCGAGGGCAGCTACTGGCTTACCCTCTGGGACTTTCTTTACGGAGCCATTGTCGCGCTTCTTCTGCTAAATCTGAAATGGTCCGCAAGCATGCGAAATCTGGCCGAACGCATCACGCGGTTCAAGCCGTTATAGACAGCGATCTACTGGGCGGAGTATCTAATCCTGACGAGCATTCTGGTGTTTCCTCTCACCGTCTACGAGGGCTTCATCCGCGAAAAGAAATATGGCTTGGCGACGCAAACCTTCGGCGGTTGGATGGGCGATCAGTTCAAGGGATTGCTCCTCGGCCTGATACTGGGCGCACTCGCCATGATGCTCTTGTTCCGGATAGTGCGCTCACTCCCGAGAACCTGGTGGATTTGGGGCGCGGGTGTCTCCGTTATCTTTACGATCTTCCTTGTCCTCATCGGCCCGATCTTCATTCAGCCTATCTTCAACACCCCGAAGCGACTCGATGATCCAAAGATTACCGCCCCTATCCTCGCAATGGCGCACGCTAACGGCATTCCGGCGCGGGATGTATGGACGATCGATGCATCGAAACAGACCACCCGCATGAGCGCCAATGTCAGCGGATTCGGCAGGACGATGCGCATCACGTTGAACGACAACCTGCTGCGGCGCGCTTCGCCCGAGGAGATCCAAGCCGTCATGGGCCATGAGATGGGACACTATGTCCTGAATCACATCTACAAGGACATCCTGTTCTTCTCCGTGGTTTATGTGATCTTCTTCGCCCTGCTGTTCTGGTCGTTGCAATGGAGTCTGAAACGCTGGGGTGAGAAATGGCAAATTCGCGGCGTTGGCGATCTCGCCGTGCTTCCCCTCGCGATCCTCATTATCTCTATATTCGGATTCATCAGCACGCCAGTCTTCAACACTTGGACGCGCACAGCAGAGGCCGAAGCGGACATGTACGGCTTGAATGCCAGCCGTCAGCCTGATGGCTTTGCTCGTGCAGCGATACACCTCGGCGAGTACCGGAAGATGAGTCCTGAGCCGATCGAGGAATTCGTTTTTTACGATCATCCCAGCGGACGAAACCGCATTTATGCCGCCATGCGGTGGAAGGCCGAGAACCTGCAATCGTTATCGGAGCCGAAGTATGGTGTGACCGACAACCAGAATGTGACAGAGGCAAGCCCGCCGGTGGCGAAGAACGAATAACGCGGTGTCGGCTTACAAACCGGTGAAGGCAACCTAAGACCTCCGGGTGTCAGGCGATGTTTATCTCGCTGAGACTCTCGGGTGAGACTCGGTCAGGGTGGCCGGTTCTTTACTTCTGCTGGGAAGGGCCGGAATGCCTAATTACCGAGATATCGCCGCTGCCAGACCGTTCAAGCTGACTCTCTCTTTCCACTCCGCGATGTTTACTTTCCATCTCAACTCGCGCGTGATCGCCTGTCTCAACTGCTCCGCTGAATCCGGTTCGCCATGTACCAGATACGTGATCCGTGGCGGTGCCGTGAACGTTCCGAGCCACTCGAGAAGCTCCGGGGTGTCGGCGTGATCGCTAAACTGCTCGAGTGCGGCGACTTGAGCTCGAATGGGAACAATCTCGCCAAAGATCTTCACTTCTGTCGAACCAGCCTTGATAGTTGCACCACGCGTGCCAGGTGCCTGAAAGCCGATAAACAGGATAAGGTTGCGCGGGTCCGGCAGGCGCTGCAGCAGATGGTGCTGGATGCGACCGCCCGTTACCATTCCACTGGACGAAACAATAATGCAGGGGAACTTGCTATCGTTGATCCGTTTCGACTCCTCCTGTGTCTTCGCAAACGTGAATCCCTGCCACTCGAGAGGTGAGCCGTACCTAGCAATGAGTGCTTTTGCTTCTTCTGTGAATTCTTCGCTGTGCTTCAGGTAGATCTTTACCGCTTCGATCGCCATAGGACTGTCCGCGAAAACAGGGAGGCGCGGAATTTCTCCAGCCTCCATCAGTTCCTTAAGCATGAATAGGAACTTCTGCGTGCGTTCGACGGCGAAGGCGGGAACCACGATGCTGCCGCCGCGTTTTACGGTATTGCGAATCAGTTGCGCCAGTTCGGGGCGCGGATCGTCTTTCGGATGCAACCGATTTCCATATGTTGATTCCATCACCAACAGGTCAGCTGATTCGCCTTCCACAGGCCCATAGTGCGCTACGCGCCCCGGAGCGATTTGCGAATCGCGAACGCGGCCAATATCTCCCGTGAACAGCAGCTTCTGCTGTTTTCCTGAACCCTTGATATTCACTTCGACCATGGATGACCCGATGATGTGTGCGGCACGAACAAAGCGAAACGAGAAGTCGGGCCGCAACTGCTTACTCTGCTCGAAATCCACCGCGACAAACTGCGACAGACACGCCTGCGCCTCTTCAAACGTATAAAGCGGCAAAGCCGGCTCGTGCTTCGACGTTTTCTTCTTGTTGTGGAACGCCGCATCCTCTTCCTGCAGATGACCGGAATCAGGGAGCAGTATCCCGCATAAATCAATTGTTGCCTGCGTCGCGTAGATCGGACCGACGTAACCTTCCTTCACCAGACGTGGAATCCATCCGCAATGATCGAGATGAGCATGAGTCAGGATCACCGCATCGATGTCTTGCGCTGGAAGTGGCGGCTCCTGCCAGTTCCGTTCGCGCCACTCTTTCTGTCCTTGAAACAGACCGCAGTCGATCAACACCTGGAACCCGCCATGGCTACTCCCATCATCGTTGGTGTTAATCAGATGCTTCGATCCTGTGACCGTCCCTGCCGCGCCGAGAAACTGAATGTATGCCAAGAGTTCTCCTAAGCAGTTAAAAACAAAGAATGCAGGATTGTAGATCGCCTGACTGCCGCTACCCAACTCTCGTTGGTGCATTCCCTGGTCCGCCTAGCCAAGTTGCCCCGATGCATCGCGTATGGTTGCGGAAGCAAAGTCTTTGCGACTCGTCTTCTTTTCGGAAGCACAGCCAAGGGCGGCTGCGCCACGCAAACCTTCAATCTGAACTCCGCGATGGATTAGACTTGTTCCATGTCGTCACCTGCCACCCACGCCGCCGACGAACTCCAAACCTCTCGTCCCACGATTGTCGATCTGCGCTCCGATACCGTGACTAAGCCCACGCCGGAGATGCGCATTGCGATGGCAGAGGCCGAGGTCGGCGACGATGTTTACGGCGAGGATCCTACTATCAACCGGCTCGAGCAGCGCGCTGCCGAAATCTTCGGACGGGAGGCCGCGATCTTCGTACCGACGGGGACGATGGGCAATCAGATCGCGATCAAGCTGCACACCAAGCCGGGACAGGAGATCATTTGCGAAGAACGCGGTCACATCTTCAACTGGGAAATGGCCATGTTGGCGTGGTTTTCCGGATGTACGGTGCGGCCGATCTATTCGGAAGATGGCATCCTGACATGGGAGATGGTTCGCAAACAGATCTCTGCGCGGATCTATTACCGGCAGCAAACCGGGCTTGTAGAACTGGAAAACACACACAATATGGCGGGTGGCACGGTATATCCGCAGAAGATCGCTGATGACATCTGCGACCGTGCGCATGAAGCGGGACTGCCAGTACATCTTGATGGCGCTCGAATTTTCAATGCGGCAGTGGCGCTGGGCAAACCCGTGGCAGAAATTACGCGGAAGTTTGATTCAGTCATGTTCTGCCTGTCTAAAGGATTGGGTGCACCGGTGGGATCTCTGCTCGTGGGTAACAAGACTTTCATCGAGCAGGCACGCTCCGTCCGCAAGGCGCTCGGCGGCGGTATGCGGCAGGCAGGAATCCTTGCGGCTGCGGGGTTGATTGCCCTCGAGAAGATGCCGGCGCGCCTGCATGAAGATCATGCTAACGCAAAATTTCTTGCGAAGGGCTTGGCGGGACTACCGGGAATCGACATCGATCCGGCGCGCGTGCAGACCAACATTGTGATCTTCGATGTCAGCGGCACTGGCATGAGCGCGAGCGAGTTCACACACAAGCTCGCGGAAAAGAATCTGCTCGCCGGGACCGCCGATACACAACGAGTACGCTTCGTGACGCACATGGATGTGAATCGCGAGGCTTGTGAAAGAGCGCTGGAAGCGGTGAAGCAAGTAGTTAATGATTAGTGGTTGGTCATTAGACGTTAGCAATTCCTACTCGCTGCTTCGCATGAGTGGGACACCCGAGACAACAACTTCAAGGGCAAAACATGAATATCGAGATCAAGCGTTGCTTTTACTGACACGACATCAAAGAACAGGCCGTGAGCCTGAAACAGGACATCGAACGCGAACTGAGGCTCCCGGTACGGATACGGATGGGAATGCCGGGATCGTTGAACGTGATCGCGGACGGCAAGACGGTGTACTCGAAATCCCAGAGTGGTCGCATGCCCACATCCGCGGAACTGATTGCCAAATTGCGGCAGCTCGCAACTGCGACTTAAGACAAGGGTACAGCCGCAGCCTCCCGCTTACACCCAACGCGCCGGAGAAACCGGCACTCCCAGCAGCGGATTACCGAAATCCCGCTCCCATCGTGCTATAAGCCTGCCTTTCCGAGCCTGAAAGTTTATGTTATACATAGCGGTTCCGTACTGGTGGGGGATGTGGACTAGTTTTTCCGCGTAAAGGGGACAAAGCATTGGACTTCCAGCTTTCTGACGAGCAGCAGCATTTGCGCAAAACCATACGCGATTTCGCCACGCGCGAGATTCTGCCGAACGTGATGAAGTGGGACGAGGAGTCCCATTTCCCGTGCGAGACGATCAAGCAACTCGGGCAATTGGGCTTAACGGGGATCATCTTCCCGATTGAATATGGCGGCGCCGGGATGGGTTATATCGAGTATGTGCTGGCGATTGAGGAGCTTTCACGGGTCGACGGGTCGGTGGGGATCATCGTGGCGGCCCATACTTCCCTGTGCTCGAACCACATCTTCGTGGCCGGAAGCGAGGAGCAGAAGCGCAAGTACATCCCGAAGCTGGCGAGTGGCGAGTTCATCGGGGCCTGGGGACTCACGGAACCGGGTTCAGGTTCCGATGCGGGCGGCGCGCGCTGTTCGGCCGTGCGCAAAGGCAACAAGTGGATTCTGAATGGAACAAAGACGTTCTGCACGAACGGGCACTATGCGGACGTCGTGGTGGTGATCGCCGTGACGGACAAGACGGCGCACACGCATGGACTATCGGCGTTCATCGTCGAAAAAGGTACCAAGGGATTCAAGGCAGGTAAGAAAGAGAACAAGCTAGGACTGCGCGCCAGTGACACGGCTGAACTCGTGTTCGAAGACTGCGAAATTCCGCTGGAAAACCTGGTCGGCAAAGAGGGTGACGGCTTCATCGATGCGATGCGCATTCTCGACGGCGGGCGCATTTCCATTGCCGCGCTCGGCCTGGGAATGGCGCAGGGCGCCTACGAGGCGGCGCTGAACTACTCGAAACAGCGGCGGCAGTTCGGGAAGGCCATCAGCGAATTCCAGGCAATCCAGTGGAAACTGGCGGATATGGCTACGGAAATCGATGCGGCTCGACTGCTTACGATGCGGGCGGCGTGGATGAAAGATGAGGGCATGAAGACCACGCTGGAATCCTCAATGGCAAAGCTTTACACCAGCGAAGTGGCGGTGAAATGCGCCAATGAAGGCGTGCAGATTCACGGCGGCTATGGCTTTATCAAAGATTATCCGGCCGAGAAGTTCTATCGTGACGTGAAGCTATGCACCATTGGCGAAGGGACAAGCGAAATTCAGCGCATGGTGATCGCGCGACAGATATTGAAAGATTAACGAGCAACAGTCTGTTTCAGCAGGCCGGCACACAAGCGGCTTGTTACTCGGGCGCGCGATGAGTTTTGGGTTTCTGTTTCCCGCCCGAAGAGTGCTCGCGCGGATTCAGTCCCAGATAGCTCACCACTTGCTTGCTGCGCTGGAACCGAGTTACCGGGCCGACCATCAGCACAAACCCCACAGACGTGACCGGACCCACTCCCGGATGCGTCATCAGCAACGTGGCTTCGCTGCTCTGGGCGGCTTGCTCGTTCACTGCCTCGTCGAACTGCTTCAGCGAAGCATCGACCTGATCGAGCATGCGCAGCAACTCTTGCCGCCGCCGGCTTGCCCAAACATCCAGCTTTAACGCTTCTAACTCGGCGCGTCCTTTCTTGGT
>JAJPJE010000125.1 GCA_021324365.1 Terriglobia bacterium | reverse complement strand
GCGGAGCGGTTGGAAGCGAGCGGTTACGACATTCCGGAGAGCGAGATCGAAGCCGGAATGGAACTCCATCTCCCCTGCCTGGTGAAGCTCGGTCAGGGCAACAACGGGTACAAGATCGTCGAAGAGTTCTTGCCCGAAGCTGCCGCCTGATCGGCTGCAATACCCACCTGTTCCGAGTCAGAGAGACACAAACTCTCTGACTCGGATTCTTTCCTCCCTCCTCAGTTCAACCCCAAAACAAATCCACAAAAAGGCAATTCGCCTCGCGCGATAGCGGGGCGATTTGTCGCTCGGAGTACCACATGAACCCACAAACGCTTTCACCACCGCAGTTAGTCGCAACCTGCTACGTGCGCCCCATGAGGGGAGGAGCGCAATCGCACATGCTCATCGCGAATGACGGCAACGCCTACGTAGTCAAGTTTGCGAACAATCCGCAATCGCCGCGCGTGCTTGTCAATGAGTGGCTTGCCTGCTCGATTGGACGCGCGCTCGGCCTCACCATTCCGGAGCCAGCGATTCTGTCCGTTCCGGAAGAGTTCGTCGAACGCGATCCTTCGCTGGTCATACGGCTCGCCAACTCCACCGTGAAATGCTCGCCGGGTCCGGCTTTTGGCTCGCGCATCATTTCCGGCCTTGGAGCTGTCGACTACCTCCCCGAGTCAGCTCTTCACAAGGTCGAAAACCTGGATGAATTCGCCGGCGTCTTCGCCCTCGATAAGTGGCTGTGCAACAGTGACGGACGGCAAGCCGTATTTTGCCGAAAGCGGACCTTCCGCGCTCATTTCATCGACTTCGGCTATTGCTTCAACGCCGATGAATGGAGCTTCCCAGACAGCACGCTCCGCGGACTGTACGCGCACAGGCTCGTGTACAGCGGCATCTGTGGATGGCACTCGTTTGAGCCGTGGCTGAGCCGGATCGAATCGTTTCCGTTCAGTACATTGCAAGCGATTGCCGCTGAGGTGCCGCGGGAATGGGCGGAATCGGATGCGCTCTTCCATTTGCTTGAGCGCATTGATTCCCGCCGCAGCCGCGTCCGGGAGTTGATCGCGGAACTCCACAAATCACCACACAACCCGTTCGGCTCGTGGAGGCAAGAACAGCCATGACGCCGAACTTCTGGAAATACCTCGTCACCACCTGCAGTGGCTCGGCTTTCTGCCTTGCGGCTGAATCAGATCGCGATTCAGTAGAGAAAGAGTTGGAAGCCGATCCGCAACTGCTGAAATACCAAGCCAAACCACAAATCGAACGTGCAGTCACGCACCCGCTCAGTGTCCGCGTTCTGCGACACTTCGCCCGTGTGCGAACCCACAAATTGGAGGTGAAGATGCACGACGCCGTCGTGACCATCAACAACACGAGTTGGCCGGCATACCGCAAACGGAACGGAACGCTGGTTGACCTGCGAATGCTCGATCCCGACGACCGCAGCCCGAAGCCACGACTGGTCTTTCGGGCCGAGAAGTTGCGCGACCTGGGCGTCCCGGCCGCGCTGATCGAGGCGGCAGCCAATTCGGAGCCGCAGGGATTCGTCGTGTTCGAGGACCTGCTCGACCAACCCTGCCCGAAGAACAACGGCTCCGCAGACCAGCCCGCGAAACGGCGCTGACTCGCCGTATTTCCCTATTCCACAAACCCAAAACCACAAAGCCTTGGAGGTGCGTCATGCCAAACGACGCCTACACGCATTACGTTGTCTTGAACGAGACGATTCTCGGCGAAGCCCGAATCATCGAGAAATGCAATGAGTGGATCTCGCTTGCATTCGTGAAACTCGGAGTCGGCAGCTCAAAGCCGTTCAACGACTACGCCTTCGTTGAGAACCGCAGTCTGGTTCCGAAAGTCGTCAACTGACCCTCCCAAACTCCCACCCACAAAGAGCAAGCAGCCCACTTCTCCAGTCCTTCCACAACGCACGATGGGCGACGTGTACCCCCGTCTGCCCATCGTGCACTCCCAATAATTCTGGCAGGTTACAAATGGAAAAACTCAAAATAAACGTCGATTACACGACGTGGCTGCGTGAGGTACGTGCAGCGCTCGCTTCGATCAATATGCCCATGGACGAGTGGCAGAAGCCTTGGCGGTTCGACTTTGAACGAGAGTTCAAGGCGGGGACAGATACAGCCACTGCCGCAGACCTAGCAAATCGTTATTGGTGGCACGAGCAAAACAAGAGCATTGGCCAACATTGTCTGATAACACCCGATTGCTGGCTGCCGCGTAACCATCAGGGAGACTGCCAGCCCGTCCGGCCCTGAAGGGCAGCCGCCACAACCACAGTCTCAAACACAATCCACAACCACACGATGTGCCAATCGTGAAAATTGCCCTTCGCGCCTACCAAGAAATCAACATCCTCAAGGTCCTCAATTGAGGACCTTGAGTTTCTTGAGGAAGTCATGCTGCCAGAGCCAAGTTTTCCAGCCAGACCCGCGAATTTCATCGGACGCACACGCGAAATCCAGTCTTTCGAAACAGCACTACGGCAAGGGCTCATCACGACGCGAACTCCGTCGTTTGCCGTTCTCGGCAATTGGGGCATTGGCAAGAGCAGCCTTCTTTTCAGGCTCGCCGACTGCTGCTTTCAAGTCGCACCGCAAATACTACCCGTCCATCTTGCCGTTTCTCAGGACATCGGCGATTACCTCAGATTTGCAGAGTCCCTCTGTGACAAGCTCGCGGACGCGCTTGCAGCTTCTGATTCAGTGACGGCGCGACTCCGTACCGAAGCGCGTAACTGGAAGTTCAAGCAAGTTAAGGCAGGCCCGATCACAGTCGAGCGCGACGCACAACGTCGATTTCTGACGTCAGGCAGCGCGCTCCTGAGGCACACGCTGACAGAAGCATGGCATCGGTTCATTCGGCCCGCACGACTGGCAGGCGCAGTGTTCTTCCTGGACGATCTTCAGAACCTCTCCGTCGCATCGGGCGACACCGCCTTAACGATTCGCGATCAATTTCAAGCCTTGGCAGTCGAGGGGATGAACTTTAGCGTGTGTTTTTCCGCAAAGAGCCATTACTTCTCAGGAATTCACAGCTTCGCCGAACCTGCCGTGCGTTTCTACAGCAAGCTCGTGCTCGCGCCATTCACTCCTGCCGAAACACTGGAATACGCAAAGGCGGTATTTGGGGAGAACGGAGTCGTCAGCACTATTGCGGAGTGGCTGTACGAGAAGACAATCGGCCACCCCTATTTCCTCGCGTTCATCAGCCGCGAATTGCTCGCCCTCCCCGATCGCGCTCCATCTGATGTGTGGCACGAAATCGCGGCCCACTTGGAGCGAGAAAAATTCAACTCGGACTTGGCCCACCTTTCCGACAAAGATGTCGCTCTCCTTCGAGCACTTGCTCACGCGGACGAACACGAAGTCAGCCCGAATCCGTTCGTAAAACAATTCCAATACGAATACTTCAGGCGATTAACTGAGCGAGGACTCCTCATTCGCTCAGGTCGCGGGCGATACAAGCTCTATCACCCGCTCTTTCGACAATTCCTGCAGCAGCAGGAATGAGCAACACGGCGGAACGCCACCACAAAACCACAAGACCCACAGGGCGCGAGGCGGGCCGCAGGCCCGCCGCCAGCGGCAAACCCAGGGCGGAGTCCCTTCCCTTAACCCATTCACCGTTGATCCATTCTCCCTTCCTTCCATTTCGATCCAACTGAATACCAGGAACAGCAGGGGTCGCCGTGAAGAAATCCCACCGCCGCGTACTGATCTTGCAATCCGCAGACAATTCACGTGCTCTGTTAAGCGTTGCGGATGTTGCTGATCTGCTGGGCGTATCCGGCTCTTGGGTGAGGCGGCACATCAATGAGCTTCCCGCCGTTCGCGTTGGTCGAATAATCCGCTTCGATGCGGAGTTGCTTTCCGAGCAACTGCGCGCGAGAATCGAAAGCGGGAAATCGTTGAAACCGGAAAGGACCACTATGCTTTTTCGGTATCAACGAGGACACGTGTTTCAACGAGGAACACGAGCAAAGGTGTGGTACGGAATGTTCCGCGAAGATATCCGCAAGCCGGACGGCCAGATCGAGAGGCACCTGCGTAAGGTGCGCCTCGGCACTCTGGCTGAACTGCCTACGAAGAACGCGGCACGAAACTGCTTGTTGGAACACCTGCGAGTCTCATCGACGACAGCGGACATGAGCTTTCAGGAGTTAACCGAGCGCTGGGAAAAGGCGGAGGGCGCGACGATGAAGAATTCCACTCTCAGCCACTACCAGCACACGTTGCGTGCTTACGTTCTTGCGACGTTCGGCAAGCGGAAGATCGCGGCCATCAACCGCGAGGAGATCCAGAATTTCCTTACGGAGCAGGCCCGCAAGTACAGTGAAAGCTCACTCCGCAGCATGAGGGTGGTGTTGGCGCTCACGCTCGGATGGGCGACCGATTGCGGTTGGCTTCCGAAGAATCCCTGCACTCGCATTAAGCTGCCCAAGCGCACTGGCGGACGGAAGGTGGTCCGTACGGTGATGACGCCTAAGCAGGTGAAGGCGATTGCGGAGAAACTGGAAGAACCATACGCAACGCTGGTGCTGTTTCTTGCGGCGTCGGGTTTGCGGATCGGTGAGGCGGTTGCGCTCCGCTGGTCGGATTTCAACGGCAACGTGCTTCGCGTCGAGCGCCGGATTTTCGACGGCGAAGTCGACGCGGTGAAATCGAAGACCTCGGAACGCTCGCTGCCAGTCGATCCTGCGTTGCTGGAGCGGATGAAGAAGCTTGGGAGTGGTGAGTGGGTCTTCCGTTCACGAACTGGCACGCCCATCAATCCGGGGAATGCGCTTCGCCGCTATCTGCAGCCTGCCGCGAAGGAGTTGGGTATCTCGCTTGGCGGCTGGCACGATTTCCGTCACACACTCACAACCACGCTGCGGCGCAACGGCGTTCACCCCAAGGTGATCTCCGGCATTCTCGGTCACGCCAAGGTGAACCTCGCGATGGACGTATACGACCGTGCGACTGTGGACGACTTTCAGCGGCCAATTGCTGACGTAGTCAAACAGTTGCTACCAAGTTGTTACCAAAAAGAGGCCACCGCGTGAACGGCGTGTTGAAAATAAAAGGGTTGGTGAGCGCGGAAGGAATCGAACCTTCAACCTACTGATTAAGAGTCAGTTGCTCTGCCAATTGAGCTACGCGCCCAGTCTGATCAGCATCGCGGCAATGTAAAGCCGCCGTGCCTTCAGGAAGATGTTGGTTGGGAGCTTTTATGGGAAACGCGTTTAGCCCTGCACCGAATCTACCATTGAACACCGCTGGGTTGCCGGTGTTCATCATTTGTCGTGCCAACCGGCACAAGCAAACGCAGTTCAATTCTAATGTGTGAAATCCAATCGCGCAATGAAATCGACCAAAAGCTACAGCAGTTGACGACGGCGTCTGCTCAGTTGCGGAAACAGCTGCGAAAAAAACAGAAACGCTCCGAACGACATCGGAGCATGGGCAGATCAGTCCAATCGAAGGGATACGCTAGAAGACGAACGCGACTCCCCCCCGTACGCTTCGCGCCGACTGCACCAGGTAAACCGGCGATACGTTTCCGCGCTCCATCGGCAGATAACCCTGTGCCAGCAAGTTGCGGATATCCAGCAGCGCTTCCATTCTGCCGGAAAGGAATGTGCCCCACGGAATCGGCTGGCGAATGAAGATATTGAAATATGGATCTGCCTGTCCAGCGGAAACGTTGAACATGTCCACCGGCGTCAAGGCATTGCCGTTGATCCAGCGGTAAGTAACGATGCAATGCGTGCCTGTCGAGGGCAGATCGCCAGCCAACTTCACCGCCACCGCATGACGATAATCTTTTCTGCTCAGATCGCGAACCGACGCGATGTCCGTTGGCGTGCCCTGCAGGGCCAAGACACCGCCGTAGGCGTAGTCCACGGTCGCAGCCAAATCTTTTCGCAGCTTCCGCTGTACCACTAGGCGCACACCGGCGGTCTTAAGGTCGGCGCCCGTGTACGCAAATGTGCCGGAATACAGGTCGCTCAACACGTTGCCCCACTCGCCACCCTGATCACCGACGCCCGTTAGCGCGGTGTTTCGTATCTGATCGTCGAAAACTGCGACCTGCAGGTTGGTAGCGCCCATGCGGCGCGACAGGGAAATCTCCTGGTGGTGTCCCTTCTCCAGCACCGGATTCGAACCGAGAATTGACATACGCGGATTCGTTTCCGTCAGATCGGCCGGTGCTGAATCGAATCCTTTGCTTGGGCGCATATTCGGAACCGAGGTCGCATATTGATATTCAACCACCGTATCCGGAGAGAGGTGGACATCGACCCTGCCGAATGGTTTCACTTCATCAACAGCGCCGAGAAATTGCACGGTCTGGAACTCAGTTCCAAACTGCATCTCAACCACATCGGCAAGCGTGATGGTATCGGCTGCAGTGGCAGTCAGAGCATCCATCGTCTGATCGCGCAGCGATGGATCGGGCGAGAAGGAGAAGTGATGCGCGGTGACGGCAAATTCAGCGCGTGATCCGTCAGGCATCATGCGCGAATACGAAGTGCGCAACACTGTTGCTGCAGGTCCGGGGCCGTATCCCACATCGCCGTTCAGGCGCAGTGTTCCCGAACCAAACAAGCTCTTTTGTACGGCAAAGTTCGTGCTCATTTCGCCGGATGGACCAAAGTTATCGCCTTCCGATCCGGACAGGAATGCAACACTCGCCTTCGTGGGTTCCTGCAGGTTCGGGTTCGCAATGACCACCGGGGCGCCATTCTTGATGCGCAGAATCGGACGATTTGCGGCCGATCGTAAGGTCCATTTCCAGTCGTCATCGACGCTCGTGCTCTGCTTTGAGGGAATGAGCTTGATGGCATCGCCCAAGGTGCTGAGCGTCAGGTTCAAAAGCATGCTTGCACCGGCGCGCAGGGCGACGCCTTCGCGCAGGGTCGGGAGAAACGAAGGTGCACTGACTTTTACGTCGTAGAGGCCAGCTCCGAGATCCGGAACGGAGAAGTAACCGCGAGCGTCAGTATAGGACGTGAACTCCTGGAATCCGCGCCGCGCAAAGACGGCCACCGAGGCGCCCATCTGCGGAGTGCCGGCGGAATCTCTGACAAATCCGGAAATTGAAGCCGGAGTGGCAGCGCACAAGGGTAGGGCCACTGCTGCCAGCGCCAGAATCAATCCGAGCTTTCGGCCCATCGCTTCCACTCCCATCGAGAGTTGTACTCCCTGGGTCGAAATACGGCTAGGCGGCCGGAGCCGCCTTCCATGTCTCGGGTCACCTGGGAGTGCTTGCGGTTATTCCACCGCAAACATAGCGCTCGGAGAAATCACCTGCTTGGAAACCTGATCATCCACCTTGATCGTTATCCGGTATAAACCGGGTTCCAAGCTGCTGAGCGGTAAGCTCTTTTCCACCGTCAACTGCTCGCCAACATTGCCCATCTGGCTCGTGTTTTCTACCGCGTGAACCACGGGCTTATTGGTGGCAGCATTTACCACATCGTACTCGACTGTAGCTGACGGCTTCTTCGTCTGCTGATCAATCCCTAAGTTATACACCTGCATCCAGAAATTTGCTCGTTCTCCTCGCTTAAACGGGATCGGCTTGCCATCTGCCTGATCCACGCGCGGACGCACTTTCGTGGTGCCGATTACGAAGCTTCCCGCGCCCACACTCTTCGCCGGCACCTTTTCCATCTGGTCGGCAACTATCAGCGACGACGACGCCAGCTTGTCCTCGCTGTACTCCGGAACACGGATGCTCTTGCTCCATGTACCTTTGCGATCGCCATTTACGTCTTTTAGCACAACATCCAGACGATACATGCCAGGCTTCAACGGCAGCGCTTTCCAATAGAGGGAATGCCTTTCCATTTCCTTCGGAAGCAATTCCTCTGGAGTAGTTTCAGCCACGGTATCTTCGAATGTCTGTGCGATTTTCCCGGTTAGAGTGGTAACGCGACCGTAGATATTTACAACGCCCTTAGACACCCCCTCCTTCGTGGAGTATGTGATGTCTTTGTTATTCATCTGGATCGTTACCGGAACCAGCACAGTATCCGATGTCACCTTAATGTAATCGATTCGAACTTCGAACGGCATCAAGTTCATGCTGATCTTGTGAGTGACGATCTCATCCAGATCTTTAAACTTAATGGGTGGGGGCGAATTTAACTTTGCGTATTGGGACAAGCGATCGAATTCTTTGGCTTGCAGGTTCGTCGATTCCGGACCGACACCGAGCTGTTCCAGGCCTGATCCGTTAAAACGATCGACTTTGCTGGCCATGCCCATTTCTTCCCAAAGGGTCAGACCTGCGCCGGGAATATTTTTCAGCGCGTCCTTTTCGGATCGGTCGAGCGTCATGTGGTAATCGTTGCAACCGCACGTATCGACAAACTCGATGACTACTTCCTGACCAATGCCTTCGATGTACCGGTAGCGCCAGTCCTCGAATGGATAGGTCGTAGTTTCACCACCACCTTCTTCCATTGGGCGCTCGTAGGTTCCGCCGCTGGGGTGCGCATCAATTTCATCCGGCGGCCCGTACTGGATGTATATGCGCCCGCGATCGGTGCGCCATCCTGGAATGCCGGAAGCAAAGTGCTCGTTGGCGTAGGCGATACGCCGGTAGTGCTCTTCCTTGTACTCGTTCTCCACGGTATCGGGCGTAGGATCACGGCGAAGCCAGAACTGCTCGATAAACTGGTCACGTTCCTCGTCATTGGTCAGCTTCTTGAACGCTGCCCGCTCTTCGTCGGTAATGATCCAGCGAACGTCCTCGTCCAGCCACTTCTTGTATGTCTTGCTTAATTCGCCTTTGAGGGCCTTTTGATTTTCTTTCTTTTGCTTCGCGGTGAGCGGACGCTTGAGAGGATCTTCCTGCTGCGGAGCCTGAGTATCTTTACTGACTGTTGTCACCTTGGCTGACGAGCCCGATTGAGCCGCGGAATCATCCCCGCTTTGCGGTGTACTCGCCGCACTTTGGGCGAAACCGCTGATAGCAAAAATTAAGAAAGCAGCTGCGACACTCGAGAGACGAAGACCGGACATCACCGTAGCACTCCTGGAGGACACAACGAGCGTCCTAGATTGTACGTTTTTTCCTGTTCTCGAAGCAAGGCAACCGCCTACATTGAGGGGCAGTTGTCCGGCAGAAGGCGAATTCGAGAGTTGACGGGTTTGCTAACCCCAAGGCACGCAAAAGTTGTCGCTGCCACGTCAAAAAGAGCTCTCTCGGCAAGAGTTACGGAATTCCAGTCCGAAATGGAATTTGCAGTCCCGGCGGCCCACTGGAAGGTATAATTGCAAGCGTCTGGATTGTTGCAGTTAGGGTGTTAATCGAACTCCTGGCAACTCCGTCTTCTGGAAGCGAGCCCTTACCGGATTCGCCAACTTTCGCGAACTTTGTACCGCAATCCTTCGTAGTAACAGCTAGATCAAGCGGGATTTCGCGCCAGCAGATCGGTCACCCATCTGCACATCACGCACCCCGAGGTAAGTGTGAAAAAAGGCAAGAAGATCGCCATCATAGCTGGGATTGTCGTACTCCTGCTGGCCATTGTCGGGTTTACGGTTCATCAGAGCGGCCGCAACGTTGTGGTTGTCCAAACGGGCAAAGTCGTACGCCAGGACCTTGCCTCCACAGTGAGCGCCTCAGGGGAGATCAAGCCGAAAACATTCGTCAACATCGGTGCCAACGCCTACGGCAAGATCACGCACCTTTATGTAAAGGAAGGCGATTGGGTAAAAAAGGGCCAGGTTTTGGCCCAGATCGATAATATCCAACCGGAAGCGGACGTCGCTGCCAACCGCGCCAGCCTTGAGGCAGCTCGAACCGATACCGTCGCCCAGCAGGCTGCCATCGACGCCAACAAAGCCCAACTGGAGAAGGCTCAGGCCGATCTTGATCACGCCAAGCTGGACTATGTGCGAGCCCAGGGCCTCTACAAAGACGCGCTCATCTCGAAGCAAGATTTCGACGCCAAGAAGGCGACCTACGATGCCGCTCTCGCAAGCGTCGCACAGTTCAAGGCCAGCATTGCTCAATACCAAGCCCAGAAAGAGACCTCCGAGCGCAAGATCAGCCAGGCGCAAGCGAATCTGGAACGCTCGCGCGATGTGCTCGCGAAGACAACTTACGTTGCCCCGTACGACGGTCTCATCACCAATCTTCCCGTACGCGAAGGCGAGTCCGTGGTCATCGGAATTCAGAATGCGCTCGGGAGCACCCTTATGACGCTGGCTGATATGTCCGTGATCACGGCGGAGATTCAGGTCGACGAGACGGACATCATCAGTGTGAAGCCGGGTCAGCCTGCGGAAATCACCATCGACGCGATGCCCAAGAAGGTTTTCCACGGAACCGTAACGGAGATCGGCAACAACGCAATCGTTCGGTCGACCGGCGTCTCCACATCGCAGAGCACGGCAGCCAGTCAGGAAGCGAAGGACTTCAAGGTTGTTGTGACCGTGAACGACCCGCCCGCGAATCTCCGTCCAGGACTGTCATGTACTGCCAAGATCACTACCAACATGAAGAAACATATCCTGACGATCCCCATTCAGGCGCTTACCATTCGCGAGCGTGGGGATTTGCAGAGCCAGCCGCAGAAGGGCTCAGTCCAGGCGGCAGCTCCACAGGATTTGGCAAAAGCGAAGGAAGAGCTTCAAGGAGTCTTCGTGGTGCGCGGGAAGAAAGCGGAGTTTCTCCAGGTGGATACCGGAATTACCGGAACCACTGACATTGAAGTTACGGACAACCTGAAGGAAGGTGACGAAATCGTTACCGGAAGTTACAAGGTATTGCGGACGATTCGCAACGGTACCAGCATCAAAATTGACAATTCCGTTCCACAGAAGAGTGAAGAATCGACATAACCTTCCTGCACCTGAATCGTCCAAAGGAAGGTTGATTCAGCGGATAGATGGTGAATGGGAACCTTTTCGATGCAGCCGGCGTAAATACTAGAGAAGGGTCTAGCAGTTGAAGGAGAACATCAGGATGGCGACCGAAGTGGCCACTTTGCAAGAGTCCGGAATCACGGCTCCTCCAGAAGGGTGCATTATTTGCACGGATAATCTCTGGAAGACCTACGACATGGGTTCCGAACAGCAGGTCCACGCTCTTCGCGGTGTGAATCTACACATCCAGCGCAATGAATATGTTGCTATTATGGGACCGTCCGGGTCTGGAAAATCTACCCTGATGAACCTGATCGGCTGCCTCGACAGCCCGAGCGAGGGGCGCTACTGGCTCAATGGCCAACTTGTCAGTGAGCTCGACGACGACGAACTGGCGCGCATCCGTAACAAGGAAATCGGCTTCGTCTTTCAGACGTTTAACTTGCTTCCGCGCGCGACCGCACTACACAATGTCGAGCTGCCGCTGATCTACGCCGGCACTCCGACTGAAGAACGTATTGAGCGTGCCAAAGGGTCGCTGCGCGCCGTCGGCATGGAAGCGCGTATGAATCACAAGCCGAATGAACTCTCTGGAGGACAGCGCCAGCGCGTTGCCATTGCCCGAGCTTTAGTGAACCGGCCGTCCATCATTCTCGCTGACGAGCCGACTGGGAATCTCGATTCACAGACCGGCAATGAGATTATGGCGCTCTTCGACCGTCTGCACAGCGAAGGTAATACGATCGTGCTGGTCACTCACGAGCACGACATCGCCGAGTATGCGCACCGCGTCATCCACATCAAAGACGGCGTAGTCTCCCGCGACGAACGCAATACCAAGAAGCGCGGAGTGGGCTTCACTGCTTAGTACGGCTCACCACTCGCCCGGCTTACGCTCGCTGATCTCCGTTGACGATCCCAAGTCCATGAAATTCAGGTCGCGCACCTCTTCGCGCACCGAACTTAGCGCAACCCGCACTTCGCGAATGTAGTTGATAACGGCTACAAATAGACAGAGCAATGCGAAGACAAACACAATGGCAGCCGCCATTGCGGCATGCGGAACGTACAGGCCAAGGCCGAACAGCAGGCATGCCGCAACCGAACCGCCAAGGGAAACCAGAGACCACAGGAAACACTGGCGAATCGTTTCGGCACGCCGCTCGATGGAGTCGATCTGAGCGGTGTACGCGTTAGCCTCCTGCGCACGTCCGCTTTTTTCGGCGTCGTACTTCGCATGAACGAACTGCCGTAAGCGACTGACGATCCCCATCATGCGCACATTTACAGAGAGGATCAGTAGGGCCGTCGCGGAAACGAAGATAGCAGGTGCAACAAATGCCTGGAAGAGACGCCCGATGTCATTCATTGGAAGGGTATTTTAGCCGTGGGCCGATTGATTTTCAGTGATCGCTTATGCGTCGTAAACGCTGCGCCCCGCTGGACCATGCACCGACGTGACATCTCACAATTATAAAAACTGTGATTTCATTCAGACGAAACATTCAGGGAGCACTCGTGCAGATAATGCTGCCAATAGGACTGGTTGCGATCGCGTGGGCGGGTTACAGCGTGATTACCGGGAAGGGTTACTATAAGGGATGCCCGCCTGGCGGATACGATCGCGAAAGTGATCCCTTCAGCTTCTGGATTCCAACCATAATCATCTTCGCGATGGGCGCCTTCGCTGTCCTGGTATCATTCGGTCTGATCCCTTTGCATCCTCGGCAGTAGCTGACCTTAGTGCCCTCTCTGTCGAGATTTTCTTCCCTTGGAAATGGCATTGGAAATTCTTTGACTGTGCTGTAGACTGCGCCGATCTGATCTGGGTCCTGCGGGCCTGTTTCATAAAACATCTTGGGAGCGTTCGCAGTGAACCGCATTCGCCTGATCACGCATGGCGGCCACAGCATCTTGCTCGTGGATGTCTCCGGATGCGAGTCGCCCGAAATGATTCGCGTCATCGATGAGGTGCCGAAACATGTACGCGAGCACCCAAAAGGTTCGCTTTTGCTCCTGGCAGATTTTACGGGAGCGCAATTCAGCCGCGAAGTAGTCGAGCGCTTGAAGATTGCAACGGTGTTCGATCGCCCGCATTTGAAACGATCAGCCTGGGTACTCACCGCCAACCTTCCCAAGGCGCTGTACGAATCCATAAAAACGTTCTCGGGCCGCAACCTTCCCATCTTTGCGACCCGAGAAGAAGCGCTTGATTTTCTCGTTGCTGCCGACCACTCAATGACTGCTTAGTTAGCGATCGTCGTCACGATCATGGCGATGGCCACGGCGCCCGCCGTTGTACCCGGCCTCATAACCTTGCTGATAGGCGCTGAGGTTGGCGCCGTGCCAGTTGTCGGTGCGCAGGTTCAATGGTTTATTCCGGCTGCGGTCATTGACCCCGTTCTGGTATCCAGCCTGGTACGCACGTTGCGACGCGCCATTGTTTTCGTACGCGCCGTTACTGTATGGACCGCCAACGTAGCCACCATTACCATAGTATCCACCATTGTTGCCGTAGTAACCGTTGTTTCGGTCGCGATCGTCACGGTCATGATCGCCATACTGCCCGTATTGACCCTCGCCGTAAGCACCCGCATACGGATTGTTGCGTCCGGCATTCCGATAGCCCTGCTCGTAGCCCCTCTGGTAGGCGCTCAGATTTACACCATGCCAGTTGTCGGTCTTTAGGTTCAGGGACTTTCCCTGGCTACGATCATTCATGCCGTTCTGATAACCGGCCTGATAGGCGCGCTGTTGCGCATCCGTCTGCGCATGAGCGGCGGTAGGTAATACCACGACTGGCGTGGCTCCCAGCGCCAGCGCTAGAACGAGTTTGGTTGCTGTTCTCAGCATAGTTTCTCCTGCGTTTCGTTTCCGTCTGAACACTCTTCTTGCTGGTTCAGCTAGTCACAATTGATGTCACAGTAAGGTTGGATACCAGTATCTATGCTTGATTTGCCTGGTTATTTCTTCTGCTGCTGCAGCGCTTTAGCATCGCCAATTCAGCAGAGACTCCGGGGCGAGACTCCGGTTTTTCGAAGTCAGCAACAAAGGAAGAACGGCACGGGAATGTCACTGGGCTGACGAAGCCCGGAACCACTTCCCTGATCCAGCGCGCAAGAAGATCGGCAATACATTTAGCGGAGCAGCATAGCCGCGCTGCCACCCAGCTTTCAGCTTTGCACCAGTGTTATAGTCGACCCAATCTCCGTCCGGCAGGTAGATATCTCGCGACACCGCTCCGTTGACAAGAACTGGAGCGACGACTACGTCATCGCCAAGCATGAATTCGTCCGTGACAGAGTATGTGTTGAGATCTGAAGCTACTGCATACCAGATGGGCCGAATGATCGGTGCGCCAGTCTCGCGTGCTTCTTGCGCCAGTTGGTAAATATAAGGAGAGAACTTCACGTGCAGTTCTGCTGCGTCGCGGCAAAGCTTCACCGTCTCTTCGTCAAAGTGCCATGGACCCACTGAGAATTGGAGCAGCGGCATAAGCGCGGACGCCTGCGCCCACCGTATCATGAGTTCCTTATCTATCTTGTCATTGTCATATTGATTGCCGCCAACCATGTCGGGCATGACATACGCAAATCCGCGCAAGGAGTTGTTGAGTGCTTCAGGAATTACGGCGGCGAGACCATTTTCTCTGCCCCAGGTAGATTGCTTATCAATAAGCCGTTGCACGATGCCAAGGGACTGCGAATACACGCCTACCCGCGCTTCGTTGTAGGTGAAGTGAGCCGCAGCTTCCCGGTTATACACGTCGGCATATTGCGCTGCGGTAATGTCGCCCTCCGTTTTCAAATCACGCGGCACCAGATTCACATCGCCGCCGTCGAACTTGAACCCGTCGAAACCATACTTGCTCTGCAATGTGCTCAGGCGTATTCGGTAGGCCTCAGCTGCTGCTGGATTCGTGAAGTCCCATACTGCAGCGATTCCGTTCCACCATTGGATCAGCCCCGCATCTCCGGAGCGATCCGCAACCAGATTTCCCGAATGTCGCATTTGCGCGTACGTGTCTGAGTCAACATTCACGAACGGGTGGACCCAGAGCGTAACTTTGAACCCCAGATCGTGTAACTGCTCGACCATCGCTTTGGGATCGGGGAACTTCCCTGGATCAAACTGCATGTCGCCATAATGACCTTCCCACTTATCATCGATTTCAATGAAGCCGGCCGGGATCTTTGCGTCACGAATTGCATGTGCAAACTCCAGCACCTTCGGTTGAGACACATCGGCCTTGTATTCGACCCAGGTGGTAAAGATTGGTTGGCGGAAGTAGTCTTCCGGCGGAGTTACCTTCGGATATCCGATCTCGCGAACGATGCGCTCGAGCACAGCCTTGATATTGCTGGCGACAAGAATGTCGTAGGCCAGTTCCGAGGTGGCGGACATCTCGACCCAGAGCATTCCATCAGGCTTGTCCCCGGTAATGGCGTTGAAGCTGTACCGAAAATCCAGAGGGGTGCGAACCCAGATGGCCGTTCCCTTGGTGTTGTACCAGATCGGAGTACCCTGTGTGGATCCCTCGGCAAAAAAAGCATTTTTACTGATGTGTGCATCGTTTAACGGGAAAACCTCTGCGTCGCGCCATCCTTGAAAACCACCACCAAACCACAAACCGGAAGGACCAATTCGATACCGCAGGCTCGGGATCAGATCGGCGGTGGAATTCAGCGCCCAGGTCTTTATATGAATCGTGTTATCGTTGAATTCAAGTTCCACCCTCGCATTCGCGTCCTTGAGTTCGGTTCGGTAGAGCAGGATCAGAGTGTTACCGGTCCGATAAAACGATTTGAGACTACTTAGGTTGTAAACCGCCCCGTTTGCCCGAAACGAGAAGTTCGACTGATGGTCTTTCGGC
Organism: Terriglobia bacterium; assembly: GCA_021324365.1. Lineage (GTDB taxonomy): Bacteria > Acidobacteriota > Terriglobia > Terriglobales > Acidobacteriaceae > JAJPJE01. The sequence goes on along the minus strand of JAJPJE010000125.1, from coordinate 25,669 downwards.
TGAGCGCTCTGCAGCAGGACCTCGTCGCCGTGCTGCACGGTGAGTCCGAAACCGTAGCGGGTGATATGGACCTGGTAAGCCAGAGTGCGTACGATCAACTCATTGTTGGTCTCAAGCAGTTCGAGAGCACCAGGATTAGGCGCTTGCGCAACTCCGTCCTTTACAACAATTGCCATTCCGACCACCATGCTGAGGATAACTGCCGTCGCCCGAGCCGGCATCGCACAGGTTCGATGGAATGCCCCGGGAACCATGTCTGCTCCTTACGCGTCTCAGATTTCGCGGAGAGAGTATACGCAGTTGGACCGGGACGCATAAGTCGCAGAAAAGGTGCCGGTTTTGTACTAAGCTCCCAGGAAGCGGGAGCAACACTCGTATTCGAGAAATCCAGAGTGTTTCAGGTACAATGAATACCTAGGCGCCCGGCCGTTGCGTTGTTGTGACAGATTGTCTTGGATCGGTTCTCCAGCGGTAAAAGGCAAAGCACATTCAGAAACAGGAACTTCTTGCGAGAGATTCGACAAATTAAACGATTCGCAGTCGTAGGCCTGCTCAATACGATTGTCGACCTTGCGGTCCTGAATGCCCTGATCTTCGCGACCGGACGCGGCCACAACGGCGGATTCTATTTCACCATCTTCAAGATGATCTCGTTCATCGCCGCCGCCGCGAATAGCTACCTGTTAAATGCACATTGGACGTTTGAAGCGAAACATGAACGCAATCCCCTGGAGGTCGTTCGCTTTCTTGCATCGAGCGCCGTCGGGTTCATCATCAACGTGACCGTCGCTTCGTATGTTGCGCTGCACGGCACACCAGCCCCGGAACTGCGCCACTTCTGGCCATCGATCGCGGCCATTACAGGGACCGCAATAGGCCTGGCATGGAACTTTGTGGCTTATAAATGGATTGTATTCGTACCAACTGGACAGAAACTACTTTCCTTATTTCATGGACACGATGAACATCCGGTCCAGAGTCGCGAAGAAAGCCGCAAGCGGGCAGCCGGGACAAAGCTGACCGGCAAAGCGGGAATCGTTTCGCGATAGCTTCTTCTTTCAATGTGAAGCTGCCGCTTCACTTTTCTTGATTGCCTTTTCTTTCAGATCCCACGACTCAATCGCCTGTAACGTTCCTTCTTTTGCCATGCTCGTACTGAGTTTCGCCTCGGCGTCGGCAAAGGTCTGCTCAGCTCGAATGTGCGCTTGCCAAGCCTCATCGTCGGCTTGCTTCAACTTTTTGGCCAAGCTTCGCGTCTCCGCCGAGATGTTGAGGGCGGCTTCCCTACCCTTCGGATGCCGTCGTCTGCCTGTGGTTTGGTCAGCGTCTTCCAAGTCGCTATAGGCTCGCCGTAGTTCATCACTCCAGGTGGACTTCACCCTCTCATCGAGCTTGTCTAACGCCTCGTTCGCCCGATCGGCAGCTGCCCTCATTCGACTCTTTTCAGTGAGCCACTTCCACACGCCCCAGTCTTTTGCCTCAAGCATCAGATTGCGCGCTTCTTCCACTTCCTCGAGCCTACGCATAGTCCCGCCTTGCAGTTGTACTCGTTTTGCCGCCCTGGCTGCGATCGATCAGGCCAGCGTTGCGTAGTATACGCCGTACTTTTTTCGGTGAAACAGAGAGTCGTTCGGCAACACGCGACACTTTCTTTCCTTCCCTTACCCAGACTTTCGGAATTACGATTTCGGCGAATTCCTCTGTCACCTGCTGAAAGGTCTTATCCCCGACCATTCCTTCCGACCAGGCGCGCAGCGTTTCGTCAATGCCTGACGCTCGCAGGATTCTCGATTTCAAGAGCAGCAGTTCTTCCCATACATGGTCGCGGTCGTCGGCACTGAGCAGTTCTGAGGCAGCAGCAACGCAACGCTTCGCTTCCTCCCAATCCTGGAAAAATTCGTTGGCTGCAGTTGCGCCGAGCACCAGGTGTGCTTCGGCAATTAACAAGCGATTTTGCGTCTGCCGTGCAACTGAAATCGCTTCATCGGAATACTGCCGCGCCGTATTGGCGTGAACTGCGGCATCGGCATCTTCGCCAAGCTGCTCGTCGACGTGCGCATTTTCTGCGGCTGCCTGCAGAATGCGCGCACGCGCCATCAGGATATGATCGTTCTTGTCGCGAGCCAGTCTATACGCTTGTAAAGCCTCGCCTGCGGCAACATCGATGCCACCCTCATCCAGATGCAGATAGCCAGTATTTACCAGAACCGAACCGGTGCCGCCGTAATGCTGATGTAAGGCGTAGATTTCGCCCGCACGTTTCAAGTCCTGCAATGCGAGTTGGCACATTTCATTGAAGCGCTTCTGAAATCCAGCAACTCGAATACTGGCTTCCCTTCGGCTCGCCTGCCGCGCGCGCGCATCGATTCGCTTTCGCAGGTGCAGTGCAAGTAATCGCCGAACATAGGCTGCATTCACGAGGGCACGAGCAAGGTTGCGATGATTGGGATCGCGCCTCGTGTAAGTTTTCACCGCACGATCGAAATGGTCGAGGGCCTCCGTGTATTTACCGATCTGCCGGACGATTCGTCCGCGTGCGGATTCGATGTTCCCCAGTGACAGCCAGTCATCCGTGTTTGAGAGCTGCTGTTCCGCCTGATCCAGAATATGGAGCGCTTCCGCCGATCGACCTTTCTGAAACCAAAGCCAGCTCTCCTGGATGCGAATGACCGCAGCCAGCTTCGGCGCTCCGATCTCTTCCATCAGCTCGCGAGCAGCGATGATGTCGGCCAGCGCCAGGTCATATTCGCCCTTCTTGCGATGCGAACGTCCCTTCCAGAAGTGCGCGATCGCAATCAGCCGCTTTTCTCCTAGCTCTGGCTGTGCCTTCAACACGAAATCGAGCAACGCGATTGTTTTGTCCGACTCCTCCCGTGCCATTGCACAGAACGCTTCAGCCATTCGCAGTAGAAGGAACTCGTAAAACGGCATTCGCCGCCGAAGATCCTGCGGAAAGTTCACAAGTGCTTGGTCAACGACAGCTACGTCGCGATAACCGAGATCGACCCACAGGGCCAGGGACAGCACGAGAGCAGCCGATTCCGCTGTATTTGAACCGATGCCGCGCAACAGCTTCTCGTTCCGATTCAAAAGAGCAAAGCCCTCCGACACGCGACGCTGGAGCAATGCCTTGCTGAGTCGGTCGGTGAGTTCTCTCGGAGACATCGGCGATTAAGACGTACGATAAGATTCTAGGCTGCTAGTCCAAATTGGTCCATAGCGGCAAAATCTCTTATCGTCCTTTCGCCTCGCAATGTCGCAAAAGCCGTAGTAGTGTAGGAATTCCACCACAATTTGTCGTCTCGATTACGGCGATGGTCGGAAACGACCTTCGCGTTCACTAGTCCGAATCGGACTATCCGGTATTGCTTCGGTCTGCATTCTGGCTTCTAATCACCGCAGCTTGAATACGGAGAAGAAGATGACGACGCAGCAGGCAAATGGCAATCACAACCACAACTGGAACTCGAACCGTTGGAGCGGAATCACGCGGACCTACACGCCTGAGGACGTAGCCAAGCTCAGCGGGACGGTGCGCGTCGAATACACTCTCGCACGGAAGGGCGCAGAAAAGTTGTGGCACTTGCTTAATGAAGAATCGTATGTCGCCGCCCTTGGCGCCCTAACTGGCAACCAGGCTGTGGAGATGGCCCAAGCCGGACTAAAAGCGATCTACCTCAGCGGCTGGCAGGTTGCCGCCGATGCCAATTTGGCCGGTCAGATGTATCCCGACCAGAGCCTCTATCCGGTGAACAGTGTTCCCATCGTCGTGCGCGCGATCAACAACGCGCTTCTGCGCGCCGATCAGATCGCCCACAGCGAAGGGCGCGATTCCATTGATTGGATGCTGCCTATCATCGCGGATGCCGAAGCCGGTTTCGGCGGCGCATTGAATGCTTTCGAACTCATGAAGGCGATGATCGAGGCCGGGGCGGCGGCGGTTCATTTCGAAGATCAGCTTTCCTCCGCCAAAAAATGTGGGCATCTCGGCGGCAAGGTGCTCGTGCCGACGCAGGAAGCCGTACAGAAGCTTATTGCTGCGCGGCTGGCCGCCGACGTGCTCGGCGTACCCACCATTCTGATCGCTCGTACCGATGCCAATTCCGCCGGACTGATCACCAGCGACTGCGACTCGCGCGATTGTGAGTTCCTGACGGGCGAACGCACCGCCGAAGGTTTCTACCGGATGAGGGGTGGCCTGGATGCAGCCATCGCGCGGGCACTGGCGTATGCTCCCTTCGCCGATCTGCTCTGGTGCGAAACCTCGGAACCGAATATTGCCGAAGCACGACGGTTCGCCGATGCCGTTCATGCCCAGTTCCCAGGCAAGATGTTGGCTTACAACTGTTCTCCGTCGTTCCACTGGAAAGCCAAGCTCAGCGACGATGAAATCGCTCAATTCCAGGGAGAACTCGGCAAAATAGGGTATCGTTTTCAGTTTGTGACGCTGGCAGGGTTCCATGCTTTGAATCTATCGATGTACGAGCTTGCGCGTGATTATGCTCGCACCGGCATGAGCGCCTACACACACCTGCAACAACGCGAATTCGCGCTAACCGAGCATGGTTACGGAGGGGTGAAACATCAACGCTTCGTGGGTACAGGGTATTTCGACAAAGTCGCAACAACTATCGCAGCTGGGGAGACTTCCACTTGTGCCATGGCGGGGTCTACCGAAACAGAACAGTTCAATCTGGGGCAGATTGGCCAAGTCGACATGGGACACGGCCAGCAGGACGAATTCATGAGACTCGCCATGGCACTCGCGAAGACCGAAAATGCGATATCATCGCCCGCCAGCGAAGCCCGCGACTGATCCAGTCGCGCACAGAGGGTGGCCAGATGAACGCAATCACAAATCCAGCATCAGCGACCGTGAACGTTGAGCGGCAGGTGCTTACTCCTGCCGCTGTTCAGTTCCTTCAGGAACTTCATCGTCGTTTCGAGCCCACGCGCCGGCAGTCGTTAGCCGCACGCCGGAAGCGTCAGGAAGAATTCGATCGCGGCGAACAACCGAAGTTCCTCGATGATACCCGGGAGATCCGCGAAGGGGCATGGCGTGTAGCACCTATTCCTGCCGATCTCCAAGACCGTCGTGTCGAGATCACGGGACCTCCCGAACGCAAGATGCTGATTAACGCGCTTAACTCCGGCGCCAGCGTCTACATGTCTGACTTCGAGGACGCGAATTCGCCCACCTGGATGAACTGCTTGGAAGGCCAGCAAAACCTGCGCGATGCCGTCGCCGGCAATATTCAGTTCACGTCTCCGGAAGGCAAGCTCTATCGCATAAAAGAGAATCCGGCAGTGCTCTTCGTTCGCCCGCGTGGATGGCACCTGAACGAGAAGCACTTTACAGTTGACGGCGCCCAGATATCAGCATCGCTCTTCGATTTTGGACTGTTCTTCTTTCACAATGCTACCGCGCTGGTAGCAAAGGGTACCGGGCCGTATTTCTATCTTCCCAAGATGGAGGCGCATAGCGAAGCGCGCCTGTGGAATGACGTATTCCTATTCGCGCAGGAATACGTTGGTTTGCCGAAGGGAACGATTCGCGCAACCGTGCTGATCGAGACGATCACAGCCGCTTTCGAGATGAACGAGATTCTCTATGAGCTTCGCGATCATTCGGCCGGCCTGAACTGTGGACGATGGGACTACATCTTCAGCTTCATCAAAAAATTCCGCAATCATGCGGACCATGTCCTGCCCGACCGCGGCCTGATCACGATGGAACAGCACTTCCTAAAGTCATATGTCGAGTTGCTGATTCACACCTGTCATCGTCGTGGAATTCACGCGATGGGCGGCATGGCAGCACAAATCCCTATCCGCGGCAATCCGGAGGCGAATGAAGCCGCGATGGAGCGAGTACGCCAGGATAAGCTGCGCGAAGTCCGTGCCGGACACGATGGAACCTGGGTAGCGCATCCGGGCTTGGTATCAGTTGCCAAAGCAGTTTTTGACGAGTACATGAAAACACCGAATCAGATCAAACCGCCCGCCGAAGCACATTCACGTGTTACGGCCGAAGATCTTTTGCGAGTTCCACGCGGACCAATTACCGAAAACGGGCTGCGCCGCAATATCGATGTAGCCCTGCAGTATTTGCAATCGTGGGTTGGCGGGCAGGGTTGCGTTCCCATCTACGAGCTGATGGAAGATGCCGCCACTTCGGAAATCTGCCGCGCCCAGATCTGGCAGTGGCTGCACCACGCGGCAAAATTCGAGGACGGCCGAACGATTACTCAGCCGCTATTCGAACAGATGCTGAAAGAAGTTGTAGCTGACGTGCAACAGCGCACCGGAGCGAACCCGAAAGATCTACAGCTCGCGGCCGACCTGCTGCAGCAGATGTCTGAGGGAAACTTCGAAGAGTTTCTGACCACCGTTGCTTATCAGTACTTGCCTTAAGTTGTTCCCGGACGACTTCGTCAGCTCGGCTTCCGAAGCCGTTTTTGGAGGCCGGGCTGGCGACTTCGTAAGCTCCGAAAGCCTTTTCGTCGCTGCACAACACCGGTGAACGCAACCTCATCCGTATTACTGGGTTATTAGGATGTGAGCTTCATGAAAGGCAATCCGATTTCTCCCGCGGTTCTGAGCGCGCTGGTGCTGCTTGTTTCTCCGGTATTCGCGCAACTCCCAAAATCCAATACGGGAGTCTCACGAATGGTAATCACGGCGTTGGCTACTCACGGATCAGCCGTGCCCAGCATTCCCAAAGAAGACGTCCTGGTGATGGAAGGCAACACTCGCGATAAAGTTGCAGACTGGCAAGCTGCCCAAGGGGATCACGCTGGTCTGGAATTGTTCTTTCTCATCGACGATTCCTCGAGCACCACTCTCGGGTCGCAGCTGCAAGATATTCGGAAGTTTATTCTGGCGCAGCCTCCGAGTACGCAGATTGGCGTCGCCTATATGCGAAACGGCGGCGCACAGATTCTTCAAAGGCTGACTGCCGATCACAACGAGGCCGCCAAGGCCCTGCGCCTGCCTTCGGGAGTACCGGGGGTAAATGCCAGTCCATATTTCTCGCTTAGCGATCTAATTAAGAAATGGCCCGGGAGCATCAATCGGCGTGAAGTGTTCATGATTACCGACGGTATCGATCGCTACTATTCAGGTGTTCAGCAGGATCCTTACGTTGACGCGGCAATTTCGGATGCGCAGCGCTCAGGCGTGATTGTCTATTCGGTCTATTTCCCTGGTACCGGATTTGTCGATCGCAGTTACTGGCGTACATGGTGGGGCCAGATTTATCTGTCTCAAACTTCCGATCGGACTGGTGGAAATGCCTACTATATCGGCTTCAATGGAGCACCGGTCTCCCTCGCTCCCTATCTCGACGATGTCGGCCAGAGACTTGATCATCAATATTGGTTGGCTTTCTTCCCTAAGGCGCAAAAGAAAGCCTCTCTTCAGCCGGTTCGGGTTCGGACAGAAGCACCGAACGCCGAGCTGGTTAGCGCTGATCGAGCATGGATACCCGCGATGCCGAAAACTTCAGACTGAAGCTCTCGAGGCATATTCATGACTAAGTAAAAGCTGCTGGGCCAGCAAAAATCGAAAGCAGAGCAGCTGCTGCAACGTTTTCGTCTGCTGCTCACAACCATTCTCCGTTTCTGAGCTTCTGACCTATTTTTGTGCCCGTTTCTGGAAACCCGTTTCTGGCACCTACCTCTTCGGGCTACGACCCAGCTATGATCGGTGGCACTCAGCGATACAGGAACGCCAACTCCGCGAGTCCTGCACACGACATCTTTGCTGGTAAAAGCGAGATGGGTGCAGCCATGCGCGCGCTCGACTGGTCAAAAACCCCCTTAGGACCTGTCGAAACGTGGCCCCAAAGCCTGCGTACCTCGGTGAGCATCTGCCTGAATTCAGCATTTGCCATTCTCATCTGGTGGGGACCGGAACTGGTAATGCTTTACAACGATCCTTATCATCAGATCATTTCTAATAAGCACCCTAAGGCCCTAGGCGCACCTGGCAAGGAGATCTTTCCTGAGATCTGGAACACCATCGGTCCCATGCTTCACCGCGTCATGCATCAAGGCGAGGCGGTTCGTGCGGACGATCTCCTGCTTTTCCTCGAACGCAACGGCTATTCCGAAGAGTGCTACTTCACGTTCAGTTACAGCCCGATTCTCGACGAGAATGGCGTGGGCGGTGTCTTTACGCCTGTGCAGGAGACTACCGAGCGGGTAATTGGCGAGCGCCGGATCCGAACCCTGAGTCGACTGGCGGCGGTTCGCACCTCCAAAGCGAAAAATGCCGAGGAAGGCTGCAAACTGCAGGCGGAAGTGCTCACCGCAAACTCGATTGACGTTCCGTTCGCAGCGATCTACCTGTTCGACCAGAAAGGCACCACTGCACGATGCATTGCGACTGTTGGCACCAACGTTTCTGAGCGACTGGCGCCACAGTTGGTAGACGTGACTTCTCAGTGGCCGCCTGTTCAAAGCGTCCTCTCGGGCGAAACTAACGTTCGAGAATGTTCCTTTGTGCCGGGCGAAGAACTCCCAAAGGGGCACTGGGGGCGCGAGGTCCAGCAGTTCATCACCATACCCATCGCGCAATCCGGAGGCGAAACGCCAAAAGGATTCCTGGTTGCCGGGTTGAATCCACGCAAACGTCTAGACGAAAGCTACGAATCTTTCTTGGCCCTTGTTGCAGGTCATATCTCGGCTGCGATTGCGGACGCCGAGGCATTCGAGCAAGAACGCAAGCGCGCTGAAGCACTGGCCGAAATTGATCGTGCGAAAACCGCCTTCTTCAGCAATGTCAGCCACGAATTCCGAACTCCCCTGACCCTGATGCTGGCTCCGCTGGAGGAGATGCGGTCTGATCAATCGCTGGATCTCAAGAACCGGGAACGTCTGGAACTTCTTTACCGCAACAGCATCCGTCTGCAGCGTCTGGTCAACGATCTTCTCGATTTTTCGAGAATCGAGGCGGGCCGGGTACAAGCCACCTTCGAACCTGTGGACCTGGCGCAACTGACCAATGAATTGGCGAGCGGATTTCGTTCTGCTTTCGACCGGGCAAATTTGTCTTTGAATTTGAACCTTCCGAAAGTCAGTGCTCCCGTGTATGTCGACTCCGACATGTGGGAGAAGATTGTTCTCAATCTTCTCTCAAATGCTTTTAAGTTCACTTTGAGTGGCGGGGTAACTGTTGAACTAACGGAAAAGGCTGGAACCGTTCGACTGAGCGTCATCGACAGTGGTACAGGAATTCCTGCTTCTGAGCTTCCCAAAATTTTCCAGCGTTTTCATCGCATCGAGGGTTCGCGCGGTAGAAGCTTCGAAGGCACCGGCATCGGTCTCGCGCTGGTTCACGAATTGGTCCGCATACATGGCGGTTCGATTACGGTAGAAAGCAAGGAAGGTGTGGGGAGCCGCTTCCTGGTGAACATTCCGACGGGCAGCAGCCATCTCCCGCCGGAGCGGGTCCGGTACTCTGGCAAAAGGAATGCGAACTCATCGCGAGTAGAAGCATTCGTTTCGGAGGCGCTACGCTGGGTGCCAGAAATGGACCGCGTGGAAAGCGCCGAGCCCTTTCGCAAACCGGAGCACCGTAGTCATCCTAAGCGCCATCGCGTCCTGATCGCCGACGACAATGCAGATATGCGGGAGTACATCAGCCGGCTTTTGCAGGACAATTACGAGATTGAGGCTGTTTCAAACGGGCAAGAAGCTTTGGCGGCAATCGCAAGACATCGTCCTGACCTTATGCTTACCGACGTCATGATGCCGGTTATGGATGGCCGAGCTCTGATTGCTGCCGTGCGAGGAAATCCCGATACGGTGAGTGTCCCTGTGCTCATGCTCTCGGCGCGTGCAGGTGAAGAAGCTGAGATCGAAGGCTTTGAAGCGGGAGCAGACGATTACATCACGAAACCATTCTCTGCCAGGGAACTTGTAGTTCGAGTCGGATCTGCGTTGCAAATCGCCGAGTTGAGAGCCTCTTCGGAAAAAGCTCTGCGTGCGAGCGAAGCTCGCTGGCGCGAAGTTCTGGAGAGAACCACCGATTCGGTGTTCGTGCTGGATAAAACTTGGAGATTTACGTTTCTCAACGCCAATGCTGGATCTCTGATCGCCGCGGGTCGTGATCTTCTTTACAAGAACATCTGGGATGAATTTCCCGAAGCAGTTGGACGCGAATTCTGGAAACAATATCAGCGCGCAATGAACGAAGGAGTGCCTGTCCAGTTCGAAGAATTTTATCCGGATCCTCTTAACAAGTGGTTCGATGTTCACGCGTACCCCACCGATGAAGGCATCGCAGTCTTCTTCCGCGATATAACCGAGCGTCGCAGGGCAGAACAAGCATTGCGCCAGAACGAAAAACTGGCAGTCGCAGGAAGGCTCGCCGCATCCATCTCTCATGAGATCAACAATCCGCTCGAATCGGTGATGAACCTGCTGTTCCTCATCCAGGGAGACACTTCCGTAAGCCCTGGCACAAAAGAGTATCTAGCAACTGCACAATCAGAACTCGATCGCGTGTCTCACATCGCCACGCAAACGCTTCGCTTCTACCGGCAGAGTACGAAGCCGGCCCGTACCAGCCTCAAAGAGGTGCTCGAGTCCGTGGTTGCGCTGTATGAGCGGCGGCTTCGGGATGCTGAGATTGTCGTCGAGCGCAATTACCGCAGCACTGAGCATATCCTGGCTTTTGCGGGAGAATTGCGTCAGCTCTTTGCCAACTTGATCGGCAATGCATTGGATGCGATCGGTACAGGTGGACGCATCGGTATTCGAGAACGGCGTTCAAGGGATTGGAGCAGCGGGCGCGAGGGCATTCGCGTCACGATTGCAGACTCAGGCCAGGGCATGAACACCGATACGTTGAAACACCTTTTTCAGCCTTTCTTCAGCACGAAAGAAACCACAGGTACCGGGCTTGGACTCTGGGTCAGCAAAGAAATCATAGAGAAGCACGGCGGGGAAATTAAGGTTCGGTCGAGCCAAACACGGCATCGCGGGAGCACCTTCCAACTCTTCTTTCCTTTCGATGGAATACTTAAAACTGTTCCACAATCGCGAACGGACTCGTCAACAGCGGCCTAGCAAAAGCTCCGCTACTTCTTCTTCCAGACAATATCTTCATTGTTGCGGCGATCAATGAGCGCGATCACGCGGCCGCTTTGGTCCCGGTGAAATAGAATTCGCCCCTCCACGCCCGGCCGAAAGAAGATGTCGCCGGACTCCGGCAGCAACCGCTCGGCCTTGCGGTCGCCTCGTTTCACGAGCAGTTCGTTGCCGTCGGAGGTCACTGTACGCATGACGCCAGGAGCCAACTGATAGGTCCCGACATAATCCTTAAAGTTAGCGCTTTCGCTCGGTCCCACCGCCGGATCCTCGTAATACCGGAACATCTGGCCCGCAATGATTTGCCATTCGCCATTGCGATACATCCACGTATCCGTTCCGTGATAGCGCGCTTTCAGATTTTGATCGTAGACGGTCTCGGTTTCATCCAGGTCGTAACTCAGCACCGCGGTGTCTCCGACGAAACGGCTTTGGGGGTGTAAAACGGTAATCGTTCCAGAGAAGCCCTTGGGCAGTGGGGTGACATCCGCCACCAGAGCCGCCTTGTCCATCGCTCGCCCCTTCTCGTCGAAGTACATCGCATCATCCGCGAAGTACTCCTTCCACGGCGACTGATTCCCAACGGCAACTGCATCGAATAGCGCCTGGGTTCTGCGTACCAACTCTTCTTGTGTGATGGTTCTGTTGTCCGCACAAAATGCCGCTATGGTTCCGAGGAACAGAGCCGCAGAAAGAAAACACCTCACCATGTTGGCAGCCTCGCAACGATTCTAACGTGAAGAGACTCCAACTCCCTCACTTAGTCATCATTGCCTGGCTTTCCGTGACCTTTCGCTCGAGGCCCTCTGCACGACCGGCCTGGAATTGCGGTTCGACCGTCTTCGCCAGAACGAGAGCCTTCTCATAAAGGGCGCGTGCCTCCTCCGGACGCTTCAATTCCACCAGCACATCACCCAAAACGGCATTGCTGTCGACGTTTTCCGGTGCAAGTTTTACCGCCTCCTGCGCCTCCACCAGCGCGTCGCCGAACTGCTTCTGCTGCATCAGATCACGGGCCTTCTGTATATGGCTCTTGGCAGCGGCCAAAGGAATTTCAAAATGCCCGTCGAAAACAAAAACTCCGTAGTCAATCACCGCGGTCGGCTTCAGTTTCTGAAACTGCGCGTACGGATTCAAAGGTCCTGGGCCAAATTCAAATCCGGACAGATCGCCGGCGCTGATCAGCACGGGGCCATCAACCGCGGGCGGAGCTTCTATCGGAGCGTTTACCCACAGAGAATCCGCTGTTGGCAGTGGCTTGCAGGGGATTCCGTAATATTTCGTATCGACCACGCCCTCAGCGAAGTAGACAAACCAGCAATCCTTAATGCCGTGCGCGTCCAGATACGTCTTCACGTCTTTGAGCTGCTGTCCCCAATCGGAGTTGGAGTCACTCAAGTATTTGTAGGTTTGCGAGGGGCCGCCCCAAAGCTCGTTCGCATAAGCCATATAAGCTGGATAGGTTCGCGCACCCGATACAGCCTGAAACACGAGCAACGCGATCACGGCGTATAGCCACCGCCTGTCACGCTTGATGAACATCCATACTGCGCCCGCCACCAGCACCCACAGGAAGGGATAGATCGGCAGTATGTGTCTTAATCCGATATTCATGCGCGAGATCATCGCGATGAAGAAATAAAAAGCCGGTGGGATCGTCAGGAAAAGAATTTCGCGCCAGCAGTCCAGCTTCCTGGTGGCAATCGCGGCGACTGCGACTACCAGTAGGATCAGCAGTGTAAGTGTCGACTTGATGGCAAACGCCACCGGGAAGTACCACCAGACACCGTGCGGGTACACTCGCCCTAACACGAAACTCTGGTAAAAATCTGACATGATGCGCACGTCGGTGAGTCCGTAGATATACGACTCGGGCAGCAGCCTCCAGTTCGCCACCATCTGCAATCCCCTGACCTCATGTGGACGCGAAAGCCCATGCATGGACTCGGCAAGTGGCGGATTGATTTGCATTCCCGCCGGTCGCGCCTGGTACCGGAAGCCGTAAAATGCCCACAAGATGGCCACGGCCACCACTGTGATCACGACCACTGCGGCTGCGAGTTGAAGCGCGTGGCGCGTTCTTTTTTCACCTTTCGGGCTCGTCTTGCGAATGACTTCGACCGCAGCCAGCATGATCAGCATCGGTCCGATCAGGATGGCGGTATGTTTGGAAGCAAGCCCCAGTCCGGCTACTAGTCCCACCAGGAGCATCCGTCCGATCGACGGCGCCTTCACATACCGATAGAAGGTATAAATCGAAGCAAACATAAAACACGAGAGACCTATGTCCGTTCCGAGTACTGCTCCATGCGCGATGATATTGGGATCAAATACGAGCAAGCTCAGCGCGATAAATCCGGCTGCTGTGCCGAACATCTCTCGTGCTGCGAGGAATACGAATAACGCGAGCAGTAGCGTCAGGATTGAAACCGCCAGTCGCACCCGGAATAGCATGGCGTTCGCGTCGTTCTTGAAGAGGAAGTCCTTGCCGTTCAGAAAAGCTTCGATTTTGAAGAAGCGGTTTTGCTCCGGCGGCATCGCGAGTGGCATTTTGAGCAGCGGCAGCGCTCCGAGCAACTTCACCAGTGGCGGATGCTCGGGGTTTAACCCGTAATCTGCATGCTTCCACATCATGTACCCGGCGTAGATGTGATCGTCTTCATCCCAGGTAATGGAATTACGCCGCGTCGAGAACGCGAGTTGCAGGAACAGGATGAGAAGTAAAATGGCAACTCCGACCGGAACTAGCCAGCTGCGTTTATCACCCGAAAGTTCAACCAAGTCCGCCCCCTGAAATACGTTGATACTCCGCGCGCGCGTATCGCCCACAGTAGTAAGCGAACTGTCTAAATGATTGAGCGCTAAAGATCAAGGAACAAGCGCACCTTTCGCTGGTATCGAATCCCGTAATGCAGGCTATCCCGGACTGTTACTGCAGTAACCGGACATGCCCTGTTGGCTTTTGTCGCGCCGTTCCTGGCTGAACTTAAATGTAAGCAGGATGACGAGAAGGACCGCCACTTACGCACTTTTGCTCGTTGCCGTGTTCTCGACGCTGTGCTTTGCACAGGACAAGGTATTCGACTGGGTTCGCGCCAGCGACGAAACTGTCCGGCTAGATCCTTCCGATTTTCATGGCGGCAGAGTCTACCGGCCAGGTCCGAACGGCGGCAACATGCATGTCGATATCCAGGCGAAACAACCGGTTACCGTAGCTATGGTAGCCGCGGACGAATGGAATTCGGCGATGCAACATGAGCGCTCCAATCATGACCTGAACTTTCGTTGCCTGCGAGAACACGTCGTGAGTACGACTTATACCTGCGCTCTGCCGCCAGCCCGTCCCATGGTGCTGGTTATTCGTGATGAGCGCAATCCCAGCAATGCGATCGTGCGCAGCGTGGGAGCCATCTTAAAAGGAACGGGCGGAGCAAGGCAATTCATCTCGCCGAACGATGTACTGATCACCTACTATCGTTGGAATTGCGTCAGCAATTGCCTGCAGCCGGAATTCCAGTGGTTCCGCCTGGTAAAAGAAAAATACGAAATCACGCCGGTTCCAAAGGTGTATTCAGTCATTAATCCCGACCATGACGGGCAGGACGTTAATATCAGGATCAAAGCCGGCATTCCAATGCTGGTTACGCTGGTGCCATCCAAGGACATCGACCAGGTCTATTCCAGCCCAGATTCATTGCAGTCCATCATGTCCGGCTCGAGTTGTAAGCAACGAGGGGTCCAGACTCTCACCTTCGACTGCACGGCGAACGTCGCCGATGGCCCGCAGGCCTTGGTGCTTCTGCCGGAAGCAGGTGCAAACACCGCCTCGCATAAGAAAGCCGAAATCGAATTACAGGTTACGCGCTGTGTTGCCAACTGCAACCTTCTCCCCGCGCCGAAGCAACAATGAGCGCCTGGGTGTGACCAAGATGCTTGCCTCCTCTTTTCCAAATTCAATCGATCGCTGTATGCTTTTGTGAGTGTCGCAACCATTTTCGAAGTGTCTCTTCCTGCCTGTCCTCTTCGTTGTCCTCACCTTTACCTTTAGCGCAGCCTGTCTAGGTGCGCCATCCAACAACGTGTTCCAGGTCAGTTGGAATCCGCAACGGATCACCAACGGGTCTCCCTGCATATTCACGGCGACCTCGGGCGAGCCGCTGCAAGCGTTGACCGGAACGTTCCTAGGGCGCGAAATTCGTTTCTTTCCAGGAACCCAGAAGAACACCTGGTACGGTATGGGCGGCGTTGATGTGGGAACTCCAGCCGGCAGGTACAAACTCGAACTAGTTGGGAGGGCAAGGAATGGGGAACGCTGGGAATTTCAGCAGACCATCTTCGTCGGAAAGACCAGCTATCCTAAGATAACGCTCAACGTACCCCAACGATTCGTCGCTCCCGGCCCCGAAGAAGTGAAGCGGATCGAAGAAGATAAGCAGATCAAGACTGTAGCCTTTTTGAAAGGCGAGCCCTACCCGGAATGGTCAGGGGATTTCGCTATGCCCGTCGACGCGCCCGCCTCCGACTCGTTTGGAACCGCTCGCGTCTTCAACGGCAAAGTGGCAAGCGTGCATCGCGGAACCGACTTCCGAGTCGCCTCTGGAACTGCCGTTCGTGCCGCCAATGACGGCCAGGTCGTATTGGCGCAACCGCTCTTCTTCGAAGGCGGTTGCGTGATGATCGACCACGGCGACGGCCTGAAAACCATCTACATGCACCTGTCACAGATCGAAGTAAAACCGGGCGAGCACGTCAAGAAGGGACAGGTAATCGCATTGAGCGGCGGTACAGGGCGAGCCACAGGACCACACCTGCATCTTGCAGTCCGCTGGGAGGGGGCGTACCTGGATCCCATGAAACTGCTTAAGCTTCCCATGCCGAACTACCGCGAACATGAAGCCGTGAAAAGCTCAGACTGAACAGGCTTGGCGGAACTATTCAGTGGAAGCCAGATCGCGTTCCACTTCCTGGAGTTCACGGTTCAGCAGTTCCGTATAGCGCGCATTTTGCGAGCGCTGCAACTGCTCCAGCACTCTCGCGCGCTTCAACTGCAATTCCTTACGCAAGTGCATGCGCTTTTCTTCTTCGGGAGAACGCGCACCTTTATTTTCTGAACTCTTAGCGAACTCACTCTGCTGTTCTTCGACCGACTTGCTCTCCCAGCCGCGAGCCATGTGTACATTCTAAGCCTTAACGGCCGGGAACTTCCGAATGGCGTTTACTTCACCAGGTCATGTTCACTCAAGCAGGTTGAGCCATGGCCATCTTCGGCAAAGCGCAGCATCCCACTCTCGTCGGAGCAGAAGGCGCGCAAGTGCTCGCGTACATTTGCCGGCACTGCGACCACTTTGAACCCATTGCTGCGGCAGCCGTAGAGACTGTAGTGATAGCCACCTCTCACATCTCCGCCAAAGGCTGTATCTGTTACCTGCGCTTGGGCCGGCGCTGCATCGCCAAGATCACTCATGTTGCAGGTGTATCCCACCTGTGGATTCGCGGACTTGAAGCTGTTTTCTGCGGCAATGATGCTTTTCACCGCAGACATCGCTTTGCTTTCACTCGTGCTCGGGGCGCGAAACACTGCCGGCGACTGGCTCATGGAGCTTGAGCTGCTCATGGAAAACGTAGCATCGCCGTGCGTGGCATTCGCGGTGCGCATCTGCGTGGCGGCTGTTTCCATCTGCTTCTGAATGCCGTCTATCAGCGCGCCATCGAGCTTGACCGCCAAGGAGAATCCGACCTCGCTCAATTTCCATACGTTCTCTTCGGATTTCATCTGCAGCTGCAGGTGAGGAGTCACCGCCATGGAATCCTCATGACCATCTTTAATCGCATGGAAGGACAGCTCCATTTCGTCATGGTTGCCTTTGATCACATCGCGATCGACTCGCACTTCCATGCGCCCGCCGGTTTTCGGCGTATCAAAGGCTACGAGCACCGGACCGGTCGCATTCCACTTCAGGTTCGTGTTCGATTGCGTCTGTGCATTCATCATCATCAATGGCAAAGCAAACTGCTGTTGCGCGCTCTGTTTCAGCTGCTTCAGCTTGGCACGAGTTTCGTTCAGCAGATGCGCATCGAACGTGCCGGGAGTTGGCGATGCGATCATCTCGATCAGAGCCTCACGGGGTGTCTGCGGCTTTGCAGCCTGTGCCCACGCTGCCGAAGCGAATGCCAGAAGCCAAAAAAGCACAATCTCTCGGTGCCTCATAAGTGGTTCCTCAGCATCGAGAATACGATGGAAAGCTCCGCAAACCTGAGTATCCGCGGGTCATGACCTGAACCAAAGTAACCGGCATACGCCGCATATCACGGTTGCCCTGCCCTCCTTGCGTGCGCATAACCATGCGGAAGTGATCTTTATCACAGACCATTTGGTCATGAGTGCAGAACATTGGCTGTAGAGGCGTCTCTCCGGAGGTCCCCATGTTCCGTATTCTCGAAACTCGTGAGCTTGGTCGCGGCGTCAAGATGTTCGTGATTGAGGCCGCCCGCATCGCCCGCAAACAAAAACCGGGACAATTCGTCATCGTGCGCCTGTACGAGCACGGCGAGCGCATCCCGCTGACCATTGCCGACTCCGATCCGCATGAAGGCACGATCACGCTGGTAGTCCAGGGAATCGGTAAGACCACATGTTTGCTGAACATGCTGGAAGCCGGTGATTCAATCCTCGACATTGTCGGGCCCCTGGGAAAGCCCTCCGAAATTCAGCACTACGGGACTGCGGTGGTGATCGGCGGTGGCGTCGGGACGGCGATCGCTTTGCCGACGGCCCGCGCGCTGCGCCAGGCAGGCAACTATGTCATCTCCATTCTCGGCGCGCGCTCACGCGACCTTGTCATTCTGGAGGAGGAAGTTCGCAAGGTAAGTAACGAAACCCATATCTGCACTGATGACGGAACCTATGGGCGCAAAGGCTTAGTCACAGACAAATTGAAAGACCTGCTCTCTGGACCATATCCGATCGACTACATTCTCGCCATCGGCCCGGTTCCGATGATGCGCGCCGTCGCTAAGGAAACCAAGTTTACCGGCGTCAAGACCATCGTCAGTCTCAACTCCATCATGGTGGATGGGACGGGTATGTGTGGCGGCTGCCGCGTTCTCGTCAATAAAAAGAACCAGTTCGCCTGCGTCGATGGGCCCGAATTCGAAGCCGAAGCTGTTAACTTCGACGTACTCACGGAACGGAACAGCGCGTATCGAGACAAAGAGCAACAAGCGCTGAAGGACCTTCTGGCAAATCCTGAGCATGAGTTGGAAATCATTCGCATGGAAATGAAAAAGCACTTTGTCGAGGCTATAAGTGGCGAAGAGACCTCTGAGGTGAATCATGCCTCCTAATCCGCTCCCCAACAAAGAGCGCATGAAAATTCAGCGGCAGCACATGCCCGAACAGGATGCGCAGCAACGTACGCATAACTTCAAAGAAGTTAATCTTGGGCTGCCGGTAGAACGAGCGCGGCAGGAGGCGCTGCGCTGCATCGCGTGTGCGAAGCCGACGTGCATGATCGAGTGCCCTGTCGGAGTAAAAGTACGTGAATTCCTCGACCTCATTCTCGCTGAAGATTATTTGGGGGCCGCTGCAAAGATTCGTGAAGACAATGCGTTACCTGCGATTACCGGACGCGTGTGTCCGCAGGAAGACCAATGTGAAGGCGCGTGCATCCTGAATAAGAAAGGCGATTCGCTGGCCATCGGATACCTCGAGCGATTCGTCGCGGACTACGAGCAAAAAACAGGCAAGCTCGGTCTCCCGCCGGTCGCAAGGAAAACCGGAAAGAAAGTCGCAATCGTGGGCAGCGGCCCAGCCGGACTCTCCTGCGCCGGTGATCTGATTCAGAAGGGCCATGAAGTTCGGGTTTTCGAAGCACTGCATGAACTGGGCGGCGTGCTCGTTTACGGCATCCCGGAATTCCGCCTGCCCCGCGATATCGTACGCCAGGAAATTCACAACCTCCGCCGCATGGGCGTCGAATTCGAAACCAATGTTGTCGTCGGCAAGACTGTCACGATTGACGAACTCATGCAGAATGAGCGTTACGACGCCGTGTTCATTGCGACCGGAGCCGGTTTGCCGGTGTTTCTGAACATTCCTGGGGAGCATCTTGTTGGTGTTTTTTCCGCCAATGAGTTCCTCACACGCGTCAATCTCATGCGTGGCTATCGTTTCCCCGAATACGACGAGCCGCTCTATGACTGCAAGGACAAGGATGTGGTGGTGATTGGCGGCGGCAATACGGCGATGGATGCGGTGCGAACATCGCTGCGACTGGGCGCGAAGTCGGCGGCATTGCTATACCGCCGCAGCGAGGCCGAAATGCCCGCCCGCAAAGAAGAAGTCGCGCACGCCAGACAGGAAGGCGTCGACTTTCAAATGCTTGTCAACCCGGTCGAGTTCCTCGGAGACGAACATGGCCGGCTCCGCTCGGTACGCTGCCAAAGGATGGAACTCGGCGAGCCTGATGCTTCGGGCCGCCGCCGCCCTGTGCCAATCGCCGGATCGGAATTCACCAGGCCAGCAGCTTTGGCCATCATCGCCGTTGGAACCACCGCGAATCCGATGATCCAGTCGAGCACGCCCGATCTGAAAACTAATAAGTGGCGCTACATCGAAGCCGATCCGGAGACGCAACGGACTTCCAAGCGTGGCGTGTTTGCCGGAGGCGATATCGTGACTGGCGGTGCGACGGTCATTCTCGCCATGGGAGCGGGCCGCAAGGCGGCGAAGTCGGTGCATGAATATCTGACGACCGGAAGCTGGTAAAAGCTCTCTATCGGCCTTTCCGTGCCTTTCAGTTTTCAGATTACCCGGTTGCCATTTACCCGATTTCCCGATTCCAAAGCCCAGTCGCGATCACTTCGGTCGCTTCGGTCATAATAGATACGTGACCGAGTCTTCCCTGTCTGCTCTCGTCAAGCGCTCTGCCGCCGATGCCGGATTCGATCTGGCCGGAATCTCGCCGGTCCGTGAATTTCGAGAGCTGGACTACTTTCCCGAGTGGATCGCCAATGGTCATGCCGGCGAGATGCGCTATCTCGAATCTCGCGATGAAAGTGGCGAACTGAAACGAGCATCGCTCAATCGAGTTGCGCCATGGGCGCGTTCCGTTATTGTTTGTGCGCTCAACTATCACACTGGGGAGCCGTATTCCATCATGCCTGCGGAACCCAGCCAAGGCTGGATTTCTCGGTACGCCTGGTTTAACGGTGACTATCACGATTTCGTGATGAAGCGCCTCCGCCGGGTCGAAAGCAAGTTGCTCGAATCGGCTCCAGAAATCCGAAGCCGTTGCTACGTCGACACTGGTCCTATCGTCGAGCGCATCTACGCGAAATACGCCGGCGTGGGCTGGATCGGTAAGAACACCTGTCTTATCAACCAGAAACTCGGATCGTGGTTTTTCCTTGGAGTAATCCTTACATCGATGGAACTCGCTCCCGATCTGCCAGCGTCAGACCGCTGCGGCACCTGCACGCGCTGCCTCGACGCCTGCCCGACAAACGCATTCACGGCCCCTCATCAAATGGACGCTTCGCGCTGCATTGCCTATCTCACAATCGAGAAGCGCGGCGAAGTCCCATTGGAATTCCGCGATCGAATGGGACGCCAGGTTTTTGGCTGCGACATCTGTCAGGACGTGTGCCCATGGAATCGCAAGGCGCCGCTGAACAACACGCCCGAATTTCAGACTCGGCAGGAATTGGTCAATCCCGCCCTCGATTGGCTGGCGACTATCTCGGAAGAAGAGTTTCGCCAGACCTTCCGCGGATCGCCGGTAACGCGGGCGAAGCGACAGGGCCTGCGGCGCAATGCCGTGTTATCGATGGCGAACTCGGGGGAAGAGCGGTTTCTGCCGGTTCTCGAAGGGCTGGCTGCAGACAAAGATCCGGTGGTGGCCGAACATGCACGGTGGGCAATGGAAGCTCTGCGACGGCGCTTCAGCTCCGCAGTAGCGGACTAAACCTCGCCATTCCGAAAATCTGCACCGGAAGACCAATCTGTGTTGCCGAAGAGCTGCGCTCGTGTTATGTTCCCGCCACTCTCCCGGAGGCAAGCTTGCAACACAATCTTCATCATCACGGACATGCGCATTCGCGTGCGAATCCCGGAGTTCCAACGCGTCGCGAATTTCTTTCCAGCCTCATCTCAGCCGCAGTGCTCGCGCCGTGGGCGCTGGGGCAGACGGAACGCCAGAGTCCCTCGGAGATGGCGGAGCGGTTTCGCATTATGTCCGAGGATTACGAGAAAGAAGGCCTGGCCGCACCGTTCAAGGGAATCACAACAAATGGCGAGGTCATACCTGGGCTTTTCGAGATCAAGCCCAGTGGCGTCTCGGCCGAACCTGTGCGGAACGCTGCGGAAAAGTTCATCGCCTCGCTAACTCCGGTGCAACTGGCGCGAACCGTGTTTCCGGTCGATGACGTCGAGTGGCGAAAGTGGATGAATCAGCACTTTTACGCGCGCCAGGGAGTTTGCTTCGCAGATATGACCGAGGCGCAGCGGCAAGCCGCATTCGGTTTAATCCGCGCTTCCCTAAGTGCAAAGGGATTCGAGCTGACTCGCAACATCATGCGACTCAACGAAACGCTGGCCGAACTGTCGGAAGACCACGTTTTCCTGGGAGAGTGGCTGTATTACATGCAGGTGTACGGCCGTCCTTCTGCAACTGAACCTTGGGGCTGGAAGCTGGAAGGACATCACGCGATCATCAACTACTTCGTGCTCGGCGATCAGGTGGTAATGACGCCTCTGTTTATCGGATCTGAGCCGGTGAAGGCGCCGTCCGGTAAGTATAAGGGTCTGGAAATACTCCAGCAGGAACAGAACGATGGGCTAGCCATGCTGAGTTCCTTGTCGGACATACAGCGCAAGCGCGCGATCCTGAACTTCTCCAAAACCGGCAATAACAATCTCACGGAAGCCTTCAAAGACAACGTGGTAATCGATTACACCGGCTTGCAGGTCAACGATCTGAGCGGTCAGGCCCGGCAACGATTCCGAGATCTCGTCCACCTGTATGTAAGCAACATGGACGACGGTCATACACGCGTGAAAATGGACGAAGTTGATCGGCATCTCGACAACACCTGGTTTACCTGGATAGGCGGCACGCAGCCCGAAAGCGTGTTCTATTACCGTGTGCAGAACCCGGTCATCCTGATTGAGTTCGATCATCAGCGCCCGGCGAATCTCAGGAAATTTGCCGCCGACCCGATGAAGCCAACACAGCAGCATATCCATTGCGTGGTGCGAACACCGAACGGAAATGACTACGGCAAGGACCTGCTACGGCAGCATTACCTTGCTCACCCGCACAGCACGTAATCAACGCAGGCGGGCGCCTCTTACTGGATTATTTGGCAAAGTGCCAATCTGGTCCGGCGCAAAAATTCACCGCTTTTTTGCAAATTTGCCTCCCGGCGAATGGAACTGACATCGAAGGTACGCATAAAGGGCTTTCGCGATGCGGACAGAAAACTCCAGCAAGCTACTCTGCGAGAAGAGCGCTACGGGCCTTGCAGTCTTGCTGCTGGTATTGACCTGCAGCGCTCTTTTTCGGCCGAGTATTGCCAAAGCGCAAACCCAGCTTTCGACGCAGCGGTCCCCGGGTTCCCCAGGAATTGTGATCGGCTTTGTTGGTGGTTTTGTTCACAAGAACGACCTTCGCCATTCCGAGGTCCAGCTTGCGCACCGGTTGAAAGCTTCATACGGATCAGACGCGCACGTTGAAGTGCTGCAAAATCGGCAGGTCTGGCAGGCTCACAAGCTGATCCTTCGCTGGCTTGACCAGGATCGCGATGGCCGTCTTTCCGGGCAGGAAAAGCAGCAAGCGCGGATCATTCTGTACGGCCATAGTTGGGGTGCAACGGCCGCGATGACGCTGGCACGCGAACTCGAACGCGATAATATCCCGGTCCTGCTGACGGTGGTGGTTGATACGATCCGTAAACTCGGGAACGACGATTCCACGATTCCGCCAAACGTCAATGAAGCGGCGAACTTTTACCAAACAGCTGGACTTCTCCACGGATTGCCTCGAATCAAGGCACAGGATCCGTCCCACACAGAGATTCTTGGTAATTTCCGGTTTCACTACAGGGAGGCGCCGCCCGAATGCCGTGATTATCCGTGGTACGACCGTTTTTTTTTCAAAGGACATACCTCGATCGAGTGCGATCCGCGAGTTTGGTCGCAGGTGGAAACCCTGATCCGAGGCAGGTTGCAGCCGCTCATGGCGGCCTCTGAACCTCAGGCCGGCGGAGGGGCTAACTAGCTCACTTGGCCTGACAATGCATGCGGCCGCAGCAAGCCTGCAGCCATCGTGCTAGCATCTTCCTATCAAGGGCCAGCTGTAATTCGCCAGTCCCGGGCCGGCGCGGATACCATGGGTCGCACAAAGCACTTTCGCTTTCTCTCCCTGCTAATCCTGCTGTTCTTCTGCAAATCAATGTTCGCATCCTCCGAGCAGCAGCACTGGATGGAGGTGCATTCGAACCATTTCGTTGTCCTGACGGACACGGACACGAAGCATGGCCGAGAGGTGGTGTATCGCTTTGAGCAGATGCGGTATGTCTTCGGATCGGTGCTGCAGAAATCAACAGTGAACCTGCCGGTACCGTTGCAGATCATCGGCTTCCGAAGTCGCAGCGAGTTGATGCAATATGCGCCGCTGTATCAGGGTAAGCCGGTTGATATGGCCGGATTTTTCGAAGCCTCGCCGGATCGTGATTTCATTGCCCTGGATCTCTCGACTGAAGATTGGGGTACCGCGTTACATGAGTACATCCATGCATTGGTGCACGCGAACTTCCCGCCCGTTCCCGCGTGGTTCGACGAAGGCCTGGCGGAATATTTCGCCACCATGAAGATCACCAATACCGGGTTGCAGATTGGCAATATCTCGGATGCGAACCGGATGGCGCTCACTAACATGCCCTGGATGAATGTCGAAGAACTGATGCTGGCGCAGACAGATTCCGACGTTTATAACCGGCGCAGCCGGCGGGCAATCTTCTATGCCGAGTCGTGGCTGCTGGTGCATTACTTGATGTCGAAGCAACAGCTGCCGCAACTCTTCAATTACCTGCAGTTGTCCCAAATCCAGCAGGTACCGGTGCCACAGGCCGTGGAGCAGGCCTTCGGCATGAGCGAAGATCAGTTCGAAAAGGCACTTCGCGATTACTTCAAATCGCCGCTGACAGTACAAATGCTACAGCCCCTGGTACTGGATTACTCTGGGTTTCCCTTCAACAAGGTGGACGTGGCCACCGCGGCAGCTGAAGTAGCAGATCTGCATGCGCACTCGCGTGACTACCGGCGGCAGGCGCTGGGTGAGCTGAAAGATGTCCTGCGAACCGATCCCGACAATGCGGTTGCGAATCGCGCTCTCGCTTACATCTATCTGCAGAACAAGGATTTCGAAAACGCTTCCGAGTGTATCCGGCGTGCAATGGCTTCGGCTCCCAAGGATCCTGAGCCACACTATCTGGCGGCACGATACATGCACGATCGCGCTGTGGCACAGGGACAGGAACCCTCCAGTTCCGTACCCATGGAACGCGAACTGGAGACGGCCATCGCGATCTATCCGCAATATGCGGACGCCTACAACCTGCTCGCCTATGCCTATGCCTTGGAGCAGCGGTATCCGCAGGCAATCGTGAACGCGCAGAAGGCGGTGCAGCTCCATCCGGGGCAGGAACAGTACGCGCTGGATTTGGCACAGTACTATGCAGACGCGAGCCAGTTCGACAAAGCCATTGCGGTGTTGAACCGCGTTCGGAATAGTTCCGATCCGCAGATCGTGACCGTGGCGAACCAGAGATTGCAGGCCATGCAGGCGAAGCAATCACAGTCTCTGCAGGAGAAACATGTCGAAGGGTTGTACGCCGAGAGATATAAGCAGGATCTGACTTCACCACAATGGCGGGCGGCCCCTGGAGAGAAGGTCGAGACTTTAGACGATTTGACCGCTGCCGCGAACGCCCAGCAACAGACGGCAACACCCCGGCCCACCAAGTATATGTATGCAGAACTGTTAAACGTTGACTGCTCGGTTCCTCCGGCAGCGACAGTAAATCTGGAGGCGGGCGGCAAGCGCCTCCGTCTAAAGGCACCAGACGCGAAACAGGTGATTGTCATCGGCAGTGACGAGACGTTTTCGTGCGACTGGAAGAACCGACGTGTATTGGTGAATTACAAACCTGGTCCGGGCTCAGATGGGGAGTTAGTGACGCTGGAATTGAAATAGGCTTCAGATTTTAAGACGCGGGCTGAGTGCCCGCGTCAACTATCGCTCTAGCTGGAAAAAAAGGGGTTATGCCCGGCTGACGTTTGCAGCCTGATAACCCTTGGGGCCCTTCAAGAGGTCGAATTCCACTGTCTCGCCCTCATTGAGAGAACGATAACCGTTCTCCTGGATAGCGGAGTAGTGGACGAAAACGTCTTCTCCGGTGGAACGCTGGATGAAGCCATAGCCCTTGGCCCCATTGAACCACTTCACTGTACCCTTTTCTCTCACAACGTACTCCTTTCGCCTCTGCGCTGAGGTATGGTGCTCTCCTCGGGC